>CAKTVB010000003.1 GCA_934621295.1 uncultured Collinsella sp.
TCGTACGAAACAAAACTCAGCGGCACATTGCGGCACTCAAAAGTGCAGGTCAGAACCCTATCGGCCTACTCCCACTCGATGGTCGCGGGCGGCTTACTCGTGATGTCGTAGCACACGCGGTTGGCGCCGGGCACCTCGGCCACAATGCGGCCGGAGATCCTTGCCAGCACCTCGTAGGGCAGCTTGGCCCAGTCGGCGGTCATGGCGTCGCTGGACTCCACGGCACGAAGGATAATCGGGCGCTGATAGGTGCGCTCGTCGCCCATGACGCCCACGGACTTGATGTCGGGCAGCACCGCGAAATACTGCCAGCAGCTGTGCTCGGAGTTGCGGTCGCCAGTCTCCTCAAAAAGCTTCTGGTTATACGCATCGAGCTCCTCGCGTACGATGGCGTCGGCGTTCTTCAAGATCTCGAGCTTCTCCTTGTCCACCGCACCGATGATGCGGATGGCCAAACCCGGGCCCGGGAACGGCTGGCGGTACACGATATGCGCCGGCAGGCCCAGTGCCAGACCAAGTGCGCGGACCTCGTCCTTAAAGAAGTGGTCAAGCGGCTCGATGAGGTCAAAGCTCACGCCCTCGGGGAACGGGATCAGGTTGTGATGGCTCTTGATGGTCGAGGCCTTGCCGCCGGTCTTGCGCGCACCGGACTCGATGATGTCGGGGTAGATGGTGCCCTGGGCCAGGTACTTCACGGGCTTGCCGTCGGTCTCAAGCTGCTGAGCAACCGCGAAGAACTCCTTCCAGAACTGCGTGCCGATGATGCGGCGCTTCTCCTCGGGCTCAGTCACGCCGGCCAGAAGCTCGGCATAGCGGTCCTCGGCATGAACGTGGACAAAGTCGACGTCGAACTGCTTGGTGAAGACCTCTTCCACCTGCTCGGGCTCTCCTTTGCGCAGCAGGCCATGGTTGATAAACACGCAGGTCATCTGCTTGCCGATGGCACGAGCGCCAAGCGCTGCCACCACGGAGGAGTCAACACCGCCGGAAAGCGCCAGGATTACGCGGTCCTCGCCCACCTTCTCGCGGAACTCGGCCGTCATGCTCTCGACTAGGTTATCCATGGACCAGTTTTCCTCAAGGCCGCAGATGCCAAAGAGGAAGTTCTTGAGAATCTGCTGACCGCACTCGGTGTGCTTGACCTCGGGATGGAACTGCGTGGTGTAGATCTTCTTCTCCGCGTTCTCCATTGCGGCCACGGGGCATACATCGGTCGAAGCGACCACGGTAAAGCCCTCGGGCACGTCCTTCACGGCGTCGAAGTGGCTCATCCACACGGTCTGGCTGGCAGGGGTGCCCTCAAACAGCGCACCGCCGGCAACATGCAACTCGGCCGGACCGTACTCGCCCACCTCGGGATGGAACACGGTGCCGCCCAGGGTCACAGCCGTGATCTGATGTCCATAGCAAAAGCCAAGGACCGGCACGCCCAGCTCAAATACGGCGGGGTCGACGCGCGGAGCGTCCTCGGCGTTCACGGAAGCGGGGCCGCCCGAAAGGATGATGGCAGAAGGAGCCATCTCGCGCACCTCGTCTGCTGTGATATCGCACGGCACGATCTCGGAATACACATGCAGGTCGCGCACGCGGCGAGCGATGAGCTGGCCATACTGTGCGCCGAAGTCGAATACAAGGACCTTTTGGTTCGAGGTGTTTTTGGACATAGGACTCCTCTTGTTCGGCAGGGGCGGCGGCTCCGCCCCGTGGCTCTCTCAAAGAACTAATAATACACGCAACGTGGGCATTCACCGAAAAGTAACTGGCTTGCGCACCTCTTTTGCACGAAGCCTCGAGCCTTATGCCACAATGGCCCCTGAGCGCATGGAAAGGATCGTCATGAAGCGCATTTTGTTGATTGCCACCGGAGGCACCATCGCCTCGTCAGAAGACGGAAACGGGCTCTCCCCCACCGTCACGGGAGAAGAACTCGCCCAGGCAGTGCCTGAGATCGCCCGGGTGGCGCA
Organism: uncultured Collinsella sp.; assembly: GCA_934621295.1. Lineage (GTDB taxonomy): Bacteria > Actinomycetota > Coriobacteriia > Coriobacteriales > Coriobacteriaceae > Collinsella. Next base: position 1,965 of record CAKTVB010000003.1, read on the forward strand.
GGTCGAAGTCGCCCAGCTCATGAATATCGACAGCACCAACATGCGCCCTAGCGATTGGCTGCGCATCGCTCGCGCCATCCGCGAATCCTACGACAGCTACGACGGCTTCGTGGTCCTTCACGGCACCGACACCATGGCATACACCGCGGCGGCGCTCTCCTACCTTATCCAAGAAAGCCCTAAGCCCATTGTGCTCACCGGCTCCCAAAAGCCTATGGAAAACCCCTTTACCGATGCCAAGCTCAATCTCTATCAGAGCTTGCTCTACGCCACCGACGATCGCTCCCGCGACGTCACCGTGGTCTTTGGCGGTGCCGTCATTGCCGGTACGCGCGCACGCAAGCAGCGCACCATGAGCTTCAACGCTTTCAAGAGCGTTAATTACCCCTCCCTCGCCTATGTGCGAAACGACCGTATCATCCGCAGCGGAGAGCATATGCTCGGTATTCGCCATGATACCGAGCGTCCGCTGCACGCCGAGCCCCGATTCTTTGATGCACTTGACGAGGCAGTCTTCACCCTCAAGCTCACTCCGGGTGTAAACCCACGCATCTTTGAGGCGCTCAAAGCAAGCTACGACGCCGTTATTATCGAGACCTTTGGCATCGGCGGCATCCCTGAGTACGAAAACGAGGATGGCCTCTCCTTTAAGCAGGCAATTTTTGACTGGGTTGACTCTGGACGCACCGCCGTTATCACCACGCAGGTACCGGAAGAGGGACTCGATTTGGGCGTCTACGAAGTTGGCCGCGCCTACGCCGAGCACCCCGGCATCCTCAAGGGCGACGACATGACCACCGAGGCACTCGTGGCAAAAACCATGTGGGCACGAGGTGTCTCGAGCGATTCCCAGACCGTCAAGGAGCTGTTTATGCAGCCCATCAACTTTGATCGCATGGATTGGGAATAGCCTGATTATTCAGGAGTTTAATAGCCCCAATTTCAATGCCTTCGTGGCAGCCACGCCACACAGCAATGTATAGTTTACTTGACAGATATTTCCATGCCCGCAACGACACTCGCAGGCATGGATATCTTTTTGCGCAAAACCCTGGGTCAAAACATCAAAGCGAGACGCGAGGAACTAGGCCTGTCGAAGGTCGACCTGTGCATTGCCGCGAATATCCAGCGACCAATTCTCGACCGCATTGAACAGGGGCTCGGTAACATCAGGCTCGACACGCTGCAGAGCCTGGCAGACGTTCTCCAAACGACCCCTTCCGATTTGATTAAAGACCAAAACGAGCAGTAAAAAAAGCCAGCCCCACAGGAGCTGGCTTTTTAGCATGTTAGGTACTGGCGATCGATGCCATCCCTAAAAGACAAACGGACCGGCAATTCCCGCCGAGACGCACATCAGATACACGTTGGCGATGTTCAAAAGAACCGCAAGCACCAGGCCGGAGCGCACGTTACGCGTAAAGATCATGCGCGCCATAGCGTCCGATTCCGTATGCGCACGCGCCTGCTTTCTGCCATAGGCAATCGACGCCAGGCTGAACACGAGCGCGAAAATGGGGGTGATTAAAAGCTCCCAGCGGCTTCCCCAGCGCGTCACGGCACCCGCTGCGTCATAGCGCATGGGAACCTGATCGGCAAACTGCGGCAACACCACCGCGGCAACAATCAGCGGAATGAGGCCCAAAATCACCAGCACAATGCTCATGACTTTGGCTTTTTGTCCATACTCGTCAAGCATACCGTCTGCTCCTTTTGTCGTTGGTTAGGTAAGGGGCGAGGAAGCGTCGCTACACGTTAAAGCGGAAGTGCACCACGTCGCCGTCGGCCATAATGTACTCTTTGCCCTCGATGCGCAGCTTGCCAGCGGCCTTCGCTCCCTGCTCGCCGCCAAGCTCGATGTAATCGTCATACGAGATAACCTCGGCCTTAATGAAGCCGCGCTCGAAATCGGTGTGAATCACGCCAGCGGCCTGCGGAGCTGTCGCGCCCTTGCGCACCGTCCAGGCCTTGACCTCCATCTCGCCGGCAGTAAAGAAGCTCTGAAGACCCAGCAAATCATAGGCAGCCTGCGCAAGCACGTCCAGGCCCGGCTGGTCAAGGCCCAGGCTCTCCAGGTACTCGGCAGCCTCCTCTGCGTCGAGCTCGGAAAGCTCCGCCTCGACCTTAGCGCAGATGGGAATGGGCTTCACGCCGTCGATGGGATCAAAATCATCGCCGAGCATATCTTCGTCGACATTTGCAACGTAGAGAATCGGCTTCATCGTAAGCAGGAACAGACCCTTGGCAGCAAGGCGCTCCTCGTCAGTCATCTCCATGGTGGCGGCACGGTTACCGTCGTTGAGCCAATCGACCAGGCGCTTGGCAACCTCAAACTTAGGAGCCAGCTCTTTATCGCGCTTGGACTCCTTCTCCAGCTTGGGCAGCTGCTTCTCGAGCGTGGAAAGGTCTGCCAGAATCAGCTCGGTCATGATGGTATCGGCGTCGGCCACAGGGTCCACGAACTCGCCGGTACGTCCAACCTCGCGCATGACGTTGGGATCTTTGAAGTAACGCACGACCTCGCAGATAGCGTCGGTCTCGCGGATGTTGGCCAAGAACTGGTTGCCCAGGCCCTCGCCCTCGTTTGCACCCTTGACCAGGCCGGCGATGTCAACAAACTCAACCGCAGCAGGCACAATGCGACCCGGATGCACGATGTCGGCAAGCTTTTGCAGACGCGCATCGGGCACATCGACGATACCCACGTTGGGGTCAATCGTGGCAAAGGGATAGTTGGCAGCAAGACCGCCCTTTTTGGTCAGCGCGGTGAAGAGCGTGGACTTGCCCACGTTGGGCAGGCCGACGATGCCGATAGACAGGGACATGGCTTTCCTTTTCTCATGCCGTCGCTGCGGCGACGGATTCTCGTTAACGCATCTACGATAGCAGTCTTTGGCGCGGCGCGCCCGCAAGCGGGCACTTCGCACGTTTAATCTGCGAGTTTCTCAACCTGATCCAGGACCTTGGTGAGCTTCTTCTTGGCGTCGGCCTTCATCTTGGCCGCCTCCTCACGAGCCTTTGCGGCCTCGGCAGCCTTTTTCTCGGCCTCCGGGTCGGGCACCACAAGTTCGGACCCCGGGCACGTCACCATCTTGAGCGCATGGTTCTCGCACGCCTCAACGCACAGGCCGCACCCCACGCAATACTCCGGCTCGATGGTGAACTTGCCCGAACCCACCAAGTCGGTAGCGTTCGTGGGACACAGATCGACGCAGGCTCCGCACATAGTGCACTTATCGAAATCGCACTGAGGGATGGATGCTTCGATATTATCGGCAAGCTCGGGGTGGTCCTGCAGGGCCGAAAGCAGCAGCTGACGATTCTGAGTCAAGACGCGACGACGCTTGAAGTCGGTGGAACCGCAGGCATTGTTGAGGGTACGCTCGAGCTCCGTAATGCGATCGCTATGAACCTTGAGCTTCTGCGTCACCGAAGCCACGGCAGCGGCGGCAGGATTGAGCTTGGAGACGGTAAGGCCCGTCGTGCGCATCATGTTGTCCATGAATTCCTTGCGCTCGTACTCGCGGCGCTTCACGCATTTGAGGTCGCGCGCCTCTACCTCAAGGCCCAAGCCCGTGCCCGCCCATTCCTCGGCAGTGGCGATGGCATCGCCCAGCATCTCTTCGCCGGTCGTGGTCTTGCAGTGGTCGCAGATGCCAAGCGGCAAGTACACGCTCACGTTGGAGTAATCGGCCAGAACAGCAAACCAAACCTCGGGCGTCACGTCGCCAATGCAGGCAAGCACAATCTCGTTCTCGCGCGGACGGCGGCGCAGCGCACGCGTGCACGTGACATACGCCGTGGTATGCGATGTCGCAGCGCCGGCAATCTTGTCGTAAAGCTGCTTGGGCTTGATCTTGGGAGAGTTCATCGCCTCGGTGGGACATGCCGCCGCACACAGGCCGCACTTGCGGCAGATATCGAGAATGTCGATACCGCCGTCGTCAATATCAACAGCATTGACCGGGCAGGCAACCTTGCAGGCGTTGCAGCTGCTCCCCTCATGAATGCAGGCAAGACAACGATTGGAATTGCCGCGCGGCTTTTCCTTATAGTCCGCAGGATTCCAATGATTCTCATCCGACTCGACGCCCATCAGCGAATCGGAGATTCCGCCCAGCGGATTCTTCAAGGCACCAAGCCCCTTGCTGATGTCGATGATGTCGTCAAACAGGTCGTGTTGTTGAGCCATACCGTGGCTGCCCTCCCCTTTGGCAGTGCAAACAAGCAAGCTCCTATTTTACGCTACCCGCTGCGCCGCGTCAGGCACAGTGTCGCAGACGCATGCGCAATGCGAAGTTAAGTGAAGATACTATCGGGGTACCACTCCATGCCCCCCTCATCACACAAGTCTGATTCCTACAGCAATCCAAAATGCTCGCATGCGCGCAGGATTCCATCATCATCGACATTCGAAGTCACATAAGACGCCGCTGCCTTTACCGCAACAGAAGCCTCGCCCATGGCGACACTTTGTCCCACACAGCCAAACATCGCAATGTCATTTCCACCGTCACCAAATGCAATGCACTCATCCGGCTTAATTCCGTAACGTGCAAGCGCTGCCTTAATACCTGCTGGCTTTCCGCCGCCCTTAGGGATGATGTCGCAAAAACCGTCGCACCAGCGCGTAAACTCGACATTGCTGCATTCATGCATGAAGATGCTCTCTTCGCCCTCGTCGATATAGGCGCAAATCTGATACGTTGGCTCAGACAAGGCGTCAGAAATCCCCAGCTCAGCATCGGTTTTCCCCACGCGCTCCTCTGTTGAACGAATGCGATCGCTATACCGGCTCATCAAAAATCGCGTTTGCTGCATCAGGATAACGTCATATAACCCCGCCTCCGCCTGACTGATAACAGCACTAACATCCTTTTCCTCAAGCGGACAATCACGAAATGTTTCTTTGCAATCGCAGCAGAGCTGACCATTAAAGGCTAGCACGGCATCAACGGCGATTCGGCCGCCTGGCTGCAGGTCGGGATGCACGTCCAGCAGAGAGCGTCCCGTTGCAAGAATGATCTTTACCCCGCTTTCGCGCATATGCGCAAGAGCCTTGACCGTAGAGTCTGGCACCCTATGCGTCTCGAAACTCACCAACGTACCATCGATATCAAAAAACGCAGCCCTGAACATCTCATCCTCCCCTTACTGCCGCCCTTCGCTGTCAACGCAACGAACATATTGAATGCGAGCTTGCTGTTCAATAATTCATTCGAATGAATTATTGTCTACTATATTAGAAGGTTATTCGAATGAATCAAGGGTGAATCATGGTCAGAAGTATCTATCGCGATATTTACCGAGAGTTATGCGAAGGAATCGAATCCGGCACGTACGCATTTCAAACGCAGATTCCAACCGAAGATGCTCTCTGCGCGCGCTTTAGCTGCTCTCACTCCACCGTACGCCGAGCCCTGCAGGAACTCGCCCGCGCTGGCTATGTTCAGGCGCGCCAAGGTTCGGGTGTCACCGTCATTTGGCAGCCGACGCCTCAAGATGCAAACGGATATGCAACAGGGGGTATCGAGATCTTCCCCGAAGTCTGTGCCGAACGCGGCCTCGCACCAGCAACAGAGCTGCTCAATTTTGAGGCCCTTATCGCCGATGAACAGCTAGCCTCCACCACAGGTCTGCCCAAGGGTGCAGAAGTTGTACACATGCGCCGCCTGCGCTTGGCGGATGGTAAGCCAGTAGCATTGGAAGAAACGCACACCCTTGCCAGCGAGGTGCCCGATATCACACCGCAAATCGCTCTAACCGGTACATACGCTTATATCGAACAAACGCTGGGAATCAAAATAGCTACAAGCAAGCGGCGGATCTCCATGGCACTCGCCAACAACGATGTCGCAAACCTGCTACACGTATCCAAAAATTCATATGTCGCATGCATTGAATCGAACACGTTCGATGCCTCGGGCAAGATGTTCGAGCACATTAAGACGTATCAGCATCCCGATTTTTTCTCCGTCAGCATTATTGCCACCCGTTAGTGCTCGTAGATATTGAAGAAGCAAGACTGATACCCATAGTCCCGCGAAGTTCGGCAAAGCCGAACCAGCGCCCGGGACGGATCCCCGCATCGCCCAGAACTTCCCGCGAGCCCGATTTTAAGGGCGTGGACGGAGGAAGGCCCCGGGTTATTCTCCTGAGCGATTCCGCAGCCGCGAAGCCCTTCCCAAACTGCGCCGAAGGCGCACCATCTTTCCCTCTCGTCCGCCCGATTTCAAGGGAATGAACGCAGGAAGGCCCCGGAAGGATTTCCTAAGCCAACATTCCGCAGCGCGAAGCGCCTTTCAACGCGCCGAAGGCGCGCCATCCTTCCTCCCCGCGAGCCCGATTTCAAGGGCGCGGACGCAGGAAGGCCCCGGGTTATTCTCCTGAGCGATTCCGCAGCCGCGAAGCGGCGAGGACCAGCGAAGGAGAAAACCCGGGGCCTTCCGATGGGAAGTCAAGCCCTTACGGCCTAGTACATGCCACCACCCTGCTGACCAGCGGTAGCAGCAGCGATAGCATCCTCAAGCTGCGTGTTCTTGGGGACATCGGTGACAGTGGCCTCGGTGATGAGAATCAGGGAAGCAACAGAAGCGGCGTTCTGCAGCGTGACGCGGGAGACCTTGACCGGGTCGAGCACGCCCATCTCAATCATGTTGCCCCACTCGCCGGTAGCGGAGTTCAGGCCCTCGCCTGCAGGCAGGGAAGCGACCTTGTCGACCACGACAGCGCCCTCGAAACCAGCGTTCTTGGCGATGGTGGCCACAGGAGCGGTCAGGGCCTTCTTGACGATATCGACGCCGATCTTCTCCTCGGGGTCGTCAATCTCAACCTTGTCGAGCGCGGGAGCAGCGTCCATGAAGGCCACGCCGCCGCCGGCGACGATGCCCTCCTCAACGGCAGCGCGGGTTGCCTGCAGGGCGTCCTCAACGCGGTGCTTGATCTCCTTGAGCTCAGTCTCGGTAGCAGCGCCAACCTTAATCACAGCAACGCCGCCGGAGAGCTTGGCCAGACGCTCCTGGAGCTTCTCACGGTCGAAGTCGGAATCAGTGTGCTCGAGCTCGCCCTTAATCTGAGCGATGCGGGCGTCGATAGCCTCCTTGGAGCCAGCGCCACCCACGACGGTGGTGTTGTCCTTGGAGATGGTGACAGACTTGGCGGTACCGAGCATATCAGCAGTGATGTCGGCAACCTTGATGCCCAGCTCATCGAGAGCAGCCTGGCCACCGGTGAGGACAGCGATGTCCTCGAGCATGCGCTTACGACGGTCGCCGTAGCCCGGAGCCTTGACGGCGCAGACGTTGAGAGCGCCACGGATCTTGTTGAGCACGAGCGTGGGCAGAGCCTCGCCCTCGACATCCTCGGCAATGATGAGCAGGCCCTTGCCGGTGCGCTGGACAGCCTCGAGAACAGGCATGATGTCCTGAACGTTGGAGATCTTCTGGTCGGTGATGAGGATGTACGGATCCTTCATCACGGCCTCCATGCGGTCGTTGTCCGTGACGAAGTAAGCGGAGACGTAGCCCTTGTCGAACTGCATGCCCTCAACGGTGTCGATGGTGATGTCGAACGTCTGGGAATCCTCGACGGTGATGACGCCGTCCTTGCCCACGACCTCCATGGCCTGAGCGATCTTCTCGCCAACCTGCGGGTCGCCAGCAGAGATGGTGCCGACGGAAGCAATCTGGTCCTTGGTCTCGACGGGCTTAGCCTGAGCCTTCATCTCGGCAACGGCAGCGTTGACAGCCTTGTCGATACCACGACGGATGGCCAGCGGGTTAGCGCCAGCGGCAACGTTGCGCAGACCGTCGTTGACGATAGCCTGAGCAAGCAGGGTTGCGGTGGTGGTACCGTCACCCACGGTGTCGTTGGTCTTGGTAGCGACCTCCTTCACCAGCTGAGCGCCCATGTTCTCGATGTTGTCCTCGAGCTCAATCTCCTTGGCAACGGAAACGCCGTCGTTGGTGATGGTAGGAGCGCCATAGGAACGCTGAAGAGCAACGTAGCGGCCCTTGGGTCCCATGGTAACGGTGACGGCATCGGCCAGGGTGTTGACGCCCTTGGCGAGCTTGGCGCGAGCGTCGGTGTTGAACGTGATGTTCTTAGCCATTGATTATTCCTCCAAAAAGAAGTGACACCGCGCGCAGGTCCGAGTCATAGCGGCGCGCGGTAAAGATAGATGTCCGAGAAAGCTACTCGACGACGGCGTAGATATCGTCGACGCGCATCAGCAGGTAATCCTCGCCGTCGACCTTGACCTCGTTGCCACCGAACTTACCGTAGATGACAACGTCGCCTTCCTTGACATCCATGGGGATGCGCTCGCCCTTGTCGTTGACCTTACCGGCGCCCACGGCGACGATGGTGCCGCGCTGGGGCTTTTCCTGAGCGTTGCTGGCGATATACAGGCCAGAAGCGGTCTTCTGCTCGGCGGCGTCCGGCTTGATGAGAACGCGATCTGCAAGCGGCTTCAAAGACATGCTTTGTTCCTCCTTTGTTGCCATGCGCCAAAACGTGCGCGATGGCCCTCTCTCGTTACGAACGGTATGAATAGTACCCAGCGATTCCAACTTATACAACGCAAATGCAAAAAATCTTATTTCTTGGCACTTAGATTTTATGAATCGCCCCAGACCAAGGCGAGCAAGATGTTAACGAGGGATCTTCGCTGGAAAGCTTGCGCGTTAGAAGGGCCCCTAGGCAGTCGCTTCTGGTACATCTCGACACATCTCGTCGGTACATTCCACATCCATCTGAAGGCCCCCTTGAGATGAGTGGCGGCAAAACGTGTGCTTCCCGAACTCTCGTCAGAACGAGTGGCGGTAAATCGCACATTGGCCCAAGTTCTCCCCAAAACATGTGGCGGCAAAACGTGCATTCCAAAATGAGTGGCGGATAATCAAACGAAATAACGCCGCTTCACCTCGTCAGACGTTCGAAAAACCGCCACTCAATCCAAAATGTTCGAAAAACCGCCACTCGATCGCGTAGACAGAACCCGTCCACACGAACACCACGCGCCCCCTAGCGCTCAAACACGCAGGCACCGCCCAGGTATGTCGCAAGAACTCGAGTATCGAGAATCTCCTGCGGATCAATTGCCGTAAGATCTTGATCGAGCACAACGAAGTCGGCATACTTGCCCACTTCGAGGCTGCCCAGATTCTCCTCATCTCCCGCCGCATAGGCGCTGCCGAGCGTGTAGTTGCGAATCGCGGCTGCGGCCGAAATCTTCTCGTCGGCATGCCACCCGCCCTCGGGCCAGCGGCTTTGCGGGTCCTGACGCGTAACGGCCGTATAGATCACATGCATGCTATCGATAACCGTGATGGGCGAATCCGTACCAAACGCCTGGCGGATGCCACGCTGTTCGTATGTAGCAAACGGCCACATAATCCGAGCACGCTCCTCGCCAAGGTCACGCTCAGGACCGCCGGGATCCAACGTGATATGACACGGCTGGCTCGAGGCCACCACGCCCAGCTCGCGCAGGCGATCGACATCCTCGGCCAGAAGATTTTCCAGATGCTCCAAGGTGTTGTGCCCATGCGTCGGCGCACCAAAACGGTCACGCGCCTCCTCAAAGATATCGAGCGCCGCATGGATCGCCCCGTCACCGATCACGTGGATACGCACAGGCTCGCCCGCCTTGGCGGCAGCCAGCACCAGCTCGCGCATACGCTCGGCAGGAATCGTCAGGCGACCGCGATCACCCGGGAAACGCGGGTTGGAATACGGCTCGGTAAGGAACGCGGTATGCTCGCTCGAAACACCGTCGAAAAACTGCTTGAACCCCGGTGCCGAGAGCAGCTCATTACCCTCGTAGCGACGCTGCAGGTCAAACAGGCGAGATTGATCGTCGAGCAGCGTGGGGAACAGGTGCGCGCGAACGCACAGGCGTCCCTCTTCCTGCAGCTTGTCATACACGTCGTCGCGGATAAAATCGCAGCCCGGCATAGGCATGAGCGACATATCGCACATCGACGTGATGCCCTGCTCGGCCATGCGCTGCATCTGCTGAGCATATGCCTCGGCGATGCGGTCCTCGCCCAACCACTCCAGGCAGCGCGGCAGCAACTGCATAGCGGCGGCCTCGTGCGCAATGCCCGTAAGCTCACCGTTCTCAAAGGTATCGAAACTGCCGCCCGCCGGAGGCTCGGTATCGGGCGTCACGCCCAGAGCGTCGAGCGCGGCGCTGTTGAGCCACAGCGTATGGCCGTCACCCGAATACATCGCACACGGACGGTCGGGGAATGCACGGTCGAGCGAACGCTTGGTGGGATGTTGACGAGGAGTCCAGCGGTAATCGCGCCACCCTTGTGTCACTACCCAAGCATCTGAAGGAAGGTTGCGCGCGAATTCCACCGTACGCTCCACCAGGTCTTCTTCGCTCTTGCCCATATACATGAGCATGTAGGGAGAGCCGCCCACGGCAGTGTGGAAGAAATGCAGATGGGCATCGTGAAAACCAGGGCAAACAAAGCGGTCACCATAATCGACCACGGGAACGCCCGAAGGAGCCTCGGCAAGAACGCGCTCAGGCTCCCCGATGGCGACGATGCGCCCTTCATGCACGTAAAAGGCAAGCTCGCGGGGGTCGTCAACGCCGTCCTCGGAGGTAAAGACGCGCTTCGAGCGAACTATCAGGTCGTTTTGACCGGCGCTTTGCATCTTCATCAACATCATCTCTTCCTCTTCATGGCGATGAAGCCCCATGTGAACACGCAATGCAGTGTACGCGCAATGCGCGCCCATCACTATACTTAAGGAGATGCAGCCGAAAAAATTAAGGGGCAAAGAATGAAGACTCGCGCACAGCAGATCATGAGCGATAAAGACGCACGCACGCCACAGGAAGTGACCCAGTGCATCCACGACATCGCCGCCGAATTCGAGCCCTATATCATCAGGCAGCGCCGCCATTTCCACAAATACCCCGAGCCGAGCCTGGCCGAGGTGCGCACTACCTCCGATATCGCCAATCAGCTCGATGCCATGAACATCCCCTATGAGCGCCCGCTCAAAACCGGCCTCGTAGCGACCCTGCGTGGCACCGCGCCCGATGCCTACCGCGAAGACGGCACGCCGCGCCGCCGCATCCTGCTGCGCGCCGATATCGACGCCCTGCCCGTCACCGAACAGACCGGTGAGGAGTTCGCCAGTGTCAACGAAGGCTTTATGCACGCGTGCGGCCACGATTGCCACATCGCCATGATGCTCGGCACCTTGCAGATCTTGCGCCATATGACCGATGACATCCACGGCGAGGTGCGCATCGTGTTCCAGCCCTCCGAGGAGAACGGCCAGGGCGCCAAGATGATGATCGGCACCGGAGTCTGCGACGGCGTGGACGGCGCGTTTAGCATGCATATCTGGAGCGAGGTTGAGGCCGGCACCGTAAGTTGCGAGCCAGGCCCGCGCATGGCCAACACCGATTGGTTCCGCGTCGACGTGCGCGGCACGTCGTGCCATGGCGCCATGCCTCAGCGCGGCCACGACGCCATCATGGTCGCTGCCGAGATCGTCAATGCCTTGCAGACCATCGTCGCGCGCGAGATTAGCCCGTACGAGCCCGCTGTCGTGACCGTAGGCGAGCTCCATGGAGGCACCGCACGCAATGTCATCGCCGGCTCCGCCTATCTCACGGGCACCGTGCGCACCTACAGCGAGGCCGCGCACAACGCGGTTCCCGATCACATCCGCCGTATCGTCGAGCACACCGCTGCCGCCTTGGGCGCCGAGGCAGAGCTCACGGACTATACCATCGCCAACTACAAGGTCGAAAACGAACCCGCAGCATCAAAGCGCTGCCGCACCGCCGTCGTCAAGCTCTTGGGCGAAGAAGGCGTTGGCCACTACCAGGGCACCCTCTCGGGCGAGGACTTCTCGGAGTACCTGCGCCGCGTGCCCGGCGTGCTCGCCTTCTTGGGCTGTCGCAACCCCGCCATTGGCGCTACGTATGCCCAGCATTCGTGCTTTTACAAGATTGACGAAACCGTGCTCGCCAAGGGCAGCATGCTCGGCGCCCAGTATGCCATCGACTTTTTGGCCGAACCCACGCAAGCCGAACTTGACGGCCCCGTAGTCGCCCACGTTTCCGAAAGCAACCCCGAGCTCGCCGACAAGTTGCGTGCCGCCGCGGGTGCCGCCACCACCGCACGCGAGGCCATCCACAATGCCCACGAAGCGCGTCGCGAAGCAGCGCAGGCTGCTCAGGCAGCACGCCGTTCGCGCAAGAATTAGCACTCGGGAAAACGCCATGGCGACGGCGGGGCACCACACGGGCCGAGCCGTCGCCTCCTATAAAACCTTCAGCAGCTTGGCACCAGCAGTCGCCGCCTTACATCACGCCGCGAAAACCCTTGCCCACAATCTCGGAGCTGTCGACTATCGTGATAAACGCGTGCTCGTCGATCTCGCGAACAAAGCGCCTGAGCTGCACGGCCTCGCGCCTGCTTAGCACGCTCATGATCACTGTGACGCACTCACCGGTAAACGCGCCGTAAGCACGGCTGATCGTCGCCGTGCGATTGAGCTTTTGCACAATGAAGCGCTCGACTCGCTCCGGCTCGCTGCAAATTACCGTACAGACCTTGCGCAGGTGGATACTCTCGATTGCTTTATCGACCACCAGGGTCTTGGCGAACAATCCCAGCACGCAGTAGAGACCCACGCGCGGACCATACAAAAACGCCGCGATGACAACGATGCCGATATCGACATACAAAAGGGCGCGTCCGATCTCGAGCGTCGTCTTGCGTTTAAGAATCATGGCGAGGATATCGGTTCCGCCCGTGGACGCGCCGATATCAAAAACAATCGCACTGCCCAGGGACGGCAAGATCACTGCAAAGCAAAGATCGAGCCACATATCTCCCGTCATCGAAACCGTCGAGGGAATAAAAAGCTCGAAAAGCGAAACATATGCCGAAAGCGCAAAGGAGGCAAAGACGCTCCAGATAATCGCTCGGCGCTCAAGGAATATGAATCCCAGCACCACCAAGATGATGTTGAGAATCCACATGAAGACGCCCACGGGAAGCGTCGGCACCAGCGTAGACAGGATAACCGAGACGCCCGAGGTGCCGCCAAACGCAAAGTGGTTGGGCGTTTTGAAGGCGACGATGGCAAAGGCCGTGAGGATAAGACCGGCATTGAGCTCGACAAAAAAGCGCCAAAAGCCCGGTTCGGCGGAACGTCGACGTTCCATGCGTTCGCCTCGCTCGATGTCCTCGGGGCTCACCACGTGCTCCATCGGCTCCACGGGGGTATGGTGCATCGTACTCGCCGTCGTATCCGCAGCAGCCTGAGTCTGGCCATCAGGCGTGGTGGACATACCCGCTCCTCTCCGCATGTAACGTTGCCGTCTTGGCACAACCGGAGAAAAACTAGCACGACTTAACGCAAGCGCCATCGACTTGAAAGGAGAAACAGCCGAGCGGCGCGGTTTTATCGAAGAATGGCACGACGGCAGCGCGTAGCCGGCGAGCCGGCCATCCCCTCGCTATGGCAGCAACTCAAACCATAGGGGGCGCTGCAGATGGATGATGTCGTTGTCAACGCCCGCGGGCACATGGCCGCAAAAGAGCAGAGCGGCATCGTGCGGGGTCATCAATCTCCATAGCCATACGCCAACAAACAGAACGATGAGCACCCAAGCGATAATCCAACACGCGCGCCTGGTCTTTGGAAACAGCTCCTGTGCCGTCGGAATCAGCAGCACCACAGGCACGCACCAAAACAGGGGATGGTATGCCAGCGCGGCATCAAAACGACCGGTAAGAAATGCCAGCCATGCGCGCGTCATGCCGCAGCCAGGGCACGGCACCCCGGTAATCGCGCGAATGATGCAGCCGATATCGGTGATATAGAGCAGCAGCGTCGCGCCCAAGAAGATACCCAGAAAAGAGAGGGCACGGCGAACCCAGCTCGCCGTGCCCTCTGGAAACGTCATACGCATAAAAACCGATTTACGCACCCATGCGCGCGTTATAGGCAGCAGCCATGGCATTGCAGTTCTTGATGATGATGTTCATCGCAACGATGGGGCCCAGACCGCACAGGAACGCACCGATGATCTGCCACATCAAAATGGTGGTGCCGTTCTCCTGGAACTGCAGGCCATAGCGCGGAGCGTTGGTCTGCATGCGGTTGCCGATCTTGTAATACCACCAATACGCATAGAAGCCGCAGGTGACGATGGACAGCAGGATGAACTGGCCCAAACCAGGCGTGGTCTCTCCGTCGTTTTGGCACATGACGTTCATGTCGCGCGCCAGACCATAGAGGAAGTACCACGAGTAGATGCCGCAGGTGACGATGGAGAGGATAATCCACATCGGCAGGCTACGATCGGCCTGCACAGGCACAAATGGCATGCCACTCTGCGGCGCGGTGGGCGTCGGAGCACCATACGGATTGGAGTTCGCCTGATACGAGAAATCCTGCGGAGCCTGGCCCGGCGTCGTAGAGGAATACGGGCCGCTGTCACCAGCCGGAGCCGGAGTGTGCACAGGCGCAGGCACGGGAGCCGGAGCAGGAGCAGGTGCAGGTGCAGAACCCGCTACGGGCGAGCCGCACGTGGGACAAAACTTAGCGCCATCTGCCAGCTGCTGGCCGCAATTGCCACAGAACATGGTAGATCTCCTTCCAATGGGACTTCCTTCTACTCAACATCCTAACGTACTTCGATGCTTAGCAAACAGATTTTAGCCGCTTGTCCCATATTCAGGCGAAACATTACCAATACGTTACTCTTCGCTGCCCTCGTACTCCTCGGGCGTCAAAACATCCTCGATGCGCAAGTTGATGCCTGCGACCTCAAGACCGGTCATAGCGCCAAGACGCTCGGTGACGCGCTCCTTGACCTCCTCAAAGATATCGGGGGCATACGCACCATACTCGATGATCACAGAGATGTTCACCACAACGCGATTGTCATCGGTGACCTCGACGCTCACGCCCTTGGTGAGATTCTCGGCACCAAACTGCTCCTGCACAAAGTGCATGAGATTGCCCTTCATGCCCAGCACGTGAGGCACCTCGCGCGTGGCCATAGCAACGATCTTCTCGATCACGCCGTTGGAATAGGTGAGTGAGTCTTCAGACTCGACGAGCTCATCGTCTTCATCTTCGTCCTCGGCATCCGCCGTCACGATGGCGCCGTCCTCGGGCTCAACCGTTGCCTCGATGAACTCCTCAACCTGATCTTGCGTATCCTCGCTGTTGGTCTGCTCAATCTCCGCCATGAGATACTCCTGCCTTGGCCTTAGTGCCTGTCGAATAACTTGCCAAAAAAGTTGACGATCGCGTTATCACCGTCGCGGACTTGCCCCAGCGTGGCTCCCACGAACACGAAAACCGCGATGACAATCGTGTTCCACAGGCCCAAGATCAAGATGAGCGCCGCGAGCACGAAGCCGATGAATCCGTAAAGAACCGTATGCGGATGTGAACGCGCATAACGCCACATGAGCATGCCCAATCCGCGAATGAATCCCGCTGCTTCGTGGAAATCGATCTCGTCGTCTACGGGCGTGGAGCCATTGGTCGTCTGCGATGTTGTCGCGCCGGTCTTCGCCTCGTCCTGAGACTCGATAGTCAGGCGAGGTTTGGATGCCTTAGACGTTTGCTTGCCGGGTTTACTCACGAGTGACCTCCTGAGTCGTAATCGTGGTCTTACTGGGAAGGAAGCGTACGCGAACGGTTGCGCCCGCAGCTCCGAGCATAGTGTCGAGCGCTTGAGTCACACGCGCTTGGATGCACTGAGCACGCTCGGTCAGGTTATCTCTGCCTAGTGCGATGGCGTCGATACGAACGCGCACTTGATCGGCGTCGCGACCAACCACGCGGCCCTCGACCGACTCGATGAGCGCCGTAGGGTCTTGTGCCGCCGAGCGCGCCACCGATTCGATGGCAGCGAGGCTCACCTCGATATCGGGATTCGCCTGCGGATGCACACACGTCACGGCGCGGCGATGCACCATCATGCGAATCGCCGCAATCAGGGTGCCCAGACCTAAGATGACCATGCATACGAGCAAAAAGATACGCACCGCGGGTTTTTGGAACAAAACCTCGATGTTGCGTGCCGCGGGCGAAAACAGATAACCGGCGAACATGGCAATGACCAAGGCACCTGAAAGCAGGTAGATAAGCGCGAGAATTCTTCTCAGTGCTCGCATGCCCTGTTCCTTTCGTCCAATAGCTCAACAGCCTTAAGGCTCTCATATACCCGTATGCCCCGCGTGCGTTGCACGCCACAGCAACTCTTTAAGAATAAACGAATCGGGCCGGGTCTGTGTAAACCACACAGCCCCGGCCCGATAACAATCCTGTCACATTGCGCGACGGCGCAACGGTGCCTACTCCTCCTCGAGAGCGGCAATGACCTCGTCGGTCATGTCCATGGTGTGGTACACATCCTGGACGTCGTCGAGCTCCTCAAGACGGTCAACCAGACGCTGGACCTTCTTGGCGTCGGCGCCGGAGACCTCGGTCGGGGTGGTGGGAACCATGGTGAGCTCGGAACCCTTGACCTCGATGCCCTGAGCAGTAAGAGCCTTGGAAACGGCCATCAGATCGCCGGGGTTGGTCCAAACGACCCACTCGTCGCCAGCATCCTCGTAGTCCTCGCCGCCGGCCTCGGCCACGGCCATCATGAACTCGTCCTCGTCGCCAGCAGCGCCGTTGGCGATCATGGTCTCCTTCTTGGCGTTGGGGTCGAGGATCTCCTTGACAACAACAACCTGACCCTTGCGCTCAAACTGGAAGGAAACGGAACCGGAAGTACCCAGGTTGCCGCCGGCATGAGAGAAGGCGGAGCGAACATCGGCAGCCGTGCGGTTGCGGTTGTCAGTCAGGCACTCAACGTAAACAGCAACGCCTGCGGGACCATAGCCCTCGTAGGAGATGTTCTCGTAAACGGCGGCGTCGGCGCCGGCGCCAAAGGCCTTGTCGATAGCAGACTTGATCTTGTCCTTGGGCATGGACTGAGCCTTTGCCTTGTCGACAGCGGCGGCAAGGGAAGCGTTATTCTCGGGGTTGGGATCGTTGCCCAGGCGAGCGGCAACGGTGATGTTACGGCTCAGCTTGGAGAACAGGGCAGAACGCTTGGCGTCCTGAGCGCCCTTACGATGCTTGGTAGTGGCCCACTTAGAGTGTCCGGACATTCGAGTCTCCTTCTACACGATCACACCCGCGCGGGTGCATCGCGCGAGGATTGCAAACATATGGAAAGCATGATATACCACGCGCCGCGCGTGATAAAGTCCCCTCTTTTGCCTGCACGCAATCGCTACGTGCAACGCGCTATCCCTCGCGATATAGACTGGCGCCATAATGGCTATACTGTGGTGCAATGCAAAGCCGAAAGGAGCACCCATGCCATCAGCTAAGCGCCAAAACGTCATCAGCTGGGACGAGTTCTTCATGCGCGTGGCCATTGCCGCACAGCTCAGGAGCAAAGACCCCAACACACAGGTGGGCGCATGCATTGCAAGCACGAACCACCGCATCCTTTCGGTGGGTTATAACGGAACGCCCTCTGCCCTCAACGACGACGATTTTCCCTGGGGCACCTCGGACGACCCACTCGAGGACAAGCACAACTACGTGGTGCACGCCGAGGCAAACGCCGTGCTCAACTACCGCGGCAGCCTACGCGACCTTGAGGGCTCCACGGTCTATGTGACGCTCTTCCCCTGTCACGACTGCGCGAAAATCCTCGCACAGGTGGGCATCGGCGAGGTGGTCTACCTCGACAACAAATACGCCGACACCGACGACGGACGCATCAGCCGCCGCATTCTCGATTCCTGCGGCATCACCTACCGACAGGTCCTCGTCGAAGCATAGTCACAGCAGCGCCCCCGCATCCATCGAATCGAACGGGTGCGGGGGCGTTTTTTTGGATGGGGCACGGCAACGGCTCGACAGCGATACGGGCCCTACCGTCACTTTTCCAGGTAGTCCACCTGCGGGCGCGCTTTGCGCTGCGCATAGACGACAAGTGCCGCACCCACCACCACAAGCGGCAGGGAAAGCAGCTGGCCCATGGTGATGACGCCACCCAAGAGATATCCGAGCTGGGCATCGGGCACGCGCACGAATTCAACCAAGAATCGCACGATGCCATAACCCATCACAAAGACGCCCATGAACGTACCCTGTGGCAGCACGGGTTTGCGACGGCTCAAAATCTGCAACACGCAGAAGAGCACAATGCCCTCGAGCAAGGCCTCGTAGAGCTGGGAGGGATGCCGGGGCATCGTGCCCGCGGCACCACCAAAAACCACGCCCCACGGCAGATCGGTAGGCTTGCCCCACAGTTCGCCGTTCACGAAGTTCGCAAAACGACCGAGCATGAGCGCGAGCGGGGCTCCGCACACCGCGAGGTCAGCAACGGTCCATGCCGAGATCTTGTAGATGCGGCACGCGATGGTTCCGCCCGCGATGCCGCCCACCAGGCCACCATGGAAGCTCATGCCGCCCTCGTTGACGGCGAAAATCTCAAGCGGATGCGCCAGGTAGTAGCCGCCGCCATAAAAGACAACATAGAACAGGCGTGCACCGATAATCAGGCCAAAGACCACGCCCACAACCACACTCACCAGGTCGTCAATCGTCAGATTAAGGCCCCAGCGTCGCTGCGTGCGATACATCACCACACCTGTGATAATAGCTCCCACGATATAGGCGATTCCATACCAGTAGATGGTAATGGGACCAGCCGATATCGCCACGGGGTCCAAACTTTGATACAACTCGTTGAGCACGATGTCCTCTTGTCTTTACGGTTATTGTTGCCAGATATTTCTACCGCTATATCAAGCGGGCGCCCGCTAGATGCGAACGCCCGTGGCTTACATATGCCTGCAGTCCTTTAACGGGAGCGGGCACATATCAAATCAATCGCTACCAGCTTAGAACGGCTCGTATTCGTCCAGCATGTCCGCCGCCTCACCGGGCAGGTTCGTAGCGACAACACGCGTGATGCCGGGCACATGCTCCTTCAAAACGCGCTCGATACCCATGGAGAGCGTGAGCTGGCTCATGGGACAACCGGCGCAGGCACCCTGCAGCTCCAACGACACCACGCCGTCCTCATCGACGCCTACGTACTCGAGGTCTCCGCCATCGGCCTGAAGGTTAGGGCGAATCTCGTCGAGAACCTTCTTGAGATATTCTTCATCAACAGCCACGGGGGCTCCTTTCGTCTTGATACCGCACGTTGGCGCTCGTGCCGCCAGCGCTCATGCATCATATGCATTCATATAGTACATGCTTGCGTACCCATGCGCGAGGTAGCGCAAAAGATGAGTTCGCGATTCTCCACCATTTTTCACAGGGCAAACGCCACCCGCCGCGCAACCGCTCACCCCGGCAAACGCGCCCTTGCCGGGATGAAGATTAACAATTGGTAACAAACGCGCAGCCGTTGACCTTTATTTTCGCGTCTTCGGGCATGCGTACGTATGATATTGAACACCGCACACGGTATCTTAAGCGTTATGCGCGCGGCAATCGGATGGCCCGAATAAACAACCCGCGCAGCAGCTTTTGCCAACGACTTGAAAGGGTTGATTTTAATGGCCAACATCAGCAGAAGGAACTTCATCGCCAGCGCCGGCTTGCTTCTGGCGGGCACGCTTGTGGGCTGCGGCTCCAATAGCTCCTCCACCGGCAGCGCCGCAGGCTCCGCAGCCTCCGGTGCCACCTACACCATCGGCGTGATCCAGCTCACCGAGCACAGCGCCCTCGATGCCGCCAACAAGGGCTTTGTCGAGGCTCTCAAGAAAAGCGGTCTGAACGTCAAGTTCGACCAGCAGAACGCTCAGAACGATCAGTCTGCCTGCCAGACCATCAGCTCCAAGTTCGTGAGCGACGGCGTCGACCTCATCTACGCGATCGCCACGCCCGCCGCACAGGCAGCGGCTGCCGCCACCAGCGAGATTCCTATCGTGGGCTGTGCCATCACCGACTACGCCGCCTCCGGCCTCGTGCAGGATAACGACAAGCCCGGCACCAACGTCACCGGCGCTTCCGACCTCACCCCGGTTGCCGAGCAGCTCGAGATGATGCAGAAGGTGCTGCCCGACGTCAAGAAGGTCGGCCTGCTTTACTGCACCGCCGAGTCCAACTCCGACGTCCAGATCAAGGCCGCCAAGGAGGAGCTCGACAAGCTCGGCATCGAGTACGACGACTTCACCGTCTCCAGCTCCAACGAGATCCAGTCCGTGGTCGAGTCTGCCGTGGGCAAGGTCGACGCGCTGTACTCCCCCACCGACAACACCATCGCCGCGGGCGCTGCGCAGGTCGGTCAGATTTGCAAGGAGAACAAGCTCCCGTTCATCGCTGGCGAAGAGGGCATGTGCAACGCCGGTGGCGTGTTCACCCTCTCCATCAACTACGAGGACCTGGGCCGTGCTGCAGGCGAGATGGCCATCAAGATCTTGAAGGGCGAGGCAAAGCCCGAGGATATGGCCATCGAGCATCTCTCTACCAAGGACCTGGTCGTCGTGAAGAACGAGGAGATGGCAGAGGCCATCGGCCTCGACCTCTCTGCCCTCGACGCATAAGGTCTGGCGGCGAGCTCGGCTTTCGCTTGTCACTATTTGCGCCGCGACGCACCCGCCTACGGGTCCGTCGCGGCGTATTTGATATCCCGCGGTATTATTGAGCGGTATTTGTACTTTGAGCGCATCGCCTTTCCGGCGGGACCGCTCCGACTTCACATAAGGAGGCACATCGCATGTCCGTCGCATTGCAGGGCGCCATCTCGCAAGGCATCCTCTGGGGCATCATGGTGCTCGGCGTGTTCATCACGTTCCGCCTGCTCGACATCCCCGATATGACCGTTGACGGCAGCTTCGCCCTGGGCGGAAGCGTCGTGGCGGTGCTTATCGTCAACGCCCATGTTCATCCCGCCGTAGCCATTCTTGCCGGCATGGTCGCCGGCGGCTTGGCTGGAGCCGTCACGGGAGTGCTCACCACGGTGTTTGAGATTCCCGCCATCCTCGCGGGCATTCTCACCCAGATCTCGTTGTGGTCCATCAACCTGCGTATCATGGGTAAATCGAACACCCCGCTTCTTGCCAACGACACGATTTTTTCCGACGTGTCCAAGTTGACGGGACTGCCGCAAAGCACCGTCTCAGCTCTTATGGGTATCATCATCGCCATTGTCATCGTGGCTGTGCTGTATTGGTTCTTTGGCACCGAGATCGGCTCCGCCCTGCGCGCTACCGGCAACAACGAAGATATGATCCGCGCGCTCGGCGTCAACACCAACCGCACCAAGATGATCGCCCTCGTGCTCTCCAACGCTCTCGTGGGCCTTGCGGGCGGCCTTATCTGCCAGAGCCAGAAGTACGCCGATATCGGCATGGGCACCGGCGCTATCGTCATCGGCCTTGCTGCCATTGTCATCGGCGAGGTCCTGGGTCGCTTGCTTCCTGGCGGCCTCACCAAGTTCGGTGCGCGCCTGGCAGCCGCCGTCGTGGGCTCTGTGGTTTACTTCCTCATCCGCGCCTTCGTGCTGCAGATGGGCATGGACGCCAACGATATGAAGCTGCTCTCCGCCGTCATCGTCGTGCTCGCCCTGTGCATCCCCGTCGTATGGGAGAAGTACAAACTACGCAGCTCTTACTCGAGGGGAGATGATCAGGATGCTTAAGCTCTCCCGCGTCAAGAAGACGTTCAACAAGGGCACCGTCACCGAGAAGCGCGCCCTCACCGGTGTTGACCTTGTCCTCAACGACGGCGACTTCGTTACCGTGATCGGCGGCAACGGCGCTGGCAAGTCAACGTTGCTCAACATGATCGCCGGCGTGTACCCGCTCGATTCGGGCGTTATCGAGCTCGACGGCAAGGACATCTCGCGCATGACCGAGCCGCAGCGCGCCAAGTACCTGGGCCGTGTATTCCAGGACCCTATGCGCGGCACCGCCGCCGACATGCAGATTGTCGAGAACCTGGCACTCGCCAAGCGCCGCGGTCTGCACCGCGGTCTTGCCTGGGGTGTCACCAAGGAGGAAAAGGCCGAATTCCCGGCGCTCCTCAAGAAGCTTGACCTCGGTCTCGATACGCGCATGGAGGCCAAGGTCGGTCTGCTTTCGGGCGGCCAGCGCCAGGCCCTCACGCTGTTGATGGCCACCCTCACGCAGCCTAAGCTCCTGCTGCTCGACGAGCACACCGCAGCACTTGACCCCAAAACGGCATCCAAGGTCCTCGGCCTCACCGAAGAGATCGTTGCCGAGAACAATCTCACCACGCTGATGGTCACGCACAACATGAATGACGCCATCCGCCTGGGCAACCGCCTCATCATGATGCATGAGGGCCGCGTTATTTACGACGTTGCCGGAGAAAAGAAGAAGTCGCTCACCGTGCCCGACCTGTTGCAGAAGTTCGAAGAGGTCAGCGGTGGCGAGTTCGCCAACGACCGCATGCTGCTGAGCTAATTCAGGCGCACACGCGCGTCTGCAAGGGACTGCGATTCCAAATAGCCTGTTTTACGGGGCGCCGAAACTAATTCGGCACCCCGTTTTTAGTGGCTCATTTCAAAACTCTTCGAAATCGGTACCTCTATTGAAAATTCCAGGTAGACCGTTTATTCGACCCCCTGCTTTCCTGGGGTTTTAACGCTTAAAATCGCGGTCTACTTTCCAATTTCAGTTTAGGGTACCGATTTCGAATTGTTTTATTGAAGTAGCATTTTGTAAGGGCATTAAGCGTTTTAGTTTTGCGACAGACTGCCATGAAATGTCCATCATTATTTGGAAGGTCGCAGAGCGCACGGGCCCAACCGCCAAAAACGCCGCAGCGGCTCCTCGAAAAAACGAAGAACCGCTGCGGCAGCACCTAGAATCGCCAAGAGATTAGAGGGTTTCCATAGTCGCTGTAATCTCGGCCTCGCGGTCATACGATGTTATGCCGACGCCATCCACGCACAGCTCACCCATCTGGTTGTCAAAGGGGTCGTCGCGCAAAGCCGGATCGGCAGGCGTGAGCGGGGCGAAGAAACGCGCGTTGGCAGGCATGCGCCAGGGCCCAAGGTTGCCAAAATAGAAGTGCCTGCGAGCGTCGTCTCCCTCGCGGCGCGCCGCGGAACCAAAGGAGCAATCGGCCCAAAGCCAGCCCAGGCCCTCAATGTAGAACATCGCCCAATCGTGGCAGCCCACCGAATCGGGCTTTACGTACAAACCGCTCTGCCAGCGCGCCGGAACGCCACCCAAGCGACACAGCGTGATAAACGTGCAAGCGAACACGCCGCAATCAGCACGGCGAGAACGTGCGCACGAATCCGCGATGCAATCTAGCAGCACGTAGGCCGGTTGATAGCGGTAGTCCACATTCTGCGTAACCCACAGATACGCCGCACGAGCGCGCTCGAGCATATCCTCGGCAGGAATATCTGCATATAGGCGTTCGGCAACCGAGCGCAGGTACGGAGTGAACACCAGATGCGGCTCCTCGGCGGCAAGATCTTCTGGCGTAGGAGCAGGCGCGGAAGCAAACGGCGCATCCCATACGGGGGCAACAGGATTGTCTGCCCACAGGTCCACATAGGGAGCGCGAATGGTGTACTCATACTCGACAAAGAACGAACGCTCGCCCTGTACATCCCAGTGAATCGTGCGCTGCGGCGCTGTCGCAGGCGCAATCTGTGCCCCCTCGCTCGCCTCAACGAGTTTGATGTCCGCCACTTGCTGGCCGGAAGGATACGGAATCCACGCCATGACGTGCGTCTCGGGATTCACCTCGACATCCTTGCCCACACCGAGCGTATGACGCACGCGCACGCGGCGCTCGGCATATCCCTTCGAGCGCATCTCGTCGAGCACGGCAAGTTGATCCGCGCGATCGGTCGGTGGGCAGGCAAGGCCCGGAACATCGTTGGGGTACAGACGCAGCGACTCTACGCAGCTTTGCAAGAAACGCTGCTCGCCATCCACGTAGCGCCAATCAAGACGCTCGTGATCGATAAGGGTATCTAGCTCGGCATCACCAAACTCGGGCCACTCGGCGCGAATCTGATTGATGACATCGGCACGCGTCAGGCAAAAATCGCGGCGCGTGCGCAGCAGACGAGCATGCTCCGCACGAAGGCACGGCTCCATTTCGGGACGATTCCCCGCCTCAAGCTCCTCTTCGATAAGACGAAGCGCACGGTCATACTCCCCCGCAACGATAAAACGCGCGATATGTGGCGGCACGCCATCGTTCAAATGGCGAAAATCGTCGTTCACGGTTACTACCTGCTGCATGGTGCCTCCACTTCAGCGCGACGCCGTACCTGCGCCCGCAACACGCGAGCCGGCACTGCCATTCCATTCAGGCGCCGCCGACTCTTCAATGCAATATGCCTAAACGCAAAAACACTCCGCATGCCCAACTGAACATACGGAGTGTCAGCGTCGTAACCCCTAGCCTACGCCAAGGCCGCAACCACCTTGTCGCCCATATCGGCGGTACCGATGATCTTCTCGGCAGGCGTGTTCGAATCCGCGATATCGCGCGTGCGCCAGCCCTCGTCGAGCACGCGCTCGACAGCCGTCTCAATCATTGCGGCTTCCTCGGTCATATCGAAGGCATAGGTGAGCATCATGGCCACCGAGAGGATCTGCGCGAGTGGGTTGGCGATGCCCTGGCCCGCGATATCGGGCGCAGAGCCGGCACTGGGCTCAAAGAGAGACACGCCGTCACCCAGGCTCGCCGAAGCCAGCATGCCAAGAGAACCCGTAATCTGTGCGGCCTCGTCGGAGAGGATGTCGCCGAACATGTTCTCGGTCACCACAACATCGAAGTCGGCAGGACGGTTGATGAGCTGCATCGCGGTGTTGTCCACAAGCAGGTCCTCGAGTTCCACATCGGCATACTCTTCATCGTGCACGCGATGGACCACCTCGCGCCACATACGCGAGGTCTCGAGCACGTTGCGCTTGTCAACGCTGCTCACCTTGCCGCGACGCTTGCGGGCGGCCTCGAAGGCCTGGCGGGCAATGCGCTCGACCTCGTACTCGCGATATTCCATGACGTCCACTGCACGTTGACCGGCCTCGCCGTTTGCGGCAGCGCCTTGTTCGTCGTAGAAACGCTCGTGACTACCAAAGTAGATACCACCCGTGAGCTCGCGCACGAGCACCATGTCGACGCCCTTGATGACCTCGGGCCTAAGGGTGGAGGCCCCGGCAAGCGCGTCGTAGATCTTCACAGGGCGAAGATTGGTGTAGAGCCCCAGAGCCTTGCGAATGCGCAGGAGACCCTGCTCGGGACGAGGAGCGTTGGGGTCGGTAGAATCCCACTTCGGGCCGCCGACGCTCGCCAGCAAGACGGCATCGGACGCTTGAGCTGCGGCAAGCGTGGCCTCGGGCAGCGGGTCCGAGCATGCATCGATCGCGGCGCCGCCGATGAGCGCGTCTTCGCAAACAAACTCAACGCCGGCGCGTGCGCCCACGGCGGCAAGCACCTTCTTGCCCTCGGCGATAACCTCGGGGCCAATACCGTCACCCGGCAGGGTGCACACCTTGTAGCTCTTCTTCACGTTGCAACTCCAATCAAGGGTTGAAGGGCCTTTGGCAAAGGGATTTTCCATAGCCATCTACTCGGCCTGGGCGTCGGCGATCTTCTTCTTGGTGCGCTCCACCAGGCCGCCGGCGTTGATAATCTCCTGGATAAACGGCGGGAACGGCTGCGCATGGAAGGTCGCGCCCGTGGTCTCGTCCACGATCGTGCCGGTATCGGCATCGACACTCACCACATCGCCGTCCGAGATGGCGTCAACGGCTTCCGGGCACTCCAGAATAGGCAGCCCCATGTTGATGGAGTTGCGGTAGAAGATGCGCGCGAAACTCTTAGCGATGACGCAGGAAACGCCTGCCGCCTTGATGGCCACCGGGGCATGCTCGCGCGAGGAGCCGCAGCCAAAGTTCTCATCGGCAACGATAATGTCGCCGGGCTTCACGCGCGTCACAAACGTAGTGTCCAGATCTTCCAGACAATGCTTGGCAAGCTCTGCCGGATCGGATGTGTTGAGATAACGAGCCGGAATGATGACATCGGTATCGATGTCACGGCCATAACGAAAAACAGTTCCGTTGAATTTCATATCGTTCACCTTTCCTGGGAGGGTTCAGACATTGCTCGCTATTTCAAACAGTCCTGCTCGCACGGAGAGCACATTCAGTGCTCTCCGGCTCGTGCGGAACTCATATCGAGCAATGTCTGAACCCTCCCTCACAGCTAGGACGTTGTGCAAATAGACCAGTCGAGGCAACAGGGCTTAAAACCCTATAGCACCGATTTCTTACTCCCTATTCAGAACTGCATGCATGGGGTCCTCGGGCTTTGATTGATACAAGTTCCGCACGAGCCGGAGAGCACTAAATGTCACTTCCGTGCGAGCAGGACTGTTCGTAGGAGCAATCAAAGCCCGAGGAGCCCCGGGCGCCTACAGGTCTGAGGGCAGTGCAATGTGGCCGGCGACGGCAGAAGCGGCGCAGACGGCAGGGCTTGCCAGGTAGACCTCGGACGTGGGATCGCCCATGCGGCCTACGAAGTTGCGATTGGTCGAGGAGATGCAGCGCTCCCCTGCAGCGAGGATGCCCATGTAGCCGCCCAGGCACGGGCCGCACGTGGGCGTCGAGACCACGCAATGCGCGTTGATGAAGATATCCATCAGGCCCTCATGCACGCACTGGAGCCAGACCTTTTGGGTTGCAGGGATTACGATGCAGCGCACGTTCTCGGCAACGGTACGGCCGCGCAGGACCTCGGCCGCGGCACGCATGTCCTCGATACGGCCGTTGGTGCACGAACCGATAACGGCCTGGTCGACGGCGATATGACGGCTCTCGGCCACGAGATGCGTATTGCTGGGCAGGTGCGGCCAGGACACACACGGCTCAATCTCGGCGGCATCGATCTTGATAACCTGCTTGTACTCGGCATCCGCATCGGGATGATACTCAACCGGCGTGCGGCGGGCGCGGGCAGCCACGTACTCGCGGCACTTGTCGTCTACCTCAAAAAGACCGGCCTTACCGCCTGCCTCGATCGCCATGTTCGCGATGGTCAAACGCCCCTCAACAGAGAGGTTCTCAATCGTCGAGCCGCCAAACTCCATAGCGCAATACAGGGCACCGTCGACGCCGATCATTCCGATGATGTGCAGAATGATGTCCTTTGCCGTAGCACCTACGGGCAGCTCGCCATCGATCTCGAAGCGAATCGTCTCGGGCACCTTGAACCAGGCGCGACCCGTTGCCATGCCTACACCGGCGTCGGTGGAACCGACACCGGTGGAGAAGGCACCGATGCCGCCGTAAGTGCAGGTATGGGAATCGGCACCGATCATAAGATCGCCGGGCACCACAACGCCCTGCTCGGGCAGCAGCGCATGCTCGATACCCATGCAGCCCTGCTCAAAGTAGTTCACGATCTTGTGCTCATGGGCAAAATCGCGCGTAATCTTGGTCTGCTCGGCGCTCTTGATGTCCTTGTTGGGCGAATAGTGGTCAGGCACCAGGCAAATGCGCTCGCGGTCAAAGACGCCCGCGCCGATCTCGCGCACCGTCTTGATGGCGATAGGGGCCGTGATGTCGTTGGCGAGCACCAGGTCGAGATCGCACTCGACCAGCTGGCCCGGCACAACCTCATCGAGGCCCGCGTGCGCGGCCAAAATCTTCTCTGCCATGGTCATGGGACGTGCCATTGGGTTTCCTCTCTTGATAAATCTTCGGCAATCAGGCGGAAAGGGTGGTAATTGCCCCCTTTATTTGCCCTCTTTGGAGCGAGCGGTCTGAATCATGCGGTTGACAGCGTTTACGTAGGCCTTCGCGCTCGAAACGATGATATCGGTATCGGCGCCGCGACCGGTGTAGACCCTGCCGTCCTCGGCCGTGATGCGCACCGTCACCTCGCCAATGGCATCAATGCCGCGGCTGATGGCCTTGACCGAGAACTCCGCCAAGTCGCCATGGACCGCCACAACCTTGTCCACTGCCTTGTAGGCGGCGTCGACAGGGCCGGTGCCCGTGGCGCACACCACATGCTTGACGCCCAGCTCGTCGCTGATGGTCGCCGTGGCAGTAGGAACCAAGGGGTCGCCGCAGGACACCTGCAAGGCGTCGAGGGTGTAGATGGCCTTCACCTCGCGCTGACGCTCCTGAACCATCGACTCGAGGTCCTCGTCAAAGACCTCTTTCTTCTGATCGGCAATCTCCAGGAAGCGGTTATAGACATCCTCAAACGCGGCATCGTCGAAGGTGTAGCCCAGCTCGCCCAGACGATGACGCAGGGCTGCATGGCCGGAACGGGCAGAGAGGATGATCTCGGAACCAGCAGCACCCACATCTGCCGGATCGATGATCTCGTAGGTATCGCGCGCCTTGAGCACGCCATCCTGATGAATGCCGGAGCTATGCGCAAAGGCGTTGGCGCCCACGATAGCCTTGTTGGGCTGCACGTTAATGCCCGTGATAGAGCTCACCAGCCTTGAGGCACGCGTCAGCTCACGGGTCACGACATCGGTATGGGCGTCGAGAGCCTCGCCATGCATCTTGATGGCCATAACGACCTCTTCGAGCGAGGTATTGCCCGCGCGCTCGCCCAGGCCGTTGATGGTGCACTCAATCTGCGTGGCGCCGTTTTGAACGGCGTCGAGGGCAAGAGCGGTGGCCATGCCCAGATCATTATGCGTATGCACGGAAATGGTCACGTCCTCGATGCCGTCAACACGCTCGCGCAGGTCCTTGATGCGCGTGCCAAAATTCCACGGCATGTTGTATCCGGTGGTGTCGGGAATGTTGACGACGGTCGCGCCTGCCTTCACCGCTGCCTGGATGATACGGACAAGGAACTCCTGATCGGAGCGACCGGCGTCCTCGGCATAGAACTCGACATCGTCCACAAAGTTGCGAGCGTGCTTCACGGCATGAATCGCGCGCTCGATAGCCTCTTCCTCGGTGAGATGCAGCTTGTCGCGCAAATGGGAGGGAGAAACGCCCAGACCGGTATGGATGCGCGGGCGCTTGGCGCTCTTAAGGGCCTCAGCGGCAACCTCGATATCCTTATCGACAGCACGTGTCAGGCCACAAACCGTGCAAGCGTCACCGGCAATCTTTCCGATCTCGTGAACCGACTTGAAGTCACCAGGGCTCGAGATGGGGAAACCGGCCTCAATGACATCGACATTCATGCGCACGAGCTGACGCGCGATGATGAGTTTCTCCTCGGTATTCATACTTGCACCGGGCGACTGCTCGCCATCACGCAGAGTAGTATCGAAGATTGCGATTTTGCGGGTCATGGTTCCTCCTGTACATCAAAGCCGCCAGGCGACTATGTTCAACATGTCGGGCTTTGTAGACACGTACAGGCGAGAGATAGAAAAACACCCGAGCGCTCATACGGACCGCAAAGCGATGGTCAGTTACGCACTCGGGTGTTAAGCAGGTTGAAGAAATCCCAAGCGCGACTACCTTAGTAGCGCGAGGGTTAGGAGTGCAGAAGCAAAGGCGTTATTCGTCATGATATGCGCACTCCTCTCAAGTAAAGCAACAACAAAGAGAAGCTTAACAGAATCAAAGTTTGCTAAAAGCGGAAATTCAGATTGTTACAGCTTTGGAAACGAGCAAAAACACGTTGACCGCCAAAAGAAAACCCGGCTCGCGGATGCGAACCGGGTTTAGAAGAACTATTCAGTCCGAACAACTACTCAGCGAGGAAGTTGCGCTGAACAGCGGGGTCAACCTTAACGCCAGGACCCATGGTGGAGCTCACGGAGATGCTCTTCACGTACTTGCCCTTAGCAGAAGCGGGCTTAACGCGCAGAATCTCGGTGTAGAGGGCAGCGTAGTTCTCGACGAGCTGCTCATCAGAGAAGGACTTCTTGCCCAGGGGCACATGGCAGATGCCATAGCGGTCGGCACGATACTCAACGCGGCCAGCCTTGAGCTCGGAGACCATCTTGGCAACATCCATGGTAACGGTGCCGAGCTTGGGGTTCGGCATCAGGCCACGGGGGCCGAGGATCTTACCGATGCGGCCAACCTTGGCCATCAT
This sequence comes from uncultured Collinsella sp., assembly GCA_934621295.1. Lineage (GTDB taxonomy): Bacteria > Actinomycetota > Coriobacteriia > Coriobacteriales > Coriobacteriaceae > Collinsella. The sequence continues at coordinate 32,031 of CAKTVB010000003.1, forward strand.
GGTCGGCAGAGCGATGGCAGCGTCGAACTCGATGTTGCCCTTCTGGATCTCGGCGATCAGCTCGTCGGAGCCAACGATGTCGGCACCGGCCTCACGAGCCTCATCAGCCTTAGCACCCTCGGCGAAGACGGCGACGCGGACGGTCTTGCCGGTGCCGTGAGGCAGGGAGATGGAGCCACGGATGTTCTGATCGGCCTTACGGGTGTCGATGCCAAGGCGGAAGTGAGCCTCGACGGTCTCGTCAAAGTTGGCGGTTGCAACCTCCTTGACGAGAGCGACAGCCTTAAGCGGGGTGTAGAGCTGAGTGGAATCAACCTTCTCAGCGGCGGAGCGGTACTTCTTACCGTGCTTAGCCATATTACATACCTCCTGTGGTCAAACGGGCCTAAGCCCTCCCACATCAACGCGTGCCCTATTGCACGCAAACGGGCACGACACGCATCGTGCCCGAAATTACCTAAACAGTATCGCTACTCGGCGACGGTGACGCCCATGGAGCGAGCAGTGCCGGCGATGATCTTCTTGGCGGCCTCGATGTCGTTAGCATTGAGGTCCGGCATCTTGATCTCGGCGATCTTGGTGAGCTGCTCCTGAGTAAGCTGACCAACCTTGTCGGCCTGGGGCTTACCGGAACCGCTCTTGAGCTTGAGCTCCTTTTTGATGAGGTGAGCCGCAGGAGGAGTCTTCGTCACGAACGTGAAGGAGCGATCCTCATAAACGGTGATCTCAACGGGGATGATGTCGCCCTGCTTGTCCTGCGTAGCGGCATTGAACGCCTGGCAGAACTGCATGATGTTGACCTGAGCGGCACCCAGTGCCGGGCCAACGGGAGGAGCGGGGTTAGCAGCGCCAGCAGGAATCTGGAGCTTAATGACAGTAGCAACCTTCTTCTCAGCCATGTCAAAACCTTCCTAAAACACGAATGTGTCTACAGTGCCAATATGTTCAACGCGTACCCGTTAGAAGCAATCCATCCGGTGAGCAGCCGGCAGATGAGCGTGAACGCGAGAACGAACTAAGAAATAACGGAGACCTGATCGAACGAAAGCTCGACGGGAGTCTCGCGGCCGAAGATCATCAGCGTGACCTTGACCTTGCCGGCTTCGGGGTTAACCTCAGAGACCTTACCATCAAAGTCCGCAAGTGGACCAGAAGTAACGCGAACAGACGTGCCGACCTCGATATTGACGGTCGTACGCTTAGGTGCGCCGCCCTTATCGCTCTTGCGCATCATCTTGTTGTACTCTTCGCGCGAGAGCGGAGCGGGCTTTCCGTTGCCGCCCAAAAAACCGGTAACGCCCGGGGTGTTACGGACGCACGTCCAAGAATCGTCATCCATCTCCATACGAACCAGAACATAGCTCGGGAAGATCTTGGAATCCTTGGTCTCGCGAGCGCCGTTCTCCTTGATCTCGGTCACACGCTCGGTGGGAATCTCGATATCAAAGATGCGATCGGTCATACCCATGGTCTCGATGCGATGCTCAAGGTCGGACTTAACACGGTTCTCGTAACCAGAGTACGTGTGGACGACATACCAGCGCTTGGACATGCTTAACCCCTCAATCCGGAGAAGGCCACCAGCGCCTGGCCGATACCGGCATCAAGCAGCGCGATGACAACGCCAACAACGATCAGGGAAACGCACACCGTGACGGAATAGTTGATGAGCTCCTTCTTGGAGGGCCACACAACACGCTTCATCTCGGAGCGCACAGAAGAGAAATACTTCTTGATGCGGGCAAACAGGCCGGGCTTCTTGTTCTTATCCTTGGCCTTAGCCTTTACGGTCTTCTTGACCTCAGGCTTAGCAGCAGCCTTGTTGGAGCCCTGCTGAGACTTCTTCTTGGTCTTCTTGTTGGCCATGAACATTTACCTCCGGCACAGACCCAACATACAGTAACAAACCGTAAGCCCCCTATGGAGGCTTACGGATCAAAGACTGGCACGCCAGGAAGGACTCGAACCCTCAACACTCGGTTTTGGAGACCGATGCTCTACCAATTGAACTACTGGCGTATGTCAAAAGAGACTAGCGAGTCTCTTTATGCACGGTGTGACGACGGCACCAGGGGCAATACTTCTTAAGCTCCATGCGATCAGGGGTGTTGGCCTTGTTCTTGGTCGTAGTGTAATTACGACGCTTGCACTCGGTGCAGGCAAGTGTAACGAGAGTACGCATGTGTCTTTTACCTCCAAATACCGTACCTCACGGGCACGGTGGTAAACATTATCATCTGCAATGGGGTTATGTCAATGCGATTTACGTCTCCACGATTTTTCTGCAGATCCAGAACACAATCCTGTTATTAGTGCGCATCGACACAAAAACCCGGCTCCCCCGAAGAGGAACCGGGTTAATGAAATCAACAGCTTGAGTAGCTAAAGTTACTCAATGATGGTGCTGACGATGCCCGAGCCGACGGTGTGGCCACCCTCGCGGATAGCGAAGCGCAGGCCCTCCTCCATGGCGATCGGGTGAATGAGGTCGCCCTCGATGGTGATGTGGTCACCAGGCATAGCCATCTCGGTGCCCTCGGGGAGCTTGACCGTACCGGTAACGTCGGTGGTACGGAAGTAGAACTGAGGACGATAACCATCGAAGAACGGGGTGTGACGGCCGCCCTCCTCCTTGGTCAGAACGTAGATCTCGCCGGTGAACTTGGTGTGCGGGGTAACCGAACCGGGCTTGCAGAGAACCTGGCCGCGCTCGATGTCCTCGCGCTTGATGCCGCGGAGCAGCAGACCGACGTTGTCGCCAGCCTCGCAGAAGTCCATGGACTTACGGAACATCTCGATACCGGTGCAGACGGTGTTCTGGGTATCCTTGATGCCGACGATCTCGACGGGCTCGTTGAGCTTGAGCTCACCGCGCTCGACACGGCCGGTAGCAACGGTACCACGGCCAGAGATGGTCATAACGTCCTCAACGGCCATCAGGAAGGGAAGGTCGTTGTCACGGGCGGGCGTCGGGATGTACTCGTCGACGGCGTTCATGAGCTCGCGGATGGCGTCCATCCACTTCTCCTCGCCGTTGAGGGCGCCGAGAGCGGAACCACGGATGACGGGGATGTCGTCGCCGGGGAAATCGTACTCGGAGAGGAGCTCACGGGTCTCCATCTCGACGAGGTCGATGAGCTCGTCATCGTCGACCATGTCGCACTTGTTCAGGAAGACGACGATGTAGGGAACGCCGACCTGACGGGCGAGCAGGATGTGCTCGCGGGTCTGAGCCATGGGGCCGTCGGTAGCGGCGATGACCAGGATAGCGCCGTCCATCTGAGCAGCACCGGAGATCATGTTCTTGACGTAGTCAGCGTGGCCCGGGCAGTCGACGTGAGCGTAGTGACGATTAGCGGTCTCGTACTCAACGTGGGCAACGGAGATCGTAATGCCGCGCTCGCGCTCCTCGGGAGCCTTGTCGATGTTCTCGAACGCAGTGAAGTCAGCCTTGCAGCCCTCGGTCTCGGAGAGAACCTTGGTGATGGCAGCGGTCAGCGTGGTCTTGCCGTGGTCGACGTGACCAATGGTGCCGATGTTAACATGCGGCTTAGTGCGCTCAAACTTCTCTTTGGCCATAAAGCCCTCCTCTTAACAGGTCGTCCCCGGACGGGACTTTGCCTTTATACCATAGTGGCCTCTCAACATACTATTGAGAAGCCACCGTGTTACCTATGGTAGCGGTGACTGGATTCGAACCAGTGACGCCACGGGTATGAACCGTGTGCTCTAACCAACTGAGCTACACCGCCGGATGGAGCCTGCAACCAGACTTGAACTGGTGACCTCTTCGTTACCAACGAAGTGCTCTACCGACTGAGCTATACAGGCAACATAAGGGTGGGAGCTATAGGATTCGAACCTATGTAGGCAAAGCCAACGGGTTTACAGCCCGTCCCCATTAACCACTCGGGCAAACTCCCACGGAATGTTCTTGATCGCATTGGCTCTAAGCTTTTGCGCTCGCGAACGAAAGAGATATTACGACGCGGGCAGGCAGCCTGTCAATGAGAAAGCTGTAATACACGGTGCCGGGCGTATCTATATTTCCGTTTCCTGCGGTTTTGTTACTTTAGGCAAGTAGAGCAGTGAACATGATGTGAAGACCGCAGGTAATGGAGGGGGTGTTTGAACCTGCCGACGACTGCGCCTCTTAAGTCAAACGCGCTGCTCCTTACAAAGTCACCCTGCCTTGCGACTTCTATTGCAAATAAAAGAGTTATCGAAAACGATCTGACCCCAAACGCCTATTTCTATATATCTATAGATACGTTCTAGCAGACGCGGCAAGTCCTCCGTTTAGCCGCGCCTGCTACGCCCGTGCGCTACAAAAAAGCAGGCCAGAAGCGATAACACTTCTGGCCTGCTATTTTTCATGGAGCCAGTGACAGGAATCGAACCCGCAACCCACTGATTACAAATCAGTTGCGCTACCGTTGCGCCACACTGGCACGCTTGGCGCTATCGCGCGAAGCTTGTTTAGGATAAAGGAATTGGGGGCAGGGCGCAACACGCAGGCGCAAGGACACGACATAAACGGCAAGCTCAGGTCGTGCCCTCTCAGAGGCAAAACGAATAGTTTCGTGCTCGCTGGAATAGATAAAACTATTCGTTCTGACGAATAGTTTTGCCAAGCCGCCTCCTTCGCGTATTAACGTCCGCGAAGGGCCTTGAGCTTCGCCAGGCTCTCGGGAGATAACCTGCTTCCCAGCGTAAGCTTGATCTGCGGAGCCTCCTCGACCTCGGCTACGTCGCGGTCGATCTGCTCAATCTCGCCCAACAGCATGCGCGCCGAGATGCGCGTCACGCCCTTGCCCATCACTGTCGCCTGAATCATGGCGTCGCTCGTCACCACCGTGCACGCGCGGCCGGTCTCGCGTGCCTCGGTACAGATGCGCTGCACCACGGTATCAGCCGAAACCCCTGTGGGCGAAAACTCAATGCGGCAGCCCGCCTGGGAGATATTCGGGCGCTCGGCAGAAACATTGCCTGCGCCGTCGAAAACGATCACAGCCTCGTAACGACCCTGGGCAAACGCGGCAACATCCGAAATGAGCGCCGTGCGCGCGGAGGCATGGACGTCGCGAGAATAGGGATCGTCCGAGCGATCGTACACCAGACGCTCGTAGCGCGGCGTCGAGTGAATGATGTTGTAGCCATCGACCACCAGCAGCTCGCGCTTGCCCGAGGCATTGGTGCCACGCGGAGGAACATCGGGCGTCTCGAATGCCGCCGAAAACGCATTGCCCACTCCATACGTGCTGGCCGAAACGGTCTCGCGCACCGAACTCTCGCCAAATCGCTTCGCTTTGGCCTTGGCGCGACTTTTCTTTCCCATGGCTACTCCCCCAGATCGGACGCGTTGCGACGCATCCACTCAAAGCACAGGGCGCACGCTGCCTGGGCAACATTCAGACTCTCGGTAAGACCGCGCTGCGGAAGCTTGGTCAAAAAGTCACACTTCTCGAGCACCAAGCGCGAAATGCCATCGCCCTCGGAACCCATAACAAGCGCAACGCGTCCCTGGAGGGGAGAATCCCAGCACACATCTTGTGCGTGCTCGGAAGCACCCGCCACCCAAAAGCCCGCATCTTTAAGATCGTCGAGTGCACGGGCGATATTGGGAACCTGCGCGATAGGCAGGTGCATCACGGCACCCGCAGAGGTCTTATAGCTGCCCACGGTGACGCCCGCGGCGCGCTTGTTGGCGATGACGACGCCGGCGGCCCCCACGACTTCGGCAGAACGAACGATGGCGCCGAAGTTTCCATCGTCGGTCACATGGTCGAGCACGAGCACAAGGGCAGGGCCCTCGCCCGCACGGGCGATGATGTCCGTGATGTCTGCATAGGGAAAGGATCCGACCTCGAGCGCGATACCCTGATGCGCACCATGGCTGGAGATAGCATCAAGCTGCGCGCGCGGCACCGTCTTGATGGGAATGTTCGCACGATAGAGGTCGTCAATCAGGCGAGCAAGAGCGGCGTCGGAGCCTTGGCCGTCGGCAACAAGGGCACGCTTGACGGGAAAGCCCGTGCGCAGTGCCTCGGCAGCAGCACGACGTCCCTCGATAAAGTCGCCCGCGGGCACAACAACGCGCTCGCGAGGCGCGCCACCACGACGGGAAGGTTCACTTCCCTGCTTGGGAGCGCGAGAAGCGGCCTTGCGCGGGGCCTGCGAGCGGCCGCCACGAGAGGCGTCCTTCTTTTGATTATTGCCACGTGCGCGCTTGTCCGCCACGATATCTCTCCTCGTTTAAAGAAGTTACAACAATAGATGGACCCGTACTCCCCCGCCGCCGCGTACTTGAGGTACGCAAGCGACGATTGAGCGGCGAGGTGCGATGCCGGACCCGGGGCCACGGGTTTTCCAGGTGCCCGAGATTGCCCCGAAAGAGGAGGGAAGCGTACTGAGGTACGCAACCGACGAATGAGGGGCAAGGTCGGGTGCCTGGGAAAGCCGCCGGGACTAGGCTGATTTAATACGGGTACCCGCCGCCGTATCCTCAATAACCAAGCCCAGATCCTTGAGCTGATCGCGGATGGCGTCGGCCAAGCCCCAATTCTTGGCGGCACGAGCCTCGGCACGGGCGGCCAAGATCTTCTCGGCAGCCTCCGCAACGTCGTCGCCCTCAAAATCAACCAGCTCGCGAGCAACATCGAGCAGACCCTCGGGCAGCTCCTCCTCCGGCTCGGGCAGCTCGATGCCCAGCGTGGAGAGCAACTCGGCCAGGGCATCGGCTCCGGCGAGCGCCACCGTCGCGTCGACAGCGTCGCCCGCGGCCTCCAAGTACTGGTTGCACTCGGTCACAAAACCAAAGACGGCACCCAGGGCACCGGCAGTGTTGAAGTCATCGTCCATGCACTCGGCAAAGCTCGTGCGAACAGCGGCGGTCTTTGCAGCAAAATCCTCGGCAAGAGAGGCATCTGCCTGAGCTGTTGCGTGCGAGGCTGCCCAGCGCAGGTTCTGCACGGTGCCGGCGATACGCGTCAGCGAGCTCTCGGCACCGTCCAGACGATCCCACGAGAAATCAAGCGGCGAGCGATAGCTCGTCTGCAGCATGAGCAGACGCAGTGCCGCGCCAGAGTGCTTCTCCAAAACCTCGGCCAGCGTAAAGAAGTTGCCGAGGGACTTGCTCATCTTCTCGCCATCGACCAAAAGCATGCCCGTATGCATCCAGGTATTGGAAAAGCCCTGATGCCAAGCGCAGGTGGCCTGAGCGCACTCGTTCTCATGGTGCGGGAAGGCGAGGTCGGATCCGCCCCCGTGAATATCGATGGGCACGCCCAAATAGCGATGCACCATGGCAGCGCACTCGGTGTGCCAACCGGGACGGCCCTTGCCCCACGGAGAATCCCACATGGGCTCACCGGGCTTGGCGGCCTTCCACAAAGCGAAGTCGAGCGGATCGTGCTTGTCCTCGTTCTCCTCGATACGCGCGCCCACCATCAAATCGTCGATATTGCGACCCGAAACCTCGCCATAGGTGGGATCGCTGCGCACGGCAAAGTACACGTCACCATTATCAGCGGCGTAGGCATGGCCCCGCTCGATCAAGGTCTTAATCATGCCGATCATAGGGCCGATTTCTTTGGTCGCACGCGGGCGAATATCGGGATCGAGCACGTTGGCGGCGCGCATGACACCGATGAACTTGTCGGAAAACTCGCTTGCCACCTCGGCGGCGGTGCGGCCCTGCTCATTGGCGCGCTTGATGATCTTGTCGTCTACGTCGGTGAGATTCTGCGCAAAGGTCACCTCATAGCCCTTGGCCATGAGCCAGCGACGAATGACGTCGAAGCTAATAAAGGTGCGAGCGTTGCCGATGTGGATATTGTCGTAGACGGTGGGGCCGCATACATACATGCGAACCTTACCCTCTTCGATGGGTGCGAACTCTTCTTTTTTATGCGTGGCGCTGTTGTAGATACGCATTGATTACTCCTCAGATTTCTTCTCGAGCAGGCACACGGCCCAGGCGCCGATGCCCTCGCCCTGGCCTTCCCAGCCCAGGTGCTCGGTTGTTGTTGCCGCGACGCCCACCGATTCGATATCGACCCCCAAAGCGCGGCTCAAGTTGGCGCGCATCTGGTCGCGATGAGGCGAGATCTTGGGCTCCTGACAAGCGATGGTGCAGTCGGCGTCAACAAATTCGAAGCCAAGGCCGCGCACATGTTCCATGACGCGTGCGAGCAGCAGCAGCGAGTCGGCACCCTCATAGGCAGGATCGGTGTCGGGAAAAAGCTTCCCGATATCCCCGGCACGAGCAGCGCCCAAGATGGCATCTGCCAGGGCATGAGCCAAGACGTCGGCATCGGAATGACCGAGCAGCCCTTTATCGTGCGGAATATCGACCCCGCCGATAATACATCGGCGCCCTTCCACCAGACGATGGACATCGTAGCCGTGTCCGATGCGAAGTTGAGAGGACATGCAGATAGCCCCTTCATGTCAATGCCGATACGTCCGAACCATCATAGCATTGACGAGCTGGTTGAACGTGAGGAGCACAACCGCCCCACGTTGCCGCTCGACCGATACGTAATATTGGCGAAGCTTGAAATACGGGATAATCGTCTTGAATGTGAGTCCCTCGCCATCCCTAACTTCAATGGGCTCTCGCATCGCTGCATATACGTGCTGTTATTTGTGAACGTAAGGAGGAACGGCATATGAATGCACTGGAATGCAAGGCATACCTGGAGCGCATCGGCTACCAGGAAGAGCCACATACAGATAAGGATTGTCTGGAAAAGCTTATGGAGCTGCAGCTTCAAAGCGTTCCTTTTGAAAATTTGGAGGTCTTCAAGGAGAAGAGGGTTCCCTCCCTCAAAACCGAGGACATCTTCCACAAAATCGTCCACCAAGGACGGGGTGGATACTGTTTTGAGCTGAACAAGATCTTCTACGAGCTCCTCAAGGGCCTGGGCTTTGACGTCACACCGCTTGCGATACGAATGCTGTGGAGCCCAGACGATCTTCGCCGCATCCTGCACAGGGCCACGATGGTTGTCTTGGAAGACGGTCCCTATTTCTGCGACGTGGGCTACGGCGGTCCCGGTCCCCGGTATCCGGTCAAGTTGGAAGACGGCCTTCATACCGAGAAAAACGGCAGCTTCCGCGTGACAATGGAGCCGCAGGATACCAACGGGGAAATCCTGATGGAAAGGAAGCGAGACGGAGAGTATCGTCCCCTCATGAGCTTTACGCTGCACCCTGCGCAGGATACCGATTTCGAAGTCCTTAACTACTACTGCTCGACCTCGCCGGACATGTGGCTTACGCAAAAAACGGCGGTCAGCATCAGCACGCCTACAGGAAGCGTTGCCCTTACCGGAGACACGCTCACCATCCAGAAAGAAGACGGCAGCATAGAAAGCCACGTCTGCGATTCGCCAGAAACCGAGAAAACCTGGCTCAAGACCTATTTTGGACTGTAATAGACAACGTTGAGCAAACCGGGGAGCACAAGTTCCCCGGTTCTTTTTTGCATATGGAAAAGCAGGGGCCGCAACGGACATCCCGTTGCGGCCCCTGCCCCAAATAGACCGTCTTGCCCTGTATTAGCTCTGACGATAATGCGCGAAGAAATCGGCCAGATCTTCCATCGACTCCTTGAGTACCTCCATGCGCGGCAGGTAGACGATACGGAAGTGGTCGGGCTCGCCCCAGTTAAAGCCGCCACCGCGGGTGATCAAGATCTTCTTCTGATGCAACAGGTCGAGCGCGAACTGCTCGTCATCCGTGATATTGAACTTCTTGACGTCCATCTTGGGGAAGATATAGAACGCAGCCTTGGGCTTCACCGCCGTGATACCGTCGATGGCATTGAGCGCCTCGTACACGTAGTTGCGCTGCTCGTACACACGCCCACCGGGACGAATGTACTCGTTTACAGACTGATAGCCGCCCAACGCCGTTTGGACAATGGACTGCGCGGGCACGTTTGAGCACAGGCGCATGTTGGAGAGCATGTTGATGCCCAAAATAAAGTCCTTCATGCAGGCCTGGTTGCCAGAAAGCACCATCCAGCCCACGCGGTAGCCGCACACCATGTGCGACTTGGAAAGGCCGGAATAGGTGACGCACGGCAGATCGGGCGCGAGAGAGGCGATGGAGATGTGCTCGTAGCCATCCATGATCAGACGGTCGTAAATCTCGTCCGCAAAGATCATGAGCTGATGCTTGCGGGCAATCTCGACGATGCCCTCCAGGATCTCACGCGAGTAAACCGCGCCCGTGGGATTGTTGGGGTTGATGACGACGATGGCCTTGGTACGCTCGGTGACCTTCTTCTCCATGTCCTCAAGGTCGGGGTTCCACTCGTTTTGCTCGTCGCAGATGTAGTGCACGGCGTTACCGCCAGCAAGCGTCACGCAGGCGGTCCACAGCGGGTAGTCGGGCGAGGGAACAAGCACCTCATCGCCGTTCTCGATCAGCGCATGCATGGAAAGCTGGATGAGCTCGGACACGCCGTTGCCCGTATAGATGTGCTTCATGTCCACGTTGGGGATATTGCGCAGCTGCGAATACTGCATGATGGCCTTGCGCGCAGAGAACAGGCCGCGCGAGTCGGAATAGCCCTCGCAGTCCGCCAGCTGCTGGCGCATGTCAAAGACCACCTCGTCGGGCGCACGGAAACCAAAGGGCGCAGGGTTGCCGATATTGAGCTTGAGGATGCGCGCGCCATCGTCCTCCATGCGGGCGGCCTCGTCGACCACGGGTCCACGGACGTCGTACAAAACGTTGTCGAGTTTGCTGGATTTCTTAAACGTGCGCATGGGTGCTCCCCCTGTTGTGTGTGATGCGGAATCGCTACGGATCGGTCGTGCTGAAGGCGCCGGGTTTGAACCCGGCTTGCTAGCTCGCGCGGCCTCGGGACCCGGTCCATCGCCCGTAGCAAGCCATGTTGCGTCTGCCTCGAGCACGGCAGCAAGCACGTCCATCACGTCGCGACGCGGAATGGTCTTGCCGCTCACGTATTGGCTCACCTGGCTTTTTCCCAGATGCTTGCCGCGCGTTTGGGCCATGCGGATCACGTCGGCCTGTTTGGCACCGCGCAGCTCCATCAGCTGTTTTAGGCGTTGTGCAAATGTTGCTTGGGTCACGAATCCTCTTCCACCGTTCATGTTCATCTCAAATTGAACTTTTATATCGCAGAGCAATTCGGAAGTTCAATTTAGACGGCAGTATACGACTTGCCCGAGGAAAAAAGTTCAATTTTGAAACTTTCCTGGCAAACGGCAGTATTTCACAGGGACGACACAGCGGGGACACTCCGATGCGAGCGAAAACACAGCTCCGGCCATGCACAAGACATCCCCCGCGCTAATCAAAACGCCACGCCGCACAAACGGCAAACACCGCCCCGCCCACACACGGTCCGCGCTATCTGCGCTATCCGCGAGTACGCCTGATAGCAGGAAACAGCCAGGCTACCGTGCAGATAACGCCTACAGCGCCAATACCTGCGCCCACGTAACCGATACTTGCGATGGCGCCCTGCGACACCACGGCACCGCCAATAGCCGTGCCGCAGCCGATGCCCAAATTGAACAGACCAGAGAAAATCGACATGGCAACGGCGCTCGCCGAGGCTTGCGTAAACGAGATGACCTCGGCCTGAAACGCTACGTTGAACGCAGTGGCGCACAGGCCCCAAAGCACACAGAGGGCAAGCACACTCGCAAGCGAGAACGATGCCGCCTGCATAAGGAGGAGGGACAGCGCAAGCCCACCGATCATGCTGAGCAAAAAGTCAAAGCGATGCCCGTCAAAAAAGCGCGAAAACGAAACGGACCCAAGCAGGCCCGCAAAGCCAAACACGGTAAGTGCCATGGTGATAACGGCGGCATCGAGATGCGCTACCTGCTGCAAGAACGGCTCGATATAGCTGTAACCCACGTAATACGAGCAGGACATAAAGATGGTCACGGCATAGAGGGCAAGCAGCACGCGATTGCGCAGAAGCGAGGGGAGCTGCCCCAGGGTGAAGCGCTCGCCCGCAGGCATGACAGGAAAGACAACTGCCTGATACACGAGAATGCCCGCAGAGACCGCCCCCACAACACAAAAAGTCATGCGCCAGCCCACGGCAAGACCAATGGCGCGCCCCAGCGGCAGGCCGAAGATCTGCGCGATAGACGAACCCGTAGCGATCATCGAAAGTGCCAGCGCACCATGCTCGGTATCGACCAGGCGCGCCGCCATCACCGATGCGATAGACCAAAAGATGGCATGCGCGGCGGCAACCACCAAGCGGGCAAGAACCAGGATGGGAAACGTCGGCGCCACGGCAGAGAGAAACTGCCCGCACGCGAACAGCGCGATCACCGCAAGGAGCAGGCGACGCAGATCAAAGCGCGAAGCGAACACCATAAGCGGCAGCGAGAGCAGCGTGACGCCCCAGGCATACACCGAGATCATCACGCCCGTCGCCGCTTCGCTGATATGAAATGAGGCGGCAATATCGGTCAAAAGACCGATGGGCATGAACTCGGAGGTGTTGAAGATAAAGGCAGCGCAAGTCAGACCAATCAATGGAAGCCATTGCCGTATCGTGATTCCTCGCTGTGCCACAGGTTTTCCTCCGCCATACCCTCATGGTATCTATCAATGCCTGCGCGATTATACGCGTGCGCTGGCAACGAAGGCCCCTCGCTTGGCATGCGCCACAAGAAGTTACGATGTCCCCTTGGCACGGGGATTTGAGCCAACTACCATCGACACCCTTAGCGCCCCGAGACCCTCCACAGCATCACGATCATACCCAAGCAGAGCACGGCCATAGCCGCCAGGCAGCACAGCCTGCTAGCCAAGGTCGCGAAGGGATTGCCCGACACCTCCAAAGCATCGTCTGCATACCAGTTGATGTCATACGGTCCACGTGCGCTCATGGCGCTCCTCCTTCAAACAAGGTCTTATCTTGGCCTCTATACTCGCGCGCAGGTGCCGCCCATGCCATCGATTTGCCTTACACGCCGCTTTCCCTTTCGTAAGGTTTGTCAGACGTCATAATTAACCGAGTCCTTTCGCTGCCTGAACTTTTTTGAACATTCGCCGATAGCTGCTGCCACGCACCGCGACGCCGCAGACGCGGGGTGTACTATTCCAGGTACATCCACGAATGAGGAGGGGCATCATGGGTCAAAGGTATTTGGTTGTCGTAGATATGCAGCGCGATTTTGTCGATGGCGCACTGGGAACGCCCGAGGCACAGGCCATCGTGGCAAACGTCGCCGCCAAAGCCCGAGCCTTTGATGGCACCGTCGTGTTCACCAAGGATACGCACTACAGCGATTACCTCCAAACCCTAGAGGGCAAGAACCTGCCCGTCGAGCATTGCCTGCACGGCACGCCGGGCTGGGAACTCATTCCCGAGCTCCAGGCGATACGCGACGAGCGCAACTCCTTCGTCTTTGAGAAAACGACCTTTGGATCGCTCGACCTTGCCATGTGGCTCGCCGAGGAAAACGTCGCCGAGCCCATCGAATCCATCGAGCTCGTCGGTCTGTGCACCGACATCTGCGTAGTCAGCAACGCGCTTCTCATCAAGGGCTGGATTCCCGAGGTCCCGCTCAAAGTGGACGCATCGCTTTGCGCCGGCGTCACCCCCGCCAACCACGAGGCGGCACTCACCACCCTGCGCAGCTGCCAGGTGGAGGTCATTAACGACCCGGTCCAATAGGCACCCGTTCACTCGCATACGATTCGATACCGCCCGCGACGTTTCGCCTAGCGCTGCCGTCGCGGGCGTTGTTATAGTTTGGTTGCCGAATAACCCGGCAACAAGGACGGTTTTGCAGAGGAAAGCGCATACATGCAAACGGATAGAGACTCGAAAGATACATCGACCTCAAAAAAGAAGAATGCCGGCAAAGAAGGTCGCTCGCATCTTCCCAATCTGGGCGAAGAGTTCGAAAAGCTCCGCCGCCTGCGCCGTATTGCGCTCGTGCGCAACCTGATCACCGCAAGCTCGGTTTTCCTGTCTGCGCTGCTGCAAGCCTTTACCATTCGCGCCTTCGTGAACCCCGCAAACCTTCTATCCAGCGGCTTTACCGGGCTCGCCATTCTCATCGACCGTATCACCTCGCTCGTGGGATTCTCGTTTCCCACCTTCGTGGGCATGCTGGCGCTAAATATCCCCGTTGCGGTGATCTGCTGGAGGTCCATCAACCGCCGCTTCGTGCTCTTCTCCATGGCGCAGGTCTTTTTAACCTCATTTTTCCTGCGCACCCTCACCGAGATGCATATCCTGCCGCCCTTCCACAACATCTTGCTCGAAGTTGTGTTTGGCGGATTCCTTTACGGTCTTTCCATCGCGCTCGCCCTTAAGGGCGGAGCCTCCACAGCCGGCACCGACTTCATCTCGCTGATGGTCTCCAACCGCACCGGGCACTCCATCTGGGGGTTGATATTCGCGGGCAACTGCGCTGTCATCTGCATCTTTGGCGCCATGTTCGGTTGGGACCTCGCTGCCTACTCGATCATCTTCCAGTTCATCTCGACCAAGACGATCGAGACGTTCTATCACCGCTACGACCGCATGACACTGCAGATCACCACGTCCAAGCCCCATCAGGTGCTCGAAGCCTATAGCAAGCATTACCGCCATGGCTCATCGTGTATCGAGGCGACAGGCGGCTACAGCGGCAAGCAGTACTGGCTCATCTCAACCGTCGTCTCGTCTTATGAGGTGGGCGACATCGTGGCGCTCGTGCGCACCCAAGACGAGCGCGCCGTGATCAATGTTCTGCGCACCGAGGACTTCTACGGCGGCTTCTACCGCGACCCCATCGGCTAGCGCATAGCGCATCTCGCACCGCGACAAATCTCAGGCAAGTCCCGTCATTTTGAAGCGTTTTCCCAGCTCATAGCCCTATATCCCTTAATTGCCCAACACATTGGGCCATGTGTCCCACTGGGTTGTACACCTCGGGCCGCAGGGGCATCGTGCAAACCTCCGCGCACCCCCATCATCTAAAGCGAAGAGCAACTCAAGATGATTGGAGGCTGCCATGGGCTTCTTTGACAAGATGTTCGAAAAGAAAGAGTGCGCGATCTGCGGTACCGAGTTAGGACTTTTGGGAAAGACCAAAATCAACGAAGGCTATCTGTGCAAGGAGTGCGCAGGCAAGCTTTCGCCTTTCTTCCGTGGCCATCGCTCGAGCACTGCAGACGACATCCGCGAGCAGCTCGCTTATCGCGAGGCGAACGCGCAGCGCCTGGCTTCCTTCAATCCTACGCGCACGTTTTCGGCTGGTCGCACCAACATCATGCTCGATGAAGATGCAAAGCTCCTGATCATCACCTCGGCGACCCGTTGGCGCGACGCCAACCCCGACATCATCGAGTTCACCCAGGTACTGGGCTGTGATACAGAAATCGAGGAGCATCGCACCGAGCAGTATCGCGAAAACAAGGATGGCGAGCGCGTGAGCTACAATCCCCCGCGCTATGACCTCGATTACGACTTCCATGTCACGATCCATGTCAACACGCCGTACTTCACCGAGATCAACCTGCGCGTCAACGACTCGACCATCGAGCAGCGCGGCTCCATCGAGTACCGCGAGGCAGAGCGCCAAACAAACGAGATCCGCGACGCCCTGACTCAGTTGCGCCAAGAGACCCGCGACAGCGTCGTTGCTGCTCAGGCCCCCAAGACCGCGGTAACGTGCCCCTTCTGCGGCGCCACCACCATCCCCGATGCCAGCGGCCGTTGCGAATACTGCGGCGGCGCCATCGGCGCATAACGGGCGCATAACGCGACAACTGGGAAGGACCGATCATGGCAAACGAGAGCGTCAACTATCAATGCCCCGCGTGTGGCGGACCTCTGCATTTTTCGAGCGCAGAGCAAAAGCTGGCATGCGATTACTGCGATTCTCGCTTCGAGGTGGCAGAAGTTGAGGCTCTCTATCGTGAACGCCAAGCAAAGGCTGATGCCAAGGCAGACGCGGCGCCCACGCCGGCGCAGACTGCATCTCCCAGCGAAGCCGAGATGCTCGGTCAAAATGCGGGCTACATTTGTTCCTCCTGCGGCGCCGAGCTGATCTCGGACGGCACCGTCGCCGTCACCACCTGCCCCTACTGCGGCAACCCCGCCGTAGCGCCCGGGCAGCTCTCGGGATCGTTCTCCCCCGACCTCGTGATTCCGTTCAAACTCGAGCGCAAAGACGCCCTCTCTGCTCTCCAAGAGCACTACAAAGGCAAGATTTTGCTCCCCAAGAGCTTTATCTCTGGCAATCATATCGACGAGGTCCAGGGTGTCTACGTGCCGTTTTGGCTTTACGGAGCACATGTGGACGGCGAGGTGCACTTCGATGCCGAAAACCACCGCGTGACCGAGTACTCCGATCGCACCGTCACGACCATCAGCCACTATGATGCATATCGCAAGGGAAACATGTCGTTCGAGCGCGTGCCGGTCGATGGTTCGACCAAGATGCCGGATGGTCACATGGACGCTATCGAACCCTTTGATTACAGCTCGCTGCGCCCGTTCTCGGTAGCGTACATGCCCGGATTTATCGCCAATCGCTACGACGAGGACAGCAGCGTATGCAGGGACCGCGCCGAAAAGCGCATGGAGGGCAGTTTGATCTCGGCCTTTAGGCAGACCGTCAGCTCCTACAACACCGCGTCCCTCATAAGCCAGAACCTCGATTACGACTGGGGGGATGCCGACTACGCGCTCTTCCCCGTTTGGATGCTCTCCACCTCGTGGAACGGCAAGAACTACCTGTTTGCCATGAACGGGCAGACGGGCCGCATGGTGGGCGAGCTTCCCTGCTCCAAGCCCAAGCTCGCGCTCGCCACGCTGATCTTCTTTATCGTGGCCTTTGTCATCACGCGTTTTGCCTGCCTGGGATCGAACGCCTTCGACATGGCGTATCTCGACTTTGACCTCGAGGGGATCCTCATCAACATCGTTGTTCCCCTTGTGATTGCAGCTATCGCCGACCTGTTCTTGGTGGGCCAACTCAAGACCGCGGTCGAAGCGACGAATGCCGATAGCTATTGCGGGCAGTTCGACCTCACAGACGAAAGCGACACCTTCATCCGCACCGAGACCCGCGTCGAGATGAAGCAGCAAAAGAAGTAAACGACTACCCATCCCGTATACCACCCTCGATAGGAAAGGAAGACTGCTATGGGACTCTTGAAAGCTGGAATGGGAGCTGCCGGCGGCGTTATGGCCGACCAGTGGAAAGAGTATATCTACTGCGAATCGATGCCCGCTGACGTCTTGGCCTGCAAGGGCTGCAAGCGCACCGGCGACCGCAGCTCGAACGTCCACGGCGAGGATAACGTCATCTCCAACGGCTCCGTTATCGCCGTCAACGACGGCCAGGGTATGCTCGTGGTGCAGGACGGCAAGATCATCGAAGTCGCCCTCGAGCCCGGTAAGTTCGTCTTCGATACCGGCAGCGAGCCCAGCGTGTTCTCGGGCAACCTTGGCGACGCCATCAAGGACACCTTCGCACGCATCGGCAGCCGCTTTACCTTTGGCGGCGACGCCGGCAAGGACCAGCGCGTCTACTTCATCAACATGAAGGAGATCATCGGCAACAAGTACGGCACCGCCGCGCCCGTCCCCTTCCGCGTGGTCGACAACAACATCGGCCTCGACGTCGATATCTCCGTGCGCTGCAACGGTGAGTACTCCTATCGCATCACCAACCCGCTGCTGTTCTACACCAACGTCTGCGGCAACGTGACCGAAGACTACACGCGCGACAAGATTGACAGCCAGCTCAAGTCCGAGCTGCTCACGGCGCTTCAGCCGGCATTTGCCCGAATCTCCGAGATGGGCATTCGCTACAGTGCCATCCCCGGCCACACCACCGAGGTCGCTCGCGCGCTGAACGATGTGCTCTCGGCCGACTGGCGCGACCTGCGCGGCGTGGAGATCGTGAGCTTTGGCGTGAACTCCATCGCGGCTTCGCAAGAAGACGAACAGATGATCAAGGACCTGCAGAAGGCAGCGGTCATGCGCGATCCGACCATGGCGGCAGCGAACCTCGCAAGCGCCCAGAGCGACGCTATGCGTGCAGCGGCCTCGAACCCCAACGGTGCCATGGCCGGCTTCATGGGCATGGGTATGACAGGCGGCATGGGCGGCATGAACGCGACCCAGCTCTTCGCTGCGGGCCAGGCACAGCAGGCGGCAGCCCAGCCGCAGCCGATGCCTGTCCAGCAGGCAGCGCCCGCGCCGGCGTCGGCACCTGCCCCCGCAGCCGGCGGTTGGACCTGCAGCTGCGGCGCCACCAACACGGGCAAGTTCTGCTCCGAATGCGGCAGCCCCGCGCCGGCACCGGCTCCCACCAAGTGGTACTGCCCCAGCTGCGGCACCGAGAACAACGGCAAGTTCTGCAGCAATTGCGGCAACCCGAGGCCCTAGCACCCAAACATCGGCAACCTGCGCGGAAGCATACGCCCCGCGCCTTGCATAAACGGGTTTTCCAACCGTAAGGAGGACACTATGAAGACCACAACGATCAAGAAATCGGCTCTCGCCCTCATGGCATGCATCCTGGCGCTCGCCTTTGCCCTGGTGGGCTGCGGCGGATCCAAGGCCGATCCCGAAGAAGCATTCCTGGGTAGCTGGAAGCTCTCCGGTGGCGAGATCTACGGCGAGGAGCTCGACGACGAGACCATCGAGACCATGGAGGAATGGGGCCTCAACTGCATCCTGATCCTCGATGAGGACGGCGAGGGCCAGCTTGACCTCTTTGGCGATGTCGAGGACATCACCTGGAAGGTCAAGAGTGACGGCACCGCAAAGATTAGCGCCGAAGACGTCGATTTCAAGGCAACCCTCAAGGACGACACCCTCACCCTCAAGGACGGCGACGACAACATCTCCTTCACCAAGTCCAAGAAGGACCTCTCCGACACCGTGAAGAAGGACCGCGACATGGCCGCCGCCAACGAAGAGGCCGAGGAGGAAGAGGCCGAGGACGAGGGCACCCGCAAGGCCATCTCCCCCGCCGTCACCGTTGCCGACGACGACCTGTGCACCATCACCGTCACCGAGAAGTTCGAGGACGAGTGGGGCACCATCGGCTTTACCGTCGAGATCACCAACAAGAGCGACAAGGACCTGACGTTCTACTCCCCCAGCGGCAAGACCAATGTCGACGGCACCATGAAGGAGCCTTGGTTCTCCTGCCATCTGATGCCTGGCACCAACGCCACCGGCGAGTTCACCTTCTCGACCGGCGACCTCGATAGCATCGACGACCTCGTGAACGTCACCATCGGAATCGACGCCTACGAAACCGAAAGCTACGAGGACGTCGCCTCCTACAGCGCTCTTATCCCGTAAGCAGCGCTCGCAAAACCGACGGAAGTATCCGCTCGTGCAACCAGGGGCCGCCGGATCGATTCCGGCGGCCCCTATCGTTTAATGGACCCCGACCGTAAGGAGGAACACCATGAAGACCGCGACCTTTAAGAAATCGGCTCTCCTATTCGTCACCTTCATCCTGGCGCTCGCCTTTGCCCTGGTGGGCTGCGGCGGATCCAAAGCCGACCCCGAGGAAGCATTCCTGGGCAGCTGGAAAATCTCCGGCGGCGAGCTCGAAGGCGAGGAATTCGACGAGGAAACCCTCGATGCCTTAGAGGATTGGGGAATCAACTGCATCTTGATCTTTGAGGAGGACGGCGAAGGCCAGATCGATCTGTACAACCATGTCTCAGACATCACCTGGAAGATCAAAGACGACGGCACCGTGAAAATCAAAGCCGACGGCTTGAGCTTCAAGGCCACCCTCAAGGACGGCGAACTCACTCTTAAGGAGGGTGAGAACAGCATCATCTTCACCAAATCCAAGAAGGACCTCTCCGGCACCGTGAAGAAGGACCGCGAGGCAGCCGAAGACGACACGAGTGGTACGAGCAGCGGAACCGGAGGCACGACCAGCGGCACCTCGGACAGCAAGGACATCAACGAGCCCATTCTTCCCGCCGTTACCGTTGCCGACGACGACCTGTGCACCATCACCGTCACCGAGAAGTTCGAGGACAGGTGGGGTATCATCGGCCTGAAGGTCGAGATCACCAACAAGACCGACAAGGACCTGACGTTCCATTCCGTAAGCGGCAAGACGAGCGTCAACAACACCATGAAAACCGGATGGTTCTCCTGCCGCATGATGGGCGGAACCAATGCCACCGAAAAATTCACCTTCTCGACTGGCGATCTCAACAGCATCGACGAACTCGTGAATATCAACTTCACCATCGGTGTCTTCGAGGACGACACCTATGAAGACATCGCCTCTTACAGCGCGACTATCCCGTAACGCGCGCGGCGGGCAGCAACGAGTAGCGCTCACTCGAACAGCAAGCGGGGCCGCGAGGGAACACTCCCCCGCGGCCCCGCCGCTTTTGTGCATACGTTCTTAAACGCCAACTAACGCTCCATGTTGGGAACGATGCTTCCCTCCGTCACCGCATGGACCGCCAGACGCATGATATTGTCGTAGCCGGTCTTGTTGAGAATCTCCGAGATACGGCGCTTGACCGTACCCTCGCTCATAAACAGCTCGGCTGCGATCTCACGACGGCTCTTCCCCTCGCAGGCGAGTCGCAAAATCGAGACCTCCACCTCGTCGAGCGCCGCCGTGCCCGAGAAGATGCTCTGCGGTGGCTTAGGGAAAGTGCAGTAGCCCGCAAGCGTGGAGCGCATCACGGCAAGCAGCTCCTCGATGCCTACGTTCTTGTACACAAAGCTGTCGACACCGGCCTCGCGCGCCTGGTCGACAAAGGTGATCTCGGGCATGCCCGTCATGATGACGATGCGGCACTCCGGCATCTCCTCTTTGATATGCCCAGCTGCAACGATGCCGCTGGAATCATGCTCGGTGCATACGTCCATCAAGATCATATCGGGACGCTGCTCGCGCACGACGTCGAGAGCGCAAGAGGCGTCTGCGATAGCGGCTGCCACCGTCATATCGGGCTGGTCGGCAATGGAGCGCGCAAGGCTCTCGCGCAGGATAGCTTGATCTTCGACGATAAGGACGCTGATCATGAGTTCCTCCTCTGGGCGGTGATGTCGGAAGAAAGCGGGATGGATACAACGAGCGTGAACGGCGGTCCTGGGTCAACCTCAAGTGACCCTCCCAAGTCTTGAGCAACGTGCCGCATACCTGGAATACCCGTTCCTTCGCGAATCGATGCCGGGGCTGGAGTTCCATCGTTCAAGACGGTCATGCGCGCCGTGCGCCACGACTCGGTGCCCTCTTCCCAAAAGCGCACTTGAATCTGATGGGCCTGCGCATGTTTGGTCGCATTGGTCGAGGCCTCGCGAACAATCTGCAAGAAAGCCGCAGCAGTGCGCACATCGGCAGGAAGTTTGCCGTCAACAACGATGCGTACGCCCACCAAGCCAAAAGCGTGAACGATATCGTCTAGCTCTTCGGCAGCATCACGTGTGCCGTCTCCGTCTTTTCCATGCAAGTCGATAGCAATGGAGCGCAGCAGCGGCTCGATCTGCTCAAGCGATTCGTCATCCAAGCGCCCCTCTTCCAAATAACGGTGCATGATGGAGAGACGCTGCCCGATAACATCGTGAACACGGGCGCGCATGCGCAGGTACGCGGCATTGTCAGCAACTTTTTTGACCTCTTCGATCTGCACGCGGAGCTCTTTTGCCGCAAGCTCGAGCAAATGGTTCGCATGGGCCAGGCGGTCATAGGCATGGGCATACTCAGTCACGTCGAGACCGATGATGCGCTCGAACGGACGACCCGAGATGATGAGATTGTCGCGCACGAACAGACGAATCTCCGAAGACGAGATCTCGACAACCGAACGAGCGTCGCCAAAGCGCGCAAAGTCAAGACGGCGGCCTTCTCCCTTGCCATCGGACTCTTTCGCCCCCAGCTTGCGCAATTCGTTCCACGTTTCGCTCATATCGCGCAAATCGGTGGGGAGATGCAAGCTGGTGAGATTCGAGCGCATGCAGCGGTTCATAAGCAGCGGGCGACCTTGTAGGTCGAGGTAAAGAATGCCAACCGGAATCACGTTGATAGTCTCGATCGTCGAGAATGCAGTGACATCCTCTTGCCGATGGCGCGCATCCAAAAGAAGCGCCGAAATGGAGCGGAAGAGGAAAAACGCCCCTTCGACGATGACAGCACCAATCCACACTGGGCCCAACAGCTTCACGACGGGAGGAATCGATGTCGCGATAAGCGTCAGCTCGGGAATCATACAAGGACGACGGTAGTATACGGCAAGACCAACACCAAAGGCGACAAGCAGCAGGTTAAGCCACAAGACGCCCGTCAGAGCATGCGCGATGGCAAACGGCGGCGCCAGCAAACGATTGCCCGTCGAGCATAAGAGGATATCGGCTACGATGGCCAGATGCACAACCAGGCTCGCCTCGTAAAGACACACCGCCACACGGTTGTAGGACATGCGCCGCGAAACGACAAGCGGCACGTGAATCGTTTGCATGCAGGCAGCCAAAACGTACATCACGTCAAGAAGCACAAACTGGGGAAGAATCAAATCGACTCGCATGGTCATTCACCCACCCGCGGCATCAAGACGATCATGCGCAGCTCGCCCGGCTCGCCTTCTAGGCGATACGCAACGTCTCTTCCCTGCAGGGCACGCTCGAGCTCACGCGCCGCAGAAACGCTGGACAGGTCGATATCATCAGTCGAGACCAACGTTGCACGCAGCTCTACGCTACCTGGATCATGGTCGCTCAAGTGGTACATAAGGGCAGGGCGCTCGGTCGTATAGGCAAAGAATGCAAAATCGTA
The DNA here is from genome assembly GCA_934621295.1 of uncultured Collinsella sp. GTDB lineage: Bacteria > Actinomycetota > Coriobacteriia > Coriobacteriales > Coriobacteriaceae > Collinsella. The sequence continues at coordinate 54,821 of CAKTVB010000003.1, forward strand.
AACGCAGTCGTACAGCGCACTCACAGTGCTTGCATGCATCGGCCGCCCAATTGCGATAATCGAGGCGCAATCGACGCCGAGAGTGCGCAGGTCACTTGCCAGCTCGTTTGCGATCAGCTGGATGCGGTTGCGGTCAAAGCCGCTCTCGCCGTGCTGGGCGAGCGTGAGAGACCCCTTGCGCTTACAGTAGGCGATATGCATTTTGGCGCACTGCAGTAGCCGGTACCGCTCATCCAAAGACGTTTCGTCCGTAAGCGGTGGAAGCGAACTCAAAAGATCGTAGAGGCTGCTCAACGAGCGCGCGAGTGCCTGGTCGACATCCTGTATGAGCAGCGCTTCGGCCTCTTGGTCGGCAAGATGCGCCTTGAGGTCGTAGTCGGCAGCAAGCAGCTCATTTTGACGTTGGAGCTCAGCGCGACGGTGCGCCAGCTCGCCGTTAAGCTCATTGAGCTCATGAACGTCCTGGGCAAGAAGGGCACACCCGCCCATCAGCGGAAAGGCGCGATACATCACATCGGGTTTCGAAATCACGGTAAAGGCATGCATACGGCCGTGCTCTTGTGCGCGCAACTCGTCGCACACGCCATCGGCAAGAGGCTCCGATGCCGGTGTCGCGTACGCTACCTCAAAATCACGCGTCATGACCTTGAGGTCAAGCGGCAGCGTATCAAAGATGCCCGCGATATCGTGATACGAGGGGAAAACACCGCTTTCCAGGCAGATCTCGAGAACCACCACGCAAAAGATGCAATATACCAGGGAAAAATTGAGCCTCCACGCCCACGGGACGCGCAGTGCGTAAGAGACGGCAAAGAACACGCCCGCACAGAAGACAAGCGCAGCAGTAAACGTAAAACGTCTGATTCGATACGAAGAAGACAGGCCGATCAAGATGAAGAAGCCCGCGAAGTTGGCAACGCTCCACACGAGAACAAGGACATATCCCCAGCCATAGGTATAGTCGCTGCTCCAGTTATCACTCGCAGGGTCAAAGCAAAACACCTGATGGTGAAGGTCGTTGGTAAGAACAAAAAGAATAATGATGCCCGCTAGAGCCCACAAGACGTTGCGATAGCGGCGCCAAGGGCGGCGTCGCTCCAGGCCCGCAAGCCTAAAGCCGCACAGCTGGCACATAATCGGGATGAGCGTCATGGGGACGTAGTAGAGGTACCACAACAGCGAAGCGTATGCCGGCGTGAACGACTTGTACTTAACGATGACCTCGATCATCCAAAGCGTGCAGATTGCAGCGATGGCGACGAGGCGCCGCCTGAGCACGGCATCCAGGCAACGAAGATAAACGCTTACGCCCCAGATGGAAAAAACGATAGAGGCGATCAGCAACGGAAAGGAACTCGACTGCACAAGATTTCCGAGCACCTCCGTAGCGATTTCCTCATAGGCAGGCGTCCTTAAGGAGAGGAACGGGTTCGAGCGAAATAGCAACGGAAGGTTGGCGAATAGGAGCAAAAACAGGCCCGTGACGATAGCCGCAATCGCAAAAGCGCGACGACGATATGCCTCGTGCGACACGTCGGAAAGAAAGCGCGGCATGACAAATAGCCTGTTGCTTCGCGAATCTGCAGCAGGTATGAAAGGGTTTGCCATGCGGCGGGTATGTCGCTCACGTGTTTTCATAGTTATTCAATTTTACCGACGGGGCGTCTCGAAAAACGGGCCGGAGGTCCCAAATCTCGTAGACGGCGCGCAGGGGGCCAACCGCTCCATGCAGCCGGGCCCATATCCAAGATTCGAGACGGCGCGCAGGCGCATGCCCCGCTCGCTACATCACGCGAGCGAGGAACGACAGCGCGAGGTTGAACCAGGGGCGCACGGCCTCTTGCTTTTCGACATCCCCGTGCTCGGAATTGGCATTTGCCACCGAACGGCCATGTCCGCCGCGATCAAAGACGTGCAGCTCATGCGCCACGCCCTCCTCGGCAAGACGCTGCGCAAACGGGTAGAGCTGCGCCACGGGAGCGGCATCGTCGTCAGAAGTGCCCCACATGAACACCGGCGGCACATGGCGATCGACATGCGCGGTGGGGCAGATGGAATCGAGCGCATCGAGCAACTCGTCGTCCGTCGGCTCGCCCTCGGCGATCATGCGACCGTAATCGTTAAGAAGGTCGCGGCCCGTTTTGCCGCCCGTCTTGGGAACGCGCAGATCAATACGGGGGTCTTTAAGCTGCATGCGGCACAGATGTGCAAAGTCCAGCGCCGGATAGCCCAGCACCACCGCATCGGGACGAATGGATTCCGAAGGAGCCCCCACGAGCTTGGGCAAGGTGCTGCCCCTCCACGAGGTTGCAAGGCTAGCGCATACAAAGCCGCCAGCAGAAAAACCCACAACGACAACGCGCGCAGGGTCCACGCGCCAATCCGCGGCGTTTGCGCGAACGGTCGCGACTATGCGCGCAAGATCGGCCTCGGGGTTGGGATAGGAGACGTCACCGGTGGAGCTCGTTACGTAATCGAGCGTAAACGCCTGGTAGCCAGCCTGCAAAAAGGCGAGGGCGACCGGCTCCTTCTCGTGCGCCCCCACATGCGTGAAGCTCCCGCCACCGCAGATAATCGCTGCGGGCCGGCGTGCGTCCTCATGCTCTGGCATAGGGTCTGCCAAATACGTCGTAAACGTCGCGGGATGCTCCTGCGTAGCCTCGTCTCCCCAAAGGGCAAGCTGCTGAATAATCATGGTGTTGTCCGCCTATCCTCGTTGTCAATCGGGCACTAGCTTACCCTTCCTGTCTGCACCCTCCGCTCCATTTGCACAATCGCCGTCAAACTTCTGCAGAGTCTCTTGCACGGGTGTCCACCTCTTCGCTTTCCCGTGTAGACTGAATTCGTGAACTCAAGGGGGATGGATGTGCATGACGGCGGAACTGAGTCGTAGCGAATCTAACGAATCAATGGAAGAGCAAGGACTGGGTGCCGAGCGATTCGGCACAAAAGGGATCAAGGGGTCTATCCCTTGGCAATCCAAGCGAACGAGCGCTGGAGCCCATGCGAAGAAGACAGGCTCGCCTTCTTCTCGAATCCTTCCGCTCGATGGCCTGCGCGCACTCGCCATCATTGGCGTTGTCTTCTACCATACGCGCCCGTCGCTACTCTCCGGCGGCTTTTTAGGCGTCACCTTGTTCTTCGTGCTCGCGGGCTACTTTGCAACCCGGAGCATGGTGCACGAGCTTAAAGATACCGGATCGTTTGATTACAAACGCTACCTGGTCAAACGCCTGCGCAGGCTTATGCCGCCCGTGCTTGCAACAATCGCACTCACGGCGTTCTCGGTCTACGCCGCAAGCCCCAGTCTGCTGCCCAAGCTGCAGGCCGATGCGCTGCCCTCGGCACTGTTTGTAAGCAACTGGTCCTATATCTTCCGCAAGGTTTCCTATTTCGACGCTGCGGGCCTCCCCTCGCCCCTCACCCACCTGTGGTATCTGGGCGTAAGCATGCAGTTCTTCATCGTCTGGCCGCTCGTGTTCTTAGGGCTGGCAACGTTCACGCATAAAAGAAAGCCGCTCATGGTCTGCGTCGGCGCACTGGCACTTCTCTCTACGATTGCCATGGCACTGCAGTTCGTTCCCGGTCAAGACACGGCTCGTATCTACTACGGGCTCGACACGCGCGCGGCGGAGCTGCTCGTGGGCGCCGCACTTGCGCTGGGCTTTCCCTATGTAAAGCAGCTGATTGCCGGACGCGCCCACTTAATCAAACACGTCAACGCAGTGGCAAAGGTTACGCTTTTCGCGCTCATCGTCGGCTTTATTTTGGCAACGGGCCAGGATACCTGGCTTTATTACGGAGGCTTTTTGGTAACGGCACTCGTCTGCGGCCTGTTGATCTGCACCGTACAGCACCCGGATTGCGAGGTCGGGCACATGTTTTCGTCTGCCCCGCTTGTCTATATGGGCAGCCGCTCGTTTTCCATCTACCTGGTGCACTACCCGCTACTCGAGATCATGAACCCCGCGACGCGCACTCAGGCGCTCCCCTGGTGGGGATGGATCGTACAGATTGTCGTTATCCTGCTGACGGCCGAAGCGTTTTATCGCCTGTTTGAACAGCCCTTTGCCTCGCGAAAGCCCATCGCCGCGGGCGCGCGTATCGCTTGCGTCGTCGCCTGCGCAATGGTGCTCATCCTGGCCATCACGCCCGTGAACTGGGGCGATATTGCCCAAGCACGTGCGGAGAAGCTGCGCCCCGAGCTTGCACAAACACAAGCTGTGCCCAAGCAAAAGGCAACCTCCAAAGCAGATGCCAAGGAGGCCGACGCAAAAAAGAAGAAGGAAAAGGACAGAAGCCCTAAGCCCGTGGCAGAGGTTGTGCCAAAAAATCTCGACCCCAGCCGCTGGACCTTCGACCCCAACACGGGCACTTGCAGCGCCAAGGTTCTCTATATCGGTGACTCGGTAACCGAGGGCGCTGCGCCCGCGCTGCAGCAATACCTGCCCTGTGCCTATGTCGATGGCAAAGTGAGCCGCCAGCTCTATGTGGGCCAAGACGTCTACGCGCAAGATGTTGCCACCGGATACGACCCCGACGTCGTGGTGTTCGCGCTGGGAACGAACGGCCTGATTCGCGACACCTCCACGGTGCAGGCGCTCGTCGACGCCGTGGGCGGAAAGCCGCTCTACTTTGTTACCATCCGCTGCCCGCTTGAGCTGCAAGACCCCAATAACCAGGTCTTCCGCGACTTTGCCGCCAAGAACGACAACGTGGGCATCATCGACTGGTACGGCACAAGCGAGGGCCACGACGAGTATCTTGCCGACGACGGCATCCACCTCACCAGCGCGGGCAGGGACGCCTACGCACTCATGGTGCGCCGCGCCCTGTGCGGGCAATAGGACAAAGCGGCGTTGCGGGTGGAATCGCAGCAACAGACACCAAGTGCCAAACCCGGCCAATGGCATGCGGCGTCCCTGCTAGAATGATGAGCTGATTGGTTTTGCGCGATACGCAATGCGGGTACCTCGCCTTGCTTATTGCGCCTAAAGGAGGATGCATGAAACGCACGAAGATCGCCCAGCTCCACGCCGACGCCAAGGCGTTTGGCGGCCAGACCGTCACGGTTGCCGGTTGGGTCAAGTCCATCCGCGACATGAAGAACTTCGGTTTCGTAACCCTGAACGACGGCAGCTGCTTTGCCGACCTTCAGGTTGTCATGAACCGCGACGCCCTTTCCAACTACGATGAGATCGCGCATCAAAACGTCTCCGCCGCCCTCATCTGCACCGGCGAGATCAAACTCACGCCCGACGCGCCGCAGCCCTTCGAGCTCACCGCGACCGAGATTGTGGTCGAGGGCGTCTCCGACCCCAGTTATCCGCTGCAGAAGAAGCGCGCCACCGTCGAATTCCTGCGCACGCAGCAGCATCTGCGCCCGCGCACGAACCTCTTCCGCGCCGTCTTCCGCATCCGCTCCGTCGCGGCAGCAGCCATCCACAGCTTCTTCCAGGAGCAGGGCTTTGTCTACGTGAACACGCCCATCATCACCACGAGCGACTGCGAGGGCGCTGGCGAGATGTTCCGCGTAACTACGCTCGATCCGCAAAATCCGCCCCTGACGGACGCGGGCGAGGTCGACTGGAGCCAGGACTTCTTTGGCAAGCACGCAAGCCTCACCGTCTCCGGCCAGCTCAATGCCGAGAACTTCGCCATGGCGTTTGGCGACGTGTACACCTTTGGCCCCACATTCCGTGCCGAGAACTCCAACACCACGCGCCACGCCGCCGAGTTTTGGATGGTCGAGCCCGAGATGGCCTTCGCTGACCTCAACGACTATATGGATAATGCCGAGGCCATGCTCAAGTACGTGCTCAACAAGGTGATGGACACCTGCCCCGACGAGCTCAATATGCTCAACAAGTTTGTGGACAAGGGCCTGCTCGAGCGCCTGAAGCATGTGGCTAGCTCCGACTTTGCCCGCGTGACCTACACCGATGCCGTCAAGATCTTGGAGGAGGCTGTTGCCGCCGGCCACAAGTTTGATTACCCCGTCAGCTGGGGTATCGACCTGCAAACCGAGCATGAGCGCTTCCTCACCGAGGAGCACTTCCGCCGCCCGACCTTCGTGACTGACTACCCCGCCGAGATCAAGGCATTCTACATGCGCATGAACGACGACGGCAAGACCGTCGCCGCTGCCGACTGCCTGGTTCCCGGCATCGGCGAGATTATCGGCGGCTCCCAGCGTGAGGAGCGCCTGGACCTGCTTGAGGGCCGCATCAAGGACCTGGGCATGAACCCCGAGCAGTACAAGTACTACCTGGACCTGCGTCGCTACGGCTCCTGCAAGCACGCTGGCTACGGCCTGGGCTTCGAGCGTCTAGTGATGTACCTCACCGGCGTGGGCAACATCCGCGACGTCCTGCCGCACCCGCGCACCGTAGGCAACGCCGACTTCTAAGGTTCACTCAACCAATGTGACACCAACAAGACAGGTTTATTTTGTCACCTTCTGGGCCGCTGCAGGTAACAGCCTCGCAGCGGCCCTTTTCCGTGCGCCAGCCACCTCTCCATGTGACACCAACAAGACAGGTTTAATTTGTCACATTTTCACAGGGGCTTCATACATGCGGCGTGGGCGCCGACCTCAAGCTCTAGCCCTAGTACTTAAAGAACCCCTCGCCCGAGGACTCGCCGAGCTTGCCCTCGTCGAGCATCTTCTTGAGGACAGCTGCCATGGCTTTGAAGTTGTACGGCATCATCATTTTCTTGAGCAGCGGGCTCACAAGACCCGGGACCTTCTGGTACTGCATCACGATGTTGTAGGCGGTCTGGATGCCCACGATGTCGAACACGCGGAACGGGCCCTTGGGCGCACCGGTGCCGCGCGTCCAGGCAAGGTCGATGCTCTTGGGGTCCGAGACGCCCGATACATACAGGTCAAGGCCGGAAAGCAGCCATGGCACCAGCATGGAATTGAGCAGGTAGCCGTTCTTCTCCTTGTTGACGGGAAGCGCGAGCATACGAATCTGGGTCGCGAACTCAACGAGCTCATCGAAGTAGCGCTTGTCGGTCTGGGTTTGCGCCATGACCTCGGTCATGTTGTTCTTCCAGATGGAGTTGGCAAAGTGGAGCGACAGGTACTTTTCCGGACGGCCCGTGTACTTGGCAAAGGTGCTGGGCAGCAGCGTGGACGAGTTGGTAACCACGACTGTCTTTGACGGCAGCACCGGCGCGAGCTTCTGGTAGAACTCGATCTTTGCCTGCGTGTCCTCGGCCATACTCTCGATTACCAGGTCGGCATCTGACACAGCAGCCGCCAGGTCGAGCTCAAGCTTGAGCGAGCTATACGCACGCTCCACCGCATCGAGCGCCGTCTGCTTATCGAACGGCTTATCGCTATCGGCGATGCCCGGGCACCACTCACCCATGCCGTCTGCCATGTCCTCGATAGCTGCGATGTATTCCTCGCGCACGTGGTCGATCTTGGGCTGTGTACGACCGATGGAGCCCTCGCTTCTCAGCCAAATGGTGACGTCAAAGCCGCAATACGCCGCCTGGAACGCAATCTGACTTCCCAGCACGCCGCCGCCAGCCACGCAAACGTTCTTGTAGCTCATGGGTGTCTCCTTTTGTTCTCGTCATCCTTGCAATAGACATCATTAAAAATGATGCGTCGAGGCACAGCCGCTGCCCGCCGGTCAGCGGCATCGAGGCATCGGGAAACGGCTACATCTGTAAGCTATCTTTCGTCTGTAAAAAGACCGCCGCGGGCGACTCCGCGGCGGTCTGGCAATGTGTCGAAATAAACCTGTCGTTTTGCTGTCACATCAATCGGGTACTCGCCTGTTGCATCCCGAGTGACAAACGGCAGGTAACGACCGGTGAACGGCAGAATGTGACAAAATAAACCTGTCGACTTTTTGTCACATTCTGGTTAATGGTGCGGACGGAACTTGGAGTCCACTGCGTCCATCTCGAGCGGGGCGATATGCTCCATTACAAAGCCCTTGCCGGCACGCATGTTCTCTTTGGCCACACTGATCATCAGCTTGATGCGGTTAAGCTGGTTGACCTCCGAGGCGCCCGGGTCGTAGTCCACGGCCACGATGTTGCTCTCGGGATGCTGGCGGCGCAGCTCCTTGATCACGGCCTTACCCACCACGTGGTTGGGCAGGCACGCGAACGGCTGCGTGCAGATGATGTTGGGCGCACCGTGGTCGATGAGGTCGAGCATCTCGGCCGTAAGCAACCAGCCCTCACCCATGTTGTTGCACAGCGAAAGCACCTGCGAGGCCTTATCCGCCATGGCACTGATGGGCTCGGGAGCCTCAAAGCGCTCGGACTTGTCCAGCAGGTCCTCGACCGGCTTGCGCATCCAATCCACCATGCCAATGAGCGCATCCATGCCCGCACGCGTGACCGCAGAGCTTCCCAGCTCGTCCTTCTGCAGGTTGGAGTTGCTCATGGAGTACAGGAAGAAGTCGAGCAGGCCCGGCACCACAGCCTCGCAGCCCTCGTTCTCGATAACCTCGACCACGTGGTTGTTTGCCGTGGGATGGAACTTGACGAGAATCTCGCCCACCACGCCTACGCGCGGCTTGCATCCCTCGCCCTCAAGCGGCATGGTGTCAAACGCCTTGATGGCCTCGCGCGCCAGGCGCGTGAAGTTACGGCGATTGAACTTGGGCGCCAGGGCGCGAGCGCGCGCCATGTACTCGTCAAAGAGCGCATTGGCGGCGCCGGGCGTCGTCTCGTACGGGCGGCAGCGATAAAGCATCTGCATCATCACGTCGCCAAACAGGATGGAGTAGACAGCGGCCTTGAGCATGGGAACCGTCAGCTTGAAGCCGGGGTTCTTCTCGTCGAGCTTCACGGCAGAAAGCGAGATGACCGGAATCTCCGGGTGACCGGAATCGCGCAGGGCCTTGCGGATAAGCGCGATGTAGTTAGTGGCACGGCAGCCGCCGCCTGTCTGGCTGATAACCACGGCGGTCTTGGTGAGGTCGTACTTGCCGCTCTCGATGGCCTCCATGATCTGGCCCGTCACGAGGATCGAGGGATAGCAGATGTCGTTGTTCACATAGCGCAGGCCCGCCTCGACGGCGCCGCGGTCGGTCGAAGGCAGAAGCTCCAGGTTGTAGCCATAGGCGTGGAACACCTCTTTGACCAGGTCAAAGTGGATGGGCGCCATCTGCGGGCACAAGATGGTGTAGCCCTCGCGGCGCATCTCCTCGGTAAAGGGCACCTTGTCCCAGGCCGTGGACTTGCTCTCACGCTGCGGCTCGATACGGTACTTATGGGTAGCAAAGACGGGCTGCTCGTTCGAAGGCTCGACCGGGCTCGCCTCGCCCACCTCGTAGGTCTCGCCTGCGGCCTCGGCCTCGGCGCGGCGCTCGGCCTCCTGGTCTTTGAGGGCCGCCATGAGCGAGCGCACGCGAATGCGCGCGGCACCGAGGTTCGACACCTCGTCGATCTTGAGCACGGTGTAGATCTTGCCGGACGCTTCCATGATCTCTTGCACCTGATCGGTGGTAAGAGCGTCGAGGCCGCAGCCAAACGAGTTGAGCTGAATGAGGTCGAGGTCATTGCGCATGGTCACAAAGCGAGCCGCCGCATAGAGGCGCGAGTGGAACATCCACTGGTCGACCACACGGATGGGACGCTCGGGCTTGATGAGATGCGCCACCGAGTCCTCGGTAAGCACGGCAAAGCCAAAGGAACTGATGAGCTCGGGCAGCGAGTGGTTGATCTCGGGGTCGTTATGGTAGGGACGGCCGGCGAGCACGATGCCATGGCCGCCATGCTCCTCGATCCAATGGATGGTCTCCTCACCCATGGTCTGGATAGCCTCGTGGAAACGAGCGTCCTCTTCGTAGGCGGCGTTCACAGCGGCGTCGATCTCGGAGCGCGTGATCTTGGGGCCCGTCACGCGACCGCGACCGGCTTCGGCATCGGCCACGCGGTCGACAGCGATAAGCTGGTACAGGCGGCGCTTGAGCTCAACCTTATCGTGATACGGCACGAAGGGATACATGAACTCGACATGCTGCTCGGAGAGCTCGTCGATGTTGAGGCCGAGTGCCGTGGGATAGCTCATGACGATCGGGCAGTTGTAGCAGTTGCCCGCCGTCGGATCCTCCTTGCGCTCCCAGCGCACACAGGGCATCCAGATGAAATCGGGATCCTTATCCAAGAGGTTCATGATGTGACCATGGCTGAGCTTGGCCGGGTAGCACACGCTCTCGGACGGCATGGACTCGATGCCCGCTTCGTAGGTCTTCTTGTTGGACTGGTCGGACAGCATGACCGAGAAGCCGAGCTCGGTAAAGAAGCGATGCCAGAACGGGTAGTTCTCGTACATATTAAGTGCACGGGGGATGCCCACGGTGCCGCGCGGGGCGTCCTCGGGTGCTAGGCACTCGCGGTTGAACAGCAGCTCATTTTTGCGCTTGAAGAGGTTCGGGGCCTCGCTCTTCTTCTTTTTGTGGCCCGCACCGCGCTCACAGCGGTTGCCGGTGATAAAGCGACGGCCACCGCCAAAGTCATTGATGGTGAGCTGGCAGTTGTTGGAACAACGGCCGCAGCGCGCATGCTTCTGCGTGACGGTAAGGGCAGCCACCTCCTCGGCGGAGAGGATGCTGGACACGCCGTCCTCGCCCGCGCGGTCGCGCGCGAGCAGGGCCGCACCGTAGGCGCCCATGCAGCCAGCGATATCGGGGCGCACCGCGTTGACGCCCGTGAGCTTCTCGAAAGCGCGCAGGGTGGCGTCGGACATAAAGGTGCCACCCTGGACGATCACGCTCGTGCCGATCTCCTTGGAGTCACGCAGCTTAATAACCTTGAACAGGGCGTTCTTGATTACAGAGTACGAGAGGCCCGCGGCGATATCGCCCACGGTGGCACCCTCTTTTTGCGCCTGCTTCACGCGGGAGTTCATAAAGACGGTGCAGCGGCTGCCCAGGTCGACGGGGTTTTTAGCATCCACCGCCGCGGCGGCAAAGGCGCGCACGTCCATATTCATCGACACGGCAAAACTCTCGATAAAGCTGCCGCAACCCGAGGAGCATGCCTCGTTGAGCATGATGTGCTCGATCACGCCGTCGCGCACGCGCAGACACTTCATGTCCTGGCCGCCGATGTCGAGGATGAACTGCACGCCGGGCAGGAATGCCTTGGAACCGCGCAGGTGCGCGACCGTCTCGATCTCGCCGGAGTCGGCCTTGAGGGCCTCGATGAGCAGCGCCTCGCCGTAGCCGGTAGTAGTTACGTGGCCGATGGTGCAACCCGCAGGGATGTGCTCGTAGAAATCGGCCATGATGACCTTGGCCGTGCCCAGGATGTCACCATTGTTGTTGCCGTACCAGGTATGCAGCAGCTGGCCGTCCTCGCCCACAAGCGCGGCCTTCATGGTGGTGGAACCAGCGTCGATACCGATGAACACGCGGCCCTGGTAATTGTCGAGGTCGCCCTTGGGCACAACCTCCTTGTCGTGACGGCTCTTGAACTCGTCATACTCCTCGGGCGTGGCAAAAAGCGGATCCAAACGTGCGACCTCGGAGCCCTGCGTGTCACCCAGGGCATCGATTGCCTCGATAAGCTGCGGGAACGTGGAGAGCTTGTTGGACTCGTGAGCCATGGCGGCGCCCGATGCCACAAACAGGTGGGCGTTGTTGGGAACGATGCGATGCTCCTCGTCCAGCTCGAGCGTCACGTAGAAGCGATGGCGGAGCTCGGAGAGATACTGCAGCGGGCCGCCCAGGAAGGCGACGTTGCCGCGAATGGGACGGCCGCACGCAAGGCCGGAGATGGTCTGAGTCACCACTGCCTGGAAGATGGAGGCGGCGACGTCTGCAGGGGCCGCACCCTCGTTGAGCAAGGGCTGCACGTCGGTCTTGGCAAAGACACCGCAGCGGCTGGCGATGGGATAGATGGTCGTGGCCTGCTTGGCGAGCTCGTTCAGGCCCGCGGCATCCGTATGCAGAAGGGTTGCCATCTGGTCGATAAAGGCGCCCGTGCCGCCAGCGCAAGTGCCGTTCATGCGCTGCTCGATGCCGTTGTCGAAGTAGATGATCTTGGCATCCTCACCGCCCAACTCGATGGCGACGTCAGTTGCCGGGATGAGCGTCTCGACAGCGCGCTTGCTGGCGATGACCTCCTGCACGAACTCGAGACCCAGCCACTGGGAAAGCAGCAGACCACCCGAGCCGGTGATGGCGCAGGTCATCTGAGCCTCGGGCAAAAGGCCCGCGGCGCCCACGAACAGGTCGCGCGCGCAGGCGCGCACGTCGGTGTGGTGACGCTGGTACTTGGCGTAAACGATCTGGTTCTCGTCATTCAGCACGGCGAGTTTAACGGTGGTGGAACCCACGTCGATGCCCAGGTGCAGTTGGCCAGTCGCGGCCTCGGCATTGTAGATGGCGCCCTCGGGAACCACGCCGGGACGGATCTCGTTCGTCTCCTCGTTCACTTCGTTCATCGGTTACTCCCTCTCATTATGCTCATCAGTGTCGTCGAGCTGAAGATTCAACAGTTTCATGCCGTATGCCGGCACGTTGATGTCAATAGGCTGTCCATACAGGTCGCCGGGGCGCACAAAGGCGATCACCGTCATGATGCGCGCCATGGTCTTGGGCGATTCGGGCAGGCCGTTTTCAAACCAGCGCTGGACCACGCCCACCTCGGCAGAGACCACATAGCTCAGGTAATAGTCGAAAAACGACCCTAAAACCGCAGGAAAGATGCCCGTCTGTAGGCGCCCCGAGATCTCGTCGCGCGCAAGGTCGATCAGGCGCTTGATAAAAGCAGGGTCGCCGCCGGGCCCCAGCAGTGAGCCGATGAGGTCGCGATTGTCCGCCAGGTACTCGAGCAGCTCGACCGCGCCGGGAGCCGGCTCCAGCTCATCGATGTTGCGATAGAGCTCGGGCAACGTGGCCGCGCCGATATTGCGGACGAGTGTGCGAATCTCATCCATGATGGCGTCTTCGACCTGTTGGATGAAATCGGGAATGTCTTTGTAGTGACTGTAGAACGTGCGGCGCGTAAGGCCCGCGCAATCGGTGAGCGACGCCACCGTGATACGCGAGAGGTCCTCGCCCGCCCCAAGCTGTTGCACGAGTGCGTCCCGAAGCGACGCCTGCGAGCGCAGAGATCGGGGGTCACACTTGAAATCTGTTTGCGGCATTGGCCTCCTCGGGTGCTATTTCACACTCCGAGTATTATTTCACACTGTGTGCATTTTATTCCGCCCGCCACAAAGTCGACAGGTTTGGCATGTCGTCGCCCAGCATGCCCGCCGGCGATCCCCTGCTAAGAGATCACGGTGCGATTACGCTCGGCACGAAGCGTAGCAACCATGTGACGGGGCACGGCATGGGCTGCGCAGTTACCAATGACGTTGCCGGCTGCCTGCTTGGCAGCATCCGTACCGTTGCTTGTGGCATAGGCGTGGTCAAAGCGATCGAGCATGACGATATCGTTGCCGCCGTCGCCGTAGACCGCCACCTCGTCTTCCGAAAAGCCCAAGTAGTTGGCAAGCCAGGCCACGCTCTCACCTTTATTGCAGGTACGATCGGTTATCTCGAACATCGCGGGGTTGAATGGAGCGTTGACCACGGTATCGGTATGCTCGGCCAAAAACGCGTGAAGCTCGCGCTCCATGCCAGGGTCGGGTACACGACAGTTCACCTTGCACACGTCATGCTGCAGGATTTCGGCAAGTGGCACCTCATAGCGATGGTGCGCCAAAAACGAAGCCTTGGCACGCATGCCCCGCATGAGGATGCGACGCCAAGGGCTATCCGTCACAAAACCCGCCTCGCGAACCTCTCGCGTGTTGCTCGAGAGGATCGAATCGCTCGTCACGCAATCAAAGCAAATGCCGGGAAAGGCCGGGATGAGTTCTTCCAAGAACGCCGGATCCACGATGTAGGACTTAAGGACCTCCCCGTCGCGGCCGCGAATGATGGAGCCGTTCGCGCAGACGGCTTCAATAGTGCCCGGCTCAAAACCGCCGTCGGTATACCACACGCTCGTGCGCCCCGTAGCTGCAGCAACATGCGCGCCCGCATCCGTGATCTCGCGAATCGCCGCAAGAATCTTGTCATCGGTGGTATGAAAGAGATTGAGCAGCGTACCGTCCAGGTCGCAGGCGAACAGTTTAATCATGCCAGGCTCCATTCCGCGCGTTTTGCCTAGCATAGCGGAAAAGAAGCCGTGGGAAGGTAACGCAGCAGGTCAAACGTCGAGCGACCGGGGCGAATGGGCAGGAGACAACACGTACCGGTGGCCGCGCCCCGTCACCAGCAGCGTGCAAGCGACAGGCATGGCCCTTCCAAGCCCCATTTCACCGTTCACGCCGCCCTTTATATTCCCAATCAAATAGAAACTTCCTGATTTCAGTAGCAGTATTGCAAAAGTTCGAGTAATTCCCCTTTTTAGACCTACGTCAACTGGGGTTTTATTAAAGAAATACAGGGTCTACTCAGCAAAACGCGATACTGGTACTGAAATCAGGAAGTTTCTATCAAACAGCCGCCTCTATGGCAAATATCCTTGCCATTAATCCGCATAGCGTCTGGAAAGCAAGGCTATCAAAACGGCAAAAAGCTCCATCGCTGTCGCCATAAACACAAGCAGGGCCGCCGCGCCGCACATGTCAATCGCGACACCGCACGCTGCCTGGCCGATAGGAGAAACGCAGGTTGCCGCAGCAAAGAACAGCGCCAACACACGTCCAACCATGTCACCCCCGCAATGAAGCTGGATATCGCTCACCAACACCACCGTGGCCACGCTTCCCCAAAAAAGAATCCATGACATCCCTACAGTCAAGCAAAGAAACTGAACCGCAGCGTTGAAGCCAAAAAACGTCCCTGCCACCGAAATCAGGGGGCCAAAACCAAGCAATGCGACAAAAGCGGAGAATCGCCTCATCGTACAAACTCGGGGCGCAAGACCCACAAATGCACTGCCCGCTAAAGCGCCTACGGCACCTACCGCCTCAGCCGAACCCACGGCAGCTGCGTTCCATACAAGCTGTTCGGTAATCACATAGGGAAGTATCACATTGACCCCAGCAAGCACGGCATTGACCAGGCATGCAAAGACAATGGAAAGGAGCAGCAACTTCTCATTACGCAGGAAGAGAATGCCCGTGCGCATATCTCGAAAAAGGCCCTCTCTTCCCGCTATCGCAGAGTCGCCCGCGCGCGCATCCGCCGAAGCAGTAGGAAATCTCATTGAAGAAGAGCGCACGCATGCGAGCGCCACCACCGCAGCGAGGCAAGCCATTCCAAAACAAACAAGCGGCGCGATGCCCATCCATCCCATTAAAACGCCCGCCACCACAGGCCCAACGACATTGCTCGCCGTGCTCACTTGGTTCACAAGCGAGACCCCTTGTTTGACATGAGCCGCATCCAACATGCGGGGAATCTGGGCTTGGAACATCGGAGCATACAGTGCATGCACGGCATAGAGCGCAATGAGGAAAAGCACCGTTACCAACAGCAGACGAGTTGTAAATAAGAAAAGGTAACAGACGCCACACAATATGAGAGCCAAACCGGCAATCGCGAGGATGCGCCGCATATCCACCCGATCGGCAACAACTCCGCCAAAGGGCATAAGCAAAACAGACGGCACAAAGGCCACTGCCGTCACCACGCCATAAAGGCTCGGAGAACCGCTGGCATTCAACAGATAAAGTGGCAGAGCAAAGCGCAATATGCCCTCGGAAATAAGCGCAAGCGCCTGCACAACCAGCAGCATTCCAAAGTGCGAATACTCTTTGATCTTCCAGCCGCGCATCCGACCCACCTCATTTCAAGTATACATACCGTTGGTATGTAATATATCAAAGTTAGATACCGTCGGTATGTATATTTGAAAGAGCTTATACTCCGCACTTTTCAAAAGCACGAGTTAACACAAGAAAATGCAGGTCAGCCTCTATTTTCGGTGCAAAATGTCGGCAACGGCCTCGATGGTTGCGTGTACGTTATTTCGGCCCAAATCGATACCGAGTGCAGATGCCATCTCAACCAGCACATCGCCGCGGGCGAGTATATCGTCGCGCGTTGCTTCTTGATCGAATAGCGGAATCAGCCAGAGATTAGCAAGAAGACTCAACGCTTCCGCCGCCTCGCGCGGGTGAGGACAGACAATCGACCCGTCGGCCACGCCCTCCTCGATAAGCGGCTGCAAAAAAGAGCGCGCCGAAACGTCCAGGGAATCCCGATACTCGGTAGCGAGGATGCGCGCATTGGCGATGGGATCGTTGAGAAGCCCCATGCGTTGCCAAAGCTCAACCTGCGGCACAACCGATTCGGGAGAAACGATGTCCCGCAACTTTTGCGCCCCGTTGTAACCACGGTCTTCGCGAACGGCGCGGCGAGCCTGAGCAATCGGAGCCATCGCTCGCTCAAATGCGGCGTCGAGAATGGCTTCTTTGCTATCAAAATGATGATAGATGGCGCCTTTGGTAAGCCCATCAAGCCCGGCCACAATATCGGAGATACTCGTATTGTCGTAACCTTTGGAGCAAAACAGGCCAAACGCCACATCAAGAATCTTTTCGACCGTCTGGTCGGGATACTTATTACGCGCCATGGCCCCTCCAAAACAGGCAGCAAATCGTGCTTATTGTCGCACGAGCAGCCGTCGAGTCAATGCAAGGCGCTTACAGTGTGTCGCGCAACCTGTCCTAAGTCCTTTTTGCTAACGAACTTCCTGATTTCAGTAGCAGTATTGCAAAGGTTCGAGTAGCTCTCCCTTTTAGGCTTACGTCAACTGGGATTTTATTAGAAAAAAAACGGGGTCTACTCAGCAAAACGTAATACTGGTACTGAAATCAGGAAGTTTGTTGTCAAAACGGGAATTGCACGGCACGTCGGAGACAGTACGCATCGAGAAAACGGGACCTTTTCGTCCCCGCGGGCTGCGCCGGCTCACGTCCATCAGATGCAACAAGCACGCAAGCGCCACAGTCTACTGTGACATCCTCTTGGTAACGAGATTCTCAACGCCCTTGAGCACAGCGTCGGCAACGAGCGCCACGGCCGCGCACAAAATCGTGCCGTCCACAATCTTGTAAACGTTCATGGTGCGAAGGCCGCTAAAGAGGATAGTCCCCAGGCCACCAGCGTTGATGGTCGCCGCGATGGTGGCGATGCCGATGGTGCTGATCACGGCCAAACGAATGCCCGCCATGATCACCGGGAAGGCCAGGGGCAGCTCCACGCGCAACAGCACTTGCATCGGGCTCATGCCCATGCCGGTCGCCGCCTCAACGACGCCCGAGTCCACGCCGTTGAGGCCCTCGACGATATTGCGCACGAGCAGAAACTGGTTATACGCCACCATGACGATGGTCGCCGAGGTGAGGCCCAGGCCGGTCAGGGGGATGAGCAGCGAGAACAGAGCCAGACTGGGAACGGAGTAGAGCGCGCCGAGGACCTGGAGCACCGCGCCCTCCACACGGCGCGAGCGCCTGATCGCGAGCGTGATGAGCGCCGCCACCGCAAGGGACCATACGAGCACAACCCCCACGATGACGAGATGCTCGCCAAGAGCAGCCAAGAACCTGTCCTGATGGCTTGCCCAGTATGCGACGAAATCACCCATCAGACACCGTCCCCGCCGGCGACAGGGCAAAACGCCGCGCCGACGCCCGCGCTGGAGTGCAACAGCGTGCGCACAAACTCTGTAGCAGGCTGTTCGCGAATGCGCTCGGGAGTGTCGTATTGCTGGACGCGGCCCCGGTCGATGATGAGCACCTTGGTGCCGAGCTTGAACGCCTCGGAGACATCGTGCGTCACGAAGACGAACGTCTTGCCCGAGCCGCGGTGAATGCGCAGCAGCTCGTCCTGCAGCTCGCCGCGAGTGATGGCGTCGAGAGCGCCGAAGGGCTCGTCGAGCAGCATGATGCGCGGCTCGGCGGCGAGGGCGCGCGCCAGGCCCACGCGCTGCTGCTGGCCGCCCGAGAGCTGGCTGGGCCAACGGTCGCGGAACTCATCCGGGTCCAGGCCCACGAGGGACAGCAGCTCGTCCACGCGCGCGGCGGTGCGGGCGCGGTCCCACCCGAGGATGCGCGGCACGGTGGCAACGTTGTCCCCCACGCGCATGTGCGGGAACAGGCCAATCTGCTGGATCACATAGCCGATGCCGCGGCGGAGCTCCACCGGGTCGACCGCGGCAACATCCCTGCCCTCCACGAGCACTTGGCCGGAATCGGCGTCGTGCAGGCGGTTGATGAGTTTGATGAGCGTGGTCTTGCCGCCGCCCGAGGTGCCGAGTACGCACACGAGCTCGCCCTCGTCGATCGTGAGGCTCACGTCGTCGAGCGCCGGGTGCGACATGCCGTCAAAGCATTTGGTCACGTTTTTGAATTCGACCGCTGCGGTCATATCGGCACTCCCCTAGAGAATCAACCGGACCGCTGACGCCCGGCGCTCACATCTTACGCTTCTACAAGCTGTCGAAATACTCGGCAGCAACGTCCTCGAAATCCTGTTTGTCGATATCGACCTTGGCGTTGAGTTCGGTCAGGCCCTTCGTGGTGAGCTGTTTGCTCACAGCGTTGAGAACGTCCTCGATATCGGGATTGGCCTCGAGAACCTCGCCACGCACCACGGGCGCCACGTTGTAGGGCGGCCACACGTGTTTATCGTCCTCGAGCAGGGTGAACGCATCGTCCACGAGCTGGCCCTCGGTGGTGTAGACGGGCGCAACGTCGGCCTCGTCGTTCCTGAGGACCTCGTACTTGAGGCCATTGTTGAAGCTCGTATGTTCCTTCCAATCAAAGGCCCCGTAGGCCGCCTCGAGGGCAGGCAGGCCGTCCGAACGCTCGTCGAACTCGCCCTGCGAGGCAAAGCGGAGCTCAGAGGCATGAGCTTGCAGGTCGCTGATGGTCTTGATGCCATACCGCTCCGCAGCCTTTGTGGTAATGACCAGAGCCTGGCTATCGGCGGCGTCTGCCATATCGAGCCACACCAGGTCCCACTTTTCCTTGTACTGCTTCTTGACCGTTTCGTAGACAGCCTGGGGGTCGGTCTCCATGTCGGCCTTGAGAACGGTGAGAAGCGCCGTGCCCGTATACTCGGGGTAAAGGTCGATCTCGCCCTTCTCGAGCGCCGTGGCGATCACGGAGCCCGCAATATCAAACGAGCGCTTGACGGTAAAGCCGGCGTCCTCCAGCGCCAGAGCATAGATCTCGGAGATGATCTCGCCCTCGGTGAAATCCTTGGAACCTACGGTGATGGCGCCGGCAGCGCCCTTGGAGCCGCAAGCGGTGAGTGCAGTGGGAACGGTCGTAGCGAGAGCCGCCGCCGCGACGGCGCGGACGAATTGACGACGCGTGAGACCACTGGGGACCGAAGTCGCGGAATCGTTGAATTGAGACATGCGCATCTCCTTTTCTGGATAATCTGTATCGAGACGATTTGATATGGCGCGTTGATGCCCCGTCATCGCTTGGCAAATTCGTACGGGCGCATCCACCGGTCGACTACCGAGAGAAGCATACCCACCAAGAGGGAAAGAGCCGCAACCGAGGCGCCGCCGATTACGAGCAAGTCGGTTCGCATGAGGCCGAGACCTGTGAAGATAATCTGGCCCAAGCCGCCCGCACCGATGTAGGCAGCAAGCGTCGCGGATGCCACAACCTCGGAAGCCGCCGTGCGAACGCCTGCGAAGGACACGGGAAACGCCAGCGGCACCTTAATCTTGAGGAAGACAAGGCACTCGTCCATGCCCATGCCGCGCGCTGCCTCGAGGACATCGGCAGGCACCGAGCGAAAGCCGAGGGCTGTATTGATGAGGATGGGCGGAATAGCGAGCACGGTGAGCGCCACGACCGCGGGCAGCGTCCCCGTGCCCAAGATCGGCACGCAAACGACAAGCACGGCAAGACTCGGAATGATGCGCAAGATGCCGGAGACCCCGACCGAGACCTTCTCGAGCAACGGGGACCGGCTGCAGGCGATGCCGAGCGGCACAGCGATGAGGATAGCCATCGCGAGCGAAAGGATGCTGACATTCAGGTGCTCGAGCACCATCTGAATGTAGTCCGCACCATGCGTCGAAAAGTACGCGATAACGTCCTGCAATGTCCTTTACCTCTCCTTTCGCGTTTACCCTGCCCATCTATGCGTTAATGAGCGCTCGCGTCATTCGGCAATGTTATGCGCTGTCCACGCGTCAACGTCAACAGCAAACTGCGCACACCGATGCAATCCATTATCTGACAAATGAGCTTGGCGGGCAGTCACACTTCTGTGAGGGGCAAGATGCCCCGGCTTCCGCCCCGCCACCCGCAAGGGGCTGTAGCGCCGCGGGTCGGCCCGAAAGAGGAGGGCGCACGCCTTGCGTGCGGCACCCGCAGGCTTGGACCAGATTGTGCCGCCCTCCCGTCAACGCCCGCAAGGGGCTGTAGTGCCGCAGGTCGGCCTGAAAGAGGAAGGCGCACGCCTTGCGTGCGGCGCCCGACGATTGAGGGCCGAGGTGCGGCACTACAGCCCCTTGCGGCAGAAGAGGGTGTAGGCGTGGGCTTTAAGCCTCGTCGCCCTGATGATGCCTTCGTACTTCATCATGCGCAGATGCGGAAAAGCATTGAAGAAGCGCAGGTCGCGCTTGGAAATCGAGATCTTACGCGCCGGGCGCTTGGGCAGGCGCGGACGAGGCGCCGCATCCGCAAGGCGCTGTGCAGCCATGCGCACGCCGCGGGCACCGTCGGCGATAAACGACGGTATCTCGACCTTCTCGCGCAAAGAATCCATCACCGCATCGGAGATTTCGAGCAGCCAGCCGTTGATGGCGCGACCACGCACATGCGCCGTCTGCGCAGAATCGAGCGCCGTCTCTGGAATGCGCTCGACCAGCGAGTCCGAAGCGTCTTTGAGCGAATCGTTGATGCGATCGGCAAGCTCGCTGCGCAACTCCTCCAGCGAGGCGGACAGGCGCCGGAAGCTCGCCATCGACGACGCCGCATCAATCACAATCACCACCAGCGCGGCCACGGCAAGCATTCTCACCAACCACACGGGCATCGACGCGAGCAGCCCCAAGAGCGCCGGCTCGGCAACACGGCAAATGAGCACGCAGCCCGCGCCGAACATCAAAAAGCCGTACAGGCATATGCGCCCCTGAAAATTGAGCGGCATGTCGGAATAGTCCCAAAAGCGCGCGTGGGTCGTAACCTCGAGAATCACGCCCACAAGGTACTCAACGCAACAGCACAGCGTGCCTGCCGCCAAAAACTGCACCGGCACGCTTTCGATGCCGCGCAGCGCGAACCAGCAGACGAGCGCCCCCACGCCGTAAATGGGACAGCATGGTCCCAGCAAGAACCCGCTGTTGGCAAACGAACCATGGTTGAGCATGGCACAGACCGTCGACTCCCACAGCCATCCCGCAAACCCGTACACCATAAAAGAGAGCACGAGCGCTGAAAGCGGAACGCCCGGGATGGAAATCGCAACTTGAATAGCCAACACAACAGGAGTGAGCGCTGCCATTGCAGGCCTCAATACTCCGTTCATGCGCGCTTCCCCTTTCGTTTTGCCTGGAGACAGCTGCCAACGCGCCCATCGATCGTCTCACCCAGCGCACACGCCTTATCGGCCAGGCAGACAATCCACGCTTCGCGGCACGCAGGCGGAATCGGCACGAGGGGAAACATATGGCGGACGATGATATTGCGCTCAAGGGGCGAAAGATCGAAGTCCTCCTCGGCACGTCGCAAAGCGGCATACGGATGCCTAAATCCGTGAAGACGATGGCTCGGATCGGGGTCATGCCAGTCGTAGAGAAAATAATCATGCAGGAGCGCGCCGCGCACCAAGGCGTGCGCATCGACCGCAACGCCCACACGAGAAAGTGCACTCGCCATACGAATGCTCGTCTGCGCCACCGAGAGCACATGCTCGTAAACCGAAACATCGCCATGCTGGATAAACGAACGCGTCAATCCCAATCTGCCATCTTTTTCGAGCTGCAGGGCAACATCGTGCACATATGCCAAGGGATACTCTGGACAGAAGCGACTGCGACCAGACGTATGTCCCCTCTTCATATGCACCTCCAGACCCCAGGCATCAATCGTTCCGCAGCGTTTTTTGTTCGCGGCGCGCAGATGGCCCTTATTATGCCCAGAGCGCCACGCACAAACACGGTCTCATACGAGAAAGAACGCTGCGCGCAAAACGTGCACCCATCGTTGCACAGCAAAAAGCCAATGTTAATTAAAAAACTAAGGCGGCGCCTTGCGCGCGACGCATCTACTATCTATCTGTTTGACGCACTGGATATTGATAGGATTTGATCATTTGAACAGTTCGACTCTTCGCACCGCGACCCCCAATCCCAAACACGCGCGTCTGTGCCTTGCCCTTCTCGTCCTACTCGCCTTTTCGCTCGGATGCTCCGAATTCGTCGCCATCGGCATCGAGTCCGACCTCGCAAATGGGTTTGGCGTCTCGATTTCCACGATCGGACAGCTCATCAGCCTGTTCGCCCTCCCCTACGCCGTCTGCACTCCGCTGCTTGCCCTTACGACGGGTCGCTTTAAGCGCTATCGACTTTTGCTCGTCTACGCCGCGCTGTTCTGCCTGGGCAATCTCATGTCGGCCATAGCCCAAGGCTACGAGATGCTTCTTGCCGCCCGCATCCTCATCGGCTCGGTATCGGGCGCGCTGCTCGCCGAGGGCATAACGTTTATCCCCGAGCTGGTCTCGCCCAAGCGCATGTCCCTCGTCATCTCCATCGTATACGCGGCATACTCCGTTGCCATGGTCATCGTGACCTCCGTGGGAAAAATCGTTGCCGACACCATGGGTTGGCATTACGTGATGGACGGCGTCTTTGTGCTCGCAATTCTTGTTTGCGTAGCGATCGCGGCCGTCATGCCGCGCTCCGGAGCAACCGACGAAGCGGCATCCTTTGCCGAACAGGTGCGCCTGTTCAGCGAGCCCAGCATCATCTTCGGCATGCTCATCTTCGTCTTTGGCGTGGGGTCGGTGTACACCTTTTATGGCTACATCACACCCTATCTCGAGCAGATCTTGGACATGAGTACCGTCGAGACGAGCACCACGCTCATGGTGTATGGCGGCTTTTGTTTGCTCTCGAACATTCTTGCCGGATGGATCGACACTCGCTTTGGGATCAAGGCCCTTTTGGTGACGTTCTTGATGCAAGCAGCGGTACTCTTTGGCCTATTCGTGGTCCAAGGTTCCATGCCCGTGGCCCTTGTGTTGGCATTCTGCTTGGCCACCTTGATGTATCTGTCTTCAGTTCCGTGCGTCTCGCTTTTCATGCGCGTAGCACGCAGACGGCATCCCAAGGCGCTCACACTCGCAAGTTCGCTGGAGCCCATGGCGTTCAACGTGGGCATCTCGTTTGGCACCGCCGTCGGCGGTTGGATTGCGGCGCAGGCAGGCATCGCTCACGAAGGAGCCATGGGAGCGGCTCTCGCGCTCATCGCCTTCGCCCTGGTGCTCGCAACGATACGATGCTCGCAAAAACAAAAGACGGCACCCGCAGTTTAATCGCGGTAAAGCACAAAAAGGCGCTGGGCTTTCACCCGGCGCCTTTTCTTGTAACAGGCATGCTTGCCACGTTTAGCAGGCAAGTCGGATTGGCTCGCGCACGTGGCGAAACCGCAGGAGTCCTCTATCCGCTAGTCAACCCAAGACGCCTTGAGGATATTCACCACGTCGTCATGAGAGAGTTGTGCAGGATCATGCGCAAACAGGGCATCGTTGGTGTCGAGGGCCTTGCTCGCCATGGCGTCGAACTCGTCGGGCGTGATGCCCCAGTCGCTCATCTTGAGATCCTCCATGTTGCACTCGTCAATCAGGCGCTCAAGCTCGGCAATGAAATCTTCGGGCTTGCTGGCAAGCCAGTTTCCCATCAGGCGTGCCATATCGACATAGCGGTCATCGCACACGTGGGCGTCGATCATATGCTGATGATAGGCCACGCTGATCATGATGAGGCCCGCACCATGCGGAAGGTCATGATGGTGCGCGCTCATGGCGTGCTCTGTTCCATGGCAGCCGGCGCAGCCCGTGCAGACCATGGCGTAACCGCCCAGGGTATTGGCAAAGGCAAGCTGCGTGCGTGCATGAAGGTCAAACCCATCGCGTACGCAGGCAGGAAGCGCCACAGCAGCGTTTCGGATACCTTCGCGGCAAATGATATCGCCCATAGGAGTGTGCGCATTGTTGATATAGCACTCCACGCAGTGGAACAGGGCATCGAACCCCTGAAAAGCAGTGAGGCGCGGAGGAACCGTGAACATGAGCTCGGGGTCGACCACCGAAAGACGCGGGAACAGGCGAGGGTTGCCTAAGCGAAGCTTCTCATCGGTCTCCTCGCAAGAAAGCACGGCGCCCGCATCGACTTCAGAACCGGTGCCCGCCGTCGTGGTCACGCACACCAACGGAAGCGGATCGTTTGGAATGGGAAGGCCCTTTGCGGTGCCGCCCATGGCATAGTCCCAGATGTCGCCAGCGACCTCGTTACCCCCGGCATCACACCCGGGATTGGCAGCCACCACGCAGATGCCCTTGCAGCCGTCCATAACGGAGCCGCCGCCCAGCGCGAGCACGAAATCGCAGCTTTCCGTACGCGCCATCCAGCCTCCCGCATTCACGGTGTCGCGCAAGGGGTTGGGCTCGATGCGATCAAAGAGAACGTGCTCCACTCCGGCACGGTCAAGCTGTTCTTCCACGCGAGCAAGATAGCCATTTGCCTTGACGGACTTGCCGCCCGTGGTGACCAAAAGGGCGCGCTTGCCCGGCAGTTCCTGGTCTCCGAGCTCATTGAGCTTGCCCGGTCCAAACAGCAAGCGGGTGGGTGCAAAATACATAAATGAGTCCATGGCGTCCTCCTTGTCGTTGGCATCCACCCGCATTGTCACGCCTGAGTCACACGAAAATCTTCTGCGTCCGTGCAGATTGCACAAATGGACACAGGTTCGTAACATCTTTACTCGTTGGGGCCGCAGGTAACGGCTGGAGGGGCACTTCGACCATCCCGGCGTCAGTCAAAATGCCGCGGCCTGACCTGTCACAGCGGTTAAACGTTAACCTGCTTGATATGGTTGCCGTTCACCAGGAAGGCGCGGCGCGCGAGCTTCATCATGGGCAGGTCGATCATGTTGTCGCTATAGAACTCATCGGGCACAGCGTCTGGCCCAAACATCTCGCGGAACACCTTGACCTTGTTGGTTCCAAAATTGAGATGCTCGAGCTCCAACGTATCGCGATTGACCGTCGAGCAGACCATGGTCTTGATGCCCAGGCGTCGCTGGATCTCGTTCATGGTGTAGTCGAACGACCCGGTCATGATCACGTCGTCGGGCTGCGGATGATACCAGTGCTTGATCTTATGCATGTGCGCGTCCCAAAAGGCGCTCACCATGCCGTCGATGTCGTCAAAGGAGCTCAGATACGCCTTGAGGTACTTGGCCATGGCGCGTTCGAGCTCCTCTAACGTGCATTTTTCCTTGGAGTAGCGCATGCCGTAGTAGGCAAGCGGCGGCACAAAGCGCACAACCTTCGGATTGTACTTGAGCGAGAACAGATAGAAGTCGTAAGGACTCTCGCCGTCGTAGATGGTGTTGTCGAAATCAAAAACGCGCATGCGCGGGCACGGTCCTCTTCAATCGTAATAGCGTTCGCTTCTACTATATCCATCTTCCGTGCCCGGCATTCAAGCGCGTACAGAACCGTTACATGCGGCCCGACGTGTCCTGTTGGAGCTCAATATGTAGGATCTGTGAAAATGTGACAAAATAAACCTGTCGACTTTTTGACACATTAGTCGAGTTCTTTGAGGCCCTGGTAGAGCTGCCAGTACTCGCCGTGTTGGGCCAGTAGCTCCTCGTGCGTGCCGCGCTCGACGATGCGTCCGTGCTCCAAAACGATGATGGCGTTGGCGTTGCGCACCGTAGAGAGGCGATGCGCGATCATGAAAGTCGTACGGCCATCCATGATGCGGTCCATGCCCCGCTCGACAAGCTTCTCGGTACGCGTGTCGATGCTCGATGTAGCCTCGTCCAAGATCAACACCGGAGGATCGGCCACCGCCACGCGGGCAATGGCGAGCAACTGGCGCTGTCCTTGGCTCAAGTTCGCGCCGTCAGACGTCACCATGGTGTCGTAGCCGTGGGGCATACGGCGAATGAACGAATCGGCGCAAGCAGCACGCGCCGCCGCACGCACCTCTTCATCCGTGGCATCGAGCTTGCCAAAGCGGATGTTATCGGCAATAGTCCCCGTGAACAGGTGCGTATCCTGCAGCACGATGCCAAGGCTTCGACGCAAATCCGCCTTGGCGATGTTGCGCACGTCGATACCGTCGAACGTAATCTCGCCCGCATCGAGCTCGTAGAAGCGATTGATGAGGTTGGTGATGGTGGTCTTGCCGGCGCCGGTCGACCCCACGAAAGCGATCTTTTGGCCTGGCTTGGCAAACAGGTTGAGGTCGCGCAGGACCAGCTTCCCCGGCACGTAGCCAAAGTCCACGCCATGAAAACGCACGTCACCGCGCAGCGGAACCGACTCGATTGCCAGAAGCGTGCCATCTGCGCCCGGCGCTGTACGCTGCGGGCGCGCACCCGATTCCTCGACGTCTATCGCATGATCGCCCGTCGAGGCGCGCTGTTCACCAACGCCCGCATCGGCAGCCACGGGCACGAGCTTACCATAGGCTCCCAAGCCCTGGCCCTCGGGCAGCTTCCACGACCACTCATCGTCGCTATTCCGCGCAAGCGTTACACGGCCCTCGTCACACTCGCTCTCAAGCTCCATCGCAGCAAACAAGCGCTCGGCACCCGCAAGAGCATTGAGCAAGAAGTTGCCCAGCTGCGTCACCTGATTGAATGGCATCGCCGCCTGGCGTACAAACACCAGGTAGCTCGCAAGCGCGCCCACGGTCGCCAAGCCGTGGATAGCCAAGATTGCGCCCACCACAGCCACAATCGCGTAGTTCACGTACCCGATGCACACCGTGACCGGCACCATCGTCGCGGCATAGCTCTGTGCCGAGGTTCCCGCCTGGCGCAAGCCCTCGTTGCGGTCGGTAAACTCGGCAACGTTTGCCTGTTCATGGTTGAAGACCTTGACGACTTTTTGCCCCGAGACCATCTCTTCGATATAGCCGTCGAGCGCACCCAGCGCCTTTTGCTGCCGCGCGTAGAACTTCTTGCTGTGCGCGCCCGAATAGCGCACGTGCGCCACAATGGCCACGTCGCACGCCACGGTGATGAGCGCAAGACGCCAATTGAGAACAAACATCAAGACCAACGTTCCCACCGTCTGCACAGCAGCCTGAATCACCGTTGCAAAGCTGTTATTGAGCGCCTCGGAAACAGTGTCCACGTCGTTGGTGAAGAAACTCATGATGTCGCCCGCCCGCGTACGGTCAAAATAGCCAAGCGGAAGCGTCTGGATATGCGCAAACAGGTCGCGGCGAATGTCGAACACCACCCGCTGCGCCGCACGGACCATAATCTGCGTGTAGCCCAAAGCGCACGCCACGCCCAACGCGTAGATGGTGGCGGTGAGCGCGATAAGCGAGCCCAGCTTATCGGCATGCCCTGTGGTGAGCGCCGTCACAACGGGATTGATCATGTAGGTACCCAGCAGGTTAGCGAGAGCCGAAATAACGGCAAGCACGCCCACGACGCCGAGCGAGATCTTGGCGTGCCCCATGTAGGAAAGCAGACAGCGCAGCGTATGCTTGAGGTTTTCCGGGCGCGCCTGAGCTGCAGTCTTAGGCATGGACCTCGCCTCCCCTCAAAGAATCATCCGGCGTCGCTTCGTCGGCATGCCCCACCTGCGACGCATAGATTTCCTGGTAGATAGCGTCGGTCTCGAGAAGCTCTGCATGGGTGCCCCGCGCATGGAGATGACCGTCATCCAAAACGATGATCTCGTCGGCATCCATCACCGAAGTGATGCGCTGCGCGATGATGATGCAGGTAACACCCGGGATGCTCGCCAAATTGGCACGGATCTTAGCCTCGGTAGCCATGTCCACGGCGCTTGTCGAATCGTCGAAGATCAAGATGCGCGGACGCTTGAGCAGAGCGCGTGCGATGCACAGTCGCTGTTTTTGGCCGCCGGATACACCGGCGCCACCCTGCCCCAAGTCGCCATCGAGTCCACCGATGCGATCGAGGAACTCGTCCACGCACGCTAGGCGGCACGCCTCGAGAAGCTCTTCGTCGGTCGCCTTGGCATTACCCCAGCGCAGGTTGTCGCGCACAGTGCCCGTGAAAAGCACGTTTTTCTGCAGCACCACGCCCACGGCGTCACGAAGGGCAACCAGGTCGTACTCACGCACGTCATGGCCGCCCACCAGCACCTCTCCCGCCGTCGCATCGTACAGGCGCGCGATGAGCTGCACGAGCGAGCTTTTGCCCGCACCCGTACTGCCCAAGATGCCCACCGTGGAGCCGCTCGCGATATCGAAGGAAATGTCCTCGAGCACGTCCTCCTCCGCCTCGGCGCGATATTTAAAGTTGACACCGTGAAAGGAGACCGAGCCGTCTGGCACGACTGTAAGCGCACGCGCGGCTGCCGGAGAGGCAATCAAGGGCTCTTCGTCAAGAACCTCACCCACGCGCTCCACACTCGTAAGCGCACGCGTGAGCAGCAGGAAAACATTCGAGATCATCATCAGCGAATTCATAACCTGCAAGACATAGCTCATAAAGCCCGTAAGCTCGCCCACGGTCAGGGTGTTTGCGCAAATCATCTGGCCGCCCACCCACAGTACAAGCGTGGCTGCCGTGTAGATGGCCGCTTGGAATACCGGCAGGTTGAACTGAGCGGTTCCAAACGTCTTGGTAGCCCCCTGCGCAAGCTCGCTGTTCACGTTGCCAAACACGTCGCACTGCTGCGGCTCGCGCACGTAGGCCTTGACGGCGCGAACGGCGGTCAGGTTTTCCTGCACCACACGGTTCACGTGGTCCATCGAGGTCTGGAGGCGCTGGTAGAGCGGCGATACACGCCAGGTGATGATGCCGAGTGCCACCGCGAGGACCGGCAAGATGCAGACGAACACCATAGCAAGGTTGCGGTTGAGCGAAAACGCGTAGAAAAGGGACATGATGAGCATCATCGGCCCGCGCACGCAGGGTCTAAAGCCGTTTGCCATGGCGTTTTGAATGACGGTGATGTCGGTGGTCATGCGCGTGACCAGCGAGGACGTTTGGTAATGGTCGAGGTTTCCAAAGGCGTAGCGCTGAATCTTCTCATACTCCGCCTGACGCAGGTTCGCTCCGAGCCCCACCGAGGCACGCGACGCAAAACGCGCGTAGAAAAAGCCCAGGACAAGCGATGTGACCGCACAGGTAAGCATCAGCGCACCCTGGTGCAGGATGAGGGGGATGTCGGCGCGCGCGATTCCCTCGTCGATAATGCGCGCCATGAGCACGGGAATAAAGAGCTCGATAGAGGTCTCGATAGCGACGATGAGGATGCCGAGCACGGCATCGATCTTGTATGTTCCCAGGTAATGAATCATGCGACGCAGGTTATTCATGCTTTTTGCCTGCCTCGAGCTCATCTGCCATATTCTTGCGCACGCGCTCGAGCATGTCCTTCAGTGCGGCTTCTTCCTCCGAGGTAAAGCCGCGGAACATGATGCGATCGACGCGACGGCACTCATCTTCCCAGGCGGCAAGAGCGTGCCTGCCCTTCTCGGTGATGTCGAGAGCACGCGTGCGGCGATCGCGACCCGGGACGCTCGTCAAGAAGCCCTCACGCTCCAGCGGATCGAGCAGGCGCGACACAGCCGAAGGATCGATGGAATAGAAACAGGCAATCTCACGCTGTGTACTCACGCCGTGCACCGCGATATACGAAAGAATACGAGGTTGGCCTTGCCCCAGCCCCAAGCTTCGCGCACAGGGGCGCGTCGTGTTGTTCATGGTATGAAACGCGCGGCTGATGCTCATATGGATATCGTTGAGTGACATGCCCAAGCGCATGTCTTCATCGGAAGCAGGCTGCTGCTCCGGCGCGTCTGCTGAGGTGAAATTGCCCTGCACCATCTTCATCTCCTTGAATACTCAATTAATGACTACTCAAGTATTGTAAAAAGGAGCCTCGGGTCAAGTGTCGGTCCGGATTTCTAACGTAAGCAACAAAGTGGCAATAGAAGCGAGCCACGCAGCGCGGCGGCCCCAAAACGCACATGCCTAAATGAAGCAAAAAATCCCATTTAGAACGCCTGGTAGACGTACTAAATGGGATAATTTGCTTCATTTGGCGAGTGAATGGAGAGCCCACGGCGGCGCGAGGTCCGCCCACGGGCCCGCACGGCGCTAAGGGAGCGAACGACGAGGCGACTAATCATCTCCCCCTTTAAGTTCATCGCAAGCGTCATAAGCGATGACAAGCGACGCATAATCCTGGCTTTGATGAAACACGTGAGCAATTACGACATCGCTGCCTTCGTAGTAGTACAGCATGACATAAGAGTTCACGGAGCACGCGTGGTATCCAAGACCTCTCAACTCCCGCAGAAAGGAGAGCCCGTAGTCGGCAACCCCGCTCTGCAGAATCTCGAGTTGTTGCCGATATTTTGCCAAAAAGCGACGCGCGGTATTTATACCATGACCCATCAGATACTCAACGATATCGTCAACCTCTTGCTCTGCTGTAGGGAGGATCCTGACGTTATAGGCCATATTTTGTCTCGAGATCACTCAAAGCCTCAAAGGCACTGCGTCCTAAACCGGCCGCCCGCTCGCGCTCCGCAATCGCGACTCGCTCCATAAGACGGGCCTTGGCTTGCTCCTGGACCATGCGATCATAGTCCGCCGAGCGCATGACGACGAACTTGCTATAGCCATTCTTCGTCACCGTGATGGGACCCGGGGTAGACTCGACAAGCTCCGAGAACTTGGCGGTGTCACGCATATCTTTGATTGGCACGCAAACAGGCATGGCACACTCCTATCATAATTATGTACACAATTATGATATAGCATGTTGGTCTTGAACCCGAGGGAGTCTTCTTGAAGCCCAAACGTCAGCATGTTTTTCTACGCCGTGGGCAACTCGCCTGTCGTTAGGATCATCTCAAGCTGCTCCTCGTCCAAAACGGGCACGCCCAGGCTCTCGGCCTTAGCGAGCTTCGACCCCGCCTTCGGGCCCGCCACTACAAAGCTCGTCTTCTTCGAGACCGAACCGGTCACCTTGGCGCCCAAGGCCTTGAGCGCGGCTCCCGCCTCGTCGCGCGTACGGCGCACGAGCGTACCGGTGAGCACGAAGGTGAGGCCGGCGAGCGGTTGCTCGGATGCGAGGTCCGCCGAGACGCCCGTGGCAGCTGCGGCATCTGCCGCCATCTGGCCCAAGTCTTCCTCGAGCATAAGGCCTGCCTGGCGCAAGCGCTCCAGGACCTCGAGGTTCTCGGGCACCGCCAAGAAGCCCTTAACGCTTGCAGCAATCTTGGGTCCGACGCCGTCGATACTTGCAATCTCTTCCTCGCTCGCCAGCACCAGCTTGTCGATGGAGAGGAAGCGCTGGGCCAAAAGCTTGCCTACGCTCTTGCCCACCAGGCGGATGCCCAGGGCAAACAGCACACGACCGAGCGGCTGTTGTTTGCTGCGCGCGATCTCGTCAATCGCTTTTTGGGCCGTCTTTTGACCCACGAGAATCGGGTCGCCCACGTGCACACCACGGCGCGCGTTGGAGGCAGCGTATGCACGCCCCGTATCTAGCCCGGCGATGTCCTCGACCGTCAGCCGATAGAAATCGGCAACGTCGTGGAGCAGGCCGGCGGCAATCATCTTGTCCACCAGCTCGTCGCCCACGCCGTCGACATCCATGCAGCCGCGACTCACCCAGTGCAGCAAGCGTTCCTTAAGCTGAGCCGCGCAGTCGAGCGACACGCAGCGATAGGCCACCTCGCCCTCCTCATGCACCACGGGGCTGCCGCACACGGGGCATGTCGCGGGCATCTGCCAGGGTTGAGCGTCGGGCCAGCGTTTATCGAGCACAGGGCCCACGACCTCGGGAATCACGTCGCCCGCCTTATGGACCACGATGGTGTCGCCCACGCGTACATCCTTGCGATGCACCTCGTCGATATTGTGCAGGGTCGCACGGGCGATGGTGGAGCCCGCAACGGTCACCGGGTCGAACTCGGCTACCGGGGTGAGCACGCCGGTGCGACCCACCTGCACGCGAATCTCGCGCAGCACGGTGGTCTTCTCTTCCGGCGGGAACTTAAAAGCGATGGCCCAGCGCGGGGCGCGGGCAGTGAAACCCAGGTCGGACTGTTGCTGGAAGGAATCGACCTTCACGACCACGCCATCGATGTCGTAATCAAGGTCGCCGCGATGCGCCAGGGCATCGGCGCAAAATTCATGCACCTCGGCCGGGGTTTTGCAGGTCGCGACGTTAGGATTCATATGGAACCCGGCGTCACGCAACCAGCTCAAAAACTCATGCTGGCTGTGAACGTGCAGCGGCGCCGTATCGGCAATGGCGTAGATGAAGGTAGAGAGGTCGCGCTTCGCGGTAACCTTGGGATCTTTTTGGCGAAGGCTGCCCGCCGCCGCGTTGCGAGGGTTGGCAAACGGGTCGCGCCCCTCGGCATCAGCCTCGTCGTTCAAGCGTACGAAGCTGCCCTTGGGCATATAGACCTCACCGCGAACCTCGATCACGCGATCGCGGTCGGCGCCCATGTGCGCCAGGCCTTTCTCAGAAAGATGCATGGGAACGTCTTGAATCGTACGGACATTCAGCGAGACATCCTCGCCCGTCGTACCGTCGCCACGGGTTGCCGCACGCACAAAGGCGCCGTTCTCGTAGGTAATGGCCACGCCCAAGCCATCGATCTTGAGCTCGCAGGTATACGTCACGCGGCCGGCGCCCAGAGCGTTTTCCGTGCGCTCGAGCCAAGCGTCAAGCTCCTCGAGGTTCATGGCGTCGTCCATGGAATACATGCGCGCCATATGCGTGACGGGAGCAAACTGATCGGAGACGTAGCCACCCACGCGCTGCGTGTACGACGTGGGGGTTATCAAATCGGGGTATGCGGACTCGATTTCCTGGAGCTCGACAAGCATCTTGTCAAATGCGGCGTCGGTAATCTCCGGAGCGTCGAGCATGTAATAGCGGTACGCATGGTAGTCCAACTCGTGACGGAGCTCCGCCGCACGCGCCGCAGCCTGTTCATGCGACAGCGCAGGCTCCGCAGACTCCGCACTCGCCGCATCGCCAAACAGACTCATTTGTTCCGCCATCACATATCCCCTCACATAACAGCATGTGTCAAAACGTCAACAGGTTTATTCTTGCACACTCTTCGCGTGCCCTTGCGCCAACGCGCGCCCCGAGCGCTGCATTGTATCGATGTGACAAAATAAACCTGTCGTTTTTCTGTCACATCGATATGGACGATGGCGGTCGCTACGACACGTTTCCGCTGCTCAGCGGGTCGTCGGCACCGTCAAGCGGAAGCCAGTCGAGAGAGCGCTCGATCCAGGTATCCCAGAACTTCCAGTTGTGCGCGCCGGGACCCTCGTGATAATCCACCTCAAAGCCCTCGCCTATCAACTTGTCTCGATACGCACGGTTGGGCTCAAGCAGGTCGTCGTCCTCTCCGCACGCCATGTAGAAGCTCGGTCGCGGACCGTCCGAGGCGCCGACACGCTCGGCTAGGGCATCATAATCGTTTTGCGAGCCGCGCACCTTGTCCAGCGGACCGTAGACCGACTCGTAAAAGCCTCGATTGCCCAAAATGCCCGGCGCATCGTACGTGCTTTCAAGCACCTGCTTCAAATTGAGCGTGAGGCCCGAAGACAGCGCCACAACCCTGCTAAACGTCTCGGGATGGCGCAGAGCATTGACGATGGCGCCATAGCCGCCCATAGACAGGCCGCCGATAAACGTGTCCTCGCGCTCACAGGAAAGATGGAAGAGCTTGCGCGTGAACTCCACCAGCTCACTGCTGATAAATTCGCCAAAACGCGCGCCGTCTGCGCGGTCGTTGTAAAAGCCGTTCTCGCCCGACGGCATGATAACGGCAAGGTTTCGCGACTCCGCCAGATATTGGATGCGCGTGCGCGTAACCCAATCCGTGTAGTTGCCGTACACGCCGTGGAGCAGGTAGAGCGTCTTGAAAGGTCGTTGCTGCTCACGCGGAATCGCCCGCGCATAGCCCAGCGAATCGATGGATGCCCAGTCTGCAGGGACGATGGCGTTAATCGTCACCGTACGCATGAGCGAGGTGGAAAGGAAATCGACTTTGACGAGCGCCATCAATGGCTCCCTTCTCTCGAGCGTCTCGGCATCGAGACGCGAACAAGCGCCAGTGCGCGGCTGCTGCGACAGGCGTCGGCGTCGCATATGGCGGGGCGGCAATTCGCCCTGCCGGCTCCGGCCCGCCGTGCCACGGCATCAGTGTAGCTGCAAGCCGGCGAACGGTCACGCGGCGGCCGCATTCGTCGGTTTCCTCTGGAAAGGCATCTGGCACAGGCGCGAGGCGCGGGGCTTTGATACCATAGGGCAGAAAAACCTAAGGATATGGGGGTTAAATCATGAAAACTATCGCTATCATCGGCGCCCTTGAGAAAGAAGTCCGCGAGGTCGCATCCGCCGTTGACGGAGCCGTCACCACGCAGGAGGCCGGCCTCACAGTGCTTGCCGGCACCTACCATGGCGCTCGCCTTGTTGCCACCACGGCAGGCATGGGCACGGTCAACGCCGCAGCAGCCGCGCAGCACCTCATTAGCACGTATCATCCCGAGGCTCTCATTTTCTCGGGCATCGCAGGCGGCCTTAACCCCGTGCTGCACATCGGCGATATCGTAATCGGTGAGCGTCTGCGCTATCTTGATACCGATACGGCGCTTCTTGCCGAATCCGCTCCGGGTCTTGAGGAGTACACCTCGACCCCCGCGCTCGTCGACGCCGCCGAGGCGCTTCTCACGAGCCGCGGCTATTGCAACGCGAACGAGCACACGGCAGGCCCCGATAGCCTGCAATACCTGCGCGGAACCATCGCCACGGGCGATCGCTTCGTCTCGGGCGCCGAGATGCGCGAGCGTGCCATCGAGGCCACGCATGCCGACTGCGTGGAGATGGAAGGCGCTGCCATCGCCCACATCGCCGCCAAAAACGGTATCGATTGCCTGGTCATGCGCGCCATTTCCGATAACTGCGACGAGGCTTACGACGCGCTGTCCTCGCGCGAGTTCGATCTCGAGGAGTACGCGCAGCGCGCAAGCAACATCACCCTCGGTATCGTCCGTCGCGCTATCTGCGGCGAGGGCGCGTAAAGGAGCACCATGGCCAACCAGATCAACTACAACACCGTCAAGTTCGTAGCTTCATACGGCAAGGCTTCGCAAATTCCGCCTTCGACCTGCCCCGAGGTAAGCTTCGTGGGCCGCTCGAACGTGGGCAAGTCGTCCATCATGAACAAGATTTTCAACCGCCGCAACCTCGTCAAGGTGTCGAGTACCCCGGGCAAGACGGCAAACGTGAACTTCTTCGAGGCAGACGGCGTGCATTTTGTCGACCTGCCGGGATACGGTTTTGCGCAACGCTCCAAGGGCGAACGCGACCGCTGGGCACAGCTCATCGGCGACTACTTTGACCTGGACCGCAGCTTTAATCTGGTGGTCTCCCTCGTGGACATTCGCCATGATCCCAGCAAGCTCGACCATCAGATGATCGAGTTCCTGCAAGAAGGCGAGTTCCCCTTCATCGTGGCACTCACCAAAGCCGACAAGCTTTCGCGCAACCAACAGGCAAAGCAAACGGCAGCTATCAAGCGTCAACTCAACGTGCCTGCCAAGAACGTCATCGTCACCTCGTCCGAATCGGGCCAGGGTATCGAGGAGCTGCGCGAGATCATCGAGCAGTACTGCCTGGGCGAGGAGGAGTAGCCGGCGTTACTAGCGCGCTGACATACGCATGCAGGCTGGCGGTGTCGCTGCCGCCGGTTTCGGCATTTGAAGCAAAAGTCCCATTTGGAAACCCAACGGGTCCTCCAAGTGGGACTTTTTGTTGCATTTAGAGCGTGAATTTTTACGGCGGGCGTTCGTGTGCCGCTATGGGCGTTCGCAGGGCACATGGGGCGCCGCCCGGGCGGTGTCGGGCGAACGGTAACAAACGCCCGGCGAAATGCAGAATGTGACAAAATAAACCTGTCGACTTTTTGTCACATCGCAGGTGGAGTAGATGGAAGCTCAGCATATCGAACATACTTTGGAACCGGTTTTTGACGGGTGCTCGCGCGTGCTCGTGCTAGGGACCATGCCCTCGCCCAAGTCCCGTGAAGTCGGCTTCTACTATGGCCATCCGCAAAACCGCTTCTGGCGCGTGATGGAAGCGCTGTTCGAACTGCCCGATCATTCTCTAGTCGAAAACGATGCGCGTCGTGCGTTTCTCCTCAAGCAGCACATTGCCCTTTGGGATGTGCTCGCCTCGTGCACCATCGAAGGAGCTGCCGACGCAAGCATCGCCGACGCGATCCCCAACGACCTCACGCGCATCCTCGACGCTGCCCCCATCACGCATGTCTTCACGACAGGAGGAAAGGCCACGCAGATGTGTCAGCGCATGGATGGAAACGCGCTCGATGCTCGAAATATTCCGCTTACCGGCCTTCCATCCACAAGCGCCGCAAACGCGCGCATGCGCCTGGACCAGCTTGTAGAAGCTTATCGTCCATTCGCACATGCCGTTACAACAGACAACCGCCATGCTGAATAATAGCCCCTGCGATAACGATATCGCCCAGCTAAAACGAGAGGTTCGCGCCCGGATCATCGCACAACGCGATCTCCTTGCTCCCGCCCTTCGCTCCCGCAAATCGAGCGCGATTTGTACCGATCTTGCAGATGCAGTCAAGCAAGCCCTCCCGACGCGCATGGGCCGCCAACCCATCGTTGCCGCCTACTCCCCCATGGGGAGTGAGGTCGATTTGGGCGAATTCATCGCCGCCCTTTACGATGCGCGAGTGCGCGTCGCCTTCCCTGCTATGTTTCCAGACCTTCAAGATGGTCAACGCATGCAGATGCGCATTGTCTCGCACGAGGATTATCTCGACGGTTCCGCCCCGTTTATCGCACATCCGTTACGGCCCTTCTCGCCTGTCGGTAATGCTGAAAATGGGCGCTACCCCGCTGTCGCCCCGCACGAGCTCGACGCGATCGTAGTCCCCCTTGTGGGATTCGACGCCAATGGTATGCGCCTGGGCTATGGCGGCGGCTGCTACGATCGTTATCTTCCCAAGCTCCAGCCACGTTGCTTCGTAGCCGGCGTCGCCTTTAGCGAGCAACAGGTCCCGCGCGTACCCGTCGATGCCTTCGACCTCCCTCTTCCCCGCATCATCAACGCCTAGCACCGTGAGCGCAAAGAAACGCTGGGCGAACGGTCTGATGTGACAAAATAAACCCGTCGTTTTGCTGTCACATAAAAAGAGGGCGCTGGGAAAACCAGTGCCCTCTTGTGGGAAGCTATCTGCCGGTGCCGCCGTTGCCCATGAGGTCTCGTAGATACTCGAGGAACTCTTCCTCGCTCATGCCGTTGCCGGCACCCTCCGCGCTGTCGGTGTTGGTCTCCTCGCCTTGCGAGGTTTGCGCATCGGCGTCAGAGCCCAGCTTCACATCGATCTTCTTCTCGTTTTTACCGCGCTGGACAGTGAGCGTCACCGTGTCGCCCACATCGTAGGAGCGCAGAGCGATAATCAGGCTGTCGGCAGAGGAAATCTGCTCGTCGTTGACCTTGGTAACGACGTCACCCTCCTTGATGCCCGCCTCGTCCGCTGGGCTGTCGGCAATGACCTCGCCCACATACGCGCCCTCATTGACTGAAAGATCATTCTGGCGCGCGTTGGATGCGGTTACCGTGCCCAGGCGAACACCCAAATACGCATGCTCGGGCGTCTTGCCGTCAATAATCTGCTTGGCAATCTTCACCGCGTAGTTGGACGGAATGGCAAAACCCACGCCCGAACTGGAACCCGAATAGCTCTCGATGATGGAGTTGATTCCCACCAGTTCACCGTTGTCGTTCACAAGCGCGCCACCGGAGTTGCCCGGATTGATGGCAGCATCGGTCTGAATCATGTTGGCATAGATATACGTGCCGCTCGTAGTGGGAAGAGCCGTCGAGCGATACAGCGAACTCACGATACCCGTCGAGACGGACTGCTCGTTGCCAAAGGGACTGCCGATAGCCATAACCCACTCGCCCACGTTAAGGCCATCGGAATCGCCGACTTCGATGGGCGTGAGATTCTTGGCATCCACATCCTTGATCTTGATTACCGCAAGGTCGCTCGAGGTATCGGCACCCACAAGCTCGGCCTCGTAGCTCTCGCCGTTAAGGGAAACCGTGATGTCGGTCGCACCCTCGACCACATGGTTGTTGGTAAGGACATTGCCGTCGGTGTCGAGCACCACGCCCGAACCGATGGAGCCGGAAGACTCGGAATCATCGCCCTGCATGACGCTCTCGGATGAGCCCGAACTCCACGCCGTGATGGACACCACGGAAGGCAGGGCCTTTGCCGAGACGGCCTCGGCAAGCGTCGTATCCTCAGCATCGATCTTGATGGTCTGGGAGCTGCCAGAAGGCTCGCTCGTAGCAGTTGCGGTGCCAGCATCGCGGTTGACGTTAAGCGCGCCCGTCATGATGAGCGCTACAACCAAAACAGCGCCCACGACCATGCCCGCCAGGGAACACAAGAACACCGGCAGCTTCTTGGTCTTGGTCTTCACCACCGTGTGCGCCACGGTCTGCGTCTGGGCAGCATACGGATCGCCAGTATTAAAGGGAGGCTGCGTCGCAGCTCCCGGAGTCGCGGCCCCAGGGCCCGGCTGTGCCTGCCCGGCAGGCGTCTGCGGTGTTGGCTCAACGGCGACGCGTGGTGCCGGCGCGATAGTGCCCGAGTCGTCGCGACGCGAATCGATATCTTCACTCATGGATGGGTCTTCCTTTCCATATGCTCTCAATCAAGCACCGTTGTACCCCATTGCGAGCACCTTTGTCCCCAGCATCGAGTACCTTAAGCTAAATCTAAGGTATGCACAAAGAGGCTTCAATATAAAACGCGGCGACAATCATTGCCACCGCGCTCAAAAAAGATTCTTCCACATTCGCCACAAGCAGTTAGAGCTTGAAGAGATAGCCCACACCGCGAACGGTGGTGATATGCGCCGCAATCTGCGGGCCCACCTTGGAGCGAATACGCCTGATATGCACGTCAACGGTACGTGTGCCGCCGCAGTACTCAAAACCCCACACGCGATGCAGCAGGACCTCGCGGCTATACGCACGGTTGGGATGCATAGCCAAGAACGAGAGCAGCGAGTACTCCATAAGCGTAAGATCAACGGGCTCGCCATCCAGATACACCTGGTAGGTTGCCAGATTGATCACGAGGTTGTCGATATGCAAAACGTCGTCGACCGAGAACGACTCTTCCTCGCCCAGCAGACGACGCACGCGCGCTTCAAGCTCGCCCGTCGATCCTCCCGAACAGATGAAGTCGGCATGGCCATGGGCGGGGATGCGCAAGTCGGACAGGGCATCTTCGTCCACGATCAACAGCATGGGAATGTTGCCGCGATCGTCCAGCCACTTGGCGATCTGTTCGATACGATCGTTACGAATGCCATCGGCATCGAGCACGAGCAGGTCAAAGTCGTGCGCAGCAGTTGGCGAATCGGGAGTCGCAGCAAAAACCTCCGCCCCCATGGTCTGCGTGAGGGAACGCGTGAATTCGTGGTATCGCGTGGTGCGAGCCATGAAAAGGATGTTTTTCTCTGACATACAAACCCCCTTACAGGGTACATTTTAGCAGCTCATACGGGTCACATACGGTAAGGCGAGACAATTTGGGTCACACTGAGCCCATATGCCGCCAACTGGCCCCTATGAGTTGGAGAGATATCGGTCGACTTCCCACTGCGAAACGCACGAAGCGTATTTCTTCCACTCCGCGCGCTTCTTGGTAAGGAAGAAGCTGTGGATATGCTCGCCCAGAGCATCCTTCATGAACTGAGAATCCTCAAAGATGTCCAACGCCTCTTCCAGGTTGCGCGGAAGCTGCGTGTAGCCGGCCTGCTCGAGCTCGCGCTCAGACATGCGCAGGGTGGCCGCAGTGGTCTCTGCCGGAAGCTCGAGCTTGCGCTCGATGCCGTCAAGGCCTGCCGCCAGCGTCACGGCGTTCACCAGATAGGAGTTGGCCATGGGGTCGGGACTGCGCAGCTCGATACGCGTGGAGAGCTGCTTGCCCGGCT
The DNA here is from genome assembly GCA_934621295.1 of uncultured Collinsella sp. Taxonomy (GTDB): domain Bacteria; phylum Actinomycetota; class Coriobacteriia; order Coriobacteriales; family Coriobacteriaceae; genus Collinsella. The sequence goes on from CAKTVB010000003.1 coordinate 95,055, forward strand.
TGTAGATGGGAATGCGAATCATTGCAGAGCGGTTGCGCAGACCCCAGGTGGCGTACTCGGGTGTAGAGCCTTCGCCCGTGGTAAGGCGCTTGTAGGAGTTCACCGTGGGGTTGGTGATGGCCGAAATCTCGCGCGCATGCGCCAAGATGCCTGCCATGTAATGCTTGGCTGTGTCGGACAGATGGTAGACCGGATCGTCATCGCTGTAGAACACGTTGTTGCCCTCACGGTCAAAGAGGGACTGGTGTAAAAACATCGCAGACGACGGAGCCTTCGAGAGAGGTTTGGGCATGAATGCGGCGTGACACCCGGCCTCAAACGCCTCCAGACGAATGATGTGCTTTGCCGTGGTGATGGCATCGGACATCGTGAGGGCCTCGGCATGACGCAGCGAGATGCCATGCTGAGAGGGACCGGCGGAGTGGAACGTATACTCCACAGGGACGCTCATCTTCTCGAGCGTGAGGACGGTGTTACGACGCAGGTCGCGAGCAGAATCGGACTCGGAAAGGTCAAAGTAGCCCACGTTGTCCAGGGGCTCGGGGACCTGGTCGTTCTTAAAGTAGTAATACTCCAGTTCGGCGCCCACGTTCATGATAAAGCCGGCCTCTTCGGCACGATAGAACATAGCGCGCAGACATTCGCGAGGGTCGCCCGCAAAAGGCTTACGATCGGGTGTGCAGATGTCGCAGAACACACGCGCAACGCCGTTGTCGCTCGGACGCCAAGGAAGGACCTGGAATGTAGACGGATCGGGGAAGGCCAGCATGTCGGCCTCTTCGGGCGTGGCAAAGCCCTCGATAGCAGAGCCGTCAAAGCCCACGCCCTCTTCGAAGGCGACCTCAAGGTCCTCGGGGCTGATGGCAAAGCTCTTAAGACGACCCAACACGTCGACGAACCACAGACGCACAAAACGGATGTCACGCTGTTCGACGGTTCGGAGCACGAAGTCGATATTCTGCTGCTGATTCATGGGGCATCCCTTCACGCACAGCACATTTGCCGATTCGATACGTTAGACATTTTACTTTCTCACATGATTGTTTCGGCGGAGTTTCCCGGGCGCGCCTATATCAGGCGCACCAATAGACCGGCCCACATGCCCGTCCAAGCAACACACGATAGGGCTCGCACGCACCTGTCAAGCAGCCGCACATGGGGCAAGCAGCTCCAAATGAAGCAAAAATCCCATTTAGACGCCACCGTTGAGGCCTAAATGGGATTTCTTGCTTCATTACCATGCGATAACGCCGCGGCACTCACTGTTTGCCGGCGACCAGCTCGCGGTTGTTAGATGTCACCAGGTCGACACCGCCGTCGACGACATCGCGGTCGAGCAGCACAACGGGCAGGCGTCCCGCTGCCGCGGCAATCGCCTCGTCGTTACCGCCGCAGGTATTGACGACCAGGCCGTCCACGCCAGCGTCGATAAGCCTGGTGGGCGACTCGGCCTCCTTGGCGGGATCGTTGCCGCTAATGGCCGTCATAAGCGAGCAGCCGCGCGCGGCGACACTGTAGGTGAGCAGCATCGTTTTTACGTCTCGAGCAGATGCAATGATGGGCTAGATAGCCGAGTCTTTAGACGGCTCAAAATAGTCGGGATGTAAGGCGATAACCGGGCCCTGTTCCTCGGGCATCAGGTGCAGGTGCGTCTCTGCCAGATAGCTCGCCGTGTCGGTATCGCCCCTCTTAATGGCCTCGAGAATCCGGCGATGCTGCCGACGAATCGGCTCCCAATCCAGATTCTGCGACACCATACGCAACCAGTTGTATCGCTCAAAATGCGTATTGACGCTCTTCATCCAATCCCACAACATATGGCGGCCGGCAATCTCGAAACACGTCTCATGAAACAGGTTATCCAAGTCGAAAAAGCGACGTGTTTCGCTATGGTCAAGCGACTCGGACTCGGCAAGAATCCGCTCGAGCCGATGCTTGTGCTCGGGCGTGGCGGCAGAGCAACATTTAATAAGCACGCTTCTTTCGAGTTTCTCGCGCAAGAAACAGGCGTTCTCGGCGCGCTCCATGCTGATTTTTGAGACATAGGTGCCGCTTTTGGGACGAGTTTCCACCAGCTCCTGCTCGCGCAGGCGCACAAAAGACTCGCGAATGGGCGTGCGCCCGATTCCCGTCTCCTTTTCCAGACCAATCGCCGAAAGACGCGTGCCGGGTTTGAGCTCGGCATAGATAATCTTGGAGCGCAATGCGTTGTATGCCTGATCTTGCAAGCTCTGATAATGCTGGTGCTGTTCCATAAAGCCCTCGGATAAAGCTCACGGTTTGTCGAATATCGCCACGTAATACTATCGCATCCCCCATCCCCTCAGTTGCGGTGAGATGGGAGAGCTATTTTGCAATGAAGATTGCTCTGATCAACGAGAACTCTCAGAACTCCAAGAACCCAATGATCGAGGCTGCCTTTAAAATGGCCGTCGAGTCCATGAGCCACACCGTCTTTAACTATGGTATGTATGCCGACGCTGGCTCCAAGTCCCTCACCTACGCGCAGGGGACAGATACCCATGCACCATGTCGGTGCAAAGTAACCTGTCCCCCACGCACAAAGGGTTGACTAGAGCTCGCAGGCGACCTTGTAGCCATCGCCGATGGCGTCGCGAATGTTGCCGCACTTCTGAGCATCACCCAGCACATGGGTGACAATCCCCGCAGCGGCAAGGTCGTCGGCCAGCTTGGTGTTGGGACGGTAGCCCATGGCGAGCACCAGCGTATCGGCGTCGAGGATAGTATGAACCTCGCCGTCCTTCTCATAGGAAATGGTGTCCTCGGTGATCTCGGTCACCTTGGCCTCGGTCAGCACCTCTACGCCCTTGGAAAGCATGCGGGTGATGAGCACCGCGCGACCAGCACCTCCCTCGCTGGCGGCAAGCGTCCCGGTCATCTCGATGATGGTCACGCGACGGTTGGCCGGGGACAGGTCGTTGACCAACGGAGCGAGATAATCGGCCGCCTCGCAGCCCACGGTACCGCCACCCACGATAACGATCTTCTTGCCCGGGAAGGCCTTGCCGCCCAGCAGGTCGTCGGCAGTCATGACCTGCTTAAAGCCCTGCATAAAGGCAGGGGCGATAGGCTCGGCGCCATAGGCGAGGACAACCTCGTAGCCGGGATAGTCGCGCTGGATATCCTCGGCGGTGAGCTCCGTGCCAAAGACACACTTCACGCCAGCCTCTGCCAGGCGACGGTACTGATACTTGATAACACGCGTGAGCTCCTGCTTTGCCGGCGGAACGGCCGCGATGCGCATCTCTCCGCCAGGCTCCTCCTGCTTGTCCACCAGCACCACGTTGTGACCGCGCTTGGCAGCGATGAAAGCTGCCTCCATACCGGCGGGGCCAGCGCCCACAACCAGGACGTTCTTAGGGGCATCGGCGGGCTCGTAGCCGGCCTCGTCATGCTCGACATCCGGGTTGACGGTGCAGGAGATACGTTTGCCAAACATGATGCCATTCAGGCAGCGCAGGCAGCCAATGCAGGGGCGGATTTCGTCGGCGTTGCCGGCAGCCGCCTTGTTGCAGAACTCGGCGTCGCACAGGTTGGCGCGGCCCATCATGCAGATGTCGGCAGCTCCGTCTTCAATAAGCTCTTCGGCAATCCAAGCCTCGTTGATGCGTCCGACGGTAGCGATGGGGATATTTACATGCTTCTTGATCTCGCGCGAGCAAGCGGCGTGCGATGCCTGCTGAGTGCCAGCAGCGGGAATGGCAGAGCCGCGCTTGATGGTCGTGCCGCCCGAGACGTGAATCATGTCGACGCCCGCCTTCTCCAGGCGACGGGATACATAGATCATATCGTTGAGCGTCAGGCCGCCATCGGTGTACTCGTCGCCCGAAATACGCACATCGATGATGAAATCCTTGCCGCAACGCTCGCGAATTTCGGCGATGACCTCGAGCAAGAAGCGCATGCGGGCGTCAAGCGAGCCACCATACTCGTCGGTACGCTTGTTGTAGAGCGGCGTCAAGAAACCGCCGAGCATGCCATGAGCGTGAGCGGCATGCACCTCGACACCATCGACGCCCGCCTTTTGCATGCGCACGGCGGCGTCACCAAACTGATGCGTAAGCTCGTGAATCTCGTCGATCGTAATGGGGCGAGGCGCCTCGCGCGCATAGGACGGACCCACAAACGAGGGGGCAATCAGGCGCGGGGTGCCCGGAACGTTAAAAGCCATGTAGGCAGGATGGAATAGCTGAGGCATGATCTTGCAACCATACTCGTGAACCGCCGCAGCGAGCTTCTCCCAACCAGGAATGAACGTATCGTCATAGCAGCACATATCGCCCGGAAGATAGGTGTAGGTGGGCTCGACGGTAACCACCTCGGTGATGATAAGGCCCACGCCGCCCTTGGCACGGGCGCGATAGTGGTCGATGAGGTCTTGGGTCACATAGCCATGATCGGCCATGTTGGTGGATACCGGCGGCATGAAAACACGGTTCTTAACCTGAGTCGTGCCGACATTGATGGGACTAAAGAGCATTGGATAGGCTGAAGACTCCATGGGGGTTCCCTTCGGTTGGGCCGCGGCGCGGCGCCTGCTAACCACACCATCGTAGCAGGTGCAAGCCCAATGCCAAGGTTTCATCGACCCCCTCGTCACACGTCACTTAATGCCGCGGCCCAGGTCCTCGGCGACCTTGTCCGCACCTTTAACGGCAGGACAGCTCTTCTTGTGTCCGCAGTGGCCCGTGCACACGCCTCCTTGAGCGCAATCGGCACAGGTGCCCTTGCGGTAGATGCGCACGCACACGGCCACAAACGCAATGGCGATGAGCAGCAAGATAACGATATCGATGGGGGCCATCTGGCCTTCCTTTCATAAGTTTTCCTAATGCAACTTTACCCCATATGCCCAGCTTCAACGCCATCTTCGCAAAAAAGCCGCCCGCAGGCACAAGCCCACGAGCGGCTGGGGAGAAGGCGAGCGAATCGCAGCCTTACGAACGCTTTTACGCGGTAGCGCTCACCACGCTGGAGGAGTTGGTCTCATCCTCATCCGTCCATGCAAAATGAGGCATGGGGCGGAAAATCTGGAAGAGCATACCTGCCAGCAGCACGAAGGCAACAATCGTCCAGAAACCAAACTGACCAAGCGCAATCAGCTCGTAGAGCTGGTTGATGATAAGGCCGATCACCCAGGCAAAGGCGCACTCGTAGCCGATGGCGATGGCAGTCCACTTGCCGGAGTTCATCTGATTACGGATGGTGCCCATAGCTGCGAAGCACGGAGCGCACAGCAGGTTGAAGGCGCCAAAGGCCACGCAGGCACCCATCGTGGGGAACATAGCGGCGAACGCGGTCCACAGGCTCGGGTCGGTCTCGCCCACATCGCCCACCGAGAGAAGCGAACCGGCGGTCGCGACAACGTTCTCCTTGGCAACAAGGCCGGAGACGGTAAGAGCCGTTGCCTGCCAGGTGCTAAAGCCAAGCGGAGCGAAGATCCAAGCCACGAGGTTGCCGAGCATGGCAAGCACGGAGTAGTCCATGAACTCCTCGGGGATGCCATCCATGGAAGGCAGGTAACCAAAGGCGCCCTCGAACATACCGAAGTTGGAGAGGAACCACACCACGACAGTGGAAGCGAAGATGACCGTACCAGCCTTCTTGATGAACGCGAAGCAGCGCTCCCACACGTGCAGCGCCCAGGAACGGATCGCCGGGAAGTGGTAGGCGGGCAGCTCCATGACAAACGGGGTGGGACGACCGGCAAAGAGCTTGGTCTTCTTGAGCATCAGGCCAGAAGCGATGACGGCAAAGACGCCCAGGAAGTAGAAGAGCGGAGAGATCCAGCTGGCGCTCGTCGAAGAGTCGCCGATAATCGAACCCATAAGCAGGGCGATGATCGGCAGCTTCGCGCCGCAGGGGATGAACGTCGTGGTCATGACCGTCATGCGGCGGTCCTTCTCGTTCTCGATGGTCTTGGTTGCCATGACGCCCGGGACGCCGCAGCCGGAGGAGACGAGCATCGGGATGAACGACTTACCGGACAGGCCAAAGCGGCGGAAGATGCGGTCCATGATGAAGGCGACACGGGCCATGTAGCCGCAGTCCTCCAAGAAGGAGAGCATCACAAAGAGCAGGAACATCTGTGGGACGAAGCCCATGATGGCGCCGATGCCGCCCACGATACCGTCGCAGACGAGGGAGTCGACAAGACCGCCGTCCTCGGTGCCGCCAGCCACGAGGGCATCGTGCACCGCGGTGGTGATGCCGGGGACGAACGGGCCGTAGTCGGCAGGGTCGGGCTCGGCAACATCGAGGTCATCGACCGCCTGAGCAGCGGTGACGGTAGCAGCAGCCGTACCAGCGTCCTCGTCCTCCTCGACCTCGCCCTTCACGGACGCGGCCTCGGGCTCGGCAGCGATGGTCTTGAGCGCGTCGGCAGCAGCGTCGCCATCCTCGGCGTCGACGGCGTCGTTATAGGCGGATACATCGATACCCTCGGCGTCAGCAGCGTCGATGAACGCGGCGATCTCGGCCTGAGCCTGCGTATACTCGCCAGTAGCCTCGTCATATGCATCGCGGCCCTGGCCCAGCACGAACCAGCCATCGGTACCAAAGAGCTGATCGTTGGTGAAGTCGGTCACCGTACCGCCAAGCGTGGACACGGCAATGTAGTAGACGGCGAACATGATGACAACGAAGATCGGCAGACCAAGGATACGGTTGGTGACCACGCGGTCGATCTTCTCGGAGGTGCTCATCTTTGCCGGAGCCTTGATGAGGCACTCGTCGATGATGTGGGCGATCACGCCATAGCGCTCGCCGGTGATGATGGACTCGGCATCGTCGTCGCAGTCCTTCTCGCACTGGGCAACGAGCTGCTCCACGCGCTCGGCATGGTCCTTCGTGAGGCTGATGAGCTTGCACGCGGCCTCGTCGCGCTCAAAGAGCTTGACGGCGTAGTAACGGCGCTTCTCGGCAGAGACGCTTGCGGGAAGCAGGTTCTCGATATGGGTGAGAACGTCCTCGATAGCAGAGTCGAATTTATGCTCGGGCACATGACCCTTGGTGGCCGCAGACTTCTTGACCTGCGCGAACAGCTCGTCGATGCCCTTGTTCTTAAGAGCCGAGATCATGACGACCGGGCAGCCCAGACGATCGGAGAGCTTTTTGACGTCGATCTTGTCGCCGGACTTCTCAACAAGGTCGGCCATGTTGAGGGCGGCCACGACGGGAAGGCCCGTCTCGATGACCTGGAGAGCCAGGTACAGGTTGCGCTCAAGGTTGGTGGCGTCGATAACCTGAACGACGACATCGGGCTCGCCGCTCATGAGGTAGTCGCGCGAGCACTGCTCCTCGGGGCTGTACGGCGACAGCGAGTAAATGCCGGGGAGGTCCGTAATGGTCACGCTCTTGTCGCTCAAGAGCTTGGCTTCCTTTTTCTCAACCGTGACGCCCGGCCAGTTGCCAACGTAACCGTTGGCGCCGGTGATCAGGTTGAACAGCGTGGTCTTGCCGCAGTTGGGGTTACCCGCAAGAGCAACATGGATCTGAGAATCCGCCATGCAATCCTTCTTCCCATTGCGCTCGGACTGCTTCCATACCGTCCGAGTTGGATGTCTTTAAGTTAGAAATTACTAACTTTACCTGCAAAAATGTTCGTCTAGGTCAACTTACTGAACCTCGACGACAGCTGCCTCCTCCTTGCGGATAGACAGCTCGTAGCCGCGAACGTTGATCTCGACAGGGTCGCCCAGCGGTGCGACCTTGACGACCTTGAACGAGGTGCCCTTGATGAGGCCCAGGTCCATAAGGTGACGGCGCAGCGCGCCCTCGCCGTGCAGTTTCACGATCGTGGAGCCCTCGCCCACCTTGACGTCTCCCAGAGTTTTCATTGCATCCCCCTTCCGAATACTCGTACTTGCGATTTGCATATCACCTTCACGCACGAGATTCTTGGCCGCCGGCGCGCATTCGGCCGCCAAGAATCTCGCTGCGAAATGTGCTTGGATAGGCTAGGCAGCGACGGTCATGACGTGTTGGGCAACCTTGGTGTCCAAGCCAAAGCGCGCGCCCAAGATGGTGACGATGATGTTCGCCCCGCTCGAGCTCACCACGTGGATCTCGTTGCCCTCGACAAAGCCGATGTCGTTAAGGTGGCGCTTCATGTCGTCGGCGCCTTTAACGCGGGAAACCTTGACGGTTTCGCCCGCTTTGACCAGCGAGAGGGGCATTGCCGGCATCATGGGTTTGTTCGTCATGTCGCTTCCATCCTTTGCATACATCGAGCTGGCCTTCGACACCGTCTGTCTGTCAAAAAGTTAGCCTGCTCTATGTTTACTTAAGTAAACTAGCATGTGGCTAACTTTTTGGGAAGGCCTGCGGAGTTATTTTCAAAAAATGTTTCCATTGGTTAACGCTAGACCTATGTGAGCATTAATCGGCAGATGGTCGTGATAGCCCGGTCAGAGGATAAAGGCCCTGCGAAGAGGGGCCGCGAACGCACAAAAGCGGTCTGCCCTACTCGATGGCGAGGCAGACCGCTTGATGCTGATGCAATCTTAGATTGTCGTGCTGCGGCTACTTGAGCGTTATACAGGCTGCGAGCGCGTCGCCATAGTCTTCCAGGGACATTCCGAGAGCCTCCTGCGCGACCACTCCACCAACGAGCAGCTGCACCGTCCGCCCCTTGGAAGTTCCAAGCTCCTTTGCGTAGCCGCAGCCATAACCCGGCACGCCCTGCTCATACGTCACGATCTTGAAGTCCGCGTTATCGTTTGCATCTCCATTCCGAATGAAGTCCGTCACGCTCCAATTGCCAGTCCCGGCGCCATAATCAGGACGCTCCTGAGTTGTGTACTCAAACTCGTCGATTGGGAACCAGTCCGGCAGGACCATGGTGAAGTAGTCGGTGTCGATTGTGCGGGCCTGCTTGGCTTCCTCAGCGCGCCGTGCGGCCTCCCCCTCAGCCTGCTTGGCGGCCACGGCGTCATCGCGACGTTTGGTCGCCGCCGTAGCAAGGACGTCGGCATCGAAGGTATAGCCCGCGTCCGCGGCACCTTTGTCGCCCTCGGCCCACTTCTTCGCGTCGGCGATCTGCTCGTCCGTCACGTCGACCGCGGGGACTGGGTCGAGCGTCACGGCGTCTCCGGTAGCATCGACGCCACCCTCCTTCTTGGCGGCTTCCTCGTCGACCCTCACCTCGACCTCGGTATCGGGGACGGTGTAGACCGTCCCGTCTGCAGCGATGGGCGAGCCCGCCACCGTGACGGTATACGCGCCGCGGCGCAACTCGAGGCCGGCGCCCGCGGAGTCGACGTAGTAGACCTTGTTGACGTCCTCACCGCGCTCCTCGCGGCCCTTGACCCGCAGCGGTACGCGCGTTGCCCCGGCCGCGGTATCCCATCCCTCGCCCGACACCGATACGCGCACGATATGCTCGGCCGCAAGGGCCTCCTGCTCGGCGGCTTCGCGCGCACGCTCGGGCGCATAGACGCCAAAGTAATAGCCAACGCCGCCGCCCAAGACGAGCAGCGCCACCACGATTGCAGCGATTATTAGAGGCTTCTTGGGGCGCTCAAAACGGGCGAGGTCCGCAGCTTCATTAAGATCGGCGCTGTTAGACCCTAGCTCAGATGCCTCCCCCGCAGAGGAATCGCCGCCGATTCGCTCGGACGAGGCGCACACATCTCCAGGAACCCTTTCTGCGCCGTCCAAGCCGGCAGATTGAGACGCAGCCCCTTCGGCAGCACCGACTCCGGGCTCGGTCGCCTCCCCCGGCAGCGAATCGAATCCGTCGCCCGCAGGCCGGCCGCATTTGGGACAAAACCTGGCCCCGTCCTCCATCTCGGCACCGCATTCCCTGCAAAACATAGCGTCCCCTCTCCCCTGTGCCCGCGCGAACGGGCATCTTTCGACTCCATGATGCCATCAAACCATCCGTCCATGTTACGCAACATCAAGGTATTCGCCATCCAACTCGGCGCTCGAGCCGTATCTTTCAATCACCAGTTCCGACAACTCGATGCGTCCCGTTGACCCGACCAAAGTGCGAGGTTATGATTTCACCTGCGGAATGAATGTCTCCGTTGGGCTAAACCGGCCACGTTGCCAAGCTGCACCCTAAACCGCCTTGTTGCTGATGACTTCTGCTGTCTTGCATTGCCCCAGGCAATCGCTGCGCAGCAGAAGTCTTTTTTATTAAGGAGCGAAACGATGGAAGAAACCAGCATGGACCATAAGCTAAAACATGCCGCCAGAACCTACGGCGGTCTGCTGATCATGGGGGTCGTAGCCATCCCCATTGGCCTTATCGTCGGCGCCATCGATGCCGTCTTTGGTCGCACGCTTTTGGCAATCGGATCTTTTCGAGATGCGCATCTCATATTTCTCTTGCCGTTTCTAACCCTCGCCGGCCTCGCCATCGTCTTTTGCTATAAAACATGGGGCAAGAACACCAGCCGCGGCATGAGCCTGGTGTTCGATGTGGGTCACGGACGCGAAGAGGGCATCTCCCTGCGTTTAGTGCCGCTCATCATGGGCGGCACATGGATAACGCACCTCTTTGGCGGCAGCGCTGGGCGCGAAGGCGTAGCTGTACAGATCGGCGCTACCGTCTCGCACTGGATCGGACGCAAACTGCCGTTCAAACATCCTGGCAATACCTTCCTGCTTATAGGCATGGCGGCGGGATTCGCCGGGCTCTTTCGCACGCCGCTTGCCGCAACGGTCTTTGCCCTCGAAGTGCTCGTAGCAGGTCGTCTGGAGTATCGCGCGCTTCTACCCGCGCTGATTGCCTCGCTCATCGCGAGTGCGACGTCGGGTGCCCTGGGACTCGAGAAATTCGAGGTTGCCCTCACCGCAACGACCGTGCTCGATGCAACGGGGGTTGTCCGACTCGTAGTCCTAGGCATCGTCTTTGGCATCGTCGGCGGAGCCTTTGCTTGGTGCCTCGCCCATGCCAAGACCCTTGCGGGACGCCTGGCACCCAATCCCTACGTTCGCATCGGCGTTACTGGCGCAGCCCTTTCGATACTCCTCTTTGCCCTGTGGCAGGGACGCTACTGCGGACTTGGCACCAATCTCATTTCGGCAGCCTTTGCCAATGGCGCCACCATCTACTCCTGGGATTGGATCGCCAAATTCATCCTCACCATCGTCACGCTTGCCGCCGGCTACCAGGGCGGCGAAGTGACGCCCCTGTTCTCCATCGGCGCCAGCCTGGGAATTGCCGTATCAGGACTTGTCGGTATCGACCCTCTCCTCTGTGCGGCACTCGGATACGCCGCGACGTTCGGCGGCGCCACCAACACTCTGCTCGCGCCCATATTCATCGGCTGCGAGGTCTTTGGATTCAGCTACCTTCCGGCTTTCTTCATCGTCTGCGCTGTCGCATATCTCTTCAACATGGATAAATCAATCTACACGCTGCAGGAACGCGTTCGATAACAATCGCTCGATAAAAAAGGGGACAAGATCTTTGGCGATCTTGTCCCCTGTTCTTGCATTGATTTGTCCGGCAAACGGTCCTACATCAGACGCAGGGAAACATCCTTGAGCTGTGCGCCAGAGACGGCACTCGGGGCGGCCGACATAAGGTCGGAGCCGCTCGCCGTCTTGGGGAACGCCATGACGTCGCGAATGGAATCGGAGCCGGTAAGCAGCATGCACACGCGGTCGAGGCCCAGCGCAAAACCGCCCATGGGAGGCGCACCGAACTTGAGCGCCTCGAGCACGAAGCCAAATTGAGACTCCGCGCGCTCCTCGGTAAAGCCGAGCAGCTTAAGCATGGCCATCTGCATGTCGGCGTTGTGGATACGCATACCGCCACCGCCGGCCTCGAAGCCGTCCATGACAAAGTCGTACGTAAAGGAGCCGGCTGCCAGAGGATCGGCCTCGATCTTGGAGATATCGCTCTCGGTAGGCAGCGTAAAGGGCTGATGCTCGGCAGCGTACGCCTTACGGTCCTCATCCCAATGGAACAGCGGGAAGTTGACAACCCACAGGAAGTCGTGGCCCTCGCGCTCGATGTTCAGGGCATCGGCCATGTGGCTGCGCATGCCGCCCAGAATCTCGTCGGAAACAAGACGCGGGCCAGCGGCGAACATCACAAGGTCGCCGGGTTCAACGTCCATGCGCTCACGCAGGGCGGCCATCTCCTCGTCGGAGAAGAATTTGACGATGGGGCTGTTCATGGAGCCGTCCTCGCGGAAAGCGATCCAGGCAAGGCCCTTAGCGCCAAACTTGGCGGCAACGTTGCCCAGCTTGTCGATCTGCGCACGCGGCCAGGTACCAGCACCCTTGGCATTGATGGCCTTGACCACGTGGCCCTCGGTGTTTGCAGCACTCGCAAAGACCTTGAACTTGGAATCGGCAAACACATCGGTAAGGTCAACCAGGTGCATGCCGTAACGGGTATCGGGCTTGTCGGAACCATAGGTGTCCATGGCGTCCCAGTACTGGATGCGACGAAGCGGCGTGGGCATCTCGACGCCCATGCGGCCAAAGGCGTCTGCCAGCACCTCCTCGAGAGCGCTCATCACGTCGTCCTGGTCCACGAAGGACATCTCGATGTCCACCTGAGTGAACTCGGGCTGGCGGTCGGCACGAAGATCCTCGTCGCGGAAACACTTAGCAACCTGGTAGTAGCGCTCAACGCCACCGACCATGAGCAGCTGCTTTAGAAGCTGCGGGCTCTGCGGCAGGGCGTAGAAGTTGCCCGGCTGGATGCGGCTGGGAACGATGAAGTCGCGTGCGCCCTCGGGCGTGGACTTAAAGAGACAAGGGGTCTCGACTTCCATGAAGTCGCGGTTGTGCAGCGCCTCGCGGATGGCGAAGGTGAAGTCGGAACGCAGGCGCAGGTTGGCCATCATCTCAGGACGACGGATGTCCAGGTAGCGATAGCGCAGACGTGTGTCCTCGCTGGTCTCGATACCATCCTCAATTTGGAAAGGCGGGGTCATGGAGGTGTTGAGCACCTCGGCGTGATCGGTCAGGACCTCGATCTCGCCAGTTGCGAGCTTGGCGTTGGTGGTCTCCTCGCCACGGGCGCGCACGACGCCGTGGATCTTGATGGGCCACTCGGGACGCATGGTCTCGGCAATCTTAAAGGCGTCGCCATCGGAGTGCTCGGGATCGAACGTGAGCTGCGTAATGCCCTCGCGGTCGCGAAGGTCGCAGAAAATAAGGCCGCCGTGGTCGCGGCGACGGCTTACCCAGCCGGTAAGGGTAACCTCCTCGCCCACGTTCTCACGACGAAGCTCGCCGCAGGTGTGCGTGTGCATGGAGTGCTCGTCGATGGGACGAGTGCTGGTGTCTGCCACAGATATCTCCTTTTTTGATCTGCGCCGCCCCGTGTCGTACGGGCGGCTGGCGTACAGATTGCCGGAGCGTGTAGACAGCGCGATCCGGCACGGCGTACTAGTCTAGCGCGAAACGCATTGCTTTGCCGCAAAAAAGTGCATACATGCGTCGAGTCTTAACATGCTCGCAACCGCGAAGCTCGGAGGATGAGGGGCATTCCTCCGCGCACTATGCGGATTGCCTCGCCCATCTTTCCTGACGGTCGGCACAAACTGCCCGCAAAATGCCCTCGACATCATAAATGGTAGATGCCTCAAACGCTCCATTGCGCTACAGTGTTCCAAACCGATTGCAAGGAGCCCCCATGACCGCACCGCTCAGATCACCCTACGCCGCCGACATGCGCCTCATCGTGATGGATATCGACTCGACGCTCATCAACGAGGAGGTCATCGACCTGTTGGGCGAGGAGGCCGGTGTCGGCGAGCAGGTTGCCGCAATCACCGAGCGCGCGATGCGTGGAGAAATCGATTTCAAGCAAGCGCTCGAAGAACGCGTGGGACTCCTTGCAGGCCTTGGACAGGAAGTGTTCGACCGCACTTTTGCGCGCGTAACGTTCACGCCGGGCGCACTCGAGCTGATACGAACGGCGCACGAGGGCGGATGGAAGGTCGGTGTGGTAAGCGGCGGATTCCACGAGGTTGCCGACCGCATCGTCGAAGCAGCCGGCATCGATTACTGTCTTGCCAATCGTCTGGAAGTACAGAGCGGCAAGCTCACGGGCAAGCTTGCGGCAGAAATCGTGACGCGCGAACGCAAGCTCGAGGCCCTTCGCTCATGGGCCCACGAGCTCGGTCTCCCTATGTCCCAGACGGTCGCCATGGGAGACGGCGCCAACGACATCCCCATGATTCAGGCAGCGGGCACAGGTATCGCGTTTTGCGCCAAGCCCAAAGTGCGCGCGGCGGCCCCCTTTGCCATTAATGAGCGCAACCTGATGCTCGCTATGGATATCATCCTGCGCGATTAGCACGTTTGCCCCATAATCAAATCAACTCCGCTATATCTAGTTTCCGAACAATTATGTCTTAGTGTTCGGAAACTTATCCTTGAGTGCTAGACTTTGCACCGTCGAAGGGAACCTATATGGATAAGCGAGATCTTGAGCAGTTGTTGAGCGATGTTGCCGGCGGAGCAGTCACCCCGGCCGATGCCCTCGCGCGCATCCAGACGGCGCCGACCGCCGATCTGGGCTTTGCACAGCTCGATCTTTCACGCGGGGTGCGCCAGGGAGCCGGCGAGGTCGTCTACGGAGCTGGCAAAACAGCCGAGCAAATTTCTGCCATCATCAAAGCGCTGCTCGATGCAGACCAAGAGCGCATCTTGGTCACGCGTTTGGATGCCGAGAAGGCAACACGCACGTCAGAGCTTCTTGGTAACGGCATCGACCTGGGATATGTCCCAGATGCACAGCTCGCTCTCGTGGGCGGCAAGCCCTCCCCTACCGGCAACGGACGCATTGTCGTCGCCTGCGCTGGCACAAGTGATCTGTCCACTGCAGAAGAGGCCGCGCTAACGGCCGAGTTTTACGGCAACGAGGTCGACCGCCTCTACGATGTGGGAGTAGCCGGTCTGCACCGTCTGCTCGCTCATGCCGAGGAACTTGCCCGGGCGCAGGTGGTCATCGCCATCGCCGGCATGGAGGGCGCCCTGGCGAGCGTTATCGGCGGCCTGGTGAGCTGTCCGGTCATCGCCGTTCCCACCAGCGTGGGCTACGGTGCGAGCTTTGGTGGCGTGGCGGCACTGCTCGCCATGCTCAACTCCTGCGCCAGCGGCGTTTCGGTCGTCAATATCGACAACGGCTTTGGCGCCGCCTACCAGGCAAGTCTCATCAACCATCTAAGCGCCGGTACGCCCCGCACCCGCTAAGGAGTATTCCATGTCTAACCATCAGAACACGCTTATCATCGACGGCACCTCGGGCATCAGCGGCGATATGACCGTTGCAGCCCTGCTCGACCTGGGCGCCAGCGAGGAGCACCTGCGCGAGCAGCTTGCCACGCTGCCGGTCGACGGCTTTACGATCGCCGTGACGCGCGTAAACAAGCATGGCATCGACGCCTGCGATTTTGACGTTCAACTTGCAGCTGGCCTCGAGAACCACGACCACGATATGGTTTGGCTCTACGGCAACGGAGCACCTGCCGAGCACAAGAACGCGCACGAGCATCACCATCATGACCATGCCGAGCACGATCACAGCCACGAGCACACGCATGAGCACGACCATGACCACGATGACCATCATCACGGCCACCATCATCACCACCGCTCTTTGGCAGACGTCACCGCCATCATCGACGGCTCGCAGCTGAGCGATGGCGCTAAACGCCGCGCCCTCGCCATCTTCACCGCACTTGCCGCCGCCGAGGCTAAAGCCCATGGCAAAACGCCCGAGACCGTCATGTTCCACGAGGTGGGCGCCATCGACTCCATTGTCGACGTCTGCTCAGTCGCCATCTGCCTCGACGACTTGGGTATTGAGGATATCGTGGTCGAGTCGCTCTCTGAGGGCCACGGCACCATCCGCTGTGCCCACGGCCTCATGCCCATTCCCGTACCCGCCGTCGTCAACTTGTGCCAGGCGGGCAATATTGCCCTCACGCCTGCGCCGGTCGCAGGAGAGCTCGTGACGCCCACGGGCGCCGCCATCGTCGCCGCGCTACGCACATCCGAGCATCTTCCAGTTCGCTACCGCATCGAGGCTGTCGGCTACGGTGCCGGCAAGCGCCCCTACGAGGGCTGCTCCGGCACGCTCCGTTGCCTGCTCGTTCACGTGGAGGCATAGGGCGTGGACGCCCGCAAGGCCAAAAGCCGCGCCGCCATCGTTTCGGCGTTCTTCGAATTGCTGTGCGAAGAAGACTACGGCAAGATCACCGTCGGCGACATCATCGCACGCGCTCGCGTGGGCCGTGCAACGTTCTACGGACTCTTCAAGAGCAAAGACGACCTGCTCGCCGAGCTCGTATGCGATATCTGCACCCATGCCCTCGACGATGACGGGGCGCCGCTCGATGATCCGCTCGTACAGGTCGAGCATATCCTTAGCAACCTGTGGGATCGTCGTCGGGGCGTACGGGCGCTGGTGGCCGGCGCCGGCTCGCGCGTCTTCGCCGACTGTCTCCGCAAGACCATCGCGACCCGAGCAACCGAGGCCCTACCCGTCAACCCGCAGGGCCCAGCAGCCACCATGGACCGAAGCTTTCTCCTCCACCATATAGCCTCAAGCTTCGTAGGAATGGTCCAATGGTGGGCCTGGCACAACTTCCAAGCCAACAAAGCCGACGTAGCCAAAGACTACCTCTCAGCCATAAAGCCCCTCTTCAACTAAACACCCCATCCCATTCCAAGGCGTCGCCCCCTCCCAAAGTACCGTCCTCATCCCAAGGCCCCTATCAACAAAGCGCCCCTCACATTCAAACTCAGATATATACGTTGGGTTGCTTGTTCGAACACAGCTAAGATCCCGCAGCTGCCCGCATGGGTAACTTCCCGGTGCATTCCGCAGGACGCAAGAAGCCCTCGCCGCACGAAGTGCGCAGCGAGGGCTTCTTGTATGTCCGAGGACGCACCGAGAAGTTACCCCATGCGAGCAGCGGACAACTATGTAGCCTTGGACTAGAACATGCCCAAGAAACCATGCACAAACAGTGCAGCCACGATAGCACCGACAAACGGAGCGATGCCAGGAACGAGCAGGCCGTACTTCCAGTTGTTATCGGCCTTGTTCTTGATCGGCAGCAGCTGATAGGCCATGCGAGGACCAAGGTCACGAGCCTGGTTCATGGCGAAGCCGGTGATGCCGCCCATGCCCATGCCAACGGCCCATACAATCAGGCCGACGCAGATAGCGAGCATCAGAACGTTCTCACCAGCACGGCTAGCAGCGGCGAGAATAGCGCTGATAAACACAAAGGTGCAAATAGCTTCGCAGAAGAAGTTACGAGCGTAATTGGTGCCCTCGGCGGTGGGGTTGGTCGAGAAGATATTGCGCTGGGCAATGGGGTCGACGACGCCCTCGGAAGCCTTGAACTCATCGGCATACATGAACCATGCGATGCAGGCGCCTACGAAGCCGCCAAGCATATCGGCAAGCATGAAGGGGATGCAGCTGCTCCACGGCACCAGGCCTACGATGCACTGGGCAAGCACCATAGCCGGGTTCATGCACACGGCGCCGCCAAAGACAAACAGGCAGACCGAGATGCCAAAAGACCAGGTGGTGATGGCAAACATGTGACCGGAGCCCTGATACTTGGTGCCCTTGAGCACAGTATCGCAGTGTACGCCCACGCCAAAGACGATCATGAGAGCCGTTGCGCCGAATTCGCAGAGGAGTTTGGTAAGCATAAAACCTTATCTTTCTTGTCGGTTATAAACGATTCGTTTGGGCCACGCACTAGTGCTGCGCGACGACAACGCCCAGGCCATCGGGAATGACGGCGACCTTGGCATCGGCACCCTTCATCTCAAAGGCAAGCTTGAGCGCCTCCTCGAGGGTGTTGACCGGTGTCATGTGCATATCCTTGAGCATCTGGTGATCGCACAGATCGGTAACCATAATCACAGGGTGATGCGCCAGGATGCGGGCGAAAATCTGGCTCGTCCACTGGTCGGGCAGGGTCTCGTCCTTGGGACGATCGATGCAGGCACGCTCAAACTCCGCCGGATCGTTGTCGGCGATGTTGTGATAGAAACCCTCGCCGCCGTGACCGTCGGCACAACCGGCGACATCGATGATCACGCCGCCCTCGGGAAGCGTGGCCTCGGCAGCGCACATGCCCTTCACGGCCTGATAGATGTTCTGATCGAGCGGGTAACCGCCGTTGGTGGTAATGGCGATATCGCACTCGACGGGCTCGACACCTGCCAAGCTCTTCACGAACTCGCAGCCAGCCTCATGTGCCTTGTGGATGTCGCCGGCAAAAGAGCCGATGACCTCGTGCTTGCCGTTAAGCACCACGTTGAGCACAAAGGCAAGGTGAGCCATCTCGGCGGCGGCAAACATGTCCTCGCTCACGTGGTTGTGGCACAGGTTGCCAGCACGCGAGTGGGAATCATTCACAAACTGACCGTTGTGGTTGTACATGATGGTCTTGTAGCTGGCGATGCCGGGCAGGACGGACTTGCGGCTGCCAGAAAAACCGGCAAAGAAGTGCGGCTCAATAAAGCCCTCGGCAAGCAGCAGATCGCAATCGGCGGCAATCTTGTTGATGATGCACTCGCCGCCAGAAGGCAGGGTGCCGATCTTTTTCATCATGCTGTCGTCAGTCGCGACGTGCATAACGATTTCCTCGTTGGCAACGATCTCCTCGCCGTACTTGTTGACGAGCTCCTCGTGCGTCGACGGACGATGCATACCCGTAGCAACCAGAATGCGAACGCGCGCCTCAGGCGCAGCGGAGTGGATGTGATGCAGCAGGATAGGCATCGTCACACGCGAGGGGACGGGACGCGTATGATCGGAGCTAATGATGACAATATCCTTTTTGCCAGCACAAAGCTCCTCGAGCGAAGGCGAGCCATAAGGGTTGGCAAGTGACTCCTCTACCAGCTCTTCCTGTGATTTCGTAGTCTTAAACTCGTTTTGATGACCTTCCATCACACCAGCGAAGCTCTTATCCTCGAGCTCCAGATGCAGCGTCTTGTGGTCAAACGGCAGTTCACATTCAAACAACGACGAACGCCCTCTTCCTTTCAACTGACACATCAGCAAACCGTTGAGAGGATACGCCGCTCGCCAAAAAATGCCACCGTTTGCTCACCCGTTAACAGAACGTTCATATTAGAATGCTACAAAACGGCCGCAGCCTCAAAGAGGACCGCGGCCGCATGCGCAAAGGCGCTAGGGGCAAAGCGCCGCACGCACCCAATGAATCTCAAACCCAGCCGAAAAGGCGCTAGGCGCGAACGCCCGCCGGGACAGACCCCCTCCAAAACGCGCAAAGCGCGCCGCTCTTCTTTTCAGCTTCAATCCCAGAAGAACGAGGGCGAAGGGGACCGATGAGATCCACAGGGCTATCGATTACCCCGTGTTTTGCAATCCCGCCGAGACACCGGTCACAGTCGAAAGAATCAGGCTCATGTACTCGGCCTTCGCCTCTTCCGAAAGCTGATCTTGGTTCATACGCACCTCGCGCAGCGCGCGGACCTGCGCAAGCGAAAGCGCGTCGACATACGGGTTGCGCACGCGCACGGCGCGACCCAACACGCGACGGCCCTGCAGCGGCCAATCATCACCGGTGATAGCAAGCGTCCACTTGCGCGTAAGCTGCATCTCTTCAAACACCTTCGATGCCAGGTCGCTGCGGTCGCCCAGGGCAAGGTACATCTTGGCGATGCGGCCGTCGGTCTTGGCAATAGACATCTCGATGTTGTCGATGAACGTCGAGAACAGCGGCCACTCGGCATAGGCGCGGCGCAGCAGGTCCAGATCTCCCAGCTGCTCGCACGCCGTGCCCAAGCCGTACCACGCAGCGAGGTTGATGCGCGCCTGTGACCAGCTGAAAACCCAGGGAATCGTACGCAAGTCGTCGAGAGACTTCGCGCCGAGGCCGCGCTTTGCCGGACGGCTGCCGATGGGTAGCAGGCCAACCTCGGTCAGCGGCGTCACCGTCGAGAACCATGGGGCAAAGTCATCGGTACCCAGCAGATCCAGATAACGCTCGTGGGCCGTCTCGTTCAGGCGCTCCGCCATGTCAGCGAACTCTTCTGTCATGCGCGTGTTGGTGCGCTCGATGCTCGGCGCCGAGTTGAGCAGCGTTGCCGCGGCGACGCTCTCCACATGTCGCTGCGCAAGCGTCTGGTTGCCATAGCGGGCAAAGATGATCTCACCCTGTTCGGTCACCTTAAAGAAGCAGTTCACCGATCCCGCGGGCTGCGCCAGCACGGCACGGTTTGCCGGGCCGCCACCGCGGCCCACGGCGCCGCCGCGACCGTGCATGAGCACGAGGTCGATGCGATTTTTCTCGGCCCAACGGGCAATGCGCTCCTGCGCTGCGTGCAGCGCGAGCGTCGCCGTGGTGGGGCCAGCGTCCTTCGAGGAATCCGAGTAGCCGAGCATGACTTCCATGCGGCGGTTGGTTTGCGCGAGGCGGGCCTGAACCGCAGGCAGCTCGAGCATCTGATCGAGTACGCCCACGCAGCCCTCGAGGTCCTCCAGCTGCTCAAACAACGGGATGACATCGAGCGCGGGCACGTCCTCGGCATGAGCGAACGCCAAGCGCGCCAACTCGTACACGTCAGCCACATGCTGAGCGCTCTTGGTAAACGAAATGATGTAGCGGTGCGCCATCTTTTTGCCATAACGACGCTGGATGGAACCGATGGCACGGAAGGTATCGAGCACCTCGCGCGTCATGGGCTGCAAGTCGCCGTTCACACCATGTTCGCGAATGTCCGCGAGGGCACGGGCGTGCACCACCGAGTGCTGACGAAATTCCATCTCGACCATGTGGAAGCCAAAGGTCTCCACCTGCCAGATAAGCGTCTGCACCGGACCATATGCGGCGCGCACGGCGCCGGCCTGAGCCAGTGAACGCTGAACAACGCGCAGGTCGGCCAAAAATTCCTCGGCGTTACGATACATGGTGTCGGCATTGCGCGAGACCGTCGCCTCAAGGCGCGAGGCCATGACGATCATCACCGCGCGGTGCGGCTCAGATGCCGAGATATCACGCGCACGCGAAGTGAGCACCTCGCTCATCTCCACCTGGTGATTCCACAGGTTGAGCAGCTCCTCAGAAGGCTCGGTGTACCCTGCCTGCAAGGTCAAGTTGCGGCCAACACGCATGCACTTATGAACAAGCGTCGACACCATATGACCCGAAAACTTAGCTGCTACCTGACGGCTTACCTTGGCAGTTACGTTGGGATTGCCGTCGCGGTCCGAACCAATCCAGCTGCCCGGATGGAAAAACGCCGGGCAAACCGGGGCCACGCGGCCGGCGCGCTCACCCAAAATCCAGTCGTCAAAACGACGATAGATGCGCGGCACCGTCTCGAACAGTGTGTTGTCAAAGATGTCGATGATGGTATCGGCTTCCTCGACAGGCGTCGGTTTTTTGATTGCGATGGGCGACGTACGCACCAGTGCATCAATCTCCTGCAGCAGATGACGCTCGTTTTCCACGAGATCCGATCCGCCCAGGCGCGGACGCTCGGAAAGAAGCACCGAGATGCGAC
Source organism: uncultured Collinsella sp. (assembly GCA_934621295.1). Taxonomy (GTDB): domain Bacteria; phylum Actinomycetota; class Coriobacteriia; order Coriobacteriales; family Coriobacteriaceae; genus Collinsella. Next base: position 116,565 of record CAKTVB010000003.1, read on the forward strand.
GGATCTTTCCCTCAACGGCTTTGCGGCGTGCCTCAGTAGGATGCGCGGTGAAAACCGGGTGGAACTCCAGGCGATTGAGCAGCTCCGTCGCGCGCGCCACGCCGGCCTCTTCAACCAGCTGATGATATGCAACGGTGAGCTCATTGCCGGGGTCGACATCCATATCGGTGCCCACACCCAGCTCGCGCTCGTGCAGCGCTTCGACGCGGTAATTCTCCTCGGAAAGATTTGCCAAGTGGAAGAAGGCGGTGAAGGCGCGCACAACAACCTGAGAACGCTCCACCGGCAGCGAGTCGAGTAGCTCCACCGCGGCGCGGAAGGCACGGCTGCTGTTGCTTGTGGGTAGAGGGATGCCCTCGTCATCAACGGGTTCGTCCGCGGCGGCACGGCCCGGATCGCCTTCGTTAGCAGCGATAACATAAGAGAGCAGCTTGTCGAATAGCTCGCAAATCGACGGATCGTACTCCGTGAGCACTCGACGCTCCAGGCGCAGGAACAGCGCCAAGTTATCGCGAAGGGTATCGGGGATATCAATCTCGGTTAGCGGGGTGGCGGTAGTATCCGGCAAAGCCTCCGTCGAGGCTGCGGGGCCTTGTGCGGCCGTTTCGACCGTGGGCTCGCTCATATCGACGCTCCATTCTGCATTGTTCCACGCTATCGGGTTATTCGTCATTGGGGTGTTAGTATAAGCGCCCTGTTTCGCGAACGGCAAAACGCTTGAGCAAAACGGGGCTTTCTCTAGACCGCAGAAATCGTTTAGAAATACTTAGCGTTTGTTCGTGGACATATGGTGGCAAATGTCGTCAAATGGCCCGTCTTCTTCTCACTCAACGTCGTCCGTAAAATGCTATGTCAACAAAACAATTCGAAGTGCGTGCCCTAAATCGAAATCGCCAAGCATAACGATTATTTAACCCCCTGCAATCCTGGAGTTTTGTTGGCATAAAACAGGTGTCTACTTTGCACTTTTGATTTAGGGTACGCACTTCGAAGAGTTTTGTATTTCACGACACCGATTCGAGTCCTTTTTCAGCCAGCGCAGCCGTTTTACGCAAGGCGCGCTGTGCTGCTGCACCAAAAAAGGCGGCCGCGCATCGCGCGGCCGCCTATAAAACAAACAACGAACAACCGAATAGCGCTCATGCCCTACAGGCGCGACGAAACCTCGGCCACCACGGCATCACGCGAGACAAGAACCTCCTCGTGGCTCGCCATATCGCGCAGCTTGACCTTGCCCTCCGCAAGCTCGTCGGCGCCGACGACCACCATGAGAGAGGCGCCCAACTTGTCGGCCTGCTTGAACTGGGCCTTAAGCGAGCGGCCTTGGTAGTCGGCTTCGGCATGGATGCCGGCGGCACGCAGCTCGTTGCTCACGGCAAAAACATCGCCGCGCTGATCGGCCGAAACATTTGCAACATACACGCAAGGAGCAGCCACCGTGGTCATGCTTCCGCCAAATGCCTCGAGAGCCAGCAACGCGCGCTCAAAGCCCACGGCAAAGCCAACGCCCGGCGTGTGCTTGCCGCCCTCGAGCTCGACCAGGCCGTCGTAGCGACCGCCGCCGCCAATAGAGCCAACGCCAGCGCCCGGAGCCTCGACCTCAAAGACGGTACGCGTGTAGTAATCCAGACCGCGCACGAGCGTCGGATCCTCAACATACTGGATACCGGCAGCATCCAGATAGCGCTTGACCTGCTCGTAGTGCTCGCGGCACTCATCGCACAGATGCTCGCGCATAAGCGGGGCTTCGGTCATGATCTCGCGGCAGTGGTCGTTTTTGCAATCAAAGGCACGCAGCGGGTTGATCTCCGCACGCTCACGGCACTCATCGCACATATCGTCCGCGTGGTCCAGGATGAACTGACGCACCTGGTCGCGATAGGCAGGGCGGCACGCGGGGTCGCCCATGGAATTGATGAGCAGGCGAAGCTTGGACAAATCAAAGCCCAAACGCTTGTAGAACTCCATGAGCATGATGATGCACTCGGCATCCGCCGCGGGATCGGGAGCGCCCAGCCACTCGATGCCCACCTGATGGAACTGGCGCAGGCGGCCCTTCTGCGGACGCTCACCGCGAAACATCGCCTCGGCATAGTACGCCTTAAAGGGAGCGGCGCCCTGAGGCACCAGGTTGTTCTCCACCACGGAACGCACAACGCCGGCAGTGCCCTCGGGGCGCAGGGCCAGGCGCTGCTTTGCCTTGAGCTTGGCGTCGGTGCCCTCTTCCAGCACGCGCGCAAAGTTGGCGCCCGAGAACACGCGGAACATCTCTTTGCGCACCACGTCCGTGGACTGGCCAATGCCATGCACAAAGACGTCAACCTGCTCGATAGCGGGAGTCTCGATGGGCTCGAAGCCATACGGCTCAAACACGCTGGCGGCAACCTCTTGCATGTGCTGCCATGCGCGCATTTCGCTGCCGATCAGATCCTTAGTACCTTCTGCCTTCTGTGCCTGCATGGAGCACACCTTTCTTTCAGCGCATTCAAACGCCCAACATTATAGTGGATACGCAACCGACCAGTTGATCTGCATCATTTTCGACGCAGAAATGCGAAGTGCGTCTCCGAAAGAACGATCGAGATGAAGATCAGCGCAAACCCGAGCAGCAAGCGGCCGCTGAGCACTTCCCCACCCAAGAGCACCGAGAAGAGCACGCCCGAGGGCGACTCGAGCGAAAGCAGCAGCGATCCCGTCGAAGAGGGAACATGCGCGAGGCCCAGATTCTGAACGAACATGCCCACACACGTGCACATCACTGCAAGGAACAATACCGTTCCGATAAGCGACGGCGTGAATATCGAGGCCGGAGGCATCTGCTCGGTCAGCGCAAACCCGGCAACACACAGCAGCGCCACCACCAAGAACATCCAAAACGTTATGGCATTCACATCGAGATTGCGGCCAAACTTTGCAGCAATCACGATCTCGATTGCAAAAAAGACCGCGCCCGTGAGCGTCAAGAGGTCGCCCTTTCCCACGGTAAAGCTATCGAGCGCCACGAATGCGATGCCTGCAAGACACAAAAACGCCGCCCCCAGGTTATAGCGCGTAAGCTTCTCGCCCATCACCGCATGTCCGATAAAAGGCACAAGTACGCAATATGTTCCTGTCAAGAACGCGTTCTTTCCTGCCGTGGTATCGACAAGCCCCACGGTTTGCAACACGTACGCAGCCCAAAGCGAGGTACCCATCAAAAGGCCAGCGACGATATACGTTCGGTTGAGATGGGCGCGAATGCGGCGGAAAAACAGGACGAGCATGATAAGCGCAGCGATGAGAAAACGACAGGCAAGCAGCAGGTACGGCGGCAGAGCGTCGAGCACGCCCTTCATCATGCAAAAGGAAAAGCCCCACATGAGCGCCATGGCAACGAGCATAAGCTTCCAAAACAGAGGCGAACGGGCGCCCGCGCCGCGCAGCTCGCCAGGAGATCGATCCTCAAGATCCACCGGCACTCCGTCGTCAAACGGCTTTGCATCCGAAATATCCAGCTTGTTGGCCACAGCCTTCTTCTCCCATAAAACGTGACAATCAAACCTGAGGTATTGTCACACAAAAAGGGCCTCGGAGCACCCTCCGAAGCCCTTATCGAAATCAAAGTGTGTCGCCTCTTACGCGCGGCCCACAGAACCCAGGTTCTCCATGCGGATCTTCACGATGTCGGTAATCTCGGCCATGCCCTCACGGCCCGGCTTCTTGGGATCGAAGCACTCGGGGTTCTCGGACATGTAGCGCATGTAACCCTTGGTGAAAGCCTGGCGCAGCTCAGTGGCGTAGTTGACCTTGCAGATACCGTTCTTAATGGCCTCGGCGACCTGCTCATCGGGCACGCCAGAGGTACCATGCAGGACCAGCGGGATATCGAGCTTGGAAGCGATGGCCTTGACCACATCCTGCTGGATATGCGGGGTGCCCACATACACACCGTGCGCGGTGCCCACGCCGATGGCGAGGCTGGTGCAGCCGGTGCGTTCCACGAACTCAACGGCCTCGTCGGGATCGGTGTAGGGATTCTCGCCCTCGACCGCCGGGCCATCGTCCTCCTTGCCGCCAACCTTGCCAAGCTCGGCCTCCACGGGCACACCCATGGCAGCGCCAGCATCGGCAACCAGCTTGGTGAGAGCGATGTTGTCCTCGAACAGCTCATGGCTGCCGTCGATCATGACGGAGGTGTAGCCGGTGCGAAGAGCCTGCATGCAGCGGTTGTAACCGTCACCGTGATCCAGGTGCAGCGCAACGGGGATCTCGGTGCGCTCGGCCGCGGCCTTGACCATGCCGTAGAAGTAATCGAGGCCGGCAGTCTTGATGGTGCCCGGGGTGGTCTGCATGATGACGGGGGACTTGGTCTCCTCGGCAGCCTTGAGCACGGCCATGACGAACTCGAGGTTCTCGACGTTGAAAGCACCCACGCCATAGTGGTTCTTCTTGGCGTCGAGCAGCATCTCCTTGGTGGTAACGAGCATGATCGCTCCCTTCTGCACGGGATCGCCCCGGCATAGCGGCATCGCGCACCCCCGCGCGAGCCAAACGTTGGTGCCATTGTATAAAATCCACTCTCTACCTGCGAAGTCGCTTCTCTTATCGTTCGAGTCCGTTCGCAAAGAAACGCAAGCGTCGCCCTCGGCGGGCATCCCCTTTTGCCAGCATTGATAGGCGGCGGCTGTTCCATATTCATTTGCGTTTGCCATAAAACAAAGCAAACGATATGCTTTTTCTTGCGTAATACGAAAATAAAGCAAAATAGAATCTGCACATTTCGACCCTCATCCGGAGCCTTTCATGAGCAGCAACGCCGCAACTTTTGCCGAAGAACGCCGCGCAGCCATCCTCGATATGCTCGAGCATTCCGCATCCGTACAGGTATCGGATCTTGCTCGTACCTTTGGAGTCTCCGCTGTCACCGCCCGCGCCGACCTCGACGCGCTCGAAGCGGCAGGCAAGCTGCGCCGCACACACGGCGGCGCCGTCTCGCTGCATAAGGCGTTGACTGTCTCCATTCAAGACAAGCGCATCAATCTCAACGTCGCCGCCAAGCAGGCCATCGCACAAACCGCCATTGAACTTGTCGAAGACGGCGACTCGATCATCGTCGACTCCGGCACCACTGCCCTCGAGTTTGTGCGTGCCCTTACCACGCGTCGCGACATCACGGTTATCACCGCCGATGTCACCATCGCCAACTATATTGACGACAGCCTTCCCCAAACCGATGTAATCCTGTTGGGAGGGACCCTGCGCAAAGGCCATCGTTACCTCTATGGACCACTTGCCCTGCGCGCGCTCGAAGTCCTTCACGCCGATAAAGCGTTCCTGTGCCCCACCTCGTTTGTGCCCAACCGGGGCCTCATGACCAACTTCGATCAGATGGCGCAGGTTAAAAGCGCCTTCATCGAAGCATCGTCGACCTCGATTGCCCTCATCGATGCAACAAAGGTCGATGCCGGCGGCCTCATGCTATTCGCGCCGTTAGACAGGATCGATACCATCGTCATGGATCGTGACCCCCAGGGCATTCTTGCTCAAGAAATCGCCGAACACGCCGAGAGGGGCGAGCGAGTGCCGCAGCTGCTCGTCGCCTCGTAGCACTTCAATACATGCAAAAGGGGCCACTCGAAAACAATCGGGTGGCCCCAAGCATTTGAGTGTCCTGAGCTCCATCAGGAAAGAACTATTCCCCCACCGGGACGAGAACGCCATCCAGATACGTGGCGTCAAGCGTCAAATCATCATTGAGCACAACGAAATCGGCGCGACGGCCCGGAGCGATAAAGCCGCAGCGATTGTCGATGTGCGCAGAGCGAGCCGGAACCTCAGTGCCCATACGAATCGCCTGCTCGGCCGAAACAATGCTCCAATCAAAGACGTTTTTAACCACATCGCACATCACAGCGACGGAACCGGCCAGGTTTCCCGCATCGCGCAGATAGCAAGCGCCATCGCGCATAACCACGGGCAGGCCACCGCTCACGTACTCGCCGTCGGGCATACCCGCGCAACCCAGCGCGTCGGTGATCAGGGCAACATGGTCCCAGCCCTTGGCGCGAACCAGCGCCTCGATTGCCGCTGGCATCACATGGTGTCCGTCAGCGATAACCTCGGCATACGTATCGGGCGTGACCATCGCGCAACCCACGATACCCGGGTCGCGGTGGTGCAAACCACGCATGCCGTTGTAGGTATGGGTAAAGCAGGAAGAGCCCGCGTTCACCGCAGCAAGGGCCTCGTCGAAGGTGGCATCGGAGTGGCCGATGCTCGTCACAATGTTCTCGGCGGCAAGCGCGGCAATGTACTCGAGCGACCCATCGTGCTCGGGAGCAAGCGCGCTCTTCACAATACGTCCGCCCGCAGCATCCTGCCAATCGGCAAACAAATCATACGAAGGGTCGATCAAAAAGGCCGGGTTCTGCGCGCCCACATGCTTTTGCGTAAAGAACGGCCCCTCCAGGTAGATACCCTGAATGCGAGCACCCATAAACTCATCGCCACGAGACTCGTCCGCTTCGGCGATGGCGGCACAAGCCGCACGAATGCTTTCAGGAGCCTCGGTAAACGTAGTGGGAACCCAAGAGGTGGTACCACGGCGCACGAGCTCTGCACTGGAAATATTAATCCCCTCAGCGTCACAGTCGGTCGTTGCATGGTTAAAGAATCCATGGATGTGCGTGTCCACAAATCCCGGTGCAACCCAACGGCCCCCGCAATCGACAATCTCGCACTCAGGCATCTCTGTCTGCCAAGCTCCAAAATGACCATCGACAACCGGTAGATACCCCGTGTTCATAACCCTTCCGGGCAGAACGAAGCGAGCGTTTGAAAGTGCATATGTTGCCATTTTATTACTCCCTGTCGTATCGATTATCCCAACGGTTCGTCGCCGTCATTGAACCTATTTAGCGCCGTTGCGATAGTGGAACACCTTGTACTTGAACTGGTCGGCACGGGCAACGGAGAGCGTGTACTCGATAATCTCGTTATGCATGTTGTACGTAACACGCTCGAGGTCCAACACCGGTGCGCCCTCTCCGATACTCAGAAGACGGGCATCCGCCGGACGAGCGATACTTGCGTAGAACTCCTCCTCGGCAACACGGACTTTTTCGTGGAAGACGCCCTCGATGACCTCGTAGAGTGACTTTCCCTCGAGCATCGGACGTTTGAACATCATAAATTTGCGCATGGGCAGATGCGTGCGCTCAATCATGAGCGGCATGTCGTCTGCACAGCGAAGTCGGTCGATTTTGATGACCTTCTCGCCCAGGCGCAGGCCCATGTGCTCTGCAAGATTCTTATCTGCCTCGATCTCGGAAAACTCCAGGATGATTGTCTTGGGGTCACGACCGATCTCGCGCATCTGCTGTGTAAAGCTATACGTCTGCATGAGATTGGCAGTATGGACCGAACGATCGGCAACAAACGTTCCGCGCCCGTGCTGGCGAACTACCAAGCCAAGGCTCTCCAGCTCCTGAAGGGCAAGACGCACCGTTGTACGAGACAAGCCATAGCGTTCCGAAAGATCGCGCTCGGAAGGAAGCATGTCGCCGGGAACGCACTCATGCTCGATCTTCTCACTCAATATATCGACCAGTTGGTCGTACAGAGGCTGCTTCCTACTTGTTAAAGCCACGCCAGACCTCACTTCCAAAAGTCCTCAAACCCATGTGCCAGTCCGTCTGCCTCCGCGCGAACCAGCGTCAAAATCTATTCGAACAAAACGCTCGAATTTTCTACTGGCGCGCTCGGAACGCGCTGAATTTCCAGCTCAATACCCAAGTCCCGCAGCTCTTTAAAAGCAGCGACGTCCGCGTCGTCCACCGCAACGCTTGCAGCAACCTGGCGTCGTCCCTCCGCCATATGCATATTGCCCACGTTGACCTTCTTAATAGGCACACCCCCACGGACGAGAGTCAAAACATCCGCAGGGTTATCAACCACGAGAAAAATCAACTGATCAGAAGACGCCTGGTGAATCACATCGATGGTCTTTTGCAGCGAGAAATAGCGCATGGCAACACCTGCAGGAGCGGCCATATCCATCAGCTGCTGGCGAACATCGCTCTTGGCAACGCCATCGTTGGCAACAAGGATCAGGTTCGCTCCGACCACAGCATTCCATTGAGTAACGACTTGGCCGTGAATGAGCCTGTTGTCGATACGCGTCAGAAGTATGTTCGGCTCTGCCACGCTGCGCATCCCCTTCAAACTACCGTCACACGAAACTTCGCGCGAGAACTTCAATACAACAATCCGCATCAGCGGTTACAAGCACGAGGGCCCTAGCGATGGCTAAATGCCTTCCCCCTTCTCGCTAGGGTCTTCATGCTCAACTGCTCGCCGCCGAGATAAGTGCCGATGAATCACGCCATCCTTACCTGCAGCGATTAACTCCTCGACCATATCGTCGAGAGTGTAGTCGGACTCGCGGTATTCAAGCGTATTGAGAAGCATCGGAACATTCGCCCCCGCAACAACCGCGATGTCGGAATAATCCTGCGTCGCAATCATCGCCTGATTCCAAGGAGTGCCGCCCATAAAGTCAGTAAGAACAATAACCCCGTTCGCTTCCGTGCGCAGGGAGCTGATAGCTGCGCGCAATTCGGCAGGATATGTCGCAGCATGATGGTCTTCAAAAGAAAGAGCTTTGATAAAGGGCTGGGAACCTGCAACCATATTGATGGCGCTTAATAGCCCGCTGGCAAACTGGTCGTGACCAGTCAACAGTAAACCGATCATGTTCCGCTCCTTCTCCTCTCGCATGGATGGTCTCTGGATGTAACCAGTTGGAAACGTAAACTGGATTATACCAGCGTGTAAAGTTTTTACTATCTATATATCGAAATAATAGTGTCTGACCATAGGAAATGTTGAAATATCCGCCGCAACTGAGGCATTGCGGCTAAGCATGTTTTCAGCACTTCGCACCGTCCCAAAACGTATTGCTACCGTTTGGGATGTATCCCTTTGAAACAAAGGGACATAACACTCCATTTTGCTATAATTTATAGGCATTTACCTTGTGTTTTCTAGTGAATTGGAGACAAGTACATGGGTTTGTTCGATCGCTTCAAGCAGGCCGCTGAGCCGGTCTCGAATAAGACGATTATTACCGCCCCCGTGAGCGGCGAGCTCTTGCAGCTTTCCGAGACAACTGAGCCGGTCTTTTCGAGTGAAATGATGGGCAAGGGCGTTGCCATCAACCCATCAGAGGAGGCTATCATCGCCCCCGTTGATGGCATGGTTACTGTCGTCATGCCCCACGCCATCGGCATCGTCGCCGCTAACGGTATCGAGGTACTGATTCACGTAGGCATCGACACCGTGGACATGAAGGGCGAGGGCTTCGAGAACAAGGTGCCCCAGAACACCAAAGTCACCGCCGGCACCGAGCTCCTCACCTTCTCGCGCTCAAAGATCGCCGAGGCCGGTCATGATGACACCGTCTTCGTCATCATCTCCAACACCCCCGACTGCCAGGAAGTCGTTCCCGTGGCAGACGCCCCCGTTAAGGTCGGCGACTCCGTGATCACCGTCACCAAGTAGTCTTCTCGCATAGAAGCCAAAGCCCTCGCAGCAAACAATTGCAGCGAGGGCTTTTTATTGCCCAAAACGCATGTCCCGAATTCATTGGAAGGGCCATGAGCATGGGAAATTAAAGGTATCTCACTCCACCAAATGCGTTTCGGCACAAAAAAGGACCGCCCCCGCGGAGAGGGACGGTCCAAATCAAGCAATGAGTCGGTAACTCGGCTCGGGTGTTAGATGAGCTTCTGAAGCTCGTCGCACACAGCCTGAACCTGGGTGCCGATGATGACCTGAGCAGACTCAGCGGAGGGGATCATAACACCCACGGCGCCGGCCTTCTTGCAAGCGGCCTCGTCGACCTTGGAGGAGTCAGCGACCTCGAAGCGCAGGCGAGTGGCGCAGAAGTCAACGTTCTTGACGTTGTCCTTGCCGCCCACAGCAGCCAGAACACCCTTGGCGATGGCAACGTACTTGTCGTCGCTGGAAGCGGCAGCAGCGGAAGCCTCGTCAGCAGTGTCCTCGTCCTCACGACCAGGGGTCTTGAGATCGAACTTGGTGATGGCAAAGCGGAACACGAGGTAGAACACGATGAAGGCTGCAATGCCCAGCGGGATGATGAGCAAGGTGTTCTGAGCAGCCGGGAGGGAAGCGGAGAACACGAGGTCGGTAGCACCAGCGGAGAAGCAGAAGCCTGCACGGAAGTTCACGTAGTACACGATGATCGTGAAGATGCCGTAGAGGGCAGCGTACACGACGTACAGCGGGAAGCACAGGAACATGAAGCCAAACTCGAAGGGCTCGGTAACGCCGCAGACGAAGGCGCAGATAGCGGCGGAGAGAACCAGGCCGATAGCAGCCTTCTTGTTCTTAGCGGTCTGAACGATAGCCAGGGCAGCACCCGGGATACCGAACATCATGCAGGGGAAGAAGCCGGACATGTACATACCGACGCTCCAGTTGGCACCGTTCTGGCCCATGACGTCGCCAGCCCAGAAGTGGGACAGGTCGCCGAGGCCGATGGTGTCAAACCAGAAGACGTTGTTGAGGGCGTGATGCAGACCGGTGGGGATGAGCAGGCGGTTGAGGAAGGCATAGATGCCAGCGCCGATGCCACCCATAGCAGCAATGCCGTTGCCGAGCGCAACAAGGCCGTCAAAGATGATGGGCCACACGAAGAGCAGGATGACGGAGACGACGATGGAGACAACAGCGGTCATGATGGCAACGCAGCGCTTGCCGGAGAAGAAGGCCAGCCAGTCGGGAAGACGGGTGCCCTTGAACTTGTTGTACATGGAACCGCCGATGATGGCAGAAAGGATGCCGATGAAGCAGTTACCGGCGATCTTGGAGAACGCGATGCCCTCGGCAGTGGTGAGCCAAGCGGCCTGAGCGTCAGCGTCCATACCGCGGACCGCGCCGACGACTGCAGGGTTGAGCAGCTGCTGAATCATCAGGAAGGCGACGAGGCCAGCGAGGCCAGCGGTGCCGTCGTGATCGTCAGCCAGACCAACGGCAGCGCCGATGGCGAACAGCCATGCCATGTTATCGATAAGAGCGCCGCCTGCCTTGATGAGCAGGAAGCCTGCGGTGTAGGCTGCACCGGATGCCTCAGCACCGGGAACACCCATGACTGCGGGGGCGAGCATATAGCCAACGCCCATAAGGATGCCAGCAACGGGCAACGCCGCGACGGGAAGCATCAGCGCTTTGCCGAGCTTCTGGAGGTACTTCATCATTTGGTTTCCTCCTACCTTTCTCTGTTGTGGTTTACGCGATCCACACCTGCGCCTTGGAATGTCGGCCCCTCCGCGGGCCATATGAGTTCTTGGCGCGCATTTCGAACCCGATCTCACACCGGGAGCTGGTTACTACCATATCACAAGAGGTTCAAACTCTGTCCACAAAGCCTTCAAATTTCGATTTGATTGCCGAACGGTAAGAAATCGGGCCGTGAGTGGTAGTAACCATTGCTTTTTCAGGAAGATGAACGCAATGTCAGTTCTATCTGTGCCCTTTTTCTTCCGCACGAGGGATAAACCCCAGGAAAATGATGGGTTGATGGGCTTTGACCCATCAGCAGTCTTCTTTTAGGACTTTAATCGGGCTCAAAAGAGCCCTCGATCGTAAATGCAGAAAGGGCCCCGTTGCCGGGACCCTCTTCGTTTCGATGGAGCCAACGAGCGGATTCGCGTATGCCTTCGGCATCCGCTGCCACGCGGACGGCTGCCGCCGCCCGCCCGCCCGCTCGCTCGCTCGGCTACGGGCAGGCCACCGGCCTGCCCGCTTCACGCCTCGCGACCTCATCGGTTCGAATCCCCGTCTCCCCCAAATGCAGAAAGGGCCCCGTTTCCGGGACCCTCTTCGTTTCGATGGAGCCAACGAGCGGATTCGAACCGCTGACCTACGCATTACGAGTGCGTTGCTCTACCAGCTGAGCCACGTTGGCATATCATGCGGTTGACGGGTGCATGCGCGTCAACGGTTGATAATCATACGGGTAAGTGCGCAAACGCGCAAGACCCTTCATTAAATGTGTCAAATTAAACCTGTCGTTTTTCTGACACACCCGACGATTGAGCGCCGCGGTGCGGTGCTGTGGCCGGTCGCCGCTAGTGGCCACCCAGGTAGGAGATCGTCCCCTTAAGCACACTTTGAGTTGCGGCGGCGGCCTTCTCGGCAGCCTTGAGAGCATCTTCGTGGCTGTTATCGATCATGCCCGCTTTGTTAGTCACAAGCGTGACGCCCAAGACTTCCATGCCCAAAGCCTTAGCCATAATGGCCTCGCACACCGTCGAGCAACCCACGTAATCGGCGCCCAGCGTATTGAGCATGCGCACCTCGGCAGCAGTCTCGTACGTGGGACCCAGCAGACCGGCGTAAATGCCTTCCGCAAGATGCAAACCTGCGTCACGAGCCGCTGCGCGAGCGAACTCGGCAAGGTAGCCAGAGTAGGCGCCTGCCATGGGGATAAACGGCGTATCCGCCTGGGCAGCAGCGACACCTTGAGGGGTTGCCAGCGGATTTTGACCGGTAAGGTTGATGTGATCGGTAATGAGTCCCACCATGCCCGGAGCCACAGCAGAAACAGCGCCCGAAGCGCAGGTGAGGATGATATCGCGGCAACCCAGGCGATGCGCGTGGCGAACAAGCGAGGTTACCTGCAACGGGCTGTAGCCCTGATACAGGTGCACGCGACCCGGATAGACCACCACGGGTACGCCCTCGAGCGTGCCGATGATCACCTCGTAGCGATGGCCCTCTACAGGAATCGCCTCGGTGGGAAAGCCATCGATGTCCTCGTATTTGATGCGACGAACCACACGCACCTCATCGGCAAGCGGAGCCAGGCCGCTGCCAAGCACCAACGCGATGGGATGCTCCATGCTGGGCTCGCAATACTCAACAAGTTTCTCGTCTGCTACCACGATGTGTCCTTCCTGTTCAAACAAAGCGGCCGTCACGCCAGAGCCGGCGCGAAGCTGCCCCGAAAACGTACCGTCGTATATGTGGCCAAGACCACACGATGGACTCTTGGATTTCAGGATAGCAAGACTCACGCCGCATGCGTGTGCGATATCAAGCGAACGGCGAGCACCGTCCGCGTACGCACGAGTCACATCAACGCCCTCCGCCGTGACGATCCGTAGCCCGCATCGCTCTGCCGGCGGCCGCGGGCAAGCAAGGCCACCCAGGACCTCGGGGCAAGCGGCAACCACCGCCCTCTCTCCCCCGCGCCTGCGCAAGCGCTCCGCTAAACGCTTGACGGCTAAAGAGGGCTTGACGCCCCCGTCGTAGCGAACGGGAGCGCCAAGCAGGCATTCACTTATGAGAGCACGAAACGACATCGCGTCTTCCCGGTACCTTTACTGATACAGACCGTACAGGGTGATATCGGCTTTAGCATACAGGCCGTTGACGAACTCGGTCCACTTGGTGCCAGACTCAGAGCTGGCCTGCGCATACTGCTGGTATGCCGTGTAGTAAGCGGTCAGCGCCTGACCATACGTGGCGGAATCGGCCGTGAACTCCTGGCCGGCGAGAGCCTGCGCGTACACGCCATCGGTGGAAGCCCAGGTGCCCTTCTCGGCATCCCACTCATCGCCCGCAAGGTTGATGATGTAGTCGGCGTAGTCCTTAGAGGCGGTATCCTCGTTGCCGTCCTCTGGCTGCGCAGGAGCATCGGGCATGGTAGCCGTCGAGGTACCCACCACCTCGTCGTAGAGCTTCTGCATGGTAGCCTGCTGCTTGACGATGGTCTTTGCCTGGTCCTCGGTCACGCCATACTGCTGAGACATCTGGCTGTAGTCGCTCATGCCCAGAGCACCCTCGGCATACTCTTCCATCTCCTTATCGGTAACGGAGATGCCGCGAGCCTCGGCCTCGTTGAGAAGGATCCGACTGCGGGCATAGGAAAGAACGATATCGGCAGAAGGCGTGGGATAGGTGTCATCGCTTTGCTTGACGCTGTCCAGGCTGTACTGGCTCTCGATAGCCTCACGGGCGGTAACATCAACGCTCTTGCCGTTATAGGAATACGAACCCACAACGGTATCGAGCTGGTCGGACGTTAGCGAGGCAGAATCGGCACCCTTGTGAGCAAAACCGCCCGAACCAATGAAATAGCCCAGAACAGCGGCGATAACCACGGCCACAACAGCGACGGCGATGGCGATCTTCTGACGCTTAGCCGCGCCAGCAGCCTCGTCCTCGTCGTCCTCATCCTCGTCGTCCTCGTCATCATCCTCGGGCATGAGGTTCTCGTCTGCTGCGTCCTCGGCCATCTCGCGCTCGGCACGCTCGGCCTCTTTCTCGGCGGTCGTGCCAGCGGCCATATGCTCAGCAGAGGTGCCCTCCACGAGCTCCACCTCGTTCTCGTCGATATCGCCCGGAGTATCGCCGCGGCCGATAATCTCGATACCGTCGACCTCTTCGCGGTCGTTTTTCTTCTGAATCAAACCCATAACGTGCGCGTTCTCCTTATCCTTGCGCATATCTCCTGCGCTACACAGCAGTGAGCCGCGATACTTCTACATCGCGGCCCACATAATAGCATCCTTACAGATTGGCGATTACCGCGTCGGCAAACGCCTGGGTACCCACACAGCCTTCGGCAGTGCCGGTCTGTGCGCGACGAACGTCGCCCGTCACCGACTCGCCGGCGGCAAGCGTCTTCTTGACCGCCTCGCGAATGCGCGTGGCAGCCGCGCCCTCGCCCAAGTGATCAAGCATCATGCAAGCAGAGAGAATCTCGGCCGTGGGATTGGCGATATCCTTGCCCGCGATGTCGGGGGCACTGCCGTGCGTGGCCTCGAAAATCGCAATGTCGCGACCGATATTGGCGCCCGGAGCCATGCCAAGGCCGCCCACGAGACCCGCCGCAAGATCGCTCACGATGTCGCCGTACAGATTGGGCAGAACCAGCACATCAAATGCGTACGGATCCTGGACCAGGCCCATGCAGGTGGCGTCGACGATCTTGTCGTTGAACTCGATATCCGGATAGCGTTCGGCCACTTCGCGAGCAACGCGCAGGAACAGGCCGTCACTTGCTTTCATGATATTGGCCTTGTGCACCGCCGTCACCTTATGACGACCGCAGCGGCGAGCATACTCAAAGGCGTACTCCACGATACGACGCGAGCCGGAAACGGAGATGGGCTTTACCGAGATGGCGGAATCGGACTTGAAGGTCTTTTGTCCCGACGCCTCGATGAGCTGGGAGAGCTCGGCCACCTCGGGCGCCCCCTCGTCAAACTCGATGCCCGCATACAGATCTTCGGTGTTCTCGCGCACGATCACCAGGTCGATATCGGTATAGCGGCTGCCGTCGCCCGGCATGGAGAGGCAAGGGCGCACGCAGGAATACAGATCGAACTCGCGACGCAGGGCCACGTTGACGCTGCGAAAACCCGTTCCCACCGGCGTGGTGATGGGGCCCTTGATGGCAACCTTGGTGGAGCGAATGGCATCGAGCACGTGCTCGGGCAGCGGCGTGCCATATTCGTCCATCACACCAGCGCCAGCATCCACCACGTTCCACGCGATGTCGACGCCAGACGCATCTACCACGCGGCGCATGGCCGAGGTGATCTCGGGTCCGATGCCGTCTCCGGGAATGAGTACTACGTCGTGGGTCATCTGTTACTCCTCATCGTCTTCAGGTTCATCGGCTTTCGCCATCGTGCGAGCACGCTTCTGAGGGTTCTCAAGCTTAAAACGCTTGACGAGCATGTTGTAAATCTCAGAAGAACGCGCCTTGAGATAGCTGCCTTTGCCGTTCTCGGCATCGAACTGCAGACGGCCGGCAAGCTCGGCGGCAACGCCGCCCTCGATCTTGCCCTCGGCAAACTCATGAAGACAACCGAGCATATCGCGATATTCCAGATCGCCGTGATAGCACTGAATCGCCTCGTCGAGAATAGGCCAAACTTTCTTGGAACGACCGCGCTCGGTAGCACCCCAGGTGGCGAGCAGACGGAAGGCTGAGAAATGCAAAATCGAAGAAAGGTCATCGAACAGAGCGGCCTCAGCACCGTCAAAGGCGGCACCGATTTCCTTGGCATGCTCGGGAACAAGCAGCGTCAGAGCATCGAGGATCTCCCAGCGCGTCTGAGCCTCCGGACGATAGAGCGCATCGATCAGGTCGGGAATGAATTCGGAAAGCAGCTCGGGCTCACGCTGTGCTACGAGCAGCATTACGTGAGCGGCCATCTGGCGCTTACGACGGCTGTGACCGGAAAGGTCGTCGACCAAGGCGCTCAGCGCATCGCAATCGTTCTCCACGAGCGCGAGTTGCTCGGCCTCCTCGGCGGAAAGCTCCTGTTTCATTTCTTCTGCCATGACCAATCTACCTTTCGTTCCTATTTGCGCGAACCGGACGTGCGGGACTTCTTTTCCACCGAGATGAGGTCGGGTGCGTCCTCACGAGAGACACGGCGCCGACGGCGCTCCTCTCCGCATCCCTTCTCGGCAGTCTCGCGATGCGAACGATTCACGTTAAATGCCTTGTCGTGCACGGCCCACGGACCCGCCGACTCACCGAAGGCCATCTTCAGGCCCACGATAACGCCGGCGAGCAAACCGACGTCCACGGAATAAAACAGCGGGACGGCAGCCAAGATGAACGAAAGCAGCACGGCAATGACAATGGCAGCGGCGTTCATCTTCCAATAATCCGCACGCGTGACGGCGCGCATACCAATCGTGTTTCCAATAAGAAACCCGATGTACACGCTAAATGCAAAGAGCAGCAGCGAACAGACGATAAAAGCGATATCCATTACGCCCTACTCCGCGTCGTGGCCGTGGCCACCACAGCAGCAACCGCCCTCGTGATGACCGTGATGCTCGCCGTGACCGCCGCAGCACTCGTGGCCATCCTCATGATGATGGCCACAGCCGCACTCGTGCTCGTCCTCATCGTGCACGGGAGGATTGTAGAGCGACCAATCGAGACCAGCTGCCACAGCGTCGGCCTCCTCCTGATACAACAGGGTAATGGCCTGGGTACCCAGCTTGCTGCCACCGATGGCGTCAAGCATGTCATACAGGGTGAATGCGGTATCGGCACCGGGAAGGGCAAGCTCCTTCTCCTCGGCGGTGGCGAGCGCCAGGCGCAAGTCCTTGAGGAAATGCGTCACCATAAAGCCGGGCTTCCAATCGCCATCGAGCGATTTGGGTGCAAGCTGCTCCATAGCACCAGAGCGACCCGTGCCGCCCAGAATCATCTCGCGCGTCTCGGCGAGGTCAAGATCCATCTGCTGGGCGAAAGAAAGGGCATCGGCCATACCCACCATGCAGGAGGAAAGCGCCACCTGATTGGCAAGCTTTGCAGCCTGGCCCTTGCCCGGGCCACCAAAGCAGTAAATCTTGGAGGAGAACGTCTCGAGGATCGCGCGAACGGGCTCGATGCCCTCGTCCGTTGCGCCCACGATCAGCGTGAGGGTGCCGGCGATGGCACCGGTATCGCCGCCGGTCACCGGGCAGTCGAAGGCATGCTTGCCGTATGCCTCGGCAGCCTCGGCAATATCACGGGCAAGCTCGGGAGCGCTCGTGGTGAGGTCGATAAGGTAGGCGCCGGGCTTAGCGGCGGCCAGCAAACCGTCGCCGGACAGATAAATCTCCTCGACGTCTGCCGGATAGCCCACCATGGTGAAGACGACATCGGCGTCCTTGGCAGCGGCGGCGGGGCTATCGGCCCACACGGCACCGCGGGACACAAGGTCATCGGTCTTGGCCTTGGTGCGGTTGTAGACGGTGACCGGATAGCCGGCATCCAGGATGTGACCGGCGATGGGCGCGCCCATGATGCCCGTTCCGATGAATGCGACAGACAGCTTCTTGTCAGACATGCAGGTACTCCTTAAGCGTCAAACGTGTGCATGCAAAATGATAATCGATGGGAAGAGGGGCACTTACGCCTTGGTGCTCTCGGCGCCGCGCACGCGATTGGCAATGCGATCGGTAAGCGAAATCTTCTCCGTACGGTTCTTACCCCAAAAGACGATGGCAACCATGCCCGGGCCCACATGCGAACCGATGGTGGGACCCACCGAAGCGCGCAAGACCGTGAGCTCGGCGCATCCGTCCTCCTTGCGAATGGCAGACTCGAGCCAGTCGCCATCTTTCTCGCAGTCAGAGGTGAGGATGCCTACCGGCAGCGCCGGATCGAACACGTAGTTTTCCTTGAAGGATTTGACGAGCGACTTGAGGCCCTTTTTGCGACCGCGGTTCACACCCACAAGCGTAAGGGAGCCCGCGAGGTCGTAGGACAGCTCGGGCTTGATATCGAGTTTGCTGGAGAGCTGCGCTGCCGCAGGAGGAATGCGCCCACCTGCTGCAAGTGCATCCAGGCTATCGATCGTAAAGAAGCCGTGGATGTAGCGCTTTGCCTCGTTTGCCCAGGCCGCGAGCTCGCGAGCGTTGAGGCCGGCGGCGCGCTGGCGAACCGCCTCGAGTGCCAAAAGGCCGGCAGCCCCGCAAGGCGAGCAATTGTCAACTACGTAGATCTCGAAATCGGGATACTGTTCGCGCACCATATCGGCCGCCTGGCAGGCTGAGTTGTAGCTGGACGAAAGGCCGGCGGTGAAGCTCAGGTACACCGTGGGCGTGCCCTCCTCAGCGCAGCTGGTGAAAAACTCGAGAAAACGCCCCAGCGATACGGCAGACGTCGATGCGTGCGCGCCCTGGCGCAGCTTCTCGTAAAACTCATGGGGCGTAATGGACGACCAGATGTCGTCGGTATGCTCCTCGCCATCCAAGATATAGGGGAAGCCCAGAATGTCCACATCGAGCGTGGCTGCAATCTCGGGCGAAAGATCGGCGCATGTGTCGATCACGATACGGCAGCGGCTAGAATGGCCTCCGACGTTGGGTTTGCTCATTGGCAAAGCTCCTTCATAGAAAAAGGCGGCCACCCCGCATGGGATGGCCGCCATCCTTATTCATGCATTACCATGCATAGTTTACTCGTCGAGAGTCTCGATCCTCGGCTTGATGATGCCGTATCCACCATTCTTACGGTGATAGACCACATTTATCAGACCCGTCGCGGCATTCTCGAAGACATAGAAATCATGACCCAGAAGATCGGTCTGAACGAGCGCCTGCTCCTCAGTCATCGGCGTGATGTCGATAACCTTCTCGCGCACCAGCTGGTCGTCTTCCTCCTCGGGGATAAGCAGGTCGGCAAGATCCTCGACAGGCTCCACGGGAGCAACCTCTGCCGCAGAAGCGCCCTGCTGACGGTTATCCACTACCTTGGTCTTGAACTTACGAAGCTGGCGGGTAGCCTTATCGGCCGCGCTATCGATAGCGGCATACATATCGGAACCGTGCTCGGCCACGCGGATCACCGAGCCGCGGGCGCGAATGGTAACTTCGACGATTGCCGGATTGGGATTAGCGGGGTTCTTCTCGTAGCGAAGAACGACATCCACCGTCATGGGGCTGATGTCGAAAACCGAGCAAGCCTCGCCGATCTTTTCGTCAACACGCGCACGCAGAGCATCGGTCACGGTCGTCTTGCGCCCAGAAACCTTGATATCCATACGCGACTCCAATCTATAGGGGACCTTAAAGTACTCTGTTCATACCCAACTTGCCACACGGGTAACCGAGAAATGTAAACCCCCGTTTACGTAATGGATTACACCAGCCGCCGATGATTCGCGCCCGTAGCCTCAAAGTGGGCTACGGGCGCGAAGAAATTGCAAGGGTATGTTTGACCTGGTCGTTTTATCGATTGGCGTCGTTGATGTCGACGGTCAAAGGCTGCTCCTCAGCTGCAGTAGACTGAGAATCGGAAGAATCGCTCGTCGTATCGTCCGCCGTGCTGTCAGAATTATTACCCGAGTCCGACTCGCTGAGCACCACGCCGGAGATAAGCGTGTTGGCAAGAGACGTAGGAGTCGAGCCATACCACAGCGTATGAATGGCGTCGAGCGTGCCGTCCGAGCAGATGGTATCGAGAACACGGCCCAGCTTTTCCGTCAGCTCGCTGTTTTTGGCCAGGGCGGCCACGCTGAACTTCGACACCGAGCCGATCGTTCCTCCAAAGGAAATGTCGCTATAGGCGCGCGACAGGTACGAACCGGCGGTCATATCGCACGCCACGTACTGAACCTCGCCGGATTCGAGCGCTGCGAAGCACTCGTTGACGTTGGTGTAGGTCTTCTGCTGTGCGTTGATGCCTGCGCGCGAAAGCGCATCTTGCGATGCGGAAGACATCTGCACGCCGATGGTTGCAGAAGAAAGGTCGGAGGCGCTCACGCTGAGCTGGCCGGAGTCGGACTTCCCAAAGATTGCGCATGCGTCCTCGAGGACATCGCCCATAACCTTGACTTTGGAAGAAGCATCACTGGAAGTGGCACCCAGATAGATGTCGGCCTCACCCGACGTGAGGGCGTCTTCTGCACTCGCAGCGTCGACGAAAACGACATCGAGGCCAAAATGCTCGGCAATCGAACGGCCGAGGTCGGCCTGATAGCCGCCGATGCTGCCATCCTGGTTCGTCATGGCCTGCGGGGCGTCGGAGGTGTCAAGGGCGACGGTGAGCTTGCCTTCCGTTACCAGCGCCGACGACTTGATATCGGTTTTGGCGACCACGCTTTGAGTATCCTCGCTCAACGATGGCGTAAACAGCGAGCAGCCACCCAAACCGAGGGCAGCTATCAAAGTAAGCATCATCGTGGCTGCAAGGGTCGTCTTCCTTACGCGCAGCATCGTCTTCTCCATTCCCCCAAAGAAGGGCGTCCTCTTCCGGTCCGCGCCCGCGCGCGGGAAATATACGTTGCGTCCCCCCAGCTGACCTGGTTTTTGACCCCACACCTGCGCACTGGAGCGTTTGCTCACGCCGCCTTAGCGGCCCTCACTACTAACCCGCTCGCCCGGGAGGCAACCGTTGCCTCACAAAAGGAAAGACGGACGGTGCGGCTTACTTCTAGGACGCGCCATGATCGCGCCGCGCGCACGCGGACGCTTACGTGGATCCCTTTGACCGCGTCTGTCTTGGACTGAGAAGCGCCTGCGCGCCCCCGCAACCACAGCCTGGGGAGAACGAAGCGAATTATATCAGGAGTAAAGCGTTTGCGCACGTAAACGCGGCCACAATGCAGCGATGTACACGTTTTGGGACCCTTTACCACACGCGCGCGAACGCCAGGCAATCGATTTTAACCGCCCCCGCCCGCTTCAAAACCTCCGCACAGGAGCCCATCGTCGCCCCGGTGGTGATAACGTCGTCAATCAAAAGAAGGCGCATGCCCGCAATGGGCTCCACTACGCCATACGCATCCTCCGCGTTCGCCAAACGCCCTCCTCGGTCGAGTTTTCGCTGGTCATACGCATCTTGCTTCGCAAGCGCGTCGAGCACAGGAATCCCTATTAGACCAGAGAACTCACGGGCCACCGCCTCCATATGGTCAAACCCGCGGCGTCGATATGCGGCGGGCGTCGCTGGAACAAAGACCACGGCATCGGCGTCAAGGGCAAAGGCATCCATGCGCTCGGAAACCGCCTCTTGAGCGCGACATGCGGCTGCAAAAAGCGCACGCGCAATCCAGACGGCAAGGCGACGCTCGCCCCCATCCTTGTAAGCGCGCACGATGCGTGCGGGCACGCCTTCGAACACGCATGCCGCAAGGCAATTGTTCGCATCCCGGTCGTCCTGGCTAGATTCCGATTGGCATTCCGTACAGAGGAGGCTGCCAAAAGGAGCCCCACAGCGTAGACAGGCAAAGACGGGATCGATGGTCTTGATGCGCGCCGAGCAAGCGTCGCACACCAAAGACCCCGGGCGTTCGCAGGCCACACAGCGCGTGGGCGAAAGAAGCTCGAGCGCCACATCACGCGCTCGCTCCCATGGTGTAAATGGAGGATGAGAAAACACAAAGCCCCCTTGTCAACAATGGCAAGAGGGCTTGAATCAAGCATACTCGCACGCGCAAACGAAGTTGCACGGCTGCGCACAAGTTGCGTTATCTACTCGGCAGACGGAGTGTTATCGGCACCTCCAGCGGCACCATCCGCACCTCCGCGCGGCTTGCGGGAACGACGGCGGCGACGGCGCGGAGCCTGATCATCGGCAGTCGAGGCGCCCGCAGCCTGCTCCGCCGCACGCGCCCCCCCGCCATCACCGGGACGGCGACGCGTGACTTTGACCTCACCCGAAGCCACCTGATCGGCCACGGAGGGAACCTGCGGCTTGCCCTGCGTACGCTCGCCAGACGGCTGTCCAGACTGGGAAACAGCAGTGTGGCGGCGACGGCGGGAACGACCGGGCGCGCTGTCCTTCTCCGATGCGGAAGCCGCTGCCTCGCGAGCTGCTGCGGCGCGGAAAGCGTCGTCGCGCTCCTCGCTCGAAAGGTGACGACGGCGACGGCGCGAGGGGGCCTGCCCCTCGGCTGCCTCGCGTGCGGGATCCCGATTGTCGCGTACGCCATCCGCACCCGCACCGGCACCCGAACGACGACGGCGACGGCGCGAAGCCTGCTCGTCGGGAGCACCTTGACCGCGATCATCGCCCCCGCGGCCGCGCTGGCCGCGCTGGGAACGCTCTTCGCCCCCGCGCTCACCCGAGCGCTGGCGTCGGTGGCGCGCAGGCGCCTCGGGAACCAGGCGATCGGCATGGGACAGACCGTCGCCCACGTCGATACCCGCCTCGCGGTCGAGCTCCATGAGGGCAAGCGCGATGTCCGGGGACTCGATGCGCTCCAAGATGTCGCGCGTCACGCAGTCGGGGCGGCAGTTGCAGCCCTGTTCCTCGGCACGCTTCTTGCAGCCTTCGGAACATGTCATATCAGAAAGGTTCACGCGGAAGACCTTGCCGCTCTCGAGGCGCAAAACCAGCTGCTCGCGCGGCGTGTTGTACTCCTGAATCTTAGCCTTGCCAAGCGGGGTGTCGATCAGCGTCTTCTTCTTGGGTGCGCGGCTCTTGAAATCCTTATAGGCCTCGAACTCATAGCGCAGGCAGCACATCAGACGACCGCAAACGCCCGAGATCTTAGCGGAGTTGAGGGGAAGATCTTGCTCCTTTGCCATGCGAATGGAGACCGGCTCGAACTGGCCGCCAAAGCGCGTGCAGCACAGCTCCTGGCCGCAATGGGCAAAACCGCCCACCAAGCGTGTCTCGTCGCGCACGCCAATTTGGCGCATATCGATACGCATATGAAAGCGTGAGGAAAGGTCTTTAACCAGCTGACGGAAATCGACGCGATCCTCGGCAGCGAAATAGAAGACAACCTTCTCGCCGCCAAACAGATACTCGACGCCAACGGGCTTCATATCCAGCTCGTTTTGCTTGACCAGACGACGGAAATCCTCCATGGCGTCGTCGCCACGTTGGGCCAGCTCGTCGGCATAATCAAGGTCGTCATCGGTAGCGATGCGTAGCACGGGCTTGAGCGGAGCGGAAAGCTCATCTTCGGGAACCTCAAAGGGGTCTGCGGTCACCAAGCCGATCTCGCATCCGCGCTCGGTGGAGCAGATGGCATGATCGGCCTCGACGATGTCCAGACCTTGAGGGTCAAACCACAAATCGCGCGAGGCGTAAGCGAATTTAACGGGAACAACTACGGGCATAGAAGTGCCTTCCTTATATCAAAGAGCATGACCTCGCAGGTCAGCTGGGGAGTTATGTTGCGCGCGATGCGATGCTCGGCATCGCCCACGGCCTCGATGGCGCGCACGATACCCGCGCACGTCGCATGCTCGGCCAAACGACACGCGATGTCTCGCGCATCCTCATTGACAATCGAAGCTGCATCGTCTTGAACGAGCAGCAAAACATCGCGCAGCAGCGAGCGTACGCACGCAAGCGCTTCCATAATACCCGAACGTTCGCGCGCCGTAAGCTCGCGCTTGTTGCGATCTTCCAGCTGCTTCAAGGCTCCACGCGAAAGATAATCCGAGTCGCGGTCGAGCATCGCCTTCTGAGCATCCTTGAGCTCTGCGAGCGGCGCCTTGATAACGCCGAGCAGGTCGCGCACGGAAAGCAGGATATCTGCCTCATCCGAACGCTTGAGCATGTCGATGGCGCGCAGCATCTGACGGCGCACTTCTTGGCGCTCAGCGCTCTTGAGAAAGCCGATGGCGGCGTTAGGCCCGCCCGTCACGGCCACGGCCATACGGCAACGCGTAAGGTCGACGCCGGTCGCACGCGCCACGGTCTGAGCCGACTCATCAAGCGGCAGGGTGCGAAACGGCACGCACTGGCAGCGCGAGACGATGGTGGGCAAGATAGTGTCGGTCGAGGTGCCCAGCAGAATGAATGTCACCGTCTCGGGCGGCTCCTCGATAGTCTTGAGCAGGGCGTTTGCCGTGTTTGCACGCATCTGCTCCGCACGGTCGATGATATAGACCTTGTGCTTGGCGCGAATAGGGGCCAAGGCGACGTCTTCCAACAGCTCGCGCGTCTGACTGATGAGATAGCCCGTGGCACTTTCGGGAGTGTAATAGTGCACGTCAGGATGCGTGCGACGTGCCGCACGCATGCAGTTATCACAAGCCCCGCATCCACCGTCCTCGCACAAAAGAGCCTGGGCAAGCGCCCATGCGGCCTCGAGCTTGCCAGAACCGGGGGCACCTACGAACAGATAGGCGTGAGCGGCTCGCCCGCCTTCCACCGCACGCGTCAAAAAGCTCTTGACGCGCTTCTGACCAGACAGCTTTGCCAAAAGCGATGCGTCGGCCACCATCAGACCACCTCGATCTGCTCGAGAGCAAAAGCCGCTTGCACATCGGCATCGGAAAGGGCAAAGCCGGCCTCGCGAGCACAGTCGACTGTCTGCGCAAACACCTCGGCCACGCCCGCCGAGGCGTCGATCAGCTTCACGCGCCCAGGCTCCTGTGCCGCAATGGCGCGAAAACCCGCAGCGACGCTCTCCTGAAAAGCATCGCCCTTGAGCTCCATGCGATCTTGGCCCGCACGCGCAGCGCGACGAGCGAGCGCCTCGCCGACGCTCACGTCGTAGACGAGCGTGAGGCGCGGGGCACACTCCCCTACCGCGAGGGTATTGGCGCCGCAGACCATCGCGTAGTCAAGGCCGTCGGCAAATGCCTGGTAGGCCGTGGTCGAATCGAAAAAGCGGTCACACACCACCACCTGGCCCGAAGCCAAGGCGGGGCGGATAACTTCCTCCACAAGCTGTGCGCGCGCCGCCTCGAAGAGCAAAAGCTCACACGTCTCGCTCATCGCCGCGTTGGCGGGATCGAGTAAAAGTGCACGGATCTTCTCGGAAATCTCCGTGCCGCCAGGCTCGCGCAGGCGCAACACCGCGCAGCCCGCATGCTCAAGCGCCGCCGCAAGCAGGCGCGCTTGCGTCGACTTGCCGCAGCCATCGATGCCCTCCAGGGTAATAAAGGCCGGCACGCTATGGGTATCAATCGTCGGCATGAACTCTCCTTGCCGATTGCGTTCGTTGTGCTCACCTATCATACCGCGTAAGACGGACAAAGCCCGCCGCGCAACAGGCGCAGGCGGGCTTCATGTACTCGCATCGGGCTGCCGGCTAGTTACCAAAATCCCCCGACGTGCCCACGAGGCCATCGTCACCGTTGAGGGCCTTGATGTAGATGACATGCGAGCCATCGGCAAAGGTGCCCATCTCGTAGTCGCGTGTAATAAAGAAGATGCCGGCATCGTCGCGGCCATAGCGGTCCATCTCGTAGAGGTGATCGCGTACATCGCCGGTGTCGCTGATGCCAGGATTGGCACGCACGAATGCATCGATAGCGTCGGAGGCCAGGCCCGCCAGTGCGTCCTTGTCGATTCCCAAGGCAACGTCGGCATCGACTTCGGTACCCTTCGAGAGGTCGTAGTAGACCACCGCATTCTCATTCCATCCGTGAGGGCCGCCCGCCGTGTAGTAGCGCTCCTGGAAGACGCAAGCGATCGAGCCGTCGAGAGACACCATGGTGTCGTAGCGGTTCTGCAGTACCTCGGCAGTACCGTTTCCGTTGCCGCTCAAATCGAGCCTCCAGGAGGACGTGGCGTCAATATCGGCGTCAAAGCTCTCCTTGAGCTTAGTGTTAAGGTCTTTGCATCCGTTTGGCTTACCGTCCTTGGAAAACTGAAGATAGGTCCAATCGGTATCAACACGAGGGGCAACGTCGCTGGAGGCGTCAGGCACCGGCACGGAAACCGTCTTGATGTCGGCAGAATACGACGCATCCTTTGCGGTGTCGTCCTTCTTAGTCGCAGCACCCTCCTCGAGCGTCTGCGTGGTCTTTGCCACGACGTCAGGAAGGTCGTTCACCGGGTAGTACGTCCCCTCGTCGTAAAGACTGTCATTTTGAATGAAGCTGACGAGGCCATAGCTCAAATATGGCAAGAACGAACTTTGGAAGTCCATCAACTCATCGAACGAGGCATCCTCGCCATTGATGGTATAAGTTTCGTCAGCCGGATCCGAAGACACATCGACGTCAGAGCGCGTCGATGCCTCCTGCTTGAACTCCGACCCGTCGTAAGCATAGAAAAACGTATCGACTGTCTCGTTGTAGGCGCCACCGCCAAGATCTGCGTAAGAGGCGTCAGAAGTGACGAGGTAGAACTTGCTGTCTTTTTGATACACGCACGCCCACATGATGCCGCCGTTGCTGCCTTGAACAACCGACTTGTCAAAAACCTTAGAGATCTTGCCATCACGGTAGGCCCATACTTCGGTTTTGAACGACTCCTTCTGCTTGTCAAAGCAAGCCTCCTGGCTGTAGTCAACAACCTGCGTGTTGTAGACCACAAACAGCTCGTTCATGCCGTCGCCGTCAAAATCAACAAGATCAGCCACGCACAGGCCGGTCGCCAGATTGTAGGAGCCGCCCCATTCGGTTGAGCCGCAGGCGCCGTACGTTTCGGTCAGCTCCTTGATCTTGTCGAGAAACAGACCATAGGCCTTCTGCTCGTCGGTCTCCTCGTCCTCTTTTGCAGGAGCCTTCTGCGGCTTTGAGGGCACCGCGATAACCACCTCGGAGGGGGCCTTCTTGTTCTCCTCGTCATAATTGACGGGAATCTTCTGCTCGCTATCGGCCTCATCGACATCGTGGTCCACGATCACCAGCGTATAGCGATTGTTGGGGAGGTCCTTGAAGTCAGAGAGCTTGAAACCCTGATCTCCTGCCACCGTAAGGTGATACGGCGTGGTCTTGATAGAAGAAGCGTCTCCCTTAGCCTTCTCGTTGATGAGGTAGGCGTCATAGGAATTCATGAGGTTGCCGTCTTTGCCGCGCGGCTTGATGACGGTTGTCACCGCAAGCTCAACCTCGGAGTCCTGACCAAACTCGATATCCCCCGTGCCCTTGTTGCCCAGCAGGAAAAAGGCGGCAACGCCGATGATGGCGATGACGAGAACCGCCGCCGCGATAATAAACGGGGTCTTCTTTTTCTTAGTAGAAGAAGATGGAGCAGACGCAGAGACATCGGCAGCGGTAGCGGCTTCGGATACGGCGGGTGAGACATCGGGACCCGGCTCGGCATCGGAGGCCGCATTTGCGGGCGCGGGCACGGGAACCGCAACGGTTGCATCGAGGGCATCGTCTCCCGGAGCGCCCGCCGGCGCATCAGCCTCATCGTGGACAGCAACCGGAGCGCCGCATTTGCCGCAAAAACGAGCATTGTCGCTCAGCTGATTCCCACATTTCGTACAAAACATCGGGATCTCCCCTCGCAAAGTGCCATCCGGGGATAATCCTATATCAACGGCTGCATTCCATCTATATGAAAAAAGCCCCGTCCGAAGACGAGGCTTTTAACATTTGATGGCGGGAAGTACGGGACTCGAACCCGCGACCTCCGACGTGACAGGCCGGCGCTCTAACCAGCTGAGCTAACTCCCCATCAGCAGGCGTTGCTGCGAGAGCTAGTATACACAGAACTTCGAGATGCGCGCAACACTTTTTTAGAAATTTTTTTCCGACGCCCGAATACACAGCGTTCGTACGGGCGATTAACCACGCCCCATACCCGATGAACCCGCAGGTAGCCAGCACCCTTGTATACAAAAATGGCGCGGGGATAAACCCCGCGCCACGTTATAAAACGATGATGTCGGCCGAAATAACCCGACCATCGGCCACAAAAAGACGGGCCATGGTTTCGCCCTGCGCGCCACGAGGATACGTAGGCGACCCCGGGTTGATAACCAGGCACTTGCCCAGCTGCACAATCTTGGGGCGATGCGTATGCCCGCAAATGGCCACGTCGACCGTCCCCACCGGAAGCTCCTCGCGATAGTGAGCCACCGCGAAGTTCAGGCCCTCATACGTAAACGTATTGAGCGCCGGCACCCCTGGGCCGTAATCGCGATAGTAATCGTTGTTGCCCAATACAGCTTTGATAGGAGCGATGGTATTGAGATGGTCCCAATCGGCCTCGGACGTCATATCCCCCGCATGGATAATCAGATCGGCACCCTCAAGGGCAGCGAGCAGCTCATCCGAAAGATAGCCATGCGTATCGGAGATGACATCGATGCGCTTTGCATCCGCCAGCGTATCCATTACAGGTTCAGCGCCTTTTTAAGCGGCACCACGCGGCGACGCGAGACGGGGATGCGATCCTCCACACTGGTGATGCCCAGCTGAATTGCACCGGAAGCTGCCGTTTCGACATCCTCAACGCACGCAAGGTTCACGATATAGCGACGATGCACGCGGAAGAAGCCAAAATCTCCCAGCTTGGATTCGAACTGTGCGAGCGACGTCGTGGAAAGATAGCGATCGTCCTCGGTAAAGATGCAGGAGTAATCGTCCTTGGCCATGATGTAGCGAATCTGGTCCACGGGGATGAGCACCTTGCGGCCGCCCTTTTCCACGGGAATGCGCTCGATGGACGACTTGTTCTCCGAAACCGGCTTGACGCGCGCGAGCACCTTGCCGATTGCCTGATCCAAGCGAGCCTCCTCGACCGGCTTCATGAGGTAATCCACGGCGTCCACATCAAACGCCTCGACAGCGTGATCGCTATAGGCGGTAACGAAGACCACCGCCGGGGGGTTCTTCAAACGATGAAGTGCCTCCGCAAGCTGAAGGCCCGAAGCTCCCGGCATGGAGATATCAAGAAACACCACGTCAACGCGATTCTCCATGAGCATCTCGATGGCCGAGCGAACGCTCGAAGCCTCGTTAATCGACCCGATTTTTCCAGTCTGCTCAAGCAAAAAACGCAGCTCAGAGCGTGCGGGTGCTTCGTCATCAACGATCATCGCACGTAGCATCAATACGGTCCCTTCGTTGGAGTAACCACCGGCTTGTACCGGCGCCATTAAAAATCGCGCCGAGCCGGCATACAATGCCGAAC
Organism: uncultured Collinsella sp.; assembly: GCA_934621295.1. GTDB lineage: Bacteria > Actinomycetota > Coriobacteriia > Coriobacteriales > Coriobacteriaceae > Collinsella. Next base: position 145,879 of record CAKTVB010000003.1, read on the forward strand.
TTCTATTCTAACCCTACTCAAGGATACTTTTTTGCAAATCAAGATGCAAAACAACGGAAGTACCCGCTCCGGGGGAGGAAATAACCTGCGTGCTCGAACGGGGTCCATAAAAACGCGCGATGCGGTCGGCGATATTGTGCATGGCAACGCCGGCGCCGCCGCCCTGGGGAGCATCCGTGCGCGGGGCCTTTTGCTGCGTGCAGAACAGTCGCGCCGCCGTCTGCTCGTCCATGCCCACGCCGTCATCCTTAACCTGAATCTGCACCATGGATTCACGCTCGGGGACAACAGAAATATCGATATGGAGCGGATCCTCGTCTCCCATTGCATGGCGCACCGCGTTTTCCACCAGCGGCTGAATCACAAATGCGGGCACCAGCGTATCCTCGACCTCTTCGTCGATATCGACAGTTACCCCAATGCGATCCTCGCCAAAACGGGCCTTCTCAAACGTCAGATAGCGCAGCGTCTGCTCGATTTCGCGCCTGACAGGAATAAGCGAGCCGGAATTGTCGAGCGTCGCGCGATAAAACGAGGCAAACTCGCGCAAAAGCTCGCGAGCGCGCAAGGGCTCGGTACGCGTAAGCGATGCAATGGTGTTAAGCGTATTGAACAGGAAGTGGGGATTGATCTGGGCCTGCAGCGCGCGTACCTCGGCACGAGCGGTGAGCTCGGATTGCAGCTCGAGCTCATGGATGGCAAGCTGCGTGGAAATGAGCTCGGCAAAGCCGGACGCCAGCGCATACTGGGTGCGGTTGACCTCATGAGGACGCCGATAGTAGAACTTGAGCGTTCCCACAGCCTTGCCGCGCACCTTCAGCGGAGCGATGATGCCCGCAGGAATCTCGCGATGTCCATGAATCTCGCTCTTCACGTCCACGGCATGCGTGAAGCTCTGCACGATACCGTGTTCAAGAACATAATGCGTAGCGGGCGTATGGATGGGAGAGCCGGGCGGAAAATCGCTCGCAAGGTCGCCTGCGCAGGCAAGCACGCACGTATCGTCCGTCATGGCAATGGCCATAGCACGCGTCTCGGTAAGCAGCCTGCGGCAGATGGCCTCGGCGCCCTCGGGAGTCAGGCCATCCTTGATATCCTCCAGCATCTCCGAAGCCGACGAAAGCGTTTGCTCGGTGTACTGCGAGCGAAGGATGTCGGGGTTGAGGGACAAGAAGATAAAAATCAGCAGGAATGCGCACAGGAGAGCGCAGGCGAACACCGTCGCCAGAGGCTTGCTGTCGACCATCAGCGCATAGATGAAATAGAAGATCAGCAACGCCGCGCATACCGCCACCAGGATGCGTACCCCCGACGTAAGACCGTCTTGCGAAGAAGCCTCGGCCTGCGTGGTCCTATTGTCGCTCATCGTCCCCCTCTTCATGCTGCAGGAGCATAGCCTGCATGTCGATATCGTTCCACAACCCATTCATGATAGCGGGCCAGAAGCTCTGCAGGCGTACATAATTGCTCGCGTTCGCACGTGCATAGGACTCCGCCTCGGGAATGCCGTCTTTCAAAATCTTGAGATAGGCAAATTTCTCGGGCGTCAGCATGGCACGCGCCGCAGCCGTCTTACGAACGCGATCATCGAGCTGTTTGGAGATCCATGGCCCCGGATACGGCATGAGCGATTCGGGCGTTACCGGATTCAAGTCGTGTTGACGGTTGGCATAGGCGATCTTTGCACGCTCGTAGTACCAACGGTACACGTCTTGCATAAAACGCGGAGCGCGTTGGGTTATCACCGGCGGTAGATGGCGAACCACCCACTGGTTGTCAAACCACATCTCAAAGCCACAAAGGCGCATGTTAAAGAGATAATCGAGGTCCTCGCCTCGTGTGATCCACGGGTCAAACGCCACGTGCATGTAGGCGCGCGCGTGTAAGGAAAGGCATCCGCCACACACGTAGTTGGAACGAGAGATGCGCGTTCCCGCAAGGGCTCGCTTCATCCAGCTATTGAATTCGAGACGTTTGGTCCACCAGCGCGTTGTGGGGCCGGCCTGCGCCGCGTCGGCCATGGGCGACCCGGCGCGATCGTAAAAGTAGCCGCTTTTGGCCAAAATGGGAACGCCCTGCCTGTTTTGCTGCCCCAGGGCATAGAGAGCCTTGTCCATGAAATCGGGACCGAGCACCATCTCGTCGTCATCCAGAAAGACGACGGTGTCATGACCAAAAATCGCCGCCACGGCCAGACCCATATTTCGAATGGCTCCGTAGCCGCGCAGCGATATGGGCTCCCCTATGACGTTGGGGGCAAGCTCCGCCACGCGGTCGGCTATATGCGATGCCTCGACGTTCGTCACAACCAATGCATCGATCGAGGGGTGTGCCGCCGCGATCTCTTCTACGCGTCGACGCACTCGCGCGGTCGCCGCGGCAGGACACACAACAAGGATGACAACGCGTGGGAGCTTGCGCACCTGCTCGAGCGAACGCAGGCAGCGATCAAGGTCGGGCGTCGTCGAATAGATATCGGTAGCGTGGTCATACCCGCCCGGCGTGCAGACGCCGTCCTGGCTTGCTTCCCAGTATGTGGGAATCACGACAACGGGTTTCATGCTGGCTCCGTCCATCGCCGCGCATGCCCATCTGTCAGCCGCGGCGCCACTCGACCCGCATGCGTGCTACCTCGCCGTTAGTTATTCATACCCAACTCGGCGCTCTCGGCAGAAAACATCGGCGTTTTTGCCAGCGAACGCGCCAACGGGTACCCAAGTACATACATAATAACCGCTTCGCCCACGCCAGTGGTCACCAAGCCGAACAGATACATGAACAGCCAGGAGTTATCGAGCGAGATGGTCGTGAAGGGGATGGTGTAGAAGCCCACGCCCTGCAGCAGAAGCGGAAGATAGGCGGGCACGATCAGCGCGTTTGCAAGCACGGGGCCCGCAAGCGCCACGAGGGGATGGCGGCGCATCTTCCACGTAAAGAGAGCACCCGCAAACGTGGCCAGCGAACCAAAGACCACGTCGAGCATGCCCAGCATACCCGTACCGGAGATGACGATGTTCATCACGTTGGCGATCACGCAGCCTAGCGTCAGACCAGGAATGGCAGCGGGCGTGAACAGGGCGAGTACGCACAGCGCCTCAGACACGCGGAACTGGATGGGGCCCCATGCGAGGCTTCCCAAGAAGAGCAGGGCAATCAGGGTGCAAGCTGCATAAGCGGCGGCAATCACACCAACACGGGCAAGATAATTCGATTTCATTGTTCCTCATTCACCTTCTATGAAAACGGAGGGCTTTACTGTGCCGTAAAGCCCTCCGTTCCAAGACAGGTGTGCGCACGTCCGCCTACGCAGCGGATCCCTGCATCTTGGAGAGCTTTACTAGCAAAACGAAACCCACAACCAGAAGGATCCCGATGGAAAGCACTCCTAAAGAAGGATCCCCCGTGAGCGACGTCACGACAGATACTAGCAGAGTTCCCATGACGGAAGCGTAGCGTCCAAAAATGTCAAAGAAGCCATAGTATTCGTTGGACTTCTCCTTGGGGATGATCTTGCCAAAGTAGCTGCGCGAAAGCGCCTGCACGCCGCCCTGGAACATGCCGACGAGGATAGCGAGGATCCAAAACTCGGTAGCGGTCTTGAGGAAGAACGCGGCGAACAAGACGATGCACATGTAGGCGACTACCGCCACGGTGATCATGCGCAGGGTGCCCACGCGACCGGCAAGCTTGCCGTAGATGATGGCCGAAGGGAACGCCACGAACTGCGTGACGAGCAGAGCCAAGACGAGCTGCGTCGAGTCGATGCCCAGTGAGGAACCGTAGCTTGTAGCCATGGAGATGACGGTGTGCACGCCGTCGATATAGAAAAAGAACGCCACCATGTACAGGAGAACCACCTTGTCGCGGGCAATCTCCTTCATGGTGTGAGCGACCTCGGAGAACACGCCGCAAACGATGTGGCCGAGCGTATCCTCGCTGCCGCGCTCGCGACCATACTTCTGCTTATAGGTGCGAAGCAAAGGCAGGGTGAATGCGAGCCACCACACGCCGGTGATGATAAAGGCCATGCGCGTGCAGAACATCGTCTCAAGACCGAGCGCCGAAGGGCCGGCCATGATAAGCGCGAGGCAGATGATGAACGGAATAGTCGAGCCAATATAGCCCCAGGCATAACCCGAGCTGGAAACGGCATCCATGCGCTCGTCGGTAGTGATGTCGGGAAGCATAGCGTCGTAGAACGTCATGGACGAGTTAAGGCCGACCGTGCATACCACGTAAATCACGAGAAACGCCATGGCGCTCATGGGCACAGCCTGCGCAAAGCACAGCACAAGGCCTGTGAGGAAAAAGCCAATGAAGAACTTGATCTTGTTGCCAGCGTAGTCTGCGAGGGCGCCCAGGATCGGCATGAGGAACGCCACCACAAGCGATGCGACCGTCTGGGCATTGGCCCATGCGGTGACCAGACCAGCCGAGCTGGCGCCTGCGGCGAGCGCATTGAAATAGATAGGCACCACGGAGGTCTGCAGCAGCACGAGCGCGGAATTGCCCACATCGTACATAACCCAGTTCCGCTCGAGCTTGGTGTACTTCATAGCGTGTGTATCTCCCTTTAATTGGCCACAGCGGCGGTTGCTCGGAATATCAATAGACTATCGTACGACAAGTTGCATCAAGAGCACGTCAAGAACCCGTCAACACTGCATGAACCCACCCGCCCAATGTGACAAAAAGTCGACAGGTTTATTTTGTCACATTTTATGGAGACCCCAGGTAGATGTATGAAAAAGCCCGCACAAGGCGGGCTTAGTCGGACGAATTATGTGTCAGATTTGGGGCAGACGACGCGCTACTCCTCGCGGTCGAATTCCTCATCGGCAGCAAGCGGACGGCCGGAATAGTTGACGTGCCCCGTCATCTGTTCCATGTCGGCGCACTCGATAAAACACGCTGCTGCACGCTCGTAGTCGTCCAAAGCGCGGTCGAAAACCTCGGGGAAGCTCTCGTGCGAAACAACCTCGGTAAAGGGGTTCTTCCATGCGATGTGCCCCATATTGCCAGCACGCGCCGGCTGCTCATCGGTCACGGGGTGCGCAAGCGATGCCAGCAAGGAATAATCGGACACAAGGCCCTCGAGCTTGCCGATAACATCGGTCCTGAGCGAACCCGCAGGCTCGATAATGCGATACAGCATCTGCATATCCGCCACAGCACCGCCGTACTCGGCAACGCCCACATCGAGGCTGTAAACGCTACGTGCCACATGACTCATCAGCGCGCCGCCCACCTTATTGATGCGATCGCTGGTAACGAGTTCGCTCACCGGCGGATAGTCCGCCGTCGTAGCGCCGTTGCGCTTGAGTTGCAGCATCAACACGTCCAGGTCGCTCTCGATCACCGCGTGCACCTGGCTGGCCGCCGACTCAAGATCCGGATCAGCATCGAGCACGCCGAACTGCTGCTCGTAGACGAACGGATGGGCGTTGCGGTCAAGCACGTAATGGGAGAGAAGGCCCAACGTGAAGGCGCGACCAAGCTGCGCATCATGCTTCTGCAGATGACTCACGCCATCGCGCAGGCAGGAAAACTGCCTCGACATGCGCGAGCGGTGCATCACCTTGGCAAGCTGCATGCAGTCGCGCATATGCGGCGTGCGCACACGGAAGAAAAACGGATCCGGGCCCTGGTTTCCCAGCAGGAACGCGCAACGCTCCTCGTCCGACGTGACGATTCCGGCGGGCAAGCGATTGATGCTTTCCTCACCAAAAAGATGATGAGTGATAAGTGCAGGCATAAGGGAAGTCCTTTCATAGACGTGGAAAGGTTCCCCCTTCCGCGATAACGTGCATGCGTCCATTATGCCCCGACGCCCCATCATCAAACGTCGGCATGTGTTCTTCGTTTTGGCGAGTGCAAGGATCGACGCATGCACAGCGCCGCAGGCGCGCCATCCTCTCCTTCCCGCCCCGCGGCCCCAAGGGCGAGGTCGCAGGGAGGCCCGGGGTGTTCCCCTGAGCGATTCCGCAGCGCGAAGCGCGAGGACCAGCGAAGGGGAACACCCCGGGCCTCCCGGTGGGAAGACAAGCCCTTACGCGCTCCACCTGTTTCGCTCACCAAACGACCCAGCAACGACAATCTCGCCGTCCTTCATGATGACATCCATGTTCTCGGGCGTAAGGTCGTGAATGTTCACAGCGGGATCGCCATTCACGACCAGCAAGTCAGCGCACTTGCCCGCCTGGAGCGAGCCGGTCTCATCATCGCAATGAGCCATCTTGGCGCCATTGAGCGTGGCGCATGTAATGGTCTCCAGCGGAGAAAAGCCCACCTTGTCCACGAAGTCGTACATCTCATCAATAGTGACGTAGCCGTACGGAGTCACAAACGAGAAAGAGTCGGAGCCAATGGTAAAGACCACGCCGCGCCTCTTGGCCTCGCGCAGGCAGTCGTAGTTGCGCTGCAGCTCCTTCTCGACCAGCGTATCGCCGGAGAACCTGTCGTGAATCTCGGGCACATAGACAGGCGGATAGGTGCTGTACCAGGTAGGCAAAAAGCCAATGGTAGGCGTGAAGAACGTGCCTTGCTCTGCCATAAGATCCATGGTGCGTTCGTCGATATCAAAACCGTGAATCAGCTGTTCGCAGCCAAAGCGCACAGAGTCATATGCGGCGGAGTGCGAATTGTAGCAATGGCTCCAAACGGGAATACCCACCATCTTGGCCTCGTCGATGACCGCCTTGATCTCCTCGGCACAATAATGCTGATCGCGGCCGGAATCCCAGCGCCAGATACCGCCGCCGGTAGCCCAGATCTTGATAGCATCAGGGTCCTCACGCAGGCGCTGACGAACAGCTCGACGCAACTCCCACGGCCCATCAACCTGATCACCCCAGGGGTGCGACTGCTTGTTCTCAAGCTGGCTGCAGCGATGCGAGTCGCCATGCCCCGCAGTGCGGCAAAAGCCAAGGCCTGTTGCATAGATGCGCGGACCTTTGAACACGCCGTTATTGATGCAATTGCGCACGTGGATGCCAAACCGCCCCACCTCGCACACGGTGGTAAGGCCATGGGTCAGGCAGTCGTATGCCTGCTTGACGGCGACCGCTTGCTTTTCCAGTAGTGGCTGCATAACCCAATCGGTATCGTCATCGGTCAGGTTGCCCGAGAAATGCAGGTGCGTATCGATCAGACCCGGCATAACAGTCTTTCCAGCGGCATCAATGCTGTCGTAGCCGGCTTCGGCAGGCACGTCCTCATGTTTGCCCGCATATTCGATTCTGCCATCCTCCCCGATTAGGATGAGGGCGTTCTCGACCGGCACCGCACCGGTACCATCGACGAGTTTTCCACCGACGATCGCATACTTCTTCCCCACGGTTCCTCCTCCTGGACCATCTGACGAGAGGCCGCTTGCGCGAGGCGGCGCGCTCTGTACACTCTTATTCCCCGGCAGCTACCTTAGCAGGAAACGAGCGCGCCAACGCCGGAAGCAAACAAGATCGGTTGCGCGACGACGCCGCCGCGGTCCATTGCCTTGTTTCGTGACAATTGCTCATCATTGGACAAAGACTGCCATATACGTCAAGTCCCCAGCGGCAAAAGGGCCCAGGGTCGGGACCAGCGGTCAAACATACGGTAAGCCGAGCTCAAGAGGGTCAAATGCCCGCTTTGGGCTAGAATGGGGACAATCTTTGCGCCTTGGGCGAACGAGCGCCAGCGACGGAGGACCATGGATACACGAGAAGACAACAGCCGTTACGAAAGCAGGACCGTGCGCCCCACGGTCCGCCTTGCCTCCGCACGGCCCAGGTCCTCTCAGCAGTCCCCTTCGCGCGAGCCTCAACAGGCTCCCCATTTTCGCCAGGCCCCCTCGCAGCCAGAGCGCAGGCGTCAGTCGCAAACCGAAAGCAGCCGGCGCGCACACGACCCCGCGCGTCATCACGCCGATGACCTTGGCCGCGCGCAGCGCACCTACACCCCCGCATCGGGACGAAAACTCAACAGCGATCTTGGGCGCTCCTCGACTTCGGCGCGGAGCAACGCAAATCGGCCGCAACGCAGCGCCTCGCGCCCGTCCCGTAGCGGCCAGCGCCCACCACGCAGCGCTCAGTTTCAAACGCGAGGCAACCAGTCTCCTTCACGTCGAAATGGCGGCGTGCGTCCATCACGCTCGCAAGGCTCCGTAATCGGCCAGCCGCTCCGCCGTGGCGCCTATTCCAACAACCATATGTACTTCGCCTCTGGACGCCCCGGCCTGCGCAGGACAGGGTTTAGAACGCGTCGCGGAATGCCAGTTTCGGCCGGCCCGTTGCGCATTCGACGCGGGCTTCTGGCAACCCTCATCGTGGTCTTTGGCATCGTCGGCGCCCTCTTTGGCGCCATATCCGCAGGCATAGAGCCTGCAGCCGAGGCGACTCAGCTCGATATGCCCCTTATGAGCCCCGCAGACCTTCCCATATCAACACCTAAAAAGTCGTGGAAACAAGGCAGCATGCCCCACCTGTACCAAACCGATCCCATGTGGGCGCAGCGTCCCTATGGTGGCGGCACTGTCCGCGACAACGCCTGCGGACCGACCGCCTTCACGATGGTCTACATCTCTCTCACCGGCAATGTCGATTACACGCCGGCCACGATGGCCACCTGGGCCGACGCGCACGGCTATGCCCCAAGCGGTGCCACCGAGTGGTCATTCATGACCGAGGGCGCAGCCGCCTTTGGCGTCAGCTCCAAGATGTTCGATAGCGACAAAGGCCAGATATCCGCTGCCCTCTCGCAGGGCAAGCCCGTTGTTTCGCTCATGAACATTGGCGATTTCACCAACGTTGGCCACTTTATCGTGCTTTCGGATATCGATGACAGCGGAAATGTGACCGTCCACGACCCCGCGAGCGCCTGGCGCAGCTCCCACACCTGGCCCATCGACACCATCGTGAACCAATCGACCTACAGCTGGGCCTTCTCCCTTTAGCCTTAAGAGTCTGCGCGAGACGCGCCCGATGGGCACCGGGCTGTTGATTCTCCACACCGCGCCTTCGCTGATTGCACAAGACGCGCCCGACGAGCGCGTCCAACCCCAATCAAACCCACGCTACACGAGAATACCGGCGCGCTTCTTAACCTCAAGAATACGTATGACCGATTCGTCAATACGACTCTCATCGATCACGCCCTCGCCCACCGCCTCGAGCAGCCCTTGATATGCGTCCTGTAGATTCTCAGGCATCAAAACGATATCGCCACCTGCTTGGATAAAACGCACGGCAGCATCGGCCGGTGCGTAACGCTGTGTGATTGCGCCCATAACAAACGAATCGGATATCACCACGCCCTCAAATCCCAAACGCCCGCGGAGCTCGTCGGTAATCATCGTTTTGGAAAGCGAGGCGGGCAAGCCATCTGCCGCCAGGTTAGGGGTTTCGATATGCCCCACCATCACAAAGGGACAGCTCGCCTCGATACCCGCTTGGAACGGCTTGTACTCGCACGCTCGAATCTCCTCGGCAGAGCGCAGGGAAACGACGTCGCCGGTATGGGAATCGCCAGCGGTGTCGCCGTGGCCGGGAAAGTGTTTTATGCAGGGCATTGTGCCCGCGCCGAGCATCGCCGAGACCTCGGCGGATACCATCCGCACCGCTACATCGGGATCGGAGGAAAACGCACGGGGCCCGATAACCTCGTTTTGGGAGTTGGTAAGCACATCTGCAACGGGGGCAAAATCGACATTGAAGCCAATCTCGTGCAGATATTCGCCTATCGCTGCTCCGACATGGGCCGCCTGGGTCTCGTCCCCCGTAGCCCCCACCTCTGCCATGTTCGGAAAGCGTTGCACGTCGAAATAGCCCGAATTGGCAACGCGCGCCACCAGGCTGCCGCCCTCTTCGTCCACCGTCAGAAACGGCGCTATGCCGGCACCGGAACATGACGCCATGTCATAGGTGCCCGAAAGGAGGTCTCGGAGCTGCTGATCTCCCGTGATGTTTTGCGCAAAGTAGCACAAGCCGCCCACGGGAATGTCACCGAATGCCCGCTGCGTAGCAGAACCCGCAACGACCGCCTGGGACACACCGGTAAGCTGCTCGGGAGTAACAACGAAAAGCTGTGCCACCTTTTGCTCAAGCGTCATGGACTCAAGCTTTTGCTGAACAAGGGGCTTCTGCTCGAACGACTTAACTGAGGAAGACGAACCAGATAGATCTGCACTCCGTCCACCAGAAGTGCCGCACGCGCCCAGCCCCGCCGACATCGCGACAAGACCCACCGAAGATATGAGTGCACGACGTGAGACGAATGCGTCCATAACCACTCCCCCTTCAATGCGACCACACATCAAGCATATTGTCACACCCTCGACTGCACATGGCAACAAACCAACGCGACGGCAACCTTCCGCCTAGGCAACCGCAGACCTCTATCGTCCTCGTCCGAAACGCACCGCCGGCATCGCTCGCAACAGCGTCATCGCGATAAAATGCATAAATACAAGCTGTATATGTATAAAAATCGCCGGTACATCTCCCGCCGGAGAATCTTGCATCCGCAGCAGCTCAAAAATGTCAAAAAAGTTAAGAAATGCGCGATGGAACGAGGTCAGTGTGCTCCAAAAAATAGGACAGAACGACACCAAATCAAATATGAACAGCGTTCATATGGTGCATGAAACTCTGCGCACCTCCCAAAGCTTTATACATGCCAAATCCACGGCCTCTCATCGCGCATTTTCGAACTTTTTTGCCAGAAATGGCGCGAGCGGCCGCAGGGACGCGTCCATGCGGCCCAAGAGCATGCCCCAACACCGACAGACATAAAAAACGGGCAGCGGGACCATTGGCCCCGCTGCCCGAATCCTTTTGATAGCTTTCGCAGTCCCGTCAACGGCCACCGTACAAGCAGCGAAAACCGAACCTAGTAAGCAAGTCCCATACCCGGCAGGCGGAACGTCTTCAAACGCTCCTCGTACGACGCGCGCACATCATCCTCAAATGCAAGCGGCGCATCCTTCTCGCCGATAAGATCGAGCAGGTAGCGCATAAAATCGGGATTGAGCGGCAACAGCGGACCGATAAGCCAGGTGGCCATCAGGTTGTTCTTCCTAAAGCCTTCCTCACTGCTTTGCTTGTTCAGGCCAAAGCCCACCTCGTTGTGGCAGAACGGCTGTTGGCCCGCACTCGCGCCAACCTCCATCTGAGTGAACTGAATCTTAAAGCCTACGACCTTGATTGCCTCATCGCACTCGGGGGCGTTGAGGTCGCCAATCACCACATCGTGATAGCGTGCGGGAATATTGCAGTGCGTCACGAAATCGAGAAGACCCAGCGCCGGAGTTTCCGAACCATCCGGATTCACGATCTTGGTACCCAAAACCTCCGGAGCACTGCCCGTAAAGAGCATGGGCACGCCGGCATCGATAAGCTCAATAAGACGGTCGCGATAAGGCTGCAGCAGCTCGATAGTCTTTACCTGCTGTGCCTCGGACATGCCGCACAGCAAGATCAGCGAGGGCACATGCTCGGCAAAATAGGGAACATCGTCGTGTGTCGTCTCGACGAATTCGGCATCAGGCAGGCACGCGCGCAAATACATAGCGTTGCCGTTATCCCCCGCCTGGTTTGCGTACTCGGGGTAGAGCACCTCGATGACTGTCTTTGCATTAGCGGACATCAGATGCCTCCTCGATTTTCTTCTCAATAAGCTCGCGACTCTTCTCCACGTCATCGCCGTTAAAGATGTCGAATGCCCAGAACACGGAATCGACACTCATGGGGTCAACCGCTTGGGCCGCCTGCTCGGGCGTCTCGACCATGCAAAGCTTTGCAGGGTCGATATTTGCCATGCGCAAGCGCGGAAGAAGATCGAGATTCGTGGCACCCTGAATCACAATCTGCTCGATGCTGGGGTCGTTGAGATATTCGAAGTCGGTCTGATAGTACCAGCCGATATACTCGGTCTCCTTGGGGTTTGCCGCCTTATGGGCATCGGCGAGCATCACGACAACCGCCTTGCTACCAGGCTCTTTACGAATGGTGTCGAGCGCCACCGACGTCGCGGTACTGTTCTCGCCCTTGGACGCCACCGCAACCAAGCGCTTGCCGCCAACCGTCTTCTCCGTATAGCGCAGCGCCGTCACGTTGATGCCGCGCTCAAGAGACGCCGCGATGGCCTCGGCAGAAAGGCCGAGTTCGCGAGCAACCACAACCGTGGAAAACAGGTTGTACAGATTTGTGATCGAGTAGTTGCCAAAGTGGTATGTATAGGTAGGCTCCCCCTCATGGCAACGTTCGCACACGGTAAACGTATGCGCATCGCGGTCGAGCGCCACCAGCTCGTAATCGGGCTCGGGGTTGGTAAAACCGCAGCTCTTACAATGCGCGTGACCAAGATGGCGCAGATGGCAGTAGTCGTACTCAAGCTTGCCACCACACTGAGGGCAGGCGGTGAGATCGCACACGATGCCCTGGGGGTCTGACGAGTCGTCCTCGAGGCGCGCGATGGAATAGTAAACACGATTCGAATTCTGCGGCGCCAGACGACAGCTGATCATATCGTCTGCATTCAAGATAAGCTTGGTTGCAGGCGAGATGTTCTCGCTCATTACAGAGAAGATGAAATCGGGGTTGGCGTTGCGCGAGAAGGAATCGCGGTAGAGGTTCGTAACAAGGATGACCTCGGGAACCAAATCGGGCAACACGGTGCGGAACGAAAGCTCATCGAGCTCCATTACCGCTACGTCGAGCTTCTGTCGACCAGAGAAGGTGGCGTTCTTGATAAGTGTGCTCTCAACGCCGTTGCGAACGTTGCCGCCCGCACGGTTATCAATCATCTCGATGCCATTATCGCGCAGCAGGTCGCACAGCAGGTTATTCGTGGTTGTCTTGCCGTTCGTTCCAGAGACGAAGACGACGCGCGCGGGCTTGTCGACATCGGCGAGAAACGAGGGATCGATCTTTTCGGCGATAACACCCGGCATCTGTCCGGCATTACGGCGCGCAAGCTTGAGCGCCGAAGCCGCGGCCCTCGATACGGCCATGGCGAGATGGAAACGAGGTCCCTTGGCACCCTTAGTGGCATTGCTCACAGCGGGTTTTCCTTCCATGTGAAGTTCTCAATTACCCGCCCATTATAGCAGCGGCCCTTCGACCTCGAAGAACCCCCATCGTACGAACAGGATGCGGCGCCTAAAGGCTAAAGGCCCGGGCTACAATCCCATAGAACGGGAAAGACCCCCGCCGCATAACATGCGGTCGGGGGCCTCTCCGTGTCCGAGAACATTCGCCGGGAACGCTCTCAGGTCCTGTAGCAGGAAGCTTTACGCCTCGTTGTACACCGTCAGGAGCTTCTGCAGGTGAGCATAGCGGTCCATGGCGGCCTGCTCGTTCTCCTTGAAGAGCTCCTCAGCGCGCTCCGGGAAGGAACGGGTGAGGGAAGCATAGCGGGCCTCGTTCATCAGGAACTCCTGATAACCGCCGGCCGGAGCCTTGGAGTCGAGCGAGAACTTCTTGCCGGCAGGAGCCGCCGGGTTGAAGCGGAAGAGGTTCCAGTAGCCGCAATCCACAGCCTTCTTCATCTCGGCCTGGCAGTTCTGCATGCCGCCCTTCTTGATGGAGTGCATCTCGCAGGGGCTATAGCCGATGATGAGGGACGGGCCGTCGTAAGCCTCGGCCTCGTGGATGGCCTTGAGGGTCTGAGCCGGGTTGGCGCCCATGGCGACCTGCGCCACGTAAACATAGCCGTAGCTCATCTCGATCTCGGCGAGGGACTTCTTCTTGGTGGTCTTGCCCGCGGCAGCGAACTGAGCAACCTGGCCCAGGTTCGATGCCTTGGAAGCCTGGCCGCCGGTGTTGGAGTAGACCTCGGTGTCGAAGACAAAGACGTTGACGTTGTGGCGAGATGCCAGCACGTGATCAAGGCCGCCGAAGCCGATGTCGTAGGCCCAACCGTCGCCGCCGAAGATCCAGAAGGACTTCTTGGTGAGGTATGCCTTGTCGGCCAGGATGGACTTGGCAAGGTCGCAGCCGCACTTCTCGAGCTCAACGACATAGGCGGCAGCGGTGGTCTTGCTGGCCTCGGTGTCGTGGCGAGCGTCGAGCCATGCCTGGGCAGCAGCCTTCAGCTCGGGAGCGGCGCCGTTGGCAGCGAGAACCTTCTCGGTGTCGGCGACGAGCTTGTTCTGGACAGCCTCGTAGCCCACGGCCATACCAAGACCATGCTCGGCGTTGTCCTCGAACAGGGAGTTATTCCATGCCGGGCCGTGACCGTTCTTGTCCGTGCAGTACGGAGAGGTCGCGGCGGGGTTGCCCCAAATGGAGGAGCAGCCGGTGGCGTTGGAGATGAACATGCGGTCGCCTGCCACCTGGGTTACCAGGCGAGCGTAAGCGGTCTCGGCGCAGCCGGCGCAGGAGCCGGAGAACTCGAGGTAGGGCTGCTTAAACTGGCTGCCCTTGACGTTAGCGGCAATGAGCTCGGGCTTCTCGGAGACGTTCTTGACCAGGTAATCCCAGACGGGCTGCTGATCGAGCTCGGTCTCGGTGGGAACCATCTCAAGGGCACCCTTGGGGCAGACCTTCACGCAGTTGGTGCAGCCCATGCAGTCGAGCGGGCTCACGGCCTGGACGTACTTCATACCCTTGGCCTTGGGACCCATGGCATCGATGGTGCGGCAGGCCTCGGGTGCGGCAGCGGCCTCCTCGTCGTTCAGAGCAAACGGACGGATGGTGGCATGCGGGCACACATAGGCGCACTGGTTGCACTGGATGCACTTGGTCTCGTCCCAATGCGGAACCATAACGGCAACGCCGCGCTTCTCATATGCAGAGGCGCCCAGCTCGAACTGACCGTCAACGCAACCCATGAAGGCAGAGACGGGCAGCGAGTCGCCGTCCATGCGGTCGATGGGCTCGAGGAGCTCCTTGACCTGCTTGGCGATAGCGCTCTTCTCCTCGTCGGAAATCTCAACGGGAGCATCCTGGGCATCTGCCCAGTCGGCAGGAACCTCAAACTTATGGAAGGCGGTAGCGCCGGCGTCGATGGCCTTATGGTTGGCGTCGACGATGGCCTGACCCTTCTTCATGTAGGACTTGGTGGCGGCGTCCTTCATGTACTGCAGCGCGTCCTCGGCAGGCAGGATCTGTGCCAGCGCGAAGAATGCAGACTGCAGCACGGTGTTGGTGCGCTTGCCCATGCCAACCTTGGCAGCCAGATCGATAGCGTCGATCAGGTAGACGTTGACGCCGTTCTTGGCAATGTAGCGCTTGGCCACAGCGGGAAGATGCTCGGCGAACTCCTCGTCAGACCACTGGCAGTTGACCAGGAAGGTGCCGCCCGGCTTGACGTCGCGGACCATCTTGAAGCCCTTGACGATGTAGCTGGGGTTATGGCAAGCGACGAAGTCGGCCTTGGTCACATAGTACGGGCTGCGGATGGGAGAATCGCCAAAGCGCAGGTGGCTGACGGTCACGCCGCCAGTCTTCTTGGAGTCGTACTGGAAGTAGGCCTGAACGTACTTGTCGGTGTGGTCGCCGATAATCTTGATCGAGTTCTTGTTGGCGCCCACGGTACCGTCGCCGCCGAGGCCCCAGAACTTGCACTCGATGGTGCCGGGAGCTGCGGTGTTGGGGGTATCCTCGGCAAGAGGCAGGGAGAGGTTGGTAACGTCGTCCACGATGCCAACGGTGAACTCGCGCTTAGGCTCGTCCTTCTTGAGCTCCTCGTAGATAGCGAAGGCAGAAGAGGGAGCGGTGTCCTTGGAACCCAGACCGTAGCGGCCGCCCACCACGGTGAGATCGGTGCGGCCAGCCTCATAGAGCGCGGAGACAACATCCTGATAGAGGGGCTCGCCAATGGAACCCGGCTCCTTGGTGCGGTCCATGACGGCGATCTTCTTGACGGTCGCGGGGAGCACGTCGACGAAGTGCTTGATGGAGAACGGACGGAACAGACGGACCTTGACCAGGCCGACCTTCTCGCCATGAGCGTTGAGGTAGTCGATGACCTCTTCGAGCACGTCGCAGAAAGAACCCATGCAGACGACGACGCGATCGGCATCCTCGGCACCGTAGTAATTGAACAGGCCGTAGTCGGTACCGAGCTTCTCGTTGATCTTGCCCATGTACTTCTCGACGACAGCGGGCAGCTGGTCGTAGGCAGTGTTGCAGGCCTCACGATGCTGGAAGAAGACATCGCCGTTCTCATGGCTGCCGCGAGCGTGCGGATGCTCGGGGTTCAGCGCGTGATCGCGGAACTCCTGGACAGCCTCCATGTTGCACATGTCCTTGAGGTCCTCGTAGTCCCACATGGCGACTTTCTGGATCTCGTGGCTGGTGCGGAAACCGTCGAAGAAGTTGAGGAACGGAACCTTGCCCTCAAGAGCGGCGAGGTGCGCCACCGGGGAGAGGTCCATGACTTCCTGAACGTTGCCCTCGGCGAGCATGGCAAAGCCGGTCTGGCGACAAGCCATGACGTCGGAGTGATCGCCAAAAATGTTGAGCGCCTGGGTAGCCACGGTACGAGCCGACACGTGGAAGACCGAGGGAAGGCCCTCGCCGGCGATCTTGTACATGTTGGGGATCATCAGCAGCAGGCCCTGGGAAGCCGTGTAGGTGGTGGTCAGCGCACCAGCGCCCAGAGAACCGTGGACGGTACCGGCAGCACCGGCCTCGGACTCCATCTCAACAACGTTAACGGGCGTACCGAAGATGTTCTTCTTGCCCTGCGCGGCCCACTGGTCGACATGGTCGGCCATCGGGCTGGACGGCGTGATGGGATAGATTCCCGCAACCTCGGTGTACGCATACGATACGTATGCGGCGGCCTCGTTGCCGTCCATAGACTTGAACTTACGCGCCATATACCCCTCTCCTCTCGTTTGGGTGTACATGCTTTCCGAAAGACGGCGCCTTTCGGATGTAGCCACGTGTTGCAACGCATCAGGCGATGTGGTGCGTTGCGCTGGAACCGCAGGTCATTCTACCCACGAGCGCGCACTCGATACAGTGCGCCATGTGACGGGCAGCCCCGTCTCCGCCATGGTGAATGCTTCGATTTCACAGGTCGTTTCATTGTACTCCGTATAACCGCTTTCGTTTTCGAAAACCGCTAGTTGTGCAGCATATACAGGAAGAATCGGAGGCGCAGCTAGCGTCTGCGCAACGTCGGCATGATCGCGGTCGCGTGAGTCCCGCCGGCTGCCCAGCGAGCGCAAATCAAAAACCCACGCACAAACGTTCACTTTTCCTTGTTTTTGACGAAAAGTTGTCGTTTGTGCGTGGGTTTTGACTTTGAGAGTGCCCCGACAGCGGCAGGCGGCGACAGCACAACATACCGCGATAGCGTTGCCGCCGCTCCTCGCTCCAAGCGTTACGTCCAGCGCTCCGGCGTGCCTTCTACCACGGCAAAAACGGTGCTGGCGCCCAGACGGAGCTCATCGCCCGCATGCAGCGAAACCGCAGTGTCTCCCTGCACCTTGTTTTCGGCGCGATCGGCGCCGTCCACAACGAGCGTTCCATTTGAGGAACCCAGGTCCTTGACGAGCCAGCCATCATGATCGCTGCGCCAGATGCGTGCATGCTCGGCAGAAACATCGGAATCAACATCAGTGATGTCGCTTTCGCCCAGCGCAAGGGCGCCAAGCGTCACGCCCTCCCCCGTCGGCTCAATCCAATACGGGGCTCCGCACACGTATCCGTCGTGCACGCGAATGAGGCCCAGGCAAAGCCCCCACACCTCGCTCGGCGAAAGATCCGAGGTTTCAACCTCCGACATCACCGGCGTGGACATGAGGTTCACGTGCATGGAGCGCACGTAATCGGCCGTGTAGGCAACGGCCTTGCCAACATTGCCCGAGCAACCAACCGCCACAAACAGCACGAGCGCAGCCTCGGCACGCTCCCCCACCGTCGTACCGGAGCTCAAGTTGATGCGATCGAGCATGTTGCGGTACAGATGCGCGTCCTGATGGCACGCAGCAAGCGCTGCATCCATAGCCCGACCCGCATCGCCGCAAACCACATCGAGAATCTGCTGGGGGTCAAAGACCTTAGAACCCCGGGTTCGCAGGCAGCTCATGACACGCGTAGCCGCGCGGCCGTAATCGGCAAAGTAGCGATCCTGCAGCGAACCTGCGGGCGCGTGCACGATAAAGCGAGAAACCCAAAAGCGGTCGGAAGTACGACTCTTTGGGCTGCGCCCGTCGGAAAGCGGGCGGCTGGAGAGCACCATCTCGGCAAGCTCGTTGTGCTTGATGGCGCACGATCGTTTGAACACATCGAACATCACGCCGCACGGCGCCAACTCGTCGGAAAAAGCCATAACCTATTGCTCCTCGCTATTCGAACCCGCAGGCGCGGATTGAAGTTCTCCCACTTGTCCCGCTTGGACGCCGCCAAAGGCAGCGGCACGACGTTCACTTGATGCCGCCAAACGCCGACGGCGCTCATGCAGCATCGCGGGAACAACAGCCATCGCGTAGTCCAGCACGATGGGGCACCAACCCGCCGCGCTCGCCGTAAAGAGCGCCGTCACCATGCCGCGGCCGCGTACCGCAGGATCGACCGCCGTGCACGCAAGCAGGCCCATGATAAAGGCAGCGCCCACAAGCAAACCGAGCGTGCCGCGCAAAAAGCCCTCGCGCGTGCAGCGATCGCGTCCACGGGCCGCAAGGGCCACCACCGGCGGCAGGGCCAAAGCGGCAAGCACCTGCAGCCAACCAATCTGACCTGCCCAAACCATCGTGTCAAAGCGCAACGTGGCAGACGTGCCACGCAGCAAAAACGCAGTGGTAAGTGCCACGGCGCACCAAATGGCAGCTGCCACAGCCTTTCCCATCGAACGCACCACGCGGCGCACCGTAAACGGCGAGGCCGAGTCGAGCCACGACGCCCCCATCATGCAGGGAATAAGCGGGTCGCCCGCAACGGCTCTCTGGACGTTTTGCGCATAATGCCTGCAAAACGCGGTCAAGCCATCGCGCACGGCACGCGCCTCGGGACGCTTGTCCTGTGCCGTCACCAAACAGGCCATCACCATCTCGGCAAGTTGATCGTCAACAAGCTCTAGGCAAAGGCGCAAACCCTCCGACTCCGGCAAAAGCGGCGTATCGATCGTGGCCTGATAGGCGGCAACCGCCACCTCGGGCTCGCGCACCAAAACCGATTTCATATCGGCCCCAGAGCAATGAGCGCACACAAGCTGAGCGGGAGCCGTGTCGACCTTTACGCGATAGGCCGAAGCGACGGGCTGATCGCCGTCTTCGGCACCGCGCAATGCCTGGGCATAGGGCGTCTCGCCGGCAAGCAACTCGTACACAACACTCGCAGCAGCGTACACGTCCACAGTAGGAGACGTACGCAGACGCTCCACATGCACGATATCGTCCGAGAGCATCTCGGGTGGAGCATACGCGGGCGTGGCGCGGCGCGCCGTAGAAAAGCGCTCGGTAAAGGTG
Source organism: uncultured Collinsella sp. (assembly GCA_934621295.1). Lineage (GTDB taxonomy): Bacteria > Actinomycetota > Coriobacteriia > Coriobacteriales > Coriobacteriaceae > Collinsella. Next base: position 165,278 of record CAKTVB010000003.1, read on the forward strand.
GGGTCTGCAGGCTGCACCATGGACGAAGAGCCAAAGTCGATAAGGCACAGGTCAAACTCGCCCTCGTCTGATTGCTGCTCGAGTGAAAGGTGGCCCGTGCGCACCATGATGTTCGCAGGCGAGATATCGCGGTGGACAAAGCCGTCCCCCGCAAGATCCATACGCGTCAGCAGCTCAAACAGCCCGCGGCCAATCTGCGCTGCCGTAAGCGGCGACAAGCGGCCTTCGTCATCGACCGCAAGCGCATGGCGCGCCTGCGCGAGCGTCATGCCCTCGACCCACTCCATAATGATGGCAGGAGCACCGTCCACAAGGCCATAACCATAGAGGCGAGGAAACCCCTTGAAGCCCGAAAGCGCACGATGACACTCGTACTCCTTGCGAAACGCAATGCGCAGCAGCTCGTCACGACGGTCGCAGGCGGCAGCGTCTTCATCGGCAGTACGCTCGGGCATGACGAGGGTCTTGCATGCATAGCATTCGCCCAACGCATTGGTTACGTAGGTTACGCGGCCCAAGCCGCCTCGGCGTGTACGGGCCTCGTCTGCAAACAGGGTTGTGAAACGACGGCGGCAGGCATCGCGTTCCCCATCGGAAAGCGGTGCGGCGGATTCAAAATCTTCAACGTGGATAACGCGCAGCGGACGAGCAGGCTCAACGCGTGCGTCCGCTGCTTTGAGAATCTCTTCCGTCATAGCACAATCCCCGCACGCTTGGGGCCGTACTCGGCAAGATATTTGTTCTGGCCGCTTTCGTTCATGGTCTCAGTCAGCGGCTGCATGAACTCGCTCACATGCTGAGAGGGATCGGCGAAATCGAGGTTGCTGGACCAAGCATCGTCGAGGCAACCCAGGTAGTCCCTCAGGCATCGATACGAACCAATGAGACGCGATCGTTGATCTGCGAGCTGCGTGCCTGCAGGCGTGGCATGGCCGTTGAGCGTCTTGCTAAATTCGACCCAAATCGTTTCGTTAGCTTTCTCCACCCTGGCAGCAGCCGCTTGGCGAGTAGCCAAATCTGTACTCAGAGCGCAACGGTTGAACTCCTCGGTCAAGCTGTTGACTTCGGCGGCAAGCTCATCCAACCTCGTCAGGCGACCGAGCATCCACTGACGGAACTCCTTGTCCGCCTCGCTCAGCTCCAGGCCGGGCTTGTCGTCCTTGCCGGTATCGTCCTTACCGCTGTCATCTTTCCCGCCATCGTCCTTGCCGGTGTCATCCTTGCCGTCATCGGGCTTGGAAGGAGTATCGGGCGCAGAAGGTTCCGGATCGGTCTTGTCGGCATCGGAGCCAGGTGTCTGCCCGGCATTGGCCTCGTCCTTCTTGGTCTCAACGTTTGCAACGGTTCCGCTCATGAGACCAGACAGGGAGATCCCCGTCATGCTCCCGGCGGAGCCGGTGCCCGCCTTCGCGGTCGAGCCGCCCTCGGCGCCTTCGGCATCCTCACCAAACATCATCTGGCGGAAGAGACTCGTCCACATACCAGACGCAGAGGAGCCAGCCGTACGTCCCGCAGCATCGAGCAGCACAAACGACTTACCCTCGAGATCTTTCATCAACGAGGGAAGCGAAACCGTATACGCGGCCGCCCCCACAAAAAGCAACGTGAACGAAAACGCAACCAAGCCCATCATTGCCGACGGCAACAGCGAGCGCAAACGCCGACGCGTCGTCGACGTTCTCAAATTAGGCAAAGCCTTCGTTGATACCCCCCGCCGCAAATGCGCGGGAATATGACACACCGTTCGTAATCATAACAGCACGCCTTCGGAAATCGTGCCGAAGGCGTGCCAAAGGATCGGGTATTCGGTTATCGGACAGTTTTGCGCCGTGAGCTCACAACCAAACCCAAAGCTACAGCGTGCGACGGGCCTCGATAGCACGACCAAGCGTAAGCTCGTCGGCATATTCCAGATCGCCGCCCACGGGAAGACCGCTTGCCAAGCGGCTCACCTCGATGCCAAGGGGCTTGATGGTGCGCGCCAAATAGCTCGCCGTGGTCTCTCCCTCGATATTGGGATTGGTGGCGATAATGACCTCGTGAATATCCTCGGTGCCCAGGCGCGCCAGCAGCTCGCGAACATGCAGCTGCTCGGGGCCGATCTTGTCCATGGGGCTAATCACGCCGCCAAGCACATGATAGAGACCGTGATAGGACCCCGTGCGCTCGATCGCCGTGACGTCGCGCGGCTCCCCCACCACGCAGATGCGTGTGGTGTCGCGCGTGGAGTCCTCGCAGATGGCGCACTCGTCACCCGTGGCGTAGTTAAAGCAACGGCTGCAAAAATGAACCTGCTCCTTGACGGAAAGGATAGCGTCTGCCAGGCGACGCGCCTCCTCAACGTCCGACTCGAGCAGGTAATACGCAATGCGCTGGGCCGACTTGGGACCAATGCCCGGAAGTCTGCCCAGCTCATCGAGAAGAATCTGTAGGCTATGGTCTGCCGTCATGATTTAGAACGGCATACCCGGGATGTTGAGGCCACCGGTAATGGCGCCCATCTGCTTGTTGGCAAGCTCGCCCACGCTGCGGATGGCCTCGTTAACGGCAGCCATGATCATATCCTGCAGCATCTCGACGTCCTCAGGATCGCACGCATCCGGATCGATCTTGATGGACTCGAGCTTCATGTCGCCCGTCATGGTGACCTTCACCATACCGCCGCCCGCGCTGGTGTCGACGGTCTGGGTCTTGAGGTTCTCCTCGGCTGCGGCAAGCTGCTCCTGCATCTTGCGCGCCTGCTTCATCATCTGCTGCATGTTCATACCGGCCATGATGGCTCCTTATCTTCGGCGTTTTAACCAGAAGAATCGTACCATGCACGCGGGGCGGCAACCACAAATACCTTTACGCTTACACCATTACGACGAGCGGCGCGGTGTCGCCGTGACATCCGCGCCGCATTGCCGGTGCTATTTAGTATGAATCGCGTGTCCGCCAAAGCCGTTGCGCATCGCCGCGACCGCCTTGTTGGCAAACGAGTCCTCGATATGCGAGGCGTTGCGCGTCATGAGTGAAAGTGCAATTACGGGAACGGGGACCTCAAGGTCAAGAGCCGTCTCGACCGTCCACTTGGCCTCGCCGCTCGCGTCCACCACGCCGCGGATATCCTCCAAGCCGGGATGCTCGCCAAGCTGCTGTTCCATAAGCTCCATAAGCCAGCTGCGAACAACCGAGCCGCAATTCCAGTTATGAGCGACAGCCTTGAGGTCGTAATCGAAGTCGCTTGCCTCCATGAGCGCGAAGCCCTCGCCGATAGCCTGCATCATGCCGTACTCGATGCCGTTATGAACCATCTTCATGAAGTGACCGCTGCCCGCGCGACCGGTGTACAGCAGGCCGCCTTCGCACGACATGTCGTTGAGCATGGGCTCCACGTACTCATACGCGCTACGGTCGCCACCGATCATGAGGCAGGCGCCGTTGCGAGCACCGGACTTGCCGCCCGACGTGCCCGAATCCATAAAGCGGATACCGCGGTCAGCAGCCTCCTCGGCATGTGCCATGGAATCGTGGTAGTTGGAGTTGCCGCCATCGATCACGATATCGCCCTCATCGAGCATCTCAAACAGCTCGGTGAGCACCGCATCGGTAATGGGACCGGAAGGGACCATGGCCCAAACAACGCGAGGAGTGCCCAGCGCAGGAACCAAGCCCGCCATGGAGTCAACCGTCTCGATATCCTCGGCCTCGACAGCGGCGCGGGCGGCCTCGCTCATATCGAAGCCAACCACGCGATGCCCGTTATCTTTGAGGTTCATCGCAATGTTTGCGCCCATCTTGCCCAGACCGACGATTCCGATCTCCATGTTGCCCGCCCCTTTTCCATCGAAGACCATACTGTCAAACAAGCCGACACAGCGTGGAGAGAAAACGTGCGTCGGCCCCCTCGTTATCACACCTCGACACGACCTGCGCAAGGGCGAAACGCCGTCTTTTTTGGTGATGGAATTGGTCAAACGTCTTATCAAGACCATTTTTTGAACGCTCTTCGCAAAGTCTCGACAATTCAAGTCGCGAAATTCGAAAAAATTTTTGTCTGATGGCGATAAAACGTTGCGAAAGGCATGCCTATTCGTCACTATATATAATGATGAAAGGCTGAAAAAAATAATTTCGGCACATACGTCGTTTGTTAACACAAAGTCATGTTTGGCAACGCGGTTTATGAGAGAGAACCGCAAGAAGGGAGCAATCGTGACAAGAGCAATTGACAAACTCGAACCGTTCCAGAGGGCAATTTCCAAGGCGCACCTCGCCTCCGCAGGCGTGGCCGTTGATTCCCTCGAGAACCCCGACAAGCCGCTGATCGTTATCGCCAACAGCTGGAACGAGATTTGCCCGGGCCACGAGCCCCTGCGCCAGCTCGCTCAGGAGGTCAAGAAGGGCATCCTCGAGGCCGGCGGTGAGCCCATCGAGTTCAACACCATCGCTATTTGCGACGGCCTGGCACAGGGCCATGCCGGCATGCACTACAGCCTTCCCCATCGCGAGATCGTCGCCGACTCCTGCGAGGCCCAGATCATGGGTCAGAACTGCTTCGACGGCGTCGTCTACATGGGCAGCTGCGACAAGATCATCCCTGGCCTGCTCATGGCTGCCGCTCGCATCAACCTGCCTGCAGCGCTCGTGACCGCTGGCCCCTGCTATGACGAGGTCAAGCCCTCCTACTCCAAGAACCTGCGCGCCAAGTTCCTCCGCGGTGAGGCCACCGAGCGCGAGGTCATCGAGGGTACGCTCAAGTACTACACCGGCCCTGGCATCTGCCCGTTCCTGGGCACCGCCAACACCATGGGCTGCCTGGGCGAGGCCCTGGGCATGGAGGTCCCCGGCGGTGCACTGCAGCCCGCTCCCTCCGCTCAGCGTCGCTTCATCGCCCGCCGCACCGGCGCTGCCGTCGTGGAGCTGGTCCGTCGCGGCATCAAGCCGAGCGACATCATGACGCAGGCTGCCATCGACAACGCCGTTGCCGTTCTCGCCTCCATCGGCGGTTCCCTCAACGCTCTGCTGCACCTTCCCGCCATCGCCGCTGAGCTTGGCCTCAAGTGCACCTGGGCTCAGGTTGCCGAGGCTACCTCCAAGCTTCCCGTTGTCTGCAACGTTGTCCCCAACGGCGACATCTCCTGCGTGAACCTCTACAAGGCTGGTGGCATCCAGGGCGTTCTCAAGACCATCGAGGGCTCCATCGACACCTCCGTCATGACCGTCAACGGCCGCACCATGGGCGAGAACCTCGCACAGGTGGACGTCGAGAAGGACATCGACCGCTCCGTCATCCGCACCCAGGACGACCCCGCTTCCGTGGCTAACGGCATCCAGGTGCTCTACGGCAACCTGGCTCCCGAGGGCACGCTCGTCAAGACCTCCGCTGTTCCCGCCGACCAGCACACCTTCGATGGCCCTGCCATGTGCTTCAACAGCGAGGAAGAGTGCTTCGAGGCTTACAACAAGCACGAGATTCCTGCCGGCACCGCCGTCATCATCCGCTATGAGGGTCCCGTGGGCGGCCCTGGCATGAAGGAGCTGCACCGCGTTACCGAGATCATGAAGGGTATTCCGGGTTCCGCCGTCATTACCGACGGTCGTTTCTCCGGCGCTTCGGGCGGCCTCTCCGTGGGCTACCTGTGCCCCGAGGCTGCTGAGGGCGGCAACATCGCTCTTATCCAGAACGGCGACATGGTCCACATCAACCTTGCCGACAACTCCATCAACTTCGACATCACCGACGAAGAGCTGGAGCAGCGTCGCGCCAACTGGACGCCCGTCGTGCACCCCGTGCCCGGCAAGCTCCTCAAGCGCTACCAGAAGATGGTCGGCCCCGCCAAGGACGGCGCTCTGCTGAGCTGCTAAACGCTAGCGGAAACATCGTTCCCCCTAGTAAAGCCCGGAAGGCCTTGAGTCTTCCGGGCTTTCTTCATACGTCGCATTATTCTGAGAGCCTTTTGCAGAGCGCAAAAGGCGTTCGTCCACGCCGATAGCCCCCACTCCAACGCTCCCAAACAAAAAAGAGGCCTCGCACCAACCGGTACGAGGCCTCTATACAAGACTCGATTAAGAGCACGCAGACGAACTACTCGCCGCAGCCACCCTTGACGAACTCGACGAGAGCGGCCACAGCCTCGTTCTCGTCCTCACCGTCGGCAGCGATGACGATCTCGGTGCCGCAGGTGAGACCCTGGGTCATGAGGTTCAGGACGGACTTGGCGTTCACGCCGTCGCCCTCAGCGTCGGCCTTCTTGACGGTGACGTTGGACTTGAAGCCAGCGGCCATCTTGGAGAACTGGGAAGCCGGACGGGCGTGGATGCCAGTGGCGTTCACAACGGTAACGTTCTCAGAATACATAGGTGCCTCCTATTGATTGAGCAGAAGCCGGCGTCGCGCAGACGCCGGCTCTACCTAATGACGAAAAATGATTTTACACCATCTCGCGCACGGCCTCGTGCAGACGCTGACGATCTGCCGGATCTGTGCTGTTGTAGTGACGGGAGTTCACGATGTACTCCTCGATGGTGTTGAGGTTCTCCTCGGTGGGCTCGATGCCGATCTCGCCAAGGGTCAGCGGCAGGTCCATCTTGCGCATGAACTCGCGCAGCTCGGCCTCCTTCTCCTGCAGGCCGTTGAAGTACAGCTGGCAGAACAGACCGATAGCCACGATCTCGCCGTGAATGGCCTCGGCAGCCTCATGCGTGAAGTGAGTGCGCACGCCGTCGTAGATGACGTGAGCGAGCTCGGACTGACGGAAGCTCTTGGTGGTGTTGGCGATAACGCCGGTGGTGATCACGTTGAGGAAGGCAACGTCGCCGAGGGTCTTGGTGCACTTGCCCTCACGGTTGTCGGCAATAGCCTGCTGACCATAGGTGTGGAGCACGTCATAGACGTAGGCAGCCATATTGTAGGCGGTGTAGACGTCGATGGGGTTCTCATCGATATGCATCTCGGGACGACCGTTGAGCATCTCGATCTTCTTGGCCATAGCGTCCATGATGCCGGCGGCATTGTAACGGATCGGGCACGCGGCGATAACGTCGAGGTCCATGTAGACGGCGTCGATCTCGTGATCGAAACGCCAAGAGGTCTTCTTGCCACCCTCGGGGGTGTACATAACGCTCATGCAGGTGAAGGGAGCGCAGGTGGAGGCAGAAGTCGGGATGTTGACCGTACCCAGCTGAGCGGTCTCGCCGGTAGCCTTGGCAAGGTCCATGATCTTGCCGCCACCGACGCCGACGATCTCCTCGGCGCCAAAGGCATGTGCCTTCTCGGCCAGCTCGTCAGCAGCCTCGTTGGAGCACCAGCCGGTCCAGATCTCGAGCTGGTAGTCGACGCCAGCCTCCTTCAGTGCAGGCTCAAGCTGATCCTTGATAGCATCCCAGGAACGGGGGCCGGCAACGATAAGGACCTTCTTGCCAAAGCGAGCGATTTCCTCGCCCAGCTGCGGAAGCAGACCCTGCTCGCAACGAACACGACCGGCACCGAACTTGATAGCGGTATCCAACTTAGGTTGATTGCTGCTCATTGAAATCCCCTTTTCGTGTAGCAACCATATCTTCAGCGCCTTGGATAAGGCGCCTCGAACACGCGTGAATAGAGCCTAGAGCGAACCCTAGCCGCGGACCTTCTTGACCACAGCAGCGGCCTCGGCGGTCATTTCCTCGACCTTGGAGAAGTCACCGTCGGCAAAGAGGGCGGGCTTGACCATCCAGGTGCCGCCAGCGGCGATGATGGACTTGGAGCTCAGGAACTCAGGCAGGTTCTCGAGGTTCACGCCACCGGTGGGCATGAAGCGGTGACCGACGAAGACGGCAGAGAGCGTCTCGGTGGCCTTAAGGCCGCCGTAGAGATTTGCCGGGAAGAACTTGGTGATGTCGAAACCGCGGTTGATGAGGTGCGTGAGCTCGGCAGGAGTGACAGCACCCGGAATCAGGTTGACCTTGTTCTCGAGGCAGTAGTCGATGATGGCGTCGTCATAGCCCGGGGAGACGATGAACTTAGCGCCAGCCTCGACAGCGCGCTTGCACTGCTCGAGATTCACGACGGTACCGGCACCGACAAGGATATCGGGGCACTTCTCAGACATCTCGCGGATGCAGTCGGCAGCGGCAGCGGTACGGAAGGTCACCTCGGCAGCAGGAAGGCCACCCTTGACCAGAGCGTTGGCCATGGGGACAGCGTCCTCGACCTTCTCCAGCACGACGACGGGCACAACAGCCGTCTTCTCAAGCTGCTCGTAAAAGCCATTCTCTTTCATGTACTCGGTCGACATATCGATTTCCTCTCTCTTCATGTCGAACTTGTAGATAAACATAAACACCGTGGAACTTAAGCCCAGGCATTAGGGGATGCAGGTACACCACACTTCCTGGTTATGGAAGATGGAGAAGTCATTGAAGCCCAAGCGTTCCGCCGCTGGCTCGACACCGTCACATACGTCTTCAAGCATCTGATAGAGGCTCTCGCCCAACTCGGCGATCGTCGAGGTTCCCTCAACAGCGCCCGATGCATCGAAGTCGATATTGTCGCTCATCCGAGCATAGGTCTCACAGTTGCCCGTAACCTTGATGACGGGGATAAGCGGATTGCCAATAGGCGTGCCGCGCCCCGTGGAAAACATGAGCACTTGAGCGCCGCCGCAGGTCATACCCGAGACAGACTCAATGTCATAGCCCGGAGTATCCATGATGGTAAGGCCGCTCTCGGTCGGACGTACACCATAGGGAACCACCTGGGTGATAGGCGTGGTACCGCCCTTGCTGATGCCGCCCAGAGCCTTCTCCTCAAGCGTGGAAAGACCACCCTTCATGTTGCCGGGCGAAGGATTGGCACCGCGAACGTCAACGCCGGCCTCGACAAAGCTCTGCTCCAAGCCGTGAACGATCTTGTAGATATCATCTGCCACCTCAGGCGAAGCCGCACGAGAAGCCAAAATGTCCTCGGTACCGATGAGCTCGGTCGTCTCGCCGAGCATTACCGTGCCGCCCGCAGCGACAACCTTGTCGCTCACGACGCCGATAACGGGATTGGCAGCAAGGCCGCTCGTTGCATCGGATCCACCACAATTGGTGCCCAACAGCAAATCGCCCAGATCCATGGGCTCGCGCTCGACCTTCGAGGCATCCTCCACAAGCTTCTGCGCAATCTCGACGCCGCGCTCGAGAGCGCGCACGGAGCCGCCGCAATCCTGAATCGTGATGACCTCGAGGGGCTTCTCGCTCACCTGTCGAATCTCATCGGCAAGCTCGTAGGGCTTGGTGGTCTCGCAGCCAAGGCCCACGATCAGCGTGCCATAGACATTGGGGTTGAGCGTAAGGTTGAACAGACAGCGGCGCATAATCTCGCGTCCAGAACCCACCTGGCCGCAGCCCTTGGAATTCTCAAGCGCAACAGCGCCCGGAACCTGGGCCGCAATCTTGCGCACCATCATGTTGGCGCATCCCACGGTAGAAAGGATCAAAACGTGGTTACGAATGCCAAAGCGGCCGTCGGGCCTGCGATAACCCTTCATCGTTCCACCCCCGTCTTGATGCTCTCGATATTGTGGATGTGCACGTAATCGCCGCGCTTGATCGGGGCCGTAGCCTCGCCAATCACCTGGCCGTACTTATGCACGATGTCGTGCGCGGCCATATCGCGCAACGCAATCTTATGGAATCGTGGGATGTCGTGTGCAGAGACGAGCTCCTCCACGGCTTCCCCCTGCTTGGTCTCGACGGCAACCGTGTCGCCGGCGCAAACCGCTTCAATCACGGTTGCGACGTCGTCAGCATCTGCCATCAGCAGCGCACGTTTTGCCATCTTGGACCTCCCTAGAATTTCTTTCCGAGCTTTGCCAAAGGATCTTCGAAATCGACGAACTGAACCTCACCGTTAAGGGCGGGAACCGTCTCTTTCATCCATTCGAAGGTCTCTCGAATATCCTTGCGAGCAACCCACAAGCCGGAGACCTCGAGAGCGTAATATGCCTTGTCGTCATTTGCGGCAAGCTGCTGGCGAATCTCGGGCGTAATGTTCTCAAGCTGGTCGGCCGTCTTGTAGCCCACGATATTGAGCATCAAATCGTTACTGTTAGCAGCCTTGAGACCTACGCTCACCAGTTGGTTCCACGGAAGCGTGATGATGTCTTCGGGCTTGGAATAATCGGTCACGCCATTCTCGTCAAAGACAAACAACGGCTTGCGGTTGAGCATCTTGCGAAACGTAAACACGAAGGCAGCAGCGATTATCACATCGATCAAAACGCCAAATACCTTCAAGATTAAAAGATCGGTCTGCGTGAAGACGAGCGCGCTCACGGCAACGACAATCAGCACATAGGAAACCATGATCATGATGGTCTTTCTGATGCTGGTATATATCTCGCGCTTTTCCATGTCCAAAAACCTCGCTTACTGCCGCACCGAATGGGCTTTCTCCAGGTATCCGATAACGTCATCAAGCGTATCAAACGACACATCCGCAACAGCGCGAACATCATCAACGCTCATAAGGTCAATAAGGATCGGGAAGCCGGTATCAACCGAACCGGCAAAGGACAGATCGTCGTACACGAAACCTGACACGAAACCGCCCGCATTCGCGGCGGTGATACCTGCCAGTCCGTCTTCGAGAACCAAAGCATGCTCGGGCTCGACGCCCAAAAGCGTCGATGCTTTGAGGAAGATCTCTGGGTCGGGCTTGCCTCGTTCCACCTGGGAGCCATCGACGATATTCGTAAACTCGTGAAGCAGGTACTCGCTCTCGAGATACGAATCAATGGTCTGCCGGGTGGAAGAACTCGCCAGAGCGAATGGAATGTTCCGCTCGTGCAAGTAACTCAGAAGAGCAAGGAGGCCGGGGCGCTTGCCAACGCGGCCCCCTTGCGCCTTGCGGATGGAAGCCTTCTGCTCACGGTTGTAGGCGCGCCAGGCTCGAACATCTTTGTCCTCGCCGTACATGCGCTGCATCTCCGCAACACAGTCTTCTTCCACACGTCCCGTCAAATTAAGGTGCATCAGCTCATTCATCTGGAAACCGAAATGTTTGGCGGTGCGGATAAAACCCTGCATGGCAATGCGCTCGCTGTCAAAAACGAGACCATCCATGTCGAATATAACCGCATGGATTGAGCGCATTTTCCCTCCAAATTTCGATTTCGATGGGGCTAATTACGAAATAATTTCGATTAATTTCGAAATTAAAATCCGCATCCCCCAGCCGGGGCCAGGAGATGCGGATGTCAGTGCACCTTACGCAAGCTTGGTCTTGGCGTTAACCGGAGCCTCGCCATTGACGAAGCGCTCAACGTCACCCACGCACTTCTCGCCCATGCCGCGCAGGCCTTCCTCCGTGTAAGCGGAGATGTGCGGGCAAACGAGAACCTGAGGATGGTTGAAGTACGGATCGTCGGGCAGCGGCGGCTCGTCGTGCATAACGTCGATAGCCAGAGCCTTGACCGTACCGTCCTCGAGAGCAGCAAGCATAGCAGGCTGATCGATGAGGTCGGCACGAGCGTTGTTGACGACGTAGCAGCCCTTCTTCATCTTGGAGAACGCATCGGCGTTCAGGATGTGGAAGGACGTGGGGTTAAGGTCGGCATTGAGCGTCAGGACGTCGCAGTTGGCAACAACGGTGTCGACGTCAGCATACTCAAAGGGAACGCCAAGCTTAGCAGCCCAATCGTCATGATGAACGGGATCGCAAGCAAGAACCTTCATGTCGTAGCCGCGAGCAAGGATCTCGACAACGCGAGAACCAATGTTGCCGCAGCCGATGATGCCCAGGGTCTTGCCCGACAGACCGTTACCGACGAAGCTTGCGCGCTCAGCCCAACGGCCCTCGTTGGCGGCGACATGGGAATCGCTCACGCGACGCATGGCATCGAGCAGGATAGCGACGGCACCCTCGGCGACCGGGTCGCGCTCAACGAGCGGAGAAACGGTCGTGACGAGGCAGCCGGCCTCTTCGGCAGCGGGGATATCGATGTTGTTGTAACCGATACCGTGACGGGAAAGCAGGACAAGATCACGCTTGTTCTCGAAGAACTCCTTGTCGAAGAACGGAGTCACCGAAGAGATGACAACGTTAAAGCCCTCGAGAGCCTTAGCGAGCTCAGCACCGCAGCACGTACCGGCAACGCGGACGCGCTCGACCTCACCGATCTTGCGGAGACGATCCATCTGATCGGGGAAACGGGTGCCGAAGGAAGAAGAGTTAACGATTGCGATACGGTAATCCATGTTTTGAACTAGCCCATCTTTGCGAGTGCAGCGGACAGAGAAACGTTCTCAGAAGAAGGAATCTTCTGGAAGTAGACTTTGACGCCAGCAGCGTCGAGAGCCTTGCAGAGCTCAGCGTCGTCCTTGGAAAGACCAACGGACTCGATGACCTTCGTGGTGCCGGGCTTGATGGCGATGCCACCAACGTTCAGCTCCTTGATAGGCACGCCGCCGTCAACGGCCTTCTTGGCGTACGCGATGCTCTTGAAGATCAGAGCAACATTGTCGTCGCCGAACTGGTTCTTGTTCCACTCGTCAACAATGGAGTCGGAAGAGAAGACCTTGATGGCGAGGCCGCCCGTAGACTGGGTGGACTCGTAGATCTCCTTCATGAACTCATCAGCGGCGGTGGCGTCATCGATGACGTAGGCGGCGTTGGTGCCATGGCCCTTAGTCCAGACCTGCATGACCTGGCCGTGAACCAGACGGTCATCGATGCGAGCGAGGGTGATTTCTGCCATGTTTAGTACTCCTTAGGCTTGTGCGTGCTTCTTCTCAGCATGGTTGATCAGCCACATACCATTCTGGCCCTCGGCGAAGGCGCTCTCGGCAAGCTCCGAGTCCTCCTGGAAGGTCAGGCCGGAAATGGCAGCGATCAGCATCGGCATGTTGACACCGACGAGTACGTCACAGTCGACCTCCTTGAGGCACGTCATAAGAGCGACGTTGCTGGGGGAACCACCCATGAGGTCAACCATGACCACGGTGTGGAAGCCGTCAGCCTCGTTCTTCTTGACGATCTCGAGTGCCTGAGCGTGGAGCTCGTCGACGGACTGACCAGGGATCAGACCAAGAGCCTCAACGTTCTCCTGCTCGCCCATGATCATCTCTGCGGACTTCTTCAGCTCAATGCCAAAGAGGCCGTGCGTAATGATAAGAACCTTGTTCAGCATTCCGAGCAACTCCTTAGAGAAGGCCGATGGCACCGAGGACGATCAGGATGGCGGTGAAGCCAAGCATAGCCTTGGTAACCTTCATGCCCTGCTTCTGGAAGAAGAAGAACAGGCCCAGAACTGCGCACAGCGGGAGGATACCGGGCAGGATGCCGTCGAGGATGCCCTGGAGGTTGAACGCCTTACCGGACATCTCCCAAGCGAGCGGGGTGGACAGAGTAACGTACTTCGCAGCCATGATACCCATCATGAACAGGCCCAAAACACCAAGGGCGTTGATGATGGACTTAATCTTGCCGCCCTTCATGATCTCGAGCGCGGCACGACGGCCCATGGTGTAGCCCATCTTGGTGAAGAGGAAGCCATAGATGAAGGTTGCGGTTGCAAAGCAGACGAACGGCAGAACGGCGCCGAGCCAGCTGCCCTCCTGGGCCATACCCAGGAAGAGAGCGATGAAGATGTACTGGACGGTACCGGAGTCGATGGAGTCGCCGATACCAGCGAGCGGGCCCATCAGACCGATCTTGGTGTTCTGGATCATGGAAGCATCGATAGCGCCATCGACGTCGCCCTCGTTCAGAGCCTTAGCGCGCTCCTCCTCGAGCGAGACGGTGATACCGGAGATGATGCCGCCGCCCCAGACAGCCTGGGTGTTGAAGAACTGAAGGTGACGCTGATAAGCCTCGCCGAGCATGATGGGGTTCTTGTAGAGCTTCTTCAGAACCGGCATCAGGCCGAAGGTGAGGGAAGGAGCAACCATGCGGTCGAAGGAGTGCGGGACCTCGTTTGCCCACCACCAACGGAACCAAACCTTAAGCAGGTCCTTCGTAGTGATCTCCTCGGGCTTGTTCTCCTCGCCCAGCATCAGACGGGGATCGGCGACGATCTGGCCGTCCTCGTTGAGGTAATCGTGATAATCCTGAGAAAGCGGGGCCTCAGCCACAGCTTCGTTCAAAATCTCTTCGCTCATGCGTATTCCCATCCTTTCTTTAATCTAGAAGGGTTGTTACTCAGCGGACTTCTCGGTGAGCTGCTCGTAGACGACAGCGATGATCACGCCAATGATGGCCCAGAAGATCATCGGAACGCTGAAGCTACCCTCGACAGCGCTGAGCTGCGTGTTGAGCATGTTGGCGAACACCTGCATGAAGTAGGCCAGGAAGAAGAACGGCAGCAGCTTGCGGTTGCCGATGACGTGCATGGTAATGGCGATACCAAGAGCAGCAAGGCCGCCACCGACGGTGCTGAGCACGTGAAGCACGGGGCCGTTGGAGATGGTGTCCATGAAGGAGGAAACCACGGGAGCGCCGAGGTACAGAGCAACGAACATCAGGGGCACGAACAGCACGAAGGAGAAGATGGTGGGCATAAGGCCGATCCACAGGGCAAGACCACGGGAGTCAGCCTTGACGGCGCAGGCATCCATCTTGGTGACCGCGAAGGTGTTCATGAAGAAGCGGAGCTGATACAGGTAGCTGCCCAGCAGGCCGACAGGCACGGCGATGGCGACGGCAGCCTCAGGCTTGAGGTTACCGACGATAACCGTGGAAACTGCCATCGCAGAAGCGATGCAGGGCTCGGACGGCATAGCGCCACCGGGGGCGACAACGCCCATGTAGATAAGCTGGATGGTTGCAACCGTGGTCATTGCGAGGGGCATGTTGCCCAGAACAAGACCAACCACGAAACCCGCCATCAGCGGCGAGAAGCGCATGGTAAGGGTTGCGTAGCCGAGGGCACGCGACTCGACTGCTGCGACGAAAAGTGCAATCAGCAGTGCTTGAACGACACTCATTGGCTCTTCCTTTCTCTCCTCTTTCTAGGATCGGGCTCTCTTTAACCCGCTCCCTCTTCCACGAAGCTCGACACTGCGCCAACAGCCGAACTCCGTGCCTTTCGAAAAAAATTTTATGAGTAAACACGATTCATTCATATATTCATTTTTGAATTTCCGGTAAACGGTATGTAACACATCGTTCACAGAAACTTTCTTGAAGATGAACGGTAATAGATATATATTTTTATATTTGCGTGACGAGGGGTGTTTAAAAAAACATTTTTTGTTTTGCTTTCGGAATTTCTTCCGCTCTCCGCCCACGGCTCCTTTCGTTCATTTTTTATCGATGGGCCGGCCTCTGTGGCAAAAATTGTCATATTCAACCCCCTATATCCATTATTACCTGCAAATTTTGTTGGTAATAACCGCAACAAATCGTCACACGTATATAAAGGTGAGCACCGTTCAATTACCCGGGATACTTCTCATCGAAAAATATTTGTCGATGACATCCTTTCTTTTGGTTTCGGTCTACACTGCAATGTAAGAAATGAGTTTTTTCTGACCAGGAGTACCGATGGCCGACGCCGTTCTTTTAAAAATCAAGTCCCTCATGCCCAACCTTTCCACCAAAGAGCAGAAGATCGGGCGCTTTATCCTCGACGACCCGCGAGCCGCGTCGCGCATGACCATCTCGGAGATGTCCAGCACGCTTGATATCGCCGATTCGACGGTCTTCAAGTTCACGCGAAGCCTGGGCTACAACGGATTCCGCGACTTCCGCAACAATTTGCTCTCGGAGGAATTTGACCCCGAGATCTCGATTCATGAGAACGTTCGCCCCGATGACAGCTCCCTCGATATCGCGAAGAAGGTATTCCACTCCTCGGCGACCTCGCTTTCCGATACCCTCGCGATGATCCGCGAGGAAGATCTGGAGAAGGCACTGCAGTTTTTGACGAGCGCGCGCATCGTCTCGTTCTATGGCTGCGGCGAATCGGCAGTCGTGGCGCTCGACGCATACCAGAAGTTCCTGCGCTCCCCCATCAACTGCCATTTCATCATGGATTCGCACATGCAACTCATGCATGCCTCCCTTACGCAACCGGATGACTGCGCCTTTGTGGTCACCCACACAGGTGTCACCAAAGAGATGCTCACCGTCGCACGCATGGTCAAAAACGTGGGTGGCAAGGTCATTGTGATCACAAGCTATCCCAACGCTAAGATTTCCGAGTACGCCGACGTGACGTTTGTCTCCACGTCTGAGGAGACGGGCTATCGTTCCGAGTCGCTCTCCAGCCGCTATCCGCAGCTCGCCATCATCGACTCGCTCTACACCACTTTGATGTTCCGCAACCCCAATGCTTCCGAATCCCTGAGCCGAATCCGCACGATCATCAGCACCACCAAGGAAGACCACTAGTCTTTAAGGCTCAAATTGCCCAAACCGTTAACACGCGCGCCCGGCTATGCTCAATGCACAGCCGGGCGCACACTTATATATAGGACGGGAAGAAACGGTCGGTTTATTCGTCGGTTGACTTAAACACGATGCCTTCGCCAAAGACGCTGTTGAGGAGGTCTTTTCCTTCTTCCAACGTCTGCGGCCGCGTGTCTTGCGCCATGGCATCGCCAAAAGGACTGGCGGCAAACGGGGAGGTCGGAGCCGGCGACGCGGGCACCGGGGCAGGACGCTGCGGACTGGCGGCAGGTGCCGGAGTGACCTCGTCAACCGGCGCAGCCGACACAGGAACAGGGGCGGCAAAGGCCGAGGCGGCAGGGGCAAGCGTGGGCTCATCAAACGGAGGCTCCTCGACATCGGAACCAGCGATCATGGCATCGTCATAAGGAACCTGATCGTCTTCCCACGGCGCACGCTCGCTTGGATCGTCCGCCGGAGGTGCCGCGACCACGGGATCTTGCGGAGTCGCGGCAGGGACAGGCGCTGCCGGAGCCGCGGACGATTCCGAGGCAGCGGGAGTGGCATTTACAACAGGCGGTTGAAAGGCCGATTTTGACGCTATCGGAGCAGAAGATGAGACGGAATTCGCCTGCACTTCTGGCGTAAAAGCCGGCTGCGTCACAGGAGCAGCCGCCCGCTCAGAGACGGAAGGCGCTACCGCAGCGGAAACAGGCTTCGCAAGCTGCTGTGCCGGGGCACCAGGCATGACATACTCGACGGTTCGCGAACCGAAAATCTCGCACACCACCGGCACGATAGCCTCATAGGAGTCTGCACGCTGCAGCATCTTCATGGCAAAGACGGAACCCGCAGGAAGCTCAACGGTCAGACGCGATCCATCATCGAACTGCGCGCGAGCATGGAGCAGCAATGCCCCGCGCGAAGCCTTTTGCGTCGTCACGCGCTTCACAACCTCATTCCATTTGCGCTGAAGATCGGACTGGTCTTCCACGGCAGGAGTTTGAGGGGCGTCGGCAACGGCACGTTCTGCCACCGCAGATTGCTGCGGTGCTGGCTTTGGAGCGGGTCGCTCCACGGCAGGGGCGGGCGCGGGAGCAGCGTTTTGCACTGGCTGTGCCGCAGGCGGCGAAACAGAAGGCGCCGCCTGAGCTACGGGCGCGACGGGAACCGAGAAGGCAGACCTTTCTTGAGGCGCAGACACGGCTTTCGGCGCCGCCTGTGCCGGAGCGGGCTTGGGCGCAGGCGCCGGATTGTTCCAAGGCGCCGCCGCATTTGAAGTCGGCTTGTTCGCCGCTGTAGCAGCTTGCGGTGCAGCCTTCTGCTCACGATTCGACACAGGAGACGAAGCGGCGGGGGCGACCTGCGCAGCAGGAGCCACAAAGGAACCGGACGACAACTTTGCCTCGAGCATGTCCAGGCGCTCCGCCAAAGCCTCGAGCGTCAAATCGGTCTCGGGGCGCGAAAGGCGCGTGAGGGCGATCTCGAGTACCAAGCGCGGGTCGGAAGCGTTACGCATCTCGATAGCGGCATCGTCCAGCACGGTGAGAATGCGCGCAAGGCGGTCGGACGTCTCGAAGCAAGACGCCTCCTCGCCCAAAGCGGGAATGTTCTCTGGGGGGCAATCAAAAAGTTCGGGAGCGGTACCCGCTACGCGCGCCGTATAGACATCGCGCATATGCGAGACAAGATCGCGCGTAACCTCCAGCAAGTCGTTTCCCTCTTCGACCTGCGCGCGAACCAACCCGAAGAGCGTCGCGACATCACGTTTGGCGATACCGTTCGAAAACTGAGCGAGAATTGCACCCGAAGCCTCACCCAAAAGGGAACGAGCATCGCTCACTCGCACGGCACCATCGCCAAAAACAGAGAGTTGTTCCAAGGTGGAAAGGGCGTCGCGCATACCACCGCGGGCATGGCGGGCAACGATCTGCAAAGCTTCATCGTCGTACTCAAAGCCCTCCTGCTCACACACGTAGCGCAGGCGGCCCTCGATGTCCTCCATCGAGATGCGATGGAAATCAAAACGCTGGCAACGGGAAAGGATCGTCTCCAAGATCTTTTGCGGATCGGTGGTGCACAGGATGAACACCACGTGCGCAGGCGGTTCCTCAAGCGTCTTGAGGAGGGCATTAAATGCCGCTGGCGAGAGCATGTGGACCTCGTCGATGATATAGACCTTGTAGGCACCTCGCACAGGGGCGAAGCTCACCGAATTGATGATCTCCTCGCGCACGTTGTCGACGCCGGTGCGCGAAGCCGCGTCGAGCTCGTAGACATCGGGATGCGTTCCCGCAGCGATGGC
The DNA here is from genome assembly GCA_934621295.1 of uncultured Collinsella sp. GTDB lineage: Bacteria > Actinomycetota > Coriobacteriia > Coriobacteriales > Coriobacteriaceae > Collinsella. Next base: position 183,925 of record CAKTVB010000003.1, read on the forward strand.
TTCGCACTCCGGGCACGTTCCGTCGGGCATGCAGCCCGATGCGCCCTGAGCGCGAGCCCCTTCTGCCTGCTGGCACAAAAGGGCTTTGGCGAGAATGCGCGCCATGGTGGTCTTGCCCGTGCCGCGCGGGCCACAGAACAAGTACGCGTGCGACAGACGACCCTCCGCCACCGCGTGTTCGAGCGTCGACACGATATGCCGTTGCCCCACAACGGAATCAAAGGTAAGAGGGCGATATTTTCTGTAGAGCGATTCCATGGGTGCTCCTCAACTCAAATGGTAACGGGGTCTATTCTACCGTGTCGCGCGACGCCGCACCCATAGCGGCCGTGCTAAACTAACGGCAATCATGACACCCGCACGTAGCCCGTGCGAACCGAAATCCAAACGCATCAGGTGACTCCATGCCGTTGTTCTCGCAACATACCCCGCAGCAAAATGGCGCCGCAACCCTCCTGCGTCGTTATCGTCCGCTCGAGACGCGCGCAACCGGCGGTTTTGGCAGCGTCGAGATCTGCCTCGACACGCGCCTGCAGCGACGCGTCGCCATCAAGCGCATCCCCCTTGTCGCAGAAGGCATACCCACACCGACGGGATCCACCGCCGCGGCGCTTGCCGAGGCACGCACCGCAAGCATGCTGCAACACCCCAATATCGTTTCGGTCATCGACTTCACCTACGATGCCTCCTTTGCCTACCTGGTCATGGAGTACGTGGACGGACTTTCGCTCGAGGAGTTCCTCGCACAGGTCGACGGTCACTCGCTCACCTACGACGAGGAAGCGCACATCGCGGACTCCCTGTGCCAAGCGCTTGCTTACGCGCACGAAAACGGCGTGTTGCACCTGGATATCAAACCGGCAAACGTGCTCATCGACCACAGCGGCCATGTCAAGCTTGCCGATTTTGGCATGGCCTGCCTCACGAGCGCTGCGGGCTGGGGCGGAGCACGGGGCGGAACCATCGGATACATGTCGCCCGAGCAGCTCGACGGCTCCGTGGTGGACGAGCGCTCCGACCTGTTCTCCCTTGCCTGCGTGCTCTACGAGTCACTCTGCCGCGGCAAACCTTTTGTCGCGGCAACCCCCGCAGATTCGCTCAAGCGTATCGAAGCGGGCGTCGAGACGCCGAGTGAGCTTTTGCCCGATATTCCCGCATCTGCAGAGCACGCGCTTCTGCAGGCACTCTCCCCCGCACCGGAATCCCGGCCCGCCCGCGCGGACGACTTCGCCGAAGCGCTCCTATCGGAAATGGGCAATGCGCGCCAGGGCAAAAAGAGCCTTGCACGCATGATCGCACGCATGACTTCCGACGAAATCGACCCCGCAGAGTTACCCGAAGACGACGAGCCCACCGCGACCGATCCGGCGAAAGGCCTTTTGGGAACCAGGTATCCCCAGGCTCGGTTGCTGTTGGGCGCCATCGCGTCGGGCCTCTCCGTCGCCTGCTCGTCCTTTGCCATCTTGCACGCCATGGGACTAGATCAGGTCCCAGCCATCCTCTCGTCCATCGCCATCGGGATTGCCGGCGGCGCCGCGCCTCAGATCGGCTCGGCCCTGCTTGCGGCCGGGCTCTTCACCATGGTCATCAACGCGACCCCCCTCGTCCCCGCCCTGCCCGCCCTTGCGCTTATTGCCGCATTGGGAACATCGTGGTGGCTCGTGTGGGGACGCACTTCGCGCCATGCATCGACAGCGCTCATCGTGACCTGCGCCTTAGCCGCATCGCCATCGTTGCCGGTCGACGCCTGCCTTGCCGGAGCTTGCTTGGCCGCCTATCTCGCATCGCCCGCTGAAGCGGGAATATCTTGCGCACTTGGCATGATCTTGGGAAGGCTGTCACTTCTTGCCTGTGCGGCGGGAGGAATCCTTGGGGCCGATATGCTGGCCCAGGGGCTCTTCGATTTGTCCCTCATCGCTCCCGCCCTCATCTGCGCCGCAGGGGCAGCAGGACTCTCATATCTACTCGACCGCGGATGGTCAAATTACGAGAAACAAGGCTCTCGCCTGCTCTTTTTGCTCGCCGAAACCTGCCCGGTCCTCCTTGCGATCGGCATCCTTTGTCTTGCGCACCCTATGGAAATTGCCAGCTTACCGCCCGAGAACATCGCAAATGCATTTGGAGCCGGAATCGTATCCTCTATAATCGTTTGGATTGACATGTATCTATTTGGCTATGAACACGGCCCGTCGAAAGAGTGATCGTACGTGAAGTTTCTGAACACCTTCGAAGACCACGTGGCAGGCATCCTCGGTGCTGCCCGCGCACCATTTTCCTTCAAGAAGCTCGCCAAACAGGCAGCTCACGAGATGGAAGATCAGACGCTTGTGGTCAATGGCGTCAACACCGCGCCGGCGCTCTATACGATCTTGATCTCTAACGACGACGACCCTTTGATGGCCCCTTACTACCCGCAGCTCTCGCGCGAAGTGAGCGAGTTCGTCAAGGCACAGGCAGAAAAGAAGCGCTACACGTTTGTGGGCGAGCCCTTGGTGCGCTTCATGATCGATCCTTCCCTTAAGGGCGGCAAGTTCTCCGTCTTTGCCGAGAACGTCGATGCCCCCACGCTGGGGCGCTTATACGAGGAAGAGCGCGCCTATCAAAACGGCATGTCGGCGCCGATGCCGCGCCAGCAGCAGACGCCGCGCCCGAGCCAGCCGGCCTCTGCTCCGCAGCAGGCCCCCATCCAGCCGGCTCCCGCCCCGCGTCCCGTGGCGCAGGTGCCCAGCCCGATTGCCGTTGAAAACGACCCCTTTGCTCCCAACCCGCCCGACCCCGCGGCGCCCATCCCCGTGCCGCAAACCGTAACGCGCGAAGCCATCGCCGGCATGGGTGGAGCGGCCGCAACCGGCGGTGCTATCGGTGCCGCGTCGAGCATTGCTGCCAACATGGCAAACGCACGCGCAAACCAGGCTCCCGCACAGCCTTTGGCGCAGCTTATCGATGTCGTGACCCGCGAAACCCTCGAGGTCAACTCGGCGCACTGCATCATTGGCCGCGAGCGTTCCGCCGCCAATGTGATTCTTCGCGACCCCAACGTCTCGCGCCGCCACGCCGAGCTCACCTTCACGGGTTCCGATTGGTCCATCGAAGATCTCAACTCCACCAACGGCACGTTTGTGAACAACCGCCGCATCACGCGCTGCCCGCTGCGCAACGGCGACCTGCTCACCTTTGGTCTTAGCAACTTCGAGTTCAGAAGCTAGGAGCGGCTCATGATCGACCTGATCTTGTTCACGGGGCGCATCGTCCTCGTCGTCTTGCTCTATATCTTCCTGTTCGCTGTCATGAAAACCGGCGTGGGCCTGGTACGCGGACAGCGCCGCGACTCGGCAATTTGGACCATCGATGTCGACAAAGGCCCTCGCGGCATCCGCGGCATCCATGTGGACATGCTCGGCCCCGTGATCGTGGGCCGCTCGCCTTCGTCTGATATCTGCATTAACGAGCCCTTTGTCTCGGCTTCGCACGCGCGTTTCACTACCCAGGGTCCCGCCCTCGTAATCGAGGATCTGAACTCCCTGAACGGAACGCTCGTCAACGGTCGCACGCTCACCGAACCCGCCACCCTGCGCGAAGGCGATGAGGTGCAGATCGGCGATGTCGTGATGAAAGTGAATCGCCGATGATCGACGAGGAGAACAATTTCTCTTTCGAAGCCGAAACTGGTCTTGGTGCCAATGCCGCCACGCCAGCGGTGCATGCTGCCCATATGGCCCCCTCCTCGGCCGATTTTGCCGATATTCCCGCCGTGGGAGCGCATATGGCAGACCCCATGGATACCCCGCAGGACGCCGCGCCCACCGACGATGCCGACCGCACCGCCGTGCATGCCGCCGCTCTCGACATCCTGAACGAAGATGCCGCCGTGCACGCCGCCGCCGTCGACATCCTGAACGAAGACATCGATGCGCCCGAGGAAAATACCTCGGTTGCCGGAGAATCGATCCCGAGCATCGAGGTCCCTGCAGAAACCAATCCGGACCAGGTATCCGACGAGCCCAACGCCATGCCGGACACCGCGCCCGAAAGTGAACCCGTCGCCCCGGCCCATGCCGCGCCCAAGCCGCGTCCGCTTCCCACCGCCTCGCTCGACGATACCGCCGAGATTGACGTCGAAGCCGTGGGGGCGCAGCTCAAAGACCCCGGTAGCACGCAAAGCTTCGCCCCCATCACCGAGGATCGCATCGACACCGACTCGACCTACGATGCCGGAACCACCACCACGCTCATGTGGGGAGCGCGATCCGATGTGGGCTGCGTACGCTCCCATAACGAGGATTCCTACCTGGTGCAGTCGCCGCTCTTTTGCGTCTGCGACGGCATGGGCGGACACGCGGCCGGCGAAGTAGCATCCTCGCTTGCCGTGGAGACTATCGCGAAAACGGCACCGAACGCTGCCGACCCCGCACTTCTTGCGGCATCGGTCGAAGCCGCCAACGCTGCCATCATCGAAGCCGCAGCGAACGGCTTGGGAAAATCGGGCATGGGCTGCACTGCAACCTGCGCCTATATCGAAGGCAACACCATCGCCATCGCCCATGTGGGCGACTCGCGCGCCTACCTGTTGCACGAAGACACCCTCATCCGCGTGACGCGCGATCACTCCTATGTCGAGGAACTCGTAGACGCCGGCGAAATCACCGCTGACGAAGCGCGTGTACACCCCAATCGCTCGGTCATCACCCGCGCACTTGGATCCGACCCCGCCATGTACGCAGACCATTTCCAACTCAACATCGAAGAGGGCGACCGCCTGATTCTGTGCTCGGATGGTCTATCGAGCATGGTCCCGGACGGCGATATCGAAACCATTGCCGCCCAATCATCGACCGCGCAGATTTGCACCGACAATCTGGTGGACGCAGCTCTGGCGGCAGGTGGCGGAGACAACGTGACTGTCGTCGTTGTAGATGTGGTGGACGATGGGCGCATTAAAACCCTCATCAGCAAACGCCGCCGAAACCTCATCATCGCCCTGGTCGCACTCGTTGCCGCGCTCGTGCTCTCGAGCATCGTCGCCGCCGTCTCTATCACGCGTTCCGTGTTTTTGGGCGTGAACAGCGACGACACCGTAGCGATCTACACCGGCGTCCATGCCGACTTCTTGGGCATAAAGCTCTATCACATTGAAGACACCACGTCGGTCGAGCTCTCAGACCTGCCCGACGATACGCGCAACCGTCTTGAAGAAGGCATTCCGCAAGATAGCCTCGAAGACGCACGCAACACGATTTCGGAATACCGCGCGCAAATCGATGCCGCCGAAACCGAACAGGTGCTCACCGCCGAGGCGATTCGCAAGAGCGCAGACGCCGATGCGGGGGAAACCGATTCGAGTGGCACCGATAGCTCCGCCGCAGGCAATCCGACCGATACGACCGATACGACCCAAACCACCAAAGGAGGCGCATGATGGGAAGCCGCCGCAACACCGAGCTTTTCTTGCTCATCGCTTCCGCGTTCCCGGTAACGCTTCTGTATGCACTCTATGTCGCGGGCACCGGAGCCGCGCTTTCATTCCAGACGCTTGCCGTACCCATCGGCTTGTTCGCCGCCTTCACCGCGGCGCACATCGCCGCGCGCATCTTCGCCCCCGGCGCCGATCCGGCAATCTTGCCTATCGTCTTTTTCCTTTCGGGCATCGGCATCACCTTCGTCACACGCCTGGCGCCGAGCCTCGCCATGAACCAGCTGATCATCCTGTTCGTGTCCATCGCGCTCATGATCACAACGCTTGCCCTGGTCAAGAATCTCGATCTCGTAAAGCGTTATAAATACACCTTCGGCGCTATCGGCATCTTGCTGCTCATCCTGCCCATGTTCATCGGCACCGAAATCTACGGCTCCAAGCTGTGGATTCGCATTGGCTCGTTTACCATCCAGCCCGGCGAGTTCGCCAAGGTCTTCATCGTCTTGTTCTTGGCTGGCTACCTCTCCGAGAACCGCGAGCTGCTCTCGATTTCCAGCCACTCGATCATGGGCTTCAAGATTCCGCGTCTGCGCCTGCTCACCCCGCTCTTCTTGGTGTGGGGCATCTGCCTTCTGGTCGTTGTTTTCGAACGCGACCTGGGCTCGGCGCTGCTGTTCTACACCATCTTCTTGATGATGCTCTATGCCGCAACCGGCCGTGTCTCCTACGTAATCATCGGCTTTTTCCTGCTGGCGATCGGAGCCGTAGGAGCCTATCACTTCCTGTCCCACGTGCAGGTGCGTTTCCAAATCTGGCTCAACCCGTTTGCAGATGCGCAGAACAAGGGCTACCAGATCGTACAGTCGCTCTACTCCCTCGCTGACGGCGGGCTGACCGGTGTAGGCGTGGGCAAGGGCCTCGCCAAGCTCATCCCCATCGTCGAATCCGACTTCATCTTCTCCGCCATCGGTGAAGAGATGGGCCTGCTCGGCGGCGCCGCGGTTTTGCTGGCCTTCATGCTCTTTGCCGTGCGCGGTCTCACCACCGCCGCACGCGCCAAGTCTGACCTCGCCGCTTTCACGGCAACGGGCCTTACCGCCGCCATCTCGTTCCAGGCGTTCTTGATTGTCGGCGGCGTGACCAAACTCATCCCGCTCACCGGCGTCACTCTGCCCTTTATGAGCCAGGGCGGTTCCTCGCTGCTCGCGAGCTTCGTCATCGTGGCACTGCTTATGCGCGCAGGTGACGAGGCAACCGGCCGCAGTGTTGAGCTTGCGGGCACGGGCATCTCCACCGCCCTTCCCGATAGCGCTGTTGCAGGAGCTTCAACCAGCAAAAACGGCACCCGCTTTTTCACGGGCAGCACCGGTGCCGCCGCGGGATCGCACGCTCGCCCCAACTCGCGCATGCGTCGACGCCTGCTCGACACGCCCGAATCCGGTGTGTTGGGCCGTGTTGCGCTGGCAAAACGCCTTACGGTCACGGTGTTTGTCTTCACCGGCCTGTTCGCCATCCTCATCGGCAACCTCACCTATATCCAGGTGTTCCAGGCAAAGAACATCCAAAGCATGTCGAGCAACAACCACACCATCATGCGCGCTGCCTACGTCAAGCGCGGCTCCATCATCACCTCCGATGGCGTGACGCTTGCCGAATCTGTCCAAAACGCCGACGGAACCTATTCGCGCTCGTACCCCAATGGAAATCTCGCCGCGCACACGGTGGGCTACTATTCCACGCAGTACGGCTCCACGGGCATTGAATCGTCCATGAACGACACGCTCACCGGCTCGCGCGATTACTCCAGCTGGAAAAATGCCGTCAACTCGCTTGCCGGCATCACCCAGCCCGGCAACACCGTGAAGCTCACCATCAACTCGAGCATTCAGCAGGCAGCCGAGCAGGCACTTGCGGGCAAGAGGGGCGCCATCGTGGTGCTCGATCCGCGCACCGGAGCCGTGCTTGCCAAGGCGAGTGCCCCCAGCTATGACAATTCCAATATCGATTCCCTCATGGGCACCAACGATGAATCCCAGGGCTCGCTCGTAGACCGCTCCACGCAGTCGCTCTACACGCCTGGCTCGACCTTCAAGGTCGTCACCCTCGCCGCGGCACTCGACTCGGGCAAGGCCACCTTGAGCCAAAGCTTCGAGTCACCCTCGTCCATGAAGATCGGCAACGCCGACGTCACCAACCACCTCAACGCCAATTACGGCACTGTAAGTCTCGAGCGTGCCTTCGCGCTCTCCTCTAACGTTGTCTTTGGCCAAGTTACCACCGATATCGGTGCCGACACGCTTACGCAGTATGCACGTGCATTCGGCTACGGTCAGTCGCTTGGTCAAGACTTCGGCACCGCCGAATCGATCATCCCCGACGCCAGCGAGATGACGGAGTGGGAGCTTGCCTGGGCAGGCGCCGGACAGCCGGTTGGCCAAGACCACGCCCCGGGCCCTCAGACCACGGTGATGCAAAACGCCGTAATCGCAGCAGCCATCGCCAACAACGGCATCGCTATGAAGCCCTATGTTGTTGCCCAGACGCTTTCCCCTGAGGGTACGGTGGTCAAGACCACCCAATCGCGCTCGCTTGGCCAGGCAATTAGCTCGGACACCGCAGCTAAGGTCAAGGAAGCCATGCTGGAGGTTGTCGAAGACGGTACTGGACAGGTTGCCCAGGTTTCCGGCGTCAAGGTTGCCGGCAAGACGGGCACCGCAGAGATCGGATCGGGAAACATCAACTCGGTCTTTATCGGCTTTGCCCCCTATGACACGCCTACCGTGGCCATCTCGGTCATGTTGGAGGATTACACCGAAGACAGTGGCGAGGCCAGTGCCGCGGAGCTCGCGAGCCAGGTTTTGAAAGTAGCCTTGGCCGTTCAGGGCGCGTGATGGTATATGAATACTATGCAATCGATGCATTTGAAGTGTGAGGAGTAAGAATGGCGGAGCAACAGCGCTTGCTGGGAGGAAGATACCTCCTTAAGGAGAAGGTCGGAACCGGAGGCATGGCCACGGTCTTCCGTGCCCAAGACCAGGTTTTGAACCGCGCCGTAGCGGTCAAGATCATGCTGCCCCAGTATGCAGGCGACCCCACGTTCGCTGCACGCTTCAAGCAGGAAGCCCAGGCAGCTGCAGCCCTGCAGAGCCCCTACATCGTGGGTGTCTACGATTGGGGTAAGGACGGCGACACCTACTACATCGTGATGGAGCTGCTGCACGGCACCGATCTTAAGAGCGGCGTGCGTAGCCACGGCGCGCTCGACCCCAAGAAGGTCGCGCAAATCGGCTCGCAGATCTGCGGCGCGCTCTCGATCGCCCATAGGCACGAGATCATCCACCGCGATATCAAGCCCCAAAACATCATGGTGCAGCCCGACGGCAACATCAAGGTGATGGACTTTGGCATTGCCCGCGCAAAGAACAGCCACCTCACTCAGGACAACAACGTCTTGGGCACCGCCCACTACGTAAGCCCCGAGCAGACGCGCGGCCAGGAGCTCGGCCCCACCTCCGATATCTATTCGCTCGGCGTGGTGATGTACGAGTGTGCCACGGGTCGCGTACCTTTCGACGGCGATGACGCCATCTCCGTCGCCCTCAAGCAGGTCAACGAGCTTCCCATCCCGCCGAGCCAGATCAACGCCAACGTCGATGGCGACCTCGAGCGCATCATCCTCAAGTGCATGGAAAAGGACCCGGCAAATCGCTTCCAGACAGCAGACGAACTGCGCCAGGTTCTCAACTCCTATCTCGCCGGTCGTACCGTGGATGTTCCCGAGCCCACCCGCGTTATCGCTGGCATGGCGGGCGCCGGTGGCACCGAGGCAATGCGTGTAGCCGATAAAACGCAGACCATGGTACGCCCCACCGCTCCTGGCAACACGGCATCGAACCCCGTGATTCGTCCGAACAATCAGATCAATACCAACTCCTACGACAACGAGAAGCACGGCATGGGCAAGGGCAAAATCGCGGCCATCGCCATTGCAATCGTCGCCTTTGTAGCCATCGCAGTCTTTGCCGTCTCGGGCCTTCTGAACGGTGGAGAGCAAAAGAGCGTGCCCAACCTCTTGGGCATGGAGCAGGAAGCGGCCGTTGCCAGTATCAAGAGCAGTGGCTTTGAGCCCGGCAACGTGAACCAAAGCTACAACGATCAGTACCCCGAGGGACAGGTATGCGAGCAGACGCCGGATGGCGGCAAGACCGCTGCCGCTGGCTCAAAGATCGACATCGTGATTTCCAAGGGCCCGAAGCCTATCGACCAAGTTGAAGTTCCCGATCTCTCGAAGGCTTCAGATCTTGACGAAGCAAAGAAGATGATCGAAGACGCCGGCCTCACCGTGGGCAGCACCACGCAAGAGGCAAACGATGCCGACGAGGGCAAGGTCGTCGACCAGAGCCCCAAGGCTGGCGAGAAGGTCGACAAGGGCTCAAAGGTCGACATCGTCGTATCCTCGGGTCCCGAGACCGACGCGGTTCCCGGCGTGGTGGGCAAGTCCGAAAGCGACGCCACCAACACGCTGAGCGACGCCGGCTTTAGCGTCAATGTCGAAAGCGGCGGCACCAGCGACACCTACGCCAAGGGCTATGTTATGAAGCAGAGCCCCACCGGCACCGCCAAGAAGGGCTCGACCGTCACCATCTACATCTCCGAGGGCAAAGACACCTCGAGCGATGAGGTCGACGTCGACTCCCTAGGCCTCACGGGCATGACAGCCGAAGAAGCTGAAGAAGCCGTTGCCAACGCAGGCCTCAGGTACGATCCGCGCCAGCAGTCCAGCAGCTCGGTCGAAGTGGGCCACGTCATTAAATACAGCCCCGGCGGCAAACAGTCCGCAGGCACGGTGATTATCCTCTACATCTCGACTGGCCCCAGCAACTAAGCCAGCCTTTGCATCACGAGAGCAGCGGGCGCATTCCAAAAGGAGTGCGCCCGTTTTTATGCCGGCGACAACGTTTGACCTTAAAGCGCGTCTTGCGGTATCGGCATGAAAATGCCCCGTGCGCCTGCCTGGAAACGCAGGTGCACGGGGCTCGCATGCGACAGAGAAACAAACCTGTTGCCGCGTCCTATGTAAGGCGGATTAAAACTCGCCGATACGACGCACCTCAGGCTCGAGGTCAACACCAAATTGATCCTTAACCTGCTCCTGCACATGCTCAATCAGCGCGCAGACATCGGCGGCAGAGGCATGGTCGGCATTGACCACAAAACCGCAATGCTTCTCGGACACCTGGGCCCCGCCCACGCGCACACCGCGCAGACCCGCGTCCATAATGAGTTTTCCGGCGAAATAGCCCTCGGGACGCTTGAAGGTCGAGCCGGCACTCGGCATCTCAAGCGGCTGCTTTTCCTCGCGGCGCGCCTGATAGTCGTCCATCGCACGACGAATCATATCCGGGTCATCGGACGTCAAGGCAAACGTGGCGGAAAGCACGATCCAGCCCTCGTCATGGATGCGGCTCTTGCGATACCCCATGCCAAGGTCGGCCACAGGAACCGTGCGAACCTGCCCGCTCGCGCGGGTGCCGTCCTCAAGCTTGGTGCCAGGGATATAGACTTCCACGGACTCCAACACATTTGCCGTGCACGAGTCGTACGCGCCGGCATTCATAAAGCAGGCACCACCCACAGTAGCGGGAATGCCCCACAGGGGCTCCAAGCCCGAAAGACCGGCGTCGGCAGCGGTAAGCGCCACGTCGCGCAAAAGAGCTCCAGCCGCAGCGCGGATGCGGTTATCAGCCACCGTCATGTCGCAGTAGTTGTCGCGCAGAAGAATGCACGCCCCGCGCAACCCGCGGTCTCCTACCAAAAGATCGGACCCGTTGCCCACGATCTCGCAGGGCACACCGCCCGTCAGACAGATATCAAGAACGCGAATCAACTCATCGCGCGTACGCGGCAAGATCATCACATCGGCAGGACCACCGATTTTGAACGTCGTGTGGTCGCGCATAGGCTCGGCCATCAGCACGCCATCCTCGCCCACGACCGATGCGAGAACGCACAGGAAATTAGTATCGAAGCAATCATCGAATTCATGCATGGTATACCACCTTGGGTCTCAATTGACTGCCTAGACTATACCGCAAGCCCCTCGATGCTATACCGCGTTGATGCTTGATGGAAAACTTAACGCACCGCTCAAAATACGCTATCCTAGATACACATATAGCGCTTTCGACATATACACGAACAACAACTGGAGAACATATGTCACAGCATCCGCGCACTGGCGATGGAGCACGAGCCAACGCCAAGTACGTTAAATCCACTTCATACATCTCGTACGGCATGACGCGCCGCGAAGCACTCAAGTTCGCCTTTGGCGCCGTTACCGCCGCTGTGCTCTATGGCATCCCCCGCACCGCCTCGGCTGCATCGGCCACCAAAGAAACCACCGACGCCCTCAACGATGCCCAAGCGAAGTACAACGAGGTCCAATCCCAGCTCAACGCCATCGCCAGCGAATACCAGGCGCTTGCCGAGGAGCTCAACAAGACCATGGGCGACATCGAGTCGGTGCAAAACGACATCGATGCCACGCAGGCGGAAATCGAGAAAAAGCAAGAAGAACTTGAGCAAAAGCAGAGCACCCTTTCCGCTCGCGTGAGCGAAAGCTACAAAAGCGGCGGCAACGACACGCTGACCCTCCTGCTCTCCTCCTCTTCTTTTGACGAGCTTATCTCAAACGTGTACTACCTCGACAAGATGAACGAACGCGACCGCGCGACCATCACTGAGATTCAGGAAATTCAGGACGAGCTCGCTTCGAAGAAAGAGGAACTCGAGAATCAGAAGAGCGATCTTGAGGCGCTGAAGGATGAGCAAACTCAAAAGCTCAACGAGATGAGCGCCAAGAAGGATGAGGTTCAAACCGTTCTTGATGGCCTGGACTCCGACGTCAAGGAACTCATGGCTAAACGCGATGCCGAGCTGCTCGCTTCCCAGCAAGACGAAGAGGCCGCTCGCAAGCGCGCGGAAGAAGCAAAGAAAGCCCAGCAGTCGGGCGGTGGCTCCGGCAGCAGCAGCTCGGGCAGCAGTGGCTCCGGCAGTGCCGGTACGGGCGGCGGCGGTACGGGCTCCGCTTCGAAGGTCGTCTACTGGGCGCAGCATACCCCCTCTCCCGGCGCCGGCTTGTGCGCCTGGTGGGTAGCAGACGTCTTTTGCAACGCAGGCCTGGGCAATGTGCCGGGCAACGCTTGCGACATGTACGCCAACTACTGCTTTAGCTCCAATCGCAGCAATCTGAAGACCGGCATGATCATCGCCGTTTCCTCGCATCCCTTCACCAGCGCCGGCGCCATCTACGGCCACGTGGGAATCTATGTGGGCGGCGGCACCGTCATGGACAACATCGGCTATATTCGCACCTGCAGCGCCGATTACTGGATCAACTTCTACAACACCACCGTCACGCCCCGCTGGGGCTGGGCAAAGGGCATCGTGCTGTCCTAACGCCACTACCCAGCCCGTTGTTTCGCCCTTTAACCGGTCGCCTACGCGGCCGGTTTTTTCATGCCATAACGCAGTGGTTACCCCACCCCCGCAAAACGATTGGACCAGTGTTCTATACTGATTGGCATGACACCCATATCCGGAAGGAGACATGCATGTCCCAAATGCTCGAGCCGCAGGATACCTGCGTGCTGGTAACCGGCGGCGCCGGCTTTATCGGCTCCCATACCGTTGTCGAGCTGCTTAATTGCAACTATCAGGTCGTTATCGTCGATGACCTTTCCAATGCAAGCGAGGTCGCCGTATCGCGCGTGCGTCAGATCGTCGGGGACGAAAAAGCCAAGAATCTCACCTTCTATAAGGCAAACGTACTCGACCGCGATGCGATGGAGAAGATCTTCACTGACCACAAGATCGACCGCGTCATCCACTTCGCCGGTTTTAAGGCCGTGGGCGAATCGGTGACCAAACCCATCGAGTACTATCACAACAACATCGAGAACACCCTGGTGCTCGTGGACGTCATGCGCAACCATGGCTGCAAGTCCATCGTGTTCTCCAGTTCTTCCACCGTCTATGGCGACCCCGACAGCCTGCCCCTCACCGAGCAGAGCCCCAAGAAGAGCGCCACCAACCCGTATGGCTGGACCAAGTGGATGATTGAGCAGATCCTCACCGACCTCCACACGGCAGACCCCGAGTGGAACGTCGTGCTGCTGCGCTACTTCAACCCCATCGGTGCGCACCCCTCGGGCCTCATCGGCGAGGACCCCAAGGGTATCCCCAACAATCTGGTGCCGTACGTGGCACAGGTTGCCGTAGGCAAGCGCGAGGCCGTGCAGGTGTTTGGCAACGATTACCCCACCCCCGACGGCACCGGCGTGCGCGACTACATCCACGTATGCGACCTTGCTTCCGGCCATGTTTCGGCCCTGCGCTGGATGAACGGCCGCGAGGGCGTCGAGATATTTAACCTGGGCACCGGCACCGGTAGCTCGGTTCTCGACGTGATCCGCACCTTCTCCAAAGCCTGCGGCAAGGAGCTCCCCTATGTCATTCGCGAGCGCCGCGGAGGCGACATCGCCGCAAACTGGTGCGACGCCAGCAAGGCCGAGCGCGAGATGGGTTGGAAGGCTCAGTATGACCTCGCCGACATGTGCCGCGACTCCTGGAACTGGCAGTCCCACAACCCCAACGGCTTCGCCGACGCCGAGTAATCAAACGCATTCGACGTGGGGCAAATTCCATACGAGGGATTTGCCCCACATTTTATTTGTTTCACCTGCTAGCGACCGGCACCCCTCACCCGAAAGAGCATTACCGTGCAGAGTTCCTTCACCGAGTTCCTAAGCGCCCATCTCAACGAGATCAACGCCTATCTGGATACGTACTTTCGTCACCAGACCGATAGCGCCGATATCGAGCGATACCTATATGCGCCCCTCGGCCACTACTCAGCAAACGCGGGAAAACGCCATCGACCGCTCATCTGCATGCTCGCCTGTCGCGCAGTAGGCGGTGACTGGAACCGTGCGGCAACCTGCGCCGCCGCGATCGAGCATTTCCAGACCGGAGCGCTCATCCACGACGATATCGCTGACAACGGACAGCTCCGCCGTGGTGAACCATGTCTTCACATCACCGAAGGCGAGGGCATCGCCATCAACTGCGGTGACTACGCGCTCATGCTCGTTAGCGCTGCCGTTGCAAATGACCCCGACCTGGATGCGCCCCTCAAGGTGCGCCTCATCCAGGAACTCACCGCCATGACGGCCCGGACTATCGAAGGCCAGGCGCTGGATCTGGGCTGGGTGCGCGACGGTCGCTTTGACCTGAGCATCGAAGACTACCTCACCATGGCCACACACAAGACGGCGTTTTACAGCGGCGCCACCCCGCTTGCCTGCGGAGCCATCATCGGCGGCGGCAGCGAGGAGCAGATTTCCGCCCTGCGCACCTTTGGCCTGCACACCGGCCTGGCGTTCCAGATTCAGGACGATCTGCTTAATCTGGTGGGTAAAAAAGAGGCGCGCAACAAGGACTTTCGTTGCGACATCACCGAGGGCAAGCGCACCTTGGTAGCCGTCCACGCCCTCAACTATGCCGACGACGCCTCGCACGATGAGTTGATGGATATCCTTACGAGCGGAACCACCGACCCCGATCGCCTGGACCGCGCCGTTCAGATCTTCGAGCGCACGGGCGCTATCGCATATGCGCATTCTTACTCGCTCGATCTTACCGCGCACGCCAAAGCCGCGCTGGAAAGCGTCGAACTCGACCCTCAGTGCAAGGACCTGCTTTTGGGCATGGCAGATTTCTTTGTCGAACGCCTGAACTAAAGGTAAAGGACAACGAGGACAACAGCCAGCACAGCGAACAGCGCGATGGACGCTAGGGCAGCACGGTCTTGCAGCAGCGGAACAACGTCTGCCTTCGTGCCATCGTCCATCGTCAATACCTCGCCCCATGCATCGCTCATAGTGCATCCTCCCTCTTGGTCGTGTTTTCTTTAGGCTATGGGACAGATGACAAGAGAGCGTAAAGAGCACCCGAATGTTTTGTTAGGCTCGCGCCGAACGGGCGCTTATGGTTTTGTGCGCGTGCGCATGCTGCAAATGTCGTGCGACTCAGCGCGCAACTCGTTAACTTGATACACTGATGGGTAACTTTGAACGCAGACCGTCCATAGACGGCTCGCGCCATATTGCATATGAAAGGGGTTCTTTTGGATCCGATTACAAAGGGCATGCAAGGACCCGCAGTCGAAGATATTCAAACGCGCCTGATTGGCCTGGGCTTTACCATCGACGAACAGGAATGCGCGCAAAAGCTCTACGGAGATACGACCGCGTGCGCCGTGGCGTCGTTTCGCGTCACCTCGGGCCTCGATGCCCTGGGCGATGTCGACATCATTTGTTGGAGCGCATTGGTAGATGCCTCGTATAAACTGGGCGACCGCACACTTTACCTGCGTCTCCCCAACTTCCATGGCGCCGACGTCATCGCCCTGCAGCAGGCTTTGAACGCCTTGGGCTTTGGCTGCGGCGATGTCGATGGTTATTTTGGTCCGCATACCGAAAACGCCCTGCAGCAGTTCCAGGAAAACGTTGGCCTGTTTGCCGACGGCATGGCCTTCCAGGACACGTTCCGCTACATCAATCGCCTGCGCCACGTATGGGAGGGAAAACCCTCTGTTCTGGAAGCGGAAGAGCGCACCGGCTTTGCGCGCGCCGCAAATGTACTTGAGCACTATCGCATCGCGGTAAGCGGCCAGGATGCTATCGCCCGCAACATCGCTTCGCGCATGTGGAATATCGCCTCCGCCACAACGGAAAACAGCGGTATGGTGCTCAGCGAGGGCGAAGCTCCCGAGGGCATGGATTTGGTTCTTGAGCTCGCAAGCGACGAGCTCCCCGAGAGTGCCGAGCCGCGCCCCACTCTCACGCTCGCCCAGTGCAACAACCTTGCCAAGCGCATTAGCACCGCTTTTGAGGCCGCCGCATCAAAACCCGCGCATCTGCGCATCGAGCTCACCGGCCTTACGTGCTACAACGGCACGTTCACGTCAAGCGATGCGCAAACTCTTGCTGTGCGCATTCTCGATGGCGTTTGCGCTGCCTTGAGTGATTAGGTAAACTAGACGGGCTGCAATAGCAGCACGTCCGCATTGGGGTATCGTCCAGCGGCAGGACCCCGGTTTTTGGTGCCGGTTACGGGGGTTCGAATCCCTCTACCCCAGCCCTTGTCTTATTGAGCCCCGGCCATGGCGCCGGGGCTTTTTGCTTTGAGACGGGGATTCGAACCCGCGAGGGTGCGGAGCCGCGCGAACGCGCGAGCGTTGGCCGGCGGAGCACGCAAGGGCGCGACAGCGCCCGCAGCGGACCGGGCGGCGCCAGCCGCACGCGAATCCCTCTACCCCAGCCCTTGTCTTATTGAGCCCCGGCCATGGCGCCGGGGCTTTTTGCTTTGAGACGGGGATTCGAACCCGCGAGGGTGCGGAGTTTAGCTCACTTTCCTCAAGAATACGAACGAAGCGAGCACGGTAAACAGCGGGTTCGCGCCAAATGCCCCGCTTTTCGCAACGGCCAATTTGTTTGAGGCATTTTGAAGAGCCGCCAAGGGGCAATTACTCTAAACCGTCAGCGTCGCGTGCAATGGTATCCTTGTTGGCCCATTGCTCAAACGCACCAACGAACGCTAGGAGTCCTATGGATCTCATCGCCCAGCTTGCTCGCGAGCTCAGCCTCAAAGCCGCCGACGTCGACGCAGCCGTCAAACTCATCGACGAGGGAAACACCATCCCCTTTATCGCCCGCTACCGCAAAGAAGCGACCGGCGGCATGGATGACGTCGCCCTCCGCGCGCTCAACGAACGCTTGGGATACCTGCGCAACCTTGAGCAGCGCAAAGAGGACGTCATCGTACTCATCAACGCTCAAGGAAAACTCACGCCCGAGCTCGAGCAACAGATCCGTGAAGCAGAACAGCTTCAGCGTGTCGAAGACCTCTACAAGCCCTATCGCAAGAAGCGCATGACGCGCGCTCAGAAGGCTCGCGAGGCGGGGCTTGAGCCGCTTGCCAACATGATCATCATGCAAGCAAACCCCAAGGGCGGAGGCTCCGCCATCGATGCCGCCGCAGCATACATCAATGAGGAAGCCGGCTTCGACACCGCCGAAAAAGCCCTTGCGGGCGCCTCAGATATCGTTGCCGAGATTCTCGCCGAAGACCCCGAGAACGTCGCCGACCTGCGTGCCTTTACCCAAAACACCGCCGATATCGTTGTTGAGGCCACCGACCCCACCGAAAAGACCCCGTACGAGCCCTATTATGCCTACGACGAGCCGCTACGCCGCATCCCCAATCACCGTATCCTCGCCATCGACCGCGGTGAGCGCGAGGGGAAGCTGCGCGTTCGCGTGAATGTCGATAGCCAGGCAGCTGTTTCGCGCCTGGGAAGCCGTTGGCCGCGTCGTCAGGGCGTTTTCGCCCCCATATTCGACGCCGCCATCGCCGATGGCTACAAGCGCCTCATGGCACCTTCTCTTGAGCGCGAGGCCCGCGCCAAGCTCACCGTGCGTGCCCAAGCCGACGCCATCAACGTGTTCGCCAAGAATCTCGAAGGCCTGCTCTCCGCTCGACCGGTTCGCGGCGCGCGCGTGCTGGCACTCGATCCCGGCTATCGTACTGGCTGTAAGATCGCCGTCATGGACGAAACCGGCAAGCTGCTCGACCACGGCGTTGTCTATCCCACCAAGCCGCGCCATGACGTTGCCGGCACCAAGCGCGAGCTGGCGCGCCTGGTCAAAAAGGACAAGGTCAACACCATTGTTATCGGCAACGGCACGGCAAGTCGCGAGACCGAGGAAGTCGTGAGCGAGTTTATCTCCGAGCAGGCGCCCGAGCTTCGCTATACCATCGTCAACGAGGCGGGAGCTTCGGTTTACTCGGCATCCGAGCTGGCGAGCCAGGAGTATCCCGGCCTCGACGTCACGGTGCGCGGTGCCCTCAGCCTGGGCCATCGTCTGCAAGACCCCCTGGCCGAACTCGTCAAGATTCCGCCCCAGTCCATCGGCGTCGGCCAGTACCAGCATGACCTCGATCAAGCCGAGCTTTCGTACTCACTGGGCAATGTTGTGGAAGACGTTGTCAACCGCGTGGGCGTCGATGTAAACACCGCAAGCACGAGCCTGCTGGGTTATGTGTCTGGCATCACGCCAACCGTCGCCCGCAACATCGTCGCCTACCGCGAGGAAAACGGCCCCTTCACCGACCGCGCGCAGCTCAAGAAGGTCTCGAAACTCGGCCCCAAGGCGTATCTCAACGCCGCGGGATTCCTTCGCATCGCAGATGGCAAAAATCCGCTCGATGCCACAAGCGTCCACCCCGAAAGCTACGCTGTCGCCAACGAGGTGCTCAAGCGCGCAGGGGTTAAGGCCGACGAGCTCAAGCGCGGCGGCATCCCGGATATCGAGCGACGCGTGGGTAGCATCGGCGAGATCGCCGGAGAGCTCGGCTGCGGCATCTTGACCCTTATCGATATCATCGACGAGCTCAAAAAGCCCGGCCGCGACCCGCGCGACGATGCCCCCGAGGTTGTCTTTAGCCGCTCGGCCCTCTCTATCGACGACCTAGAGACGGGCATGAAACTCAAGGGCACGGTGCGCAATGTCGTGGACTTTGGCGCGTTTGTCGACATCGGTGTGCATCAAGACGGTCTGGTGCATATCTCCAAGATGGCCAACCGCTTTGTAAAACACCCCAGCGATGTCGTTCGCGTTGGCGACACCGTCGATGTATGGGTCGAGAAGGTCGACCGTGATCGCAAGAAGATCTCGCTCAGCATGGTTGAGCCTCGATAGCAAAAGTCAAGGCGCCCGCACTGCAGTTCAGTTTGCAGCGCGGGCGCCTTTTATGAAGGGCTTATGAAAATGTGACAAAATAAACCTGTCGACTTTTTGTCACATTGGCTAGCTGTTGAGGATGCGATCGAGGCTGCCGGAGCTTGAGTCACGGTAATCGGCCGAGGTTAGAATCTCCTGCGGGATACGGCCGCCCTCGCGCAGGATATTGCGGAACTGCACGCGCGTGACCATGGGCAGGTCGGCGATAGCACGCGCCAGGTTTTGCGGCACGCCCTGGTTCTCGGAGGCGCGCTCCACCCCACGGCCATCCTTCAAGCGACGCTTGTGAGCCGCCAGCATAGCTTTGTACATGCCCGCATGCATGCGAATCTTCGTGTTGTTCGCCGCACGAGCCTGCTCGACAATACGCGCGCCTTCGCGGTCGATATCGCCCGCATAGTACACGTAGTCGTATCCATAGCCGATATCGGACAGGTAATCGTCCAGCGCGTGCGAGACACTCGCCTTGCAACCGCTGCCAAAGATGACACCGCTCACGCGCACGCCAAAGAGCTTGACCGATGATTTGCCGCGCAGCAGGCGCGCAATCTCGTCGTACGTGTCGATATTCTCGACCATGATGAACGGCTTATTGGCACCGATGCCAAAGAAACTCGTAAAGTGATACGGGCGCTGGGGCGTAATCTTGAGCGCCGCCACGTTAACGCCACGGTCGTTCAGGCGCTTGAACAGGCGCTCGCCGCGCTTGCCGTCAAAGGCCTTCTCGTCGTTAAAAATCTCGAAGGCGCGCTGACGACGCGAGGCGTACGGGGTATCCATGCCGCCCGTTTGATCGATCCACGTCGTGATAGCCTCAAAATCATGCGCAAGCTGCTGCTTGGCGTTTTGATGAGCGTTCTCGCGCCCGGTGGTCTTTGCCATCGGGCGATTATCAACGCGCGTGATTTTGGCATATTGGACGCAATCTTTTTGCGCAACAGCAGAAAGCGGCAGCACGGTTGCCGCCTTTGCGAGCTGCCCTCGAATCATGCGCACGATGGAGCGAGGTTCAGGCTGGGCAGAATCGCTCGGAAGAGCGGAGCCTTTTGTCTGGTTCGAGGGCGAATCTTGTTTGCGCGACGGCTTGAGCGCCTCAGGGCGCCCAGGCCTTCCCTTTCGTTTCCTGTTCGAAGAGCTGTCCTTTTTGGCCGAAGAACGGGCCTCTTCACCCTTAGCGTCCCCGCGTTTTTGCTGAGTGCCTCGCTCGGCGGCAACGGCGCGGCCCTGATTTGCCTCCGACCGCTCGGATGCAGTGCCTTTCTTTGAGACGACCGCCTCTTTGAGAGCAGATGCTTTTTTCTCGACGGAAGCGGACGGAGCATCCTGAACCTGAAGCTGCTGCCTTTTGGATCCCATGGCATGAACTTCCGGCTTTTGGCTCTTTGGCTCAGCGGGCTTCTGCTGCTTGGCAGGCTCCTGCTGCTCGGCAGGATTGTCCTGGGAGCGCGGCGATACCTTTTTATCCTCCGCACGACGATGCACGCGCGCGCCACGGCCCACCTTCGAAACAAAGGCCACCGGCTTATCGTCCGGAGCGGCATCCCCCTTTTGATCCGCCTCGGAAGGCACGGTGGCGGGTAGTCCCTGGTCATGACGAGCATCCTTGGCTCGAGGCGCAACGGGATCCACTGGAGCAGAGTCTTTTGCCGTTTCGCGCACCGGCTCCGCGGGCGCAGCCTGCCCAGCATCTACAGCCTCAGCAGCAGGAGCCTCGGCAGGCGCCGATTCCTCCTCGACGTCAAAGCCGTCATTCAAGTCCTCGACTCCATCGACAACGATAAGCTCGGACACCTTTGCGCAAATCGAATAGATAGCAGGGCGCCCATCGACACCGGTCTCATCGATGCGCTCGATCAGACCCGACTTGATAAACTCATCGCGCAGACGCTTGGTATCGATATCCTTATCGATCGAGCGAAAAAGCCCACCCAGCGAGCTCGACTTGATCTTGAGGACCTTACGCCCCAACAAGCCGCGTGAAATGACAACGGCCTGCTTGGAACTCAACGAGGTAAGAGCGGCGATACGACGCGCCAGCGCCTCGACGTCGTTTTGGTTATCGCTATACAAAGATGAAGACACACAAGCCTCCTCAAATATAAACACAAACGTCTGTATGGTACCCCATGGAATCCAAACGGGACTTCTTGCTGGGCCGATTCCACGGGGAGTGCGGCGCATCGGGCGTCTTGTAAGCAGATTGAGCTCACCCCGGTACCGACAATCGCTAAAACAAAAAACGCCCGAGTGCGGCTGCAGAGCACTCGGGCGAATATAACGATGTGCGAAAGGCGCACTCAAACGCATTTAAGCGTTCTGAGCAGCCCCATCGGCAGGAGCCTCAACAGATGCGCGGCCATACTCGGCGCGACCCATCTCGGTCCACTCGGGCTCCTCGTCGGGCAGGGAGCCAGTCTCCTTGCCAAAGAGCTCCTTCAAGCAGTTCACGGCAACGATCAGGCCCAGAACCATCAGCAGCACGGCGAAGAGCAGCTGCAGGCCCTTGGTGGCAAGCACGGGAGTCGCGGCCGCACCGGCGGTTGCTGCCGGGATCGAGCCAAACAGACCATATGCCTGGATGGCAGTCACACAGCCCAGGGCGCTCTGCACCAAAGAGGTGAAGGTGCAAACCAGCAGGAACGCCACAGGCACGTAGAGCATCCAGCCCTTGCGGCCGGTGCACTTGCAGAACACGGCGAGGGTGATCATGGTCATGCCACCGAGCAGCTGGTTGGAAGCACCAAACAGCGGCCAGATGTTGGCATAACCGCCAAAGGCCAGGGCGAGGCCGGGAAGCAGGGTCACAACGGTGGCAAACCAGGGGTTGCCCAGGACCTTCATGACGCCGGTCTTGGCGTTGATAGCCAAGGCGTCGTTGGTCTTGGCGAAGAACTCGGAGAACGAGGTGCGGGCGATACGGGCAACGGCGTCAAGCGAAGTGAGGGCGAGGGCCGAGACGTTCATGGTCATGAACACGGTGGCGACGGTCTGGTCGACACCAAATGCCGTCATGCCGCGAGCGATGCCGGCAGCGAAGATCTGGAACGGGGTGGAAGCGAGGCCGCCATTAGCCACGTTCACGGTACCGGTACCGGCGGTGTTCATCGAGGAGAACATGATACCGGCAACGACGATGGCGAGGATACCAACAAAGGACTCGACGATCATGGCACCGTAACCGACCTTGACCGCGTCGGCCTCCTTCTCGACCTGCTTGGAAGAGGTGCCAGAAGACACGAGGCTATGGAAGCCGGAAAGTGCGCCGCAGGCAACGGAGACGAACAGGATGGGGAACATCATGCCGGAAGCAGTGGAGAAACCGGTAAACACAGGAGCGGTGATCGTGGCCTGGCCCTGAGCGCCCAGGACAAAGATACCGAGCACGGCGCAGACGATCATAACGATCATCATGATCGAAGTGAGATAGTCGCGCGGAGTCTTGAGCACGCTGATGGGCATAGCACCGGCAAAGACCAGATAGACCATCACAACGGCGAACCACTGGAACTTATCGAGGTACAGCGGGAACTGCATGCCCACGGCGAACATGAGAACCATCAGCACCACGCCGGTGGCGAACTCGGCCACACCGGTGAGGTTGAATTTCTTCTGGGCATAGCCGAAAGCGATGGCAACAAAGGTGAAAAGGATGGAGATGGTGCCTGCGCAACCGGCGGCATAGGACTTGGTGAAGTCAACTGCAGCGGTAGCCACGCCATCTGCACCCATGACCGGGGTGAACTTGAAGGTACCGCACACCATGTCGGTGAAAGCGGCGATGACGATGATGCAGAACAGCCAGCAGAACAGGAGGAACAGACGACGACCGGTCTTGCCGATGTACTTCTCGATGAGCTGGGCGAGCGACTTGCCGTTGTTCTTCATCGAGGCATACAGGGCGCCAAAATCATGCACGGCACCAAAGAAGATGCCGCCCACGAGCACCCACAGCACAACGGGCAGCCAGCCAAAAGCCATGGCCACGATGGTACCCGTGACAGGGCCCGCGCCGCAGATCGAGCTGAACTGATGCGAAAATGCGGTGAATGCAGAGACGGGCGAGAAGTTCTTGCCGTCCTTCATGCGCTTGGCAGGAGTAAGGGCCTCCCTATCGACGCCCCACTTATTGGCCAACCAGCGTCCGTACCCGAGATAGCCGCAGGCGAGAACCGCTGCGCACACGAGCATGACTACAACTCCGTTCATACTATCCTTCCTTCTGAGGTTTCCCCAACACTTTCGATTTCGATAAAAAACGAGGGCCGTCGATTTTCGATTCGACGGCCCTCGTCTTCTATCAGCCGCCCGCATTTGGCACGGGCTGACTGTTTATCGCCAACCCGCGCTAAATAATGATCACGCTGATAATGTGTAGCTGGCTCATAAACATGCTGTGGCATTCCTCTACAAAGCGATGGGTCCCTGTTGAATTCCCATCTCCCTACGTTGCATTTATGCAGTCTACGCTTTAGCTCAATGAAGTCAAGCTGGTCTTTAAATGTTTCCTAACCGTTTCGCCAGCTGGGCACCATCATTTTTCTCAAACCTGCACAGCAGGACGCCTCCCATATGTCTTCATCATGTTTCCCTGCTTAAACACGGCAGACATCCCGACCACACTTGACAACCCCTTACTTTCAATTTTGCATTCTTATCTTTCGAGTTATTGATGGGTTTCGTTTTCGTTTCAAACAAAAGGGGTCGGGAATTACTCCCGACCCCTTGAGGCAAGCTATCGATTGACGATTAGCTCAGCAGAGCGTTGGAAATCTCGTCCGCAACACTGTCTGCCTCGGTCCAGTTACCGTCCTCGTCGCGCTCGCACTCAAGATCCACATCGATCTCGCGCGTCTCGACGCCGCGGATGGCCTCCATCATCAACTCGCCAACCTTCTTGTAGAGATCGTCCTCGCTGAGGCCCTCATAGTTAGCGGGGTCGTTCATAAAATCATTGGCGGCTTCCTCAAGAGCATCCATTACGTCCTTCATGGACTTAGAGGTGAGCGTCACGTGAGCAACGGCGGTATCGTCTTCCTCGTCAACATCGACCGAGGTGATCTCGTAATCAAAGCCATCAAACAAAACGTTAACGAACTCCTCGGCATCGATACCGAACATGGAGAGGTCAGCTTCTTCCTCGATGTCGCTGATCATCTCGTCCCAATCGTCACCCTTCTTGTTGACGATCATGTCGAATTCTTCGGACAGGCCCTCTCGAATGACCTCCTCCGACGAGGGGCCACTGTTGCAGGCGCACAGTGCGAGCATGCTCAGTGCAGCGATCAGAATAAGCGCGAGCGTCGTGAGTTTCTTTTTCATCGTTCCTCCGAACGTAGTCGCGGGCCTGCCATGGCACTCCCCATGTTCCCCCAAGCCCATTTACACACTGATTTGAGGGTATCAGACCGTCTGTTCTAAACAAGCGATGACGTGGCATTATTCGAGGAGCGGCGAGGGGCTTTACCGCGCCATTAAAAAGCGGACGCCCCGGGTACGGAACGTCCGCTCAAAAGCGCAATCTTAGCAACGCGCGGAGATACTACTCCTTGGCGCCGTACTGCTCGTAGTATGCGTCGATGGCAGCCTTGAGAGTATCGTCGATAACAACTTTGCCATCGATCTCGTGGTTGTAGAGCACCTCGACAACCTCGGCCATCGAAACAATGCTTGCCACAGGGAAGCCGTACTTGGCCTCGATCTCCTTCTGCGCCGTGGTAACGCCGCCCTTGCCCACTTCCATGCGGTTAAGGGAGACGATCAGGCCGCGGATCTCTACATCGGCTGCAGCGGTGACCTTGGGATAGGTCTCGTCGATCGACTTGCCGGAGGTGGTCACGTCCTCGACCATCACCACACGGTCGCCGTCCTTGGGCTCATAGCCCAGCAGGTTACCCTTATCGGCGCCGTGGTCCTTGGCCTCCTTGCGGTCGCAGCAGTACTTGACCTCCTTGCCATACAGCTCGTGATAGGCGATGGCGGTCACCACGGCCAGGGGAATACCCTTGTAGGCAGGCCCAAACAGCACGTCAAAGTCGTCGCCGAAGTTATCGTGAATAGCCTGAGCATAGTACTCGCCCAGACGCTTGAGCTGGCTGCCCGTCACGTAAGCGCCGGCGTTCATGAAGAACGGCGATTGACGGCCGCTCTTGAGCGTGAACTCGCCAAACTTGAGCACGTCGGACTCGACCATGAACTTGATGAACTCTTGCTTGTAAGCCTCCATACGAAGCTCCCTTCGGTTGCGAGCGAATCTGGTGCTCATGATACCAGTGAATGGCAAACGGGGCGGCAACGTTTAGCGTCACCACCCCGTCCTCGAAGCGTATCTTACAATCGCGCTATCCGCTGTAGCGCGAAAGGAATGCGCGCGTGCGCTCGTGCTGCGGGGCGCCCAGCACCTCGGCGGGCGTTCCCTCCTCCACGATCAGACCGCCGTCCATAAAGACCACGCGGTCGGCGACATCGCGAGCGAAAGCCATCTCATGCGTAACGATGATCATCGTCGTGTCCTCAGCCGCCAGCTGGCGAATCACCTTGAGCACCTCGCCTGTCAACTCGGGATCGAGCGCACTCGTGGGCTCGTCGAAAAAGAGAATGTCGGGATTGAGGCACAGAGCGCGGGCGATGCTCGCGCGCTGCTGCTGGCCGCCGGAAAGCTGGCACGGGACCTTGTTCTCGCAGCCCGCAAGGCCCATCTTGGCGATAAGCGCCTGGGCCTGCGCCTCCACCTCTGCGCGCGGACGCTTTTGCACCGCGATGGGAGCATCGCAGATATTGCGCATCACCGTCATGTGCGGAAAGAGGTTATAGCCCTGGAACACCAAGCCAAAGCGGCTCTTTGCCGCACGGAGGTCGGCCCCCTTGGCATAGGTGACCACGCCGCCCTCCGAAGAAGCGACCGTTAGGTCGCCATAGCGCAGCGAACCCGCATCGATGGTCTCGAGCGTGGTGGCACAGCGCAAAAGCGTCGACTTGCCGCCACCCGAGGGTCCGATGATGGCCACGGCCTCGCCGGGACGCACGGAAAGCGAGATGTCACGCAAAACGCAGGTCTTGCCAAAGGATTTACTCACATGCTCCATCGAAAAGACGGGAGCCGCGCAGCGATTGGAATCGGTCATCGTTACCCCCTATCAGTCGTGGTAATAATCGAGCTTTTTCTCCAGCGCACCCATGAGAACCTCAACCAAGAAGTTAAAGACCCAGTAGAACGCCGCGGAGATGGCAAACGGCATCATGCTCACCTGAGAGGCGACGAGTGCCTTGGCGGTCGAGAACATCTCGGCCACACCGATCGCAAAGGCGAGCGATGTGTCCTTGACCAAGGTGATCACTTCGTTGCCCATAGCCGGCAGGATGCGCTTGACCACCTGCGGCAGCACGATGCGGAAAAACGTCTGCACCTTGGTGTAGCCCAGCACCTCGGCCGCCTCGTACTGGCCGCGCGGGATGGATTGGATGCCGGAACGATAGATCTCGGCAAAATAGGCAGCATAGTTGATGATGAAGGCAAAGATGCACGCATACCATTTGGAATCCGGCGTCAGGCGAATGCCGAACACATAGTACGGCGCAAAATAGATGGCAAACATCTGCAGCATCAGCGGCGTTCCGCGCATAACGGAGATATAGACGCGCGCGAGCAGCGCGAGCGGGCGAATCTTGCTCATGCGCGCAAGCGCTACGGGCACCGCCAGGGGAATCGACCCCACAAGCGTCAAGATAAAAATCTGCAGCGTCGTACCAAAACCCGAGAGCAGCATTCCCGACATCGTTGTGATATCCATGCTCTACCTTTCTATAGACACGCAACTCCCGACGCCGACCAGCCGGCATCGGGAGCGCTGTCCACCCATTACGGGGCGCCCAGGCGAGCGCCCCGAATGAAGTAATCCTTACTCAAGCACCCAGTTGTCGTAGCTGATGCCGTAATCCGCGTACTTCTCGCACAGGTCCTTGATGAAGCCGTCCTTGTCCATTTCCTTCAGGGTCTCGTTCACCTTGGCAGCAAGGGCATCGTCACCCTTCTTGAAGCCCACGGCGTAGTGCTCCTCGGAGAGCATATCGTCAAGCTGGACGTACTCGTCGGGCTTTGCAGAGAGCTGGTACTGAGCAATGGAGAGGTCGCAGGCAACCGCGTCGACAGCGCCGGACTCGAGCTGCATGAAGGCCGTGTTGTAGTCACCGATGGTCTCGAGCGAAGCGAACGTGGCGGTAAGATCGGCCTTGTCGCCGCTCAAGACGTCCTCGGCAGCGGAATCAGTCTGGGTGATGACGGTCTTGCCGGCAAGATCGTCCAAGCTCTTGATGCCGCTATCCTTCTTGACCACGACCACCTGGCCGTTGAGCATATAGGGATCGGAGAAGGTGTAATCGTCCTCGCGGCCCTCCATGGTAAAGCCGTTCCAGATGCAGTTGATGGCACCGGAATTAAGCAGGCTATCCTTGGCGTCCCAGTCGATGGGCTCGAGCTTGAGCTCCCAGCCGCAGCGCTTGGCGACCTCGGTGGCAAGCTCGATATCAAAACCGGTGAACTCACCGTCATCGCCCACGAAACCATACGGGGGATAGGACTGGTCAAAGCCCACGGTCAGGGTCTTGATGTCTGCGGAGCCGTCGCTGTCGGCAGCGGCGGAACCGGCGGCGGAACCTGCCGTCTGGGAAGAAGTGCCGCCACAACCAACCAGGGCAAAGGCGGCAACGAGCGCGAACGCGCATACAATGACGGCCATAAGGCGCTTCTTGTTCATGGGCAATCCTCAATCTCATCGCAATGCCAACGGGTCTTGCGCCCTCTGCGCACCCCATCGGCCTCTTTTGTAACGCGTTTCACTTTAGCCGAGTGGAGTGTAAGACGCAAGGCATTACTTTAGCTAAGTGGAGAAAAACGTCGCACAACCGACTGGCTAATAAAAGAAGCCGCAGCTCAGATGCCACGGCTTCACGCAAATTCGTTTGTTACAAGATGAATGCTTTAACCTCTAAAGCCATCCTCAAAGGGAATCTTCTCGGCCGAGCGGCGTTTGCCAACCGCCACGGCGCCGATGCCCGAGGCCGAAAGCGCCGCAGAGACCATAAGGCCGATCGTGCTGGCATCTGCTGTTGCGGGGAGCTTCTCGGCGTCATCCGCCTTTACGGTAGCCTTATCAGCGCTCGCCTTGGCATCGCCTTGGCCCTTCGTGCCTTTGTCGCCCTGGTTCTGATCTTGCGCGTCACCCTTGCTCGAATCGCCGTTGTCCTTGCCGGCACCTGGCTTCTCGCCCGTGCTCGGCACCGACGTGGAACCCGACCCCGTAGCGCCCGCATCGGTTGAAGGGTCACCGTTGCCGGAAGCATCACCGCCCGTCGCGGTGTTGTCACCCGACCCGGCATCATCGGCGGAATCTCCCCCGGCATTTGTAGAACCGCTCGAGGCAGCACCACCGTTTGGAAGGGCGTTACTCGGAGCATTTGAGGTCGAGCCGCCGTCGGCATCTGCCTTATCTCCGGTACTCGGCGAGGAGGAAGACCCCGTGCTCGCATCGGTAGAGGGAGCGCTCGTGTTGCCACCCGCAGGCGCTGTGACGGTGCTACCGGCAGCCGAAGAGCCGCTGCCCACATTGCCCTCGCCCTGAGATGGTTGATCGGTGGAACTCGAGCCAGAACCCGTACCGCTATCGGAGCCCGAGCCATTGTCCGAATCCGCGCCGGTGTCAGAAGCGGAACCATTGCCAGAGTCCGAACCCGTATCGGAGCCGGAACCCGAAGTATCCTTATTCGCATCGTCTTCGGCCTTGTGCTGAGCCAGATAAGTCAAGCACGTCTGCTTTTCGCGCTTATAGCGATTCGCGTAGCTGGCGGCATACTGATTGGTCGACGTGTTGGTCATGTAATCAATCAGCGCATCGCAGATGGCAGTCACTACCTGCTCATCGGTCATATCGTTGGAAAGATTGGCCATCTTGAAAAACTTCTGGCAGCCGCCCGAGCCAAACAGGTTGCTCATGCCCCAACACAGACCCTTGAGGCAGTCAGCGCGGCCGGAAAGGTCGAGCCCGTACTTGCGCACGATACGCTCGACCGACAGGTAATACTCCTGGTATCCATACGCATCCTGCAGCGCCGAAAACTCCTGCGGGTCGGCAGCATATGCGGCGTGCCAAGCGTCCTCGGCAAGCTGCCCCAGCTCAGTGAGCTTGCGGGTCTTTTTGTCGTAAATCACGTTATCGGCATCGAGCTTTAGCTCGCTGCCGCGGTCGATAACCGCCTTGAACATGCTGTACTTCTGCGGATTATAGTTGTAGCACTCCTGCATGAAATCGACGAGCACATAGCGACGATCAAACTGGTAGAAGCCCATGGCGTGATAGCCGTCACCATAGCTAAAACCCAGATTGTAGTTACTGCCGCTCTCGTTTTCGGCAAAGTACTTCAGCTCGGAGGAAAGCGCCATCGGCTGCAGACTCGAGGAGCTTGTCGCCATGATCGAATTGAAAGAAAGCGTCATAAGAGACGAGGGGTCCACGCCCTCTGAGTACTCATCGGCGGGATCGTAATCCGAAGGAGCGGGCTGCTTTGCATCGACATCGGTGATGGGATCGGCATTGGCATTGCCGGCGATATCCTGCTGCTGGACGGTATCGGTCTGTGCAAACATGGGGATAGGTGCCGCCACGCCCAGCGTGAGCGAAAGCGCGAGTCCGGCGACGATAGCCTGATGCTTAGGCTTCATGGTTCCTCCCTGGTTCTGCGTCCCCTTTGCGGGGATGGTTACGTTTAAGGTGCGGTTGCGACAGAGCGCAAGAGGTATATCTAGTATGTTGAATCTCGCCTGTTTTTGCAATCCCCTATCGAGATACGACGCAGGTAAACGGCGCGTTTTCGCGCCTCATGCGCCGTATCTCGAAAAATAGGGGTTTAAAAGCCGCAAATCACCTCGGAAGTCATGTGCGAGATGACCTCGACAGCCACGCGAGCGCTCTCGATCACGTCATCGATGGCGCAAATCGAGGTAGCCGTATGGATGTAACGGCATGGCACGCCCGAAACCACACAGGGCACATCCATAAGATGCACGGGGCCGCCATCGGTGCCGCCGCCCTCGCGCACGCTCTCCTGCGTGCGCAATCCCGCAGCTTCGGCGGTATCTAGCACAAAGCGCTGATAACGAGGGTTCGTGATCATGCAGCGGTCAAAATGCCTGAACATGGGCCCGCCATGAAGCGCCGTCTGCACCTCGTCGGAAGCCAAGAAGGTATCATCTGCAGGACAGCCTTCGAACATGTACGCAACATCTGGGTCGAGCACCCGCGCCGCTGCCGCCACGCCGCGCTCCCCCACTTCTTCCTGAGCAGAAACGGATGCGACCACGTCAACGGCCAGGTCCTTGCGAGCGGCAAGCTCACGCAGGGCGATCAGCATCGCCGCCACGCCCGCGCGGCAGTCAAACGCCTTGCCCACCGCGATGCCGCGTTCGGCATCAAAGGTAAACTGCGTCGCCACGACAAAAGGCTCACCGATACGCAGGAAGAAGCGCTCGCGCGCCTCTTCGGCACTCGTCGCACCCACGTCGAGAATCAACTCGGGCGGCACATGGGCGGCTTTCTCGGCAGCGCTTGTAAAATGCGGCGGCTTGACGCCAATGGTGCCGTGCAGCCACTCGCCATGGGCGTTGCGCACCAGCACGTCTTGGCCGCAAAGGGCCCCTTCGGGAAAACGCCCCAGCGTCACAAAGCCCATGGTTCCATTTGCGCGAATAGTGCGCACCATGCCGCCTACCTCGTCACCATGGGCGTCCATCATCACGCGCGGGCGAGCACGGTCGCCACCAAGCTCCATGCCGTTCGGCACAATCAGGCCATCGCGCAGCGTGTTTTCCTCCACCGTGGCCCACCCGTCGCAAAAGTCGCGAACCACGTCGATGACCTCGTCCTCAAAACCCGAAGGGCCCTTGGCGTTCGAGAGGCGCTCGAGCAGCCGAACTACCTCGTTGCGATCGATCTCCATCGTTGTCCTTTCAACAAAAACGACCCCCGCAGGCCTGCGCCGGCGGAGGTCAAGCATGCAAACGCTATCGGTAAATCTACCTTAGCAGACCTTGTAGACCCAGTTGTGCTTATCCTCAACGGCACCATCCTGGATGCCAGTGAGCGTCTCGCGCAGCTTCTTCATCACCGGGCCGCACTCGGTGTGGCCGCCGGGGAAGACGATCGTCTCATCGGCGCCGTAGACCTTGTTGTCGATCTCGCCTACCGGGGAGATGACAGCAGCGGTGCCGCACATGCCGCACTCGGAGAACTTGCCCGAGGCGACCTCGGCCCACTCCACCGGGCGCTCATCCACGGTCATGCCCAGATCCTGAGCCACCTGCACGAGCGAGCGACGGGTGATGGAGGGCAGAATGGAATCGGTATGGCTCTTGGGCACCACAAGGGTGTTGCCGTCAACGAACAGCACGTTAGCGCCGCCGGTCTCCTCAACGTACGTGCGGGACTCGGAATCAAGGTAGAGGTTATCGGCATAACCCTGAGCGTGAGCCTCGACAGAAGGCTTGAGGCTCATGGCATAGTTGAGGCCGGCCTTGATGTTGCCGGTGCCATGCGGTGCTGCACGGTCGTAATCGGAAATGCGCAGTTTGACGGCCTTGAGGCCACCCTTGTAGTACGGGCCGACCGGCGTGACGAGGATGCGGAACGTGTACTCAGGAGCGGGAGCGACGCCGATCACGTTACCGGAACCGATCATGAACGGACGAACGTACAGCGTAGCGCCCGAACCGAAAGGCGGAACCCATGCGGCGTTTGCGGTAACGACCTGCTTGACAGCATCGACAAAGCGATCGACCGGGAACGGCGGCATCTCGAGACGCTGAGCGGAATCGTACATGCGCTGGGCATTCTGGTCGGGACGGAAGCACACAACGCTGCCGTCCTCGGTGGTATATGCCTTGAGGCCCTCAAAGACCTCCTGGCAGTAATGGAAGATGCCACCGCACTCGGAAACGTGCATGGTGTGGTCGGTCGTCAGACCGCCCTCATCCCACTCGCCATCTTTCCAATGTGCCTCGTAGCTGTAGTCGGTCTGCATGTAATTGAAGCCGATGTTGCCCCAATCCAGATCCTTCTTCTCGACAGTCATACTGTGCTCCTTCTCTTGCAATAGTCCACGCGCCGCGTCGGCATTTGAACCACGCATGCCTGCAGCACATGTGTGGGCTCTCCGCCAAGACGGTCGCATGAAGGGAATTCTACTCCCACCACCGACCTGTGACACATTTTCTTTCGTTTGGGGGCAACCGAAATACAACCGTAACGTTTCGCACGCGAAGTTGCCCGTACAAGCAAGGGTGCCTCCCTCATGGAGAGTTGATTTTCCGATGCTCATTAAAAAGACGAGGTGCCGTGCGGCCGTCCAGCGCCAACGCCGTTACATGGCACTTTGAGGCCGCAACAATCTCTATACTGAAGGCAAGCATCCCGATGTTACAACGGCGAGGAGAGCCGCATATGACCGTCACCATGGAAAAGAGCACCTGACCGAAGACCTGCTTAAGCGGCTGCTGGCAAGCTCGAGCGTCGACCGACGAGCCTGCGGATACGAGTAGCGAAAGCTCCGCCAACAGTTCTGCCGATACCTCTTCGGATGCTTCGAGCACATCTTCTGCAAGCTTCCGAGAGACCATGGACGGCTACGAGCAGTTTATGAACAGCTACGTTGAGTTCATGAAGAAGTACGAGGATTCAGACGACACCACTTCGATACTTGCCGACTACGGATCGATGATGCAGCAATACAGCGATTGGTCGCAGAAATTTGACGACGTCGATGAGAGCACGCTGTCCGCCGAGGGCCAGGCTTACTACCTCGAGGTCCAGGGGCGCGTTCTGCAGAAGCTGAGTGAGGTCCAGTAACCGTGAGATAAACCACGCATCAACCTGGTAACAAAAAGGCCCGCCATCCAGCGATGACGGGCCTTTTCGCACCGATCAGTTTTCCAAAAGCCTACGCGTTCTTCTTCCCAAACTTTGCCTTGAGCAGGCCCACGACCGTCGGGACAACCGAGACGGCGACGATACCCACGATCAGCAGCTCAAAATGCTCCTGCACAAAGGGAATGCCGCCAAAGAAGAATCCCAGCAGCGTAAAGACCGTAGACCAGGTGATACCGCCCAGCACATTGAAGAGAACGAAGGAATGCCACTTCATGCCGCCCACGCCGGCGAGAAACGGCACGAATGTGCGAATGAACGGGAAGAAACGACCCAGGAAAATAGCCAGGTGGCCCCACTTGTCGAGGAACGCCTCGGACTTTTCGATACGTTCAGGCGTCATGACCTTGACCTTGCCCGAAGCGATGATCTTCTTGCCGAAGAAGTGACCGATCATGAAGTTGCACTGGTCGCCCAAAATCGCCGCGCACCATGCCACCGCGAGCAGCGTGAAGATATTGAAGCTGCCGTCGGCGGCAAAACAGCCGCTGGCAAACAGAAGCGAGTCGCCAGGCAAAAACGGCATGAAGACCACGCCGGTCTCGATGAAGATGATCAAGAAGATAAAGCCATATGCCGTGAGCGGACCGGCAGCGATCCAGGCAGAAATCGCCGTACGCGGATCTTGAAGCAGCTCGACAATCGTATTGATGAAATCCATGGAGTAAAAACCTCTCTGCTTTGGGCGCGGAATACGTCCAGGCAGAAAAGTATACGTGCGGATCTGCAAGCAGACAAAAAGCTGACGCGATCAGCAGCAACTATGCATAAGTAACAGGTGTAGCTATCAGGTACGCCACCCGAAAGTGCGGCGTTCTACAATCCCGAAAAACGCTCTCGGGGATCGCCAGCAGACCACTCGACATCAATAATCGTCACCTCGTGAGCTTGACTATCCAGAGTGTAGTAAAGCGTAAAAGGCGTATCCGGAAGCGGCAAATACCTACAGGGAAACGGCGGTCGAGCTGCTATGTACTCCGGATCGTAAACGGGACCCAAGGACGGAAACGCCGACAGCATCTCAACCGCCCACTTAAAGCGCTCCAAGACCGATTCCAACGCCACATTTTCTGCAATAAAATCGGCAGCGTAGTCGGTAATCTTAACCTCGTAGCTCATGCTACCAGCCCTTTTTCACACGAATGCTCTCAATGGCGCTCTTTGCATCCGACGTCTTCCCTTCAAGGACATCGGCATAACCTCGCATCAAGCCTTGGTAGACATCCATCTCGCACTTTTGTGCGCGTTCCTTGACCGACATCATTCGGTCAAAAGCTGCGGCATCCATCACCACCACGCTCGCTTTTCCGTTACGCGTAAGATAAATAGGCTCTTGGGTTTTCTCCAGTGTATCGATAAGGGCTGTTTGGTTGCGATTGAACTCCGAAAGCGATGCGACAGTTGGCATAGCGGCCCCTTTCAGCATGGCGTTATGTTTACAGTAAATATACTGTAAATGTACCTCCAATCAAAACAGTCAAACGCGACGAAACGTATTGTTCTTTCTTCTCTCCCGGAACCTATTAATCCTAGTAATTCGCTATACTTAAGCGCATCGTTTGCACAGGAGGGGTGCCAAAGATGAGCTTTATCACGACAATTCGCGAGGATATCGCCAACGTGAAGCGGGAAGATCCCGCCGCGCAAAACGGCCTTGTCATCTTCCTCACCTACCCCGGGCTTCACGCTAAATGGAACCACGTGCCCGAGCACTGGCTGTGGAACCACGGTTGCAAAAGCCTCGCGCGCATCATGTCGCAGATAACCCGCCATATGACCGGCGTCGAGATTCACCCTGCAGCACACATCGGCAAGCACTTCTTCATCGACCATGCTATGGGCGTCATTATTGGCGAGACCACGATCATTGGCGATAACTGCACGCTCTACCAGGGTGTCACCCTGGGTGGCACCGGCAACGAGACGGGCAAGCGTCACCCCACGTTGGGCAACAACGTGACCGTTGGCTGTGGCGCCAAGGTGCTGGGAAACATCACCATCGGCGATAACGTGAAGATCGGCGGCAACTCCGTGGTGGTCAAAGACGTTCCCGCCAACTGCACCGTGGTGGGCGTGCCGGGACGCATCGTCAAGCGCAACGGATGCCGCGTCTTTGAAGAGACCTTCGACGCCAAACGTCATCGCGAGTTCATGCCCGACCCCGGCGAAGAGGCATCGGCCCGCAACCGCGCGAGCATCGCCGAAAACGCTCGCCGCGTCGCGGAACTCGAAGCAGAGGTCGCCGAGCTCACCGCCCTCGTGCGCCAACTGACCGAGCAGGCTATCAAAAAGTAGCGTCGCGCTCACGCGCACAAACCTTTACGTCACAGCAAAAAAGGCGAGGCGCCAAACCGACACCTCGCCTCGTTTCATTTACGCAAACTGGCTCTGATAGAGCGTCGCATACACGCCGCCCTGTTCGAGCAGGTCCTTATGCGTTCCCTGTTCGATGATGTTACCCGCGTGCATGACCAAGATCAGATCGGCGTCCACGATCGTCGACAACCGGTGGGCAATCACAAAGCTCGTGCGGCCCTGCATAAGCGCCGCCATCGCGCGGTCGATAGCGCGCTCGGTACGCGTATCCACACTCGACGTCGCCTCGTCCAAAATCAAGATCTTGGGATTTGCCAGCAAAACGCGTGCAATGGTGAGCAGCTGGCGCTGGCCTTGGCTGATATTCTCCGCGTCGTTTGCCACCTGCGTATCGTAGCCGGCAGGCATGGTGCGCACAAAGAAGTCAACCTGCGCGGCGCGTGCCGCGGCAACGACCTCTTCACGCGAAGCGCCATCGCAACCGTATGCGATATTCTCGGCAATAGTGCCGTCGAACAGCCATGCATCCTGCAGCACCATGCCAAAGTTCGAACGCAGCTCCGCTCGAGTCATGGCACGCGTGTCCACGCCATCAAGCGTGATGCGGCCCCCATCAATCTCGTAGAAACGCATAAGCAGGTTGACGAGTGTGGTCTTGCCCGCGCCTGTCGTGCCCACGATTGCGATCTTCTGGCCGGGCTCCGCCGTAAAGGATACATCCTGCATAAGGGTCTTCTCGGGCGTATAGCCAAACTTCACGTGCTCGAACGAGACGCGCCCCCGCATAGGCTGCGGCACATGTGCCGCCAGCTCAGGCACCGGGTCGGGCTCGATTTCGGGCTCGTCGAGCACGTCAAACACGCGCTCCACGCTCGCCAGCGCACTTTGCATCGAGTTGATGGTGTAGCTCAACTGCGTTATGGGCTCGCCCGCCGTATAGATGTACTGGAAAAACGCCTGGAATATGCCGACGGTCATATGACCAACAACAAGCATATTGCAACCCACGACGGCGATGATGATCTGCGAGAGCCTGCTTAGGAAACGAATCGCCGGCCCCACCGCATTGGTGTAGAAATCCGCCTTGCAATTGGCGTCAGCAAGCTCAGCCGCCTGCGAGCAGACTTCATCGGCGCTCGCCTTCTCACGGCAAAACGAACGAATCACCAAACGTCCGCTGTAGGCCTCTTCGACCGCCCCGGTCAAGGTTCCCAAAAGCTCCTGCCGCCGCGCCGCAGCGCCAAGAGTCGCCTTTGAGACCCACGCGGTGATGCCGAGCGAGATTGCCGAAAAGACAAGGAAGATCAAGGTGAGCTCAACGCTATACGTGAACATCATGATCACCGAGCCAACGATGCCGCCTACCGCAGTGAGCAGCGTGAGGACGCCGCGCTGCAGCACCTCGCTCATCTTATCCAGGTCGTTCGTAGCGCGGCTCACGATCTCGCCAGGTTTGTGCCCGTCGTAGAACTTCAAGGGCAAACGATTGAGCTTTGCCGCCAAACGATTGCGCAAATTAAGGTTAAGGCGCTCCGCAAAGCTCGCCATACACAGACTCTGCGTCGAATAGAAAACGAGCGCCACGGTCCAGATTCCCAGGTAGAAAAGAATCTTCTCGCCACCTGTCCCCCAGCCGATCGAAAACTGCCTGCCGGCAGCATCGGCCGCCTGAATCTGCGTCCAAATGTAGTCGATAAGATGCGCGGAATAGGCGGGCGCCGCAATCGAACACACCGTGTAGAAGACGATGGCAATGATCACAACCACAAAGCGCCAGCGCTGGTCCGCAGCTTCATTCCACAGACGACGCACCGTCGCCCAAGTGCTGCGGGGCTTGAAGTCTTCAGAGTCCTCCTCAGAATCGTGCAGGTCAGCCAAGCGCTTCTGTTCGCGCCTCAGCTCCTCCCGCTCTTCCTCGGCAAAGATCTCCTCGGCAGAAAGGTACTTCTTCTGCTCATTCATGCGCCTCACCTCCCTTCATCTGCGACTCAGCGATAGCGCGATATACCTCGCACGTCTCCATAAGCTCCTCGTGGCGCCCCTGGCCCACAACCTCGCCGTCCTTGAGCACGATGATCTGATCGGCGTGCAAGATAGTCGAGATGCGCTGAGCGATGATAAGAAGTGCGGAGTCGCGCATCTCCTGCGTCAACGCGGCACGCAGGGCGGCGTCGGTCTTAAAATCGAGCGCCGAGAAGCTGTCGTCAAAGATATAGAGATCCGCGGGCTTGATAATCGCGCGAGCAATGGCCAAACGCTGGCGCTGGCCGCCCGAGAAGTTCGTTCCTCCCTGGGCCACCACCGCATCGAGCCCACGCCCGAGATCGTAGACAAACTGGCTTTGGGCAACGTCGAGCGCGTGGCGCATCTGCTCCTCGGTCGCATCGGGCAAGCCATCTCGCAGATTGCTCGCCACGGTACCCGAGAAGAGCCATGCCTTTTGCGGCACATACGAGACGCGCGCACGCAACTCCCGTTGCGTGATATCGCGTACATCGCGGTCGCCCAAAAGCACTCGCCCGCGCGTGATATCGTGAAGACGCAGCAAGAGCTTTGCCACCGTCGACTTACCCGATCCCGTCGATCCGATAATCGCCGTGGTCTGGCCACGACGGCAACAGAAGTCGAGGTCGTGCAATGTGTCTTCATCGGCATCGTCAAAGCGGAAGCTCGCGTGGTCAAAGCGCGCTACCACATCCCGCTCGCCTGCAAGCACACACGCAGGCGCCGCTGCAACCGAAAGATCCCTGGCATCTACGCTGTCCACAATGGAGGGCTCGAGCTCCAGCACCTCGCGCGCACGATCGAGACATGCCTTGGCGCGCGGCATGGCCACCATCACCATCTGCGCCGTCATGATGTAGAAGAGGATGAGGATGGCATACTCCAGCACCGCCGAAGTGCTAGCAATCTGCATGGCATGCGCGCCCACGCGATTGCCGCCGAGCCAGATAACGCACACCTCAACCATGTTGATTACAAAAAAGCATGAGCAATCGAGACCCGAGAACACGTAGTTCACGCGGATGGCGTTTTGCGCATACTCCCCAAATACGCGTCCCTCGCGCTCTTCTTCGCGCTTCTCTCGACCAAACGCACGAATCACGCGCGCACCGATGATGTTCTCGCGCAGCACCACATTCATGCGGTCGATAAAGTTCTGCAAGCGGATGAAGATCGGCGCCGTCTTGGCAACCGTAATCACCGCAAGCACCATTACGATTGCCACAGCGATCAACAGCATGAGACCCATCTGGTAGTCAATCCTAAAAGCAAGGATGATGCCGACGACGGCGAGCACCGGCATAGGCAGCACCATCTGGCAGGTCATGATAATCGCCTGCTGAATCACGTTGATATCGCCCAGCGTGCGCGTGATCATAGCGCCGGTTCCGAAGCGCTCGAAATCGCTTGCCGAAAACTCCAGGGACTTACGATAGATTGCACAGCGAATGTCGCAGGCAACCCGCGATGCCAGACGCGCAGTGAGGTAAGAGCCGGTCACCGCGCCACCCGAGGCCATGGCGGTGGCGCCCAGCATGAGCAGGCCATTGCGCAAGATGTACTCAGTCGATCCCGATGTGATGCCCGTGTTGACCATGTTCGCAAGCATGGTGGGAACCAGCAGCGTTCCCGCGTTGTCAATCAACAATATGAGAAGGGCGAGGGCAACAAGTCCTTTGTGAGGTTTGAGGAAACGCACAAGCGTTTTCATATATGTCCTTCGTTCGTTATCGAGTTTCTTCCAGAATTGCTTCCTTGAGCTGCGTAAGCTCGAGCGAAAGCGCGGCATCGTACTTGTTTACCAGCGCCTCAAAGCGTTTTCGCTCGGCAGCCGTAAGCGTCGAAAGAGCCTTCACCTCAGCATCGAGCGCCGGTGCGATAAATCGCTCGGAAAAGCGAGAACCCTCTTTGGTCAGCTGGGCAACCTTGTTCTTTCGGCTCCCCTCCGCATAGACCAAATCCACCAGCCCGCGCGTCGACAAGAGCTTGAGCGCCGAATTGATGGTCTGCTTGCTATAGCCCCACTCCGCACAAAGAGCGGCAATGGGACGAAAGCCGCCATGCTGCACGATGTCATGGATCATCCAATACGAACACTCTGGAAGCCCGCAGGCCCGAGCGACCTCGTAGTAGAGCTTATCCACTTGGTTGTAGCCGTGGTCGAGACGCTGCGCCATCGCAGCGAGCTCGTTCTCCTCAATGCTATCCATACCCCTCCCCGCTGTATCCATCGTCATAAGTAATCCGAAATCGGACATTTTCTTCGAGAGAGAGTAGTCCGGTTTCGGATTACTGTCAAGAGGGGGTCATTTGCGCCAAAACGGCTCTTGTCATAAAAAACCCGCCAACAAGCATTGACGGGTAAAGGAGATTCGGTTGTCGGAACGGATGATCCTTCTAGTCCTCTTGTATCGACTCGTAGAACGTAGCGCCCGCGCAGAGGTCGTGGATGCTCTTTCCGTCATGCCAAGGAAGCTCGATGAGCTCGGAGAGCGTGGTAACTAACTCGGAACAATCCGTAAAACGGCCCTTGTCGTTCAGCTGGTTGCAATCCTGCACGCGCCAGTAGCCATCGGTATGCGTGATGTAATACTGACCGCCGTCGGCATCCATGAAGATGCGCGTCTTAGACCGCAGGTAGCTCAGGAGATCCTCGAATTCCAAGGATATCGTCTCGTCTGCCTTCAATCCCATGATGACCTCCCAAATGGTCGAGGGCCGATGCGAAAGCTCCGCATTCAGCAAAGCGTTACCTTCAAATAAACCCGTTTGCGGCACCTTGCGACAGGTCATTTAGGCGGGCGGCACAGACATACACGCAAACGGAAGAAAGCGAAAAAGATGTGGCAGCCGAGTGTGCAACGCGCACATTGCCAAGCCCCACGTATCTTAAAATTCTGCAAGTCCTAAGCCATTATTCATATGATCTCAGTGGGTATAGATAGCCCCGTAGACCAATCCCCAATCGAAAGGAACCGCTATGGATGCTCTCGATGCTCTGAAGACGCGCCGCAGCTGCCGCGCATACCTCGATCGCCCCGTCGATGCCCAAACGCTCGATACCATCATCGAGGCGGGACGTTTTGCGGCAAGTGGAATGGGCCGCCAGCCGGTCACGTTCGTCGCCGTGACCGACCCCGCCACAGTCAAACAGCTCTCGCACATGAACGCCCAGATCATGGGCACCGATGCCGATCCGTTCTATGGAGCGCAAACGGTAGTTGTAGTGCTTGTTGACGCAGGCGTTCCCACCTGCGTGGAAGACGGCGCCCTTGCCATGGGCAATCTGATGAATGCCGCGCATGCGTTAGGGGTCGATTCGTGCTGGATTCACCGTGCGCGCGAGGAATTTGAGTCCGAAGAGGGACGTGCGCTCCTGGCCTCTTGGGGCCTCCCCTCCGACGGCTCCCTGCGCGGCGTGGGCCATTGCATCCTGGGCTACGCTGCAAGCCCCGCGGGCGAGGCCAAACCGCGTCGCGACAACGTGGTGTACGTAAAGTAGCCCTGTCTTTCAACACCCCCACCGCATGCAAGCGGGCCTGTCCACCTCTCTGGACAGGCCCGCTCTTTCACACACTCTGAGCTTTTGCGCTACTTGCCTTTGACCATTCCGGCAATGCGGTCGGAAATCGAGGTCTGGCCGCGACGGTCCTCGCCCCAAAAGGAGATGGACACCATGCCCGGGCCCACATGGCAGCCGATCGTGGGGCCGATATTCGTCTCGAGGAACATGGTAGTGTCATCTTGCTTGGCAATCAGTTCGCGCAGGCGGCGCGCGTCGCCCGCAGCGTCGGCGTTGCCAATAGCAGCCACATTTGAATACAAGTCGGCATTGCGCCCCTTGCTGTAGAACTCCGCCATGCGTCGCAGGCCCTTCTTGCGGCCGCGAACCACGCCCACGACGGCAAGCTTGCCATCGGTATCAAAGGTGAGCAACGGTTTGACATCCAGCTTCCCGCCCACAAGCGCCACGCCGGCAGGAATTCTGCCGCCACGGTGCAAAGCATCAAGGTCGTCGACCATAAACATCGTCTGCACGTAGTAGCGCGCCTCCGCCGCCCATGCGGCAAGCTCGGCAGCTGTAAGACCGCGATCGCGCTGGCGCACCGCCTCGGCGATGATCAAACCCTGAGGCGTGGACCCCAGTTTCAGGTCGACCACATACAGACCCAGCTCAGCTCCAGACTCAACCCCGCGCTCGCGGCAGATGCGTGCAAGAGCGGTGCAGGCTCCCTCGTATGCACCGGAAAGTCCGCTCGAAAATGCAAGGTATACCGTCGGCGTACCCAAATCGATCGCCTCGTTGAAAGCGGTCTCAAAAGCCAACTGCGAAGGCTGCGAGGTCATCGGCTGCGCGCCGTGGCGCATCGCCTCGTAAAAATCGTGTGCCGAGGTGCTCTCATACATATCGTCCACGCCCGTCAGCCCATCGTCACCCTTAACCGTCTCGGTATAGGAAAAGTTGAGGACACGCAGGCCGGCGCGCTCGCAATAGCCCTGCGAAAGTTCACAGCAAGAGTCGACGATGATATTGCAAATAGCATCAGAAGTGGGCATGAAAGATACTCCGCTCGAATCAAGAAACATATGTGCTCAATTGTGACATCATCGACAGCCATATAGCGACAAAAGCAGAAGTTACGCATATACCAACTAAAGGGCAGATAAAAACAGAGCGACCCCGAAACGTCGGGGTCGCTCATTGTTCTTGTGTGGATGGCGTCGCAAGAACAAAAAGGGGTGCCAACGGGGCGATGAGGGTACTCGGCGGGCTTGTCCGCAGTGTTAGTAATATCGCTCACCATCGCTGTGCGCATCGTCTTATAAGCCGTTGCTGCACAGCGATGGCGGGCGTTGCCAAGAACCCTCATCGCCCAGTTGGAAGCTGCCGGTTAGCCGAGCCGTCAGGCACCTTCAATCGGTGCACCACTATAATCGCCTCTTCGCTTTTTCTGCTCTATACTGACAAATACGAATTATCGTTTAATTTTGAAACACTAAACGAGGCGTATCATGAGCAAACAGGGCATGCGTGCTTCCGATGTCAATTATCTTGCCCCCGAATCGTTGCAAGGGCTTCTTGTCGGGGCACTTGCCGATGCGGGCATCGATATCATCGCGTTCGGCGCCGACGAATCCATCGTCTTCACCACGTTGAACCCCGCACAAACGTATCGCGACACACTGATCGAATATGCCCGCGACCATCGCAACCGAGCATCCGAAGGCGGTCGTCTGCTGTTCACGCGCGAAGGGAAGCTGTTCACGCTCTATCCGCGCAGGCAGGATATCGACGGACACGCGCTCGATGTCTTCACCGTACGCCATCGACGCAGCAGCACCGTGCGACCCGGCATCGATTGGCTCAATGCCGAAGACGTGCGCGCCGATTTTGAACAAAGCGCCTTTGGCATCATCGAGGGCGAGGGCGCCATCTCCCCACTCGTGCTCGCCTCCTACGAGCACGGCTCACCCGTGATGCTCGAGGGCGAGGCGGGATGCGGCAAAGATCAGATCGCGGAGCTTCTCTACCTCTCCGGCTCCCTCTCCCATCAGCCCTTCGTTCGCATCAGCTGCGACATCTTGAACGACCGCTCCTGGCACCATCTACTCAAATCGGCAGACTCGCCGCTCTATCAAACCGATATGACCATCTACATCAGACGCCTGCACGCTTTGGGAGAACAACGTCATCGCGAACTCTTAGCAACGCTTCGCGAGGGGGCCCTTACCGAGCGCTGTCGCGTAATCCTCTCGGGCAACGATATTCCCGGCGGCGGTGAGTGCGACGCCGTGGCCCAATGTGCCGAGCAACTCAACTGCGCGGTCTGCATCGCCCCGCCCATACGTGAGCAGGGTGACGCAGCACGGCGTGTCGAGCGCTATCTCGCGCATCTCGCACATGAATTCGAAATGGAAGCGCCCGCGATCGAAGCGGGCGCTTCAGAAGTCTTGGATGCATATGGATGGCCGCGCAACTACACGCAGCTGCGCGAAGTTGCCGAGCGCTTGTTGATCCTGGGCGGCGATGCCCCGGTGAGCGAGGCGAATGCAAACGCGGTCCTCGCGCAAGAAAACGTGATACGCTCCGGCGTCTTTTCGTCACCGGCGCTGGAAACCGACCTCTATATCCTGCGGCCGCTCGCCGATACCGAACGTGACATCGCGCAACTGGTCGTCGACCACCTGGACGGCAATAAAACCAAAGCGGCAGACGTTTTGGGTATCAGCCGTACCACCCTTTGGCGGCTTTTGCGCTAGAGCAGCCAGCGCCGACTGGCAGGACAAGCGCTACTCCTCCTCGAGAATCACGTGCCTAAACGAGCCGTTCTCGTAGATACCGTAGCTGTGCGTTCCGTCCTTAGGAATGGACACGCTGCCCGGGTTGAAAAGCCACAGGCCCGGATGCGCCTGGCTCTCCTCATTGACCTTGATGTGCGTGTGGCCGTACACCAGTGCAGAACCCTCGGGCAGCGCCGGTGCGTTGTCCACACTGTTGTGCATACCGGCGCCAAACACGTGACCATGGGTGCAAAAGAGCTCGCGGCCGTCGCTGTCCATCACCGTAGTGCTATCGGCCATACAGGGGAAATCAAGCACCATCTGGTCGACCTCTGCCTCGCAGTTGCCGCGCGCAGCGATTACGCGCCCGCTCTTGGCAAGGTCATTGAGCAGCGGAATCACGCGCTTGGGAGCGTAATCGCGCGGAAGGTCGTTGCGGGGCCCGTGGTAAAGCAGGTCGCCCAAAAGAATGATGCGGTCGGGTTGCTCGGCCTCAATGGCAGACATCAGGCGCTCGGCCCAGTATGCAGAACCGTGAATGTCCGATGCGATAAGAAACTTCATGAGTAGGTCCAATCTCAAGGTGCTTTGCGAAAGCATCGGCTTAGCGTAGGGATTCCTTCGCAACAGCGCTGGCGCAGTAGGAAATGCCCACGAGAATCAGCGCGTTGACGATAACCGATACGATGGCACATCCGCCCAGGATGGCGAGCACCACATCGGCGGCGTTGACGAGCAGGCCAACGAGCGCCACGGGGAGCAGGGCGCGAGCGCGAACGGGGACGTTGGCCGCAGAGATACCCTGAGCGCTC
Organism: uncultured Collinsella sp.; assembly: GCA_934621295.1. Lineage (GTDB taxonomy): Bacteria > Actinomycetota > Coriobacteriia > Coriobacteriales > Coriobacteriaceae > Collinsella. Next base: position 228,587 of record CAKTVB010000003.1, read on the forward strand.
AGCAAAAAGGCGAAGAGGATAACGAAGCCCATCACGATGGAATGCAAAAGATCGGGCGCCTGGTCGCCGGAGGTATTGAGCACGATAAGGGTGATCAGCAGGTCAATGCCGCCAACCACGGCAAGAAGGCTTAGAACCTTCAGCGCTTTTCGCATGGTGGACATACGGTCTCCTCTCCCCGCCCAGCGGCGAAGTTACATTCATACACGCGAAGCATTGTACCCCGCACACCCAGACGCAAGCGCGCATCATCGATCGCGCGCCGCCTCGCGTACGACATCCATCACCGTCTGCAGCGCAACGCCCTCTTCGCGCGCAATGGCGGCGCAGGCCTCGTACTCGGGAGTCGTGCGCTGCGTGCCGTCGGGAAGACGAACGGTCTTTACCAAGACGTCGCCCCAAGGTGTCTCCACCGACTCGATGGCCCGAGGCAAACAGGTGCGCTCCATTTGCAGGCGACGAATGCCGATGGTCGTCGTCTCGCTCAAGATGATCTCCTCCATGCGTAAAACATCGGCCGGCTCGGCGATGACCTGCAGCTGATAGGCGGGGCGGCCTTTCTTGCAGAATATCGGCAGCCAGTGCACTTCGCGTGCACCAGCCTCACGCAAGCGCTCCGCTGCGTAAGCCAAAATCTCGGGAGAAGCATCGTCGATGTCGCACTCGAGCTTGACGATATGTGTGGGAGCCTCGGTCTCGTTCGAAAGCGAGACCGGTAACTCTAGGCCAGAAGGAGATGCGGGCGAGGCAAGCTCCTGGACAATCATCGCGCGCAGAATCGATGGGCGCTCGTAGGAGCGTTTGCCCGCGCCAAGGCCCACCGCGCGAATCGCGTAGCGCTCAGGCAGGGCAAACTCGGGGTCCAATGCGGCAACAAGAGCCGCTCCGGTCGGGGTGACGAGCTCGCCCTCAATCGGGCTCGATGCCAGCGGCAAGCCATAGGCGACGCAGATATTCAATGTTGCAGGGACAGGCACCGGGATGACGCCGTGCTGGCAGCGAATCGTCCCATGGCCATCGGTAAGTGCAGAAACGATCACGCGGTTGATCTTCAAATCATCAATCAAAAAGGCAGTCGAAAGGACATCGACAATAGAATCGACTGCCCCCACCTCATGAAAGTGGACTTGGTCGAGCGGCAGACCATGGGCCTTCGCCTCCGCCTGCGCAAGGATATGGAAGGCCTTACGGGCGAGTTCACGCGCGCGCTCGGAAAGCGGAGCATCGTCGATGATCTGCTCGATCTGCGCCAGACCGCGATGGGCATGATGATGCCCATGGTCGTGGTCGTGGTCGTGGTCGTGGTCGTGGTCGTGGTCGTGGTCGTGGTCGTGGTCGTGGTCGTGGTCGTGGTCGTGGAGAGTGTCGCTCGAACCATGCAGGTAGGCCATATCGTGGTCATGATTCTCGTGCGCGGAATCTAGCTTCACATCAAAGTCGCAGCAATCGATACCCGCCTTTTTCACGCGCGTAATCGCGACGGAGAACCCTTCGAGCGAAAGCTTTGCGAGCATTTGCGCCAGACGTTCCGATGCGGATTCGCCGCCCAGATCAAGCAGAGACGCAACCAGCATGTCGCCCGCGATTCCCGTCTGGCAATCCAAATAGAGCGTCTGGCCGCATTCCTCGCCCAGCGTATTTGTCGACATATCCACGGAACCCCTCTCGACCTTAATCACAAACGCTTCTCGCCAACGCTACCACAGCGGATGCGCCCCGCAAACGAACTTCCCCATGTAAACAGGCCTTGTCCAAGCAGCAGGCACCGCCACGCACAACACGATAACCCCATGCACGCATGGTATGCTTTGCGCCATCATTTGCACGCAACACGACACCGCTAATACGGCACCACATATATACGGGAGGCATTCATGTCCCAAGAAGATATCAAGCAGAGCATCCACGACGCCTTTGACGACGATCAAAACGCAACAAAGCAGGCGCCCAAACCGGGCTCCGGAAACCCCGGCCTTCCCATTGCGTCGCTCATCTTTGCCGTAGCAGGCGCCATTCTCGGTGGCTACGTTAGCTGGATCTTGAGCGTAATCGCCGGCATTGTTGCCATCGTGCTGGGTGTCATGGCTCGCAAGCAGGCATCACCGCGCCTGGGTCTTGCGCTCGCCGGCATCATCATCGGTGCGCTCTGCATTATCAGCAGCCTCGCGCTTGTGGGTATCTACCTGTTCCAGCTCAAGAGCATGGGCCTGCTGTAGAAAACCCACCATACCGTAAATAAAGGAGAGTCCATGTCCCGTTGCCCGCTAGTCGACTGCCACACGCACACGAGTTTTTCCGATGGCACTTCATCTTTCGAGGAAAACGTCCGCGCGGCGGTTGCCGCCGGCTGCGAGATCATGGTCTCGACTGACCATCTCACCCTTCCCGCCAGCATGGACGCACCGGGAGACGTGCAAGTCACCGCGGCAGACCTTCCGGCCCATCGCGCCGCTTTCGACGATGCGGTTAAGCTCGCGTCCGAGCTCTCCCCCTCGCTCAAGCTGCTCTATGGCTTTGAATGTGACTGGTACCCAGGGTGCGAGCCGCTGGTCGAGGCATGGTCGACAGGCGCGGCCGTGCGCCTGGGCAGCATACACTGGCTCGGCGATCCGGGCGATATCATGGCAGGTGCCGCCGGCGCTGCCGGCACCGAGAGCGTACCCCGCGCCGACCTTCCCGAATCCGATGCCGGATGGATCGACTATGATGCAGACCTGCATGTTTGGAAGAACCTCGGTGTTCACGAAGTCTGGCGCCGCTATGTCGACGCCTGGTGCTCGACCTGCGAGAGTCCGCTCGACTTCGACATAATGGCGCACCCGGACCTCCCCATGCGTTTTGCCAACGAGAGGCTCGCGCCGGATTTTGATCTCGCCCCCTTATGGGACCAGATGGCAGCGTGCGCGCGCGATACGCACCGACGCATAGAAGTCTCCACCGCCGGCCTGCGCAAAAGCGTGAACGATTATTACCCCACCCGTGGCCTGCTCGAACGCTTTGCCCATGCAGGCGTCCCCATCACATTCGGATCAGACGCGCATCGCGCCTGCGATATCTGCTGGGGCATCCGCGATGCCCACGAGTACGCATACGATTGCGGCTACCGCTCGTTTGATATCCCGCGCGACGCCGGGGTTTGGGAGACCGTCTCCCTCTAGATCCATGTAAAAAGTAGCTACTTCATGCGCACGTTGAGCTCGCCGGCCAGCTCATCGAGGGTCACGCCGTAGCGCTCGAGTGTCACCAGCAGGTGATATACCAGGTCACCCGCCTCGTAGCGAATGTGATCATGATCCTTGTCTTTGCAGGCCATGATCACCTCACTTGCCTCCTCGGCAATCTTCTTGAGCAGCTCGTCCTCGACGTCGGTCAAAAGACGCGCCGTATAGCTCTTTTCGGGAGAAGCCTCGCGACGACCGTGAATCGTCGCTGCCAGACCCTCCAAAGTCTCGCCGATATTACCGTCTTGCACGTTAGCGGTACGTACGCCCATGCTTTGCTCCTCCTTAAAAGGCAACGCAGCGCCGCACGCGCCACGTGCCGTGTCCTATTACTGTTCGACGCGCTTGAAAAAACAGCTGCGCGCACCGGTATGGCATGCAGGGCCGGGACTATCGACCTTCACAAGCAACGTGTCGTTGTCGCAATCGGCCCATAGCTCGCGGACCTGCTGCATGTTTCCGCTGGTAGCACCCTTATTCCACAACTCTTGGCGGCTGCGGCTCCAAAACCATGTGGTCCCGCGCTCAAGCGTAAGCCCCACGGATTCCTCGTTCATCCACGCAACCATCAGCACCTCGCCGGTGTCGTACTGTTGGACCACGCAGGGAATGAGCCCGCGCTCATCGTAGGTGAGCTGCGCAGGCGTTGTAACCTCGATCATCTAGAAATCCAATCTCACCGGAATACCCTGGCTAGCCATGTACTCCTTCACCTGGCGGATGCTAAAGGTCCCAAAGTGGAACACGCTTGCCGCCAGCACGGCATCGGCTTCGCCCTCGATAACGCCCTCGGCAAAATGCTCGAGTGTGCCCACACCACCGCTCGCGATCACCGGGATGGAGACCGCACGGGCCACGGCGCGTGTGAGCGCCAGGTCAAATCCTTCTTTGGTGCCGTCGCGATCCATACTCGTAAGCAAGATCTCGCCCGCACCGCGGCGCGCCGCCTCCACGGCCCATTCAACGGCGTCGATACCTGTGGCGTTGCGGCCACCCGCGGTAAAGACCTCCCACTTGTCGGCACCGGGCTTGCCGGGCGTGCCCACGCGTTTGGCATCGATGGCACACACCACAGCCTGGCTACCAAACGCCGCAGCTGCCTGCGTAATCAAACTCGGGTCGCGCACGGCGGCCGAGTTGAGCGACACCTTGTCGGCGCCCGCCGCAACCATCTGGCGCATACCGGCAAGATCGCGAAAACCACCGCCCACCGTATAGGGGATGGAGAGTTCCTCGGCTGCATGCGACGCCATATCGATTGTCGTTGCACGGTTATCGCTCGTAGCGGTGATGTCCAAAAACACCACCTCGTCGGCACCCTCACGGTCATACGCCGCAGCAAGCTCCACCGGGTCGCCCGCGTCGCGCAGCTCCACGAAGTTGACGCCCTTCACAACGCGCCCGCACTTGACGTCCAGGCACGGAATGATGCGCTTGGTTAGCATGCGCCCTCCTCTCCATGGGCGGCAGCCAAGGCCTCCGCCAGCGTGAAGTTCCCCTCGTACAGGGCACGTCCGGTAATGGCACCCTCGATAACGTCCGAGCCCGCAGCAGCGACCGCGCGGATGTCGTCGAGCGTGGAGATTCCACCCGAGGCGACCACCGGAAAGCCAGCAACCTGGGCCACATGGGCATATGCGGCTACGTCGATGCCCGTCTGCATGCCATCGCGCGCGATGTCGGTATAGACCAGGTGCTTGAAACCCTGTTCAGCAAGCTGGCCCACGACCTCATCAAGCGCCAAGCCCACGCCGTCGCGCCAGCCGTTCACCTTGACCTGGCCATCGCGCGCGGCAACGTCTGCCACCAGCAGGTCGCCAAAGCCACGCGCTGCGACCTCGGCAAAGCCCGGCTCCGTTACCAAAACGGTGCCCATAGCGATGCGCTTGGCGCCATACCCCGCAAGTTCATCGATGCGTGCAAGCGAGCGCACGCCGCCGCCCACATCAATGGACAGCCCGTCTACCTGGCAGATTGCCTCGATAGCGCGCGAATTAGCCTCGCGAGCGGCCTCATCCTCCTCGAATGCAGCCGAAAGATCGACCACGTGGAGCCATGCGGCACCCTGCGCGGCAAACTCACGCGCAACCGAGACGGGATCGTCGGAATACACCTTGCAACGGCTTCGGTCGCCGCGCTCCAGACGAACGACCTTACCGCCGATCAAATCGATAGCGGGAAACAAAATCATGCGTCGACCTCCCTATCCGCCATGGCATCCTCGACGATGCCCACAAAGTTCTCGATAAGACGCAGGCCGCGCGCCGACGATTTCTCGGGATGGAACTGGCATCCAAAGACGCGACCGTGCTGCACCATACAGGCAAAGCTGCGCGTATAGTGCGTATGCCCCAGGGTATCCGCGACAGGAACATCAAGATCGGCCGCATACGAATGGGTGAAATACATGTTGGCACCCTCGGGGAATCCCTGCAAAAGCGGAGATGCCGCGCCCTCCTCGGTCAGATGCACCTGATCCCAGCCCACGTGGGGAACCTTGAGGCGCGAGGACTCCAAACGCGAGCACGACCCGTTGACCAGGCCCAGGCCGCGTGCCCAACGTTTGCCATCCGCTTTAAAAACGGTTGCGGGGGCCGCGCCCGTGCCGTAAACATCCCTCACAGACGACACGGCAGCATCCTCCGGAATGCCCTCGTCGCCGCGGTCAAGCAGCAGCTGAAGCCCCAGGCAGATACCTAAGATCGGCTTGTTTGCGGCAGCCGCGTCAAGCACTGCCTGGTCAAGGCCCGACTCACTCATATAGGTGATGGCATCAAAGAACGACCCAACGCCGGGGATCACGATACCGTCAGCCGCGCGCACGCACGCGGGGTCATCGCTCGCGTAGGCCTCGGCGCCAGCGCGAGCAAAGCCGCGAACCACGCTCGACAGGTTACCCTTGTGATAGTCGACGACGACAATCGATGGACTGCGCACTGCTCCCTCTTCTCTCAACACGCGGACAATTAAAACGCACCGCTACAGCGTGCCCTTTGTCGACGGCACGCCTTTCACGCGCGGGTCCATCTCGCATGCAAAGCGCATGGCGCGGCCCACGGCCTTGAATGCCGCCTCGATGATGTGATGGCTGTTCTCGCCCGCAAGCTCGCGAACGTGCAGCGTAAGCTTGGCGTCACGCGCAAAGGCGTAGAAAAACTCGACCGCAAGCTCAGTGTCGAACGCGCCCACCCGCTCGGTAGGCACCGGCAGGTCGCAATAGGCCTGGCCACGACCGGAGATATCGACCGCCGCCATGACGAGCGTCTCGTCCATAGGGATGGTCGAATCGGCAAAGCGCGTGATACCCGCCTTGTCGCCAAGCGCCTGGCAAAACGCCTCGCCCAGCACGATGCCCGTATCCTCAACGGTGTGGTGCGCATCGACCTCGACGTCGCCCACCGCATGAACCGTCAGGTCAAACTGGCCATGACGACCAAACGCGTTGAGCATGTGGTCGAAAAACGGCACGCCCGTATCGATATCGCAAACGCCAGACCCGTCGAGGTCGAGCTTGATCTGGATGTCAGTCTCCCCCGTCTTGCGGGATACCTCGGCGGTGCGGGACATCTACATCTCCTCCTTCACGAGTGCGGCGAGCGCACTCAAAACAGCGTCGTTTTCTTCCGGCGTACCCACGGTGATGCGCAGACAATCGGCGAGACCCGGCGCATAGCTAAAGTCGCGCACGAGAATCGAAAATTCGTCGCGCAGGCGCTCGCGCACACGGCTCGCATGCGTTACGCGCACGAGCAAGAAGTTGCCAAAACTCGGCCAGACTTCAACGGGCAGACCCTCGGCAGCAAGAGCCTCGAGCGCAGCCTTGACGCGCCCGCGCTCCACCGCAACCTGGGCCACAACGGGCGCATAGGCATCGCGAGCGCGCACGGCAGCAAGCGCCGCCGCCTGAGTAAGCACGTTTACCGAGTAGATCTGGCGAATCGCGGCAAACACGTCGATAACCTCGGGCGCTGCGATCACATATCCGCAACGCGTGCCCGCCGCTCCAAAGGCTTTGGAGAGCGTGTGCAGGATAACGAGGTTGGGATACTTCTCGATAAGCCCCTGAGCCGTGGCGTCGGCGCCAAACGAGGAATCGGCGAACTCGATGTACGCCTCGTCGACCATAACCATGCCGGGGCAAGCCTCGCAGAGCTTAGCGACAAAATCGAGCGGCGCGAGGTCACCCGTAGGATTGTTGGGCGAGGTCACGATGGCAAGATCGCACGAAGGGGCCACCTCAAGCACCGCTGCGCGGTCGAGCTCGAAGGTCTTGGGATCGCGCCAGACGTCGCGCACCCCGGTCTCGACGAGCGAGGCGAAAAACGCGTACTCACTAAAGCACGGCGGACAGTTGAGCAGTGTGCGCCCACGTCCGCCAAAGGCGAGCAAGAAGTTATAGAGCAGCTCGTCGCCACCGTTGCCCACGCAGACCATCTCGCGCGGCACGCCGTGCCAAGCAGCAAGTTCGCTACGCAGGTCGTTGCTCATGGGATCGGGGTAGCGATTGAGCGCCGTCGCGGCAAGCGCAGCGTCAACGGCCTCGCGCACGCCCTCGGGCACGGGGTATGTATTCTCGTTGGCCGAAAGGTTGATGCGCGTGGGCGTGAAGTTGGGATCATACGGCTCGATGCTCGCCAGATACGGCTGCACGAGCTCCTTCATCTTCTGGGAAAGCTCTGCCATCGCTACTCGCCCTCCGATGCCGCGCCGCGGGCGACCGTCTGGGCGTCGTCTCCCGGCCAAGCGACGGCAGTGAGGTCTGCGTCGGCCAGCGCCTCGCAGCTCACGGAATCCTCGCCTTGCTCCAAGATGCGACGGCGCAGCGCCGCAGAAAGCGCGTGCGACCACAGACCCTCGGCCTCAGCCAGGCGCTGAGTCGCGGGTGCATCGCTCATCAGACCCTGGGGTGTATAGCAGATGACGCTCGAGCGCTTGACGAACTCTTCGACAGAAAGCGGGTTGGAGAACAGCGCCGTGCCGCCCGTGGGAAGCGTGTGGTTGGGGCCGGCAACGTAGTCGCCGAGCGGCTCGGAACTCCAAGCGCCCACAAAGATGGCGCCTGCGTTGCGAATGCCACCGAGCAGGCCCATGGCATCCTTGCAGTGGAGTTCCAGGTGCTCGGGTGCCACGGTGTTGACGGCCTCGACTGCCGCCGCCATATCGGCAGCGATGACGATCGTGCCCTCGTTGTCGAGAGACGCGCGCGTGATCTCGGCGCGAGGCGACTGCGCCACGAGGACCTCGATACCGCGCTCGACCTCGGAGGCAAAATCGGCGTCGCAGGTAACCAGATAGCAAGCCGCCAGCGGGTCGTGCTCTGCCTGGGCCATAAGATCGGCCGCAACGACCATGGGGTTCGCCGTCGCATCGGCGAGCACGCAAACCTCGGACGGACCGGCGATCATGTCGATGCCGATATCGCCCGAAACGATCCGCTTGGCTGCGGCCACAAACGCGTTGCCCGGACCGGTGATCTTATCGACCCTGGGGATGGTCTCGGTACCGTAGGCGAGTGCCGCTACCGCCTGCGCGCCGCCCACCATGTAGATCTCGTCCACGCCGCCGAGCTTGGCAGCCGCAAGCGTATAGGGGCTGATGAGTCCATCTTTTTGCGGAGGCGTGACCATGACCACGCGCTTGACACCCGCGACCTTGGCGGGAATGGCGTTCATGAGCACCGTGGAAGGATACTGCGCACGCCCGCCCGGCACATAGATGCCGGCCGCAGCAAGCGGGGTCACCTTGACGCCGAGCATGGTGCCATCCGCGCGCGTGGTAAACCAACTCTGCTCGACCTCGCGCTCGTGGAACTCGCGAATCTGCGCAGCGGCTTTCTCGAGCGCGGCGACAAACGTGGGGTCGAGGCCCTCGAGCGCCGCATCGATCTGCTCTTGCGGCAAACGGAAGCTCTCGAGGTCAACGCCGTCAAAACGGCTGCAGTAGTCGCGCACTGCGGCATCGCCCTCGGCACGCACACGGGCCACGATCTCCTTTGCAGAAGCAACGATGTTCTCGGGCAATACGCCCTTGCGATTGAGCTGGTTGACGCTCAGCAGCTCACCCGCTGCCAACTTGATGGTCTTCATCTCAAACAGTCCTATCTCTTTTGGGCATCTGCGCCCATGCTACGTCAAAACCGGTATGCGCCCGTTACTGAGCCGAGCCCGCAACGGGCTCGAAATGGAGATGCTCCACCGCGGCTGCCAGCCGCTCGCCCAAGATGCGCACGCGCGGGTCCAGGCGGGCAGCACCGGGATTCACAAAGAACCGCGCCGTGCACTCCATGATCTCGCCGGTGATAACGAGGTCGTTCTCGCGCAGGGTAGCACCCGTGGCCGTGATATCGACGATGCGGTCGGTCATGCCTACGATGGGGCCCAGCTCGATGTTGCCGTGGAGCGAGACGATATCCGCCACCACGCCGCGGCTCGCATACCAGGCGGAAGCGATACGCGGGTATTTGGTGGCCACGCGCAGCGAACCACGACGAGCGTAGTTGCGCTCGGCCTGGCCCGCACGCCACGAGAGCTCGGCCTCGATAAACTTGCATGCACCGTAACCAAGGTCGACCAGCTGCAAAAGATCGAGACCGGACTCGATCAGGGAATCGCGGCCGCAGATGCCGCAGTCGGCGCCGCCGCAGCCCACGAACGCGGGCGCGTCGCTGGGGCGCACGATGATGAACTCGATGTCGCCGATGCCGTCCTCGACCGCACGGGCATCGCGCCCGTGCACGATAAGGTGACGGCCCGGATCGCGCAGCTCGGAAGCATCGATGCCGGCGGCCTCCAGCACGTCGAGCGTATCGGCCTTGAGGGAACCCTTGGGAACGGCGATGCGCAAAGGAGCGCCTGCTGCGCTGTCCGCACGAGAAGCAGCATGGTCACCGTCGGCGGCATCGCCCGCCGTGTTCAGCGCGCTTTCCAGACGCTCGAGCGAGAATGCGAAACCCGCCGCCGGGACATCGGCCTCGGACGCAAACACGCCAGAGAAGACCGAATCGTACCTGCCGCCCGAGCCCACGGGGTCGGGAAGGCCGCCCGCGTACGCCTTGAACACCAAGCCGGTGTAGTAGTCGAAGGAATTCATGATGGAAAAATCGAAGGACAGCAGCGCGGCATCCTGAGTATTCAGCCCGGCGATGAGCGCACGAAGCTCACGGGTCATATCGCCTGCAATGCCGGCGGCGGCAAGAAGCTCATCCACGCGATCCAGAACCGTAGCGTCGCCCGCCAGACGGGGCAGCTCGCAGATGGCTGCCTTCATGGCCTCGGATTCGCCACTCGCCATCACGCGCGCATCCAGGTCAACAAAATCATTGGCGTGAACCATGCGCAGGGCGTCGGTGGCAAGCGACGGGTCGCTCACCTTTGCGAGCAGCGTCTTGAAGGGGCGAACGCTTCCGCACACGATCTTGGCATAAGCAAGCCCCAGGGCGCGAACGGCGCTCGTCACCAACGAGACCATCTCGACGTCGCCCGCGGTGTCACCTTCGCCGATAAGCTCGAAGCCCAGCTGCGTAAACTGGCGCGAACCGCCGGCGCCGCGCACCTGCTCACGCACGACCGGGGCCTCATAGCGCAGACGGAGAGGCAGATCGGCCGAGCGCATGCGCGTGGAGACCAGACGCACGATGGGAAGCGTGTTGTCGGGGCGCACCACAAGCAGGCGGCCGTCGTCATCAAAGAGCTTGAAAGGGGTATCGGCAATGCGGCCGCCCTCCTCGAGGGAGCCTTTGTCCTCGAGCAGCGGGGTTTCGACCGGAAGGTAATGATGGGCACGGAAGCAATCCCTCACCGTCTGCGCGATCTCCTCGCGCGCCTGAGCCTCCTCGGGCAAGATGTCTCTGAATCCCCACGGTGTGGCCGTCATACGTGCGCCCATCCCCTCTGCGGTAGCTAACATATCGGAAAAAAGAACCGGCCTCAGCCGGTGTCTGATACTTTAGCATACTAGAGTGCCTTCTGCGCGAACCCCCTCAAAATCGGTAACAGAACCGTGACAATCACACATGAGGCCCCATGATGGGAAAGCATGGCACAACGTAAAAAGGCCGCACCCGAAAACCCAGATGCGGCCTATACAACCTAGCAGCGCCTACTGCAACGCATGGCTCAAAAAATCCCTGCCGGAATCGTCGGCGAAAGCCACCACGCGATCGCCGGCGCTCAGCTCCGTCCCACCGTTGGGGACGAGAATGTCACCGCCGCGCTCGACGGCCACAAGTACAAGGCCATCGGGCAGCTGCAAGTCGCGGACCGCCTTGCCGACTACCGAAGAGCGGGGGCGAACCTCGCCCTGGACAATAGCGTGGCCGTTCTTGCCCAGGCGCATGATCGTGTAGACATCCTCGATATCAAGACCCTCCTCGACGGAGCGCGTAATCAGATCGGCCTGGTCGATGGCCACATCAACGCCCATAGAGGCATCGAACATCCATGCGTTCGCCGGGTTGTTGACGCGCGCGACCACGCGGCCAACGCTGTACTCCATCTTTGCGAGCATCGAAACCACGAGGTTAACCTCGTCGTCGCCCGTAACGGCAATCACAACGTCCGAATGAAGCACGCCCGCCGCTTCGAGGACATCGGGGCTCGAGCCCATGCCGCGCACGACCGTGCCCTCGGGCAGTCTGGCCTCAAGACGCTGCGCCACGGCTTTCCTCGACTCGATAACACGCACCGTGTCGCCGCGGCCGCTCAGCAGGGAGGCGAGATACGAGCCGGTCTTGCCACCGCCAACGATAATGATATTCATGGTTGCCTCCTTACTCGGCTAAGCCGAGCATGGTGCGGAACTTGCCCGCAGCGCTCGACGCAACCGCCGCATAGATGATGTCTCCGTGGTCAAGCACCGTTCCCTGTGTGGGCACGAATGTCTCGTTGTCGTGCGAGACGGCAACGATGCTGATCTCGCCCACAACGGTGAGCTCGCGCACCGGGCTTCCCTCGAGAAGAGCCGGAACGTCGGCGCGTACGAGGCGCACATCGCCGGACCCAAGCTCGACAACATCGTCGAGCTCGTTGAACGTCAAAAGCTCGCACACGCGGCGCACACCCCAGTCGGTAGTGGAGATGCTCTGGATGCCGAGCCTGCGGTAGGTTTCAGCATTGGAGATCTCGTACAGGCGAGCGATGACGCGCGGAACGCGATAGGTCTGACGAGAGATACGCGCGACGACGATGTTCGTCTCATCGGAGGAGGTGCAAGCGATCACGGCGCTGGCGCGGTCGATGCCGGCCGCCTCGAGGACCGCACGGTCAAAGCCGACGCCCTCTACGGTGCGGCCGCCAAACGACTCCCCAAGCGATTCAAGGCGCTCGGGGTCTTGGTCGATGGCGCAGACGCCATAGCCTTGCCTGTCGAGCTTTCGCGCCAGGCTCACGCCCATGCGCCCCATACCCACGACGATTACATTCATGGCTACCTCTTTTCCGGCGTCTGCGAAAGCGCGACGCCATTACGGTCGATGTGATTCCTCTTGCGCACGATGGCCTTGCGGCACTCCTCAAGCAGCAAGATAACGGGCGGAAGCAGCACCAAGAACACGTAGTCGCTCAGCAGCAACGGACTGGTGTGGAAGACGCCCTGGAACGGCGGGAACAGCGTAATAAAGACAATGAGCACGATTTCGAACAGGATACCCTTGTTGATCTGCTTGTTCGAGAACAGACCCGTGGCAAAGACCGAGGCGGTCTCCGTACGGCAGTTCCAAACCTCGCCGATCTGCGTGAAGACGATGGCGGCAAGGGCCATGGTCGTGGCGCGAATATAGACCGGATCAAGGTCGGCACCCACACCGAACATCGCGATGCCCGGATGCCAGCCGTTCATGATCTGGCAGAACATGAACGCGGCAAAGGAGAAGAGCGCGCCGAGCATGCCGTACCACAGGAAGGCCTTGCGCATGACCTTGCCCGAAAGCAAAGGCTCATTCGGGTCGCGGGGAGGCCTGCTCATGACATCGGCCTCGGGAGGCTCGGTACCCAAACCAAGGGCGGGCAGCATATCGGTACCCAGGTCGATGGTGAGAATCTGCATCGTCGTGAGCGGCAGCGGCACCGCGCCGCCCGAGAGCAGATAGATTGCAGAGGGAACGGCCTCGGGAACGTTGGAGTTCAAGATATAGAGCATGAACTTCCTGATGTTCGCGTAGACCGCGCGGCCCTCCTCGATGGCATGGACAATCGAGGCGAAGTTGTCGTCGGTCAAGATCATGTCGGCGGCTTCCTTTGCCACGTCCGTACCGGTAATGCCCATGGCAACGCCGATATCGGCCCGCTTGAGCGCCGGGGAGTCGTTCACGCCGTCGCCGGTGACAGCCACGATCTCGCCCATCTGCTGCAGATTCTCGACAACGCGCAGCTTCTGCTCCGGAGCCATACGCGCAAAGACGACCTCGCCCTTCAAGGCGCGCTTGAGTTCCTCATCCGAAGTCTTCTCAAGCTCGACGCCCGAGAAGACGCGCGGATGCTCGCCCTGGACGATTCCGATCTTACGAGCGATGGACACAGCGGTCAGACCGTAGTCGCCCGTAATCATGACCACGCGAATACCGGCGCGGCGGCACTCGGCCACGGCTGCTGCGACCTCGGGCCTCGGCGGATCTTGCATAACGAGAAGGCCAACGAAGGTAAGGCCGCACTCGATATTCTCGGGGGCGTAATCGCTCATGGAGCGCGGAATGGTGTCGTCATCGCTGCGCAGCGGGCGATACGCCAGGGCAAGGACGCGCAGACCATCGGCGGCATACCCATCGTTTGCCGCCATAATGCGCTCGCGCATCTGCTCGTCCATAGGCGCGACTTCGCCGCCACAGCGCACGCTCTCGGAGAGGCGAACGACCTCGTTAGGTGCGCCTTTCACGAAGGCGATACGGGTGGCGCCTTCGAGCGGTCGCTTGAGCTGGTGGATGGTCGTCATGCGTTTACGGCGGCTTTCGAAGGGAAGCTCCCTCACACGCGGCATCTCGCGCTCGAGGTCCTCGAGGGCAAGGCCCGCCTTCTGAGCGCTCACAAGCAGACATGCTTCGGTGGGATCGCCCAGAACGGTGTAGCGGCCGCCTTCCTCCTCGGGAGCGACAAGACGGGCATTGGAGCACAGCGCACCGCCCTCCACCAGAAGGCGGAGCTCGTCGTTATCGGCAGCCAGCCACTTCTCGCCATCGGCATTGATATCGCCTACGGGCGCGTAGCCGACTCCCGCGACCTCGTACTCGCGCTCAACGGTCCACAGATGGTTGACGGTCATCTCGTTTTGGGTGAGGGTGCCGGTCTTATCGGTGCAGATAACGCTCGTAGAGCCCAGAGCCTCAACAGAGCTGAGCTTCTTTACCAGGGCGTTGCGCTTGCTCATGCGCTGAACAGCCATGGCGAGCGACAGCGTGACCGTGGGCAGCAAGCCCTCGGGAATAAAGGCGACGACCATGCCCAGGGCGAAGATGAACGAAGAAGCCAAACCATTGTGCACAAACAGCACGTCAAGCAAGAAGAACACGATGCCCATGCACATGGCAAACAGCGTGACCTGCTTGGTCAAGCGGTCGAGCTGGCGCTGCAGGGGGCTTTCGGAATCCTCCATGTTCTGCGTGAGGCTGGCAATCTTGCCAAACTCCGTCGCCATGCCGATTTTCGTAACCACTACGCGGCCGTTGCCTTCGGAAACCGAAGTGCCGGCGAACACGAGGTTAGGCGTCTCGGCGGCGGTGAGGTCAGCCTCGAGTACGGCATCGGCGGTCTTTCTCACCGGATTGGATTCTCCCGTGAGCGTCGACTGATCGACCTGCAGGTCAGAGGCGCGCACGACGCGGCCATCTGCTGAAATCTTATCGCCCTCGGCCAGGACCATGATATCGCCGGGAACGAGGTCCTCGGCAAGCACCTGAGACTGTTGGCCATCGCGGATCACGTTGACGTAGGACGGAAGCATCTTCTTGAGCGCCTCGGTTGCCTTATCGGCCTGATGCTCCTGCCAAAAGCTAAAGCAGCCATTGATCAGGTTGACCAACCACACGGCAACGCACAGCTCGGGCATGCCTGCCACCAGGGCGATGATGCCTGCCGCCCACAGCAAAATAGCCATGAGGTGCGTGAAGTTGGAGAGAAACGCCAGGACCGGGGATTTCTTCTTGGCCGCCTGGATGAGGTTCTTGCCGTATTTGGCCTGCAGCTTCGCCGCCTGATCGCTCATCAGGCCAGCAGCGCTGCTGCCCATGGCCGCGAGCGCATCCGCACCGCTCAGCGATGTGAGCTGCGCAATCTTCTCCTCATGCGATTCGGACGCAGTATCCAAGGGTCCTCCTTTCTTTGATAGCGCACGCACCCGGCGGGCACGTGCGGCCGACGGCAGAACCGTCGACGCAAAGGAAGGATAGCCACCCTCGATCCCCTTGAGACCAAGGCTTTGGCCCGCGTTCCATTCAACACGCGCCTGGCATAAAAGTGCTATTAAGACCGAATTAAGAAGAGCTAAAGACCGCAGGTAAAAGGCTATATCGCATCTTTAGGCGCATCGGATCGAATCATGCGGTACCCCACGCCGACATGCGTTTGGATGTAGCGGGGATGCGCCGGATCGGACTCGATTTTCTTGCGCAGCGTACCCATGAATACGCGCAGCGACGCAAGATCCGTCTGGTGCTCAGAACCCCAAACCTCGTTGAGGATAAAGCTGTGCGTCAAGACCTTGTCCACGTTGTGCGACAGCAGGCACAAGAGCTTGAACTCGATGGGCGTCAGATGAAGCTCCTCCCCCGCCAGCCATGCCACGCCCGCGGCATAGTCGATGCGGAGCTCACCGTTCTCGAACACGGACTCCTCGCGCTCGGAGATATCGGAAAGATAGCTCAAGCGTCGCAGGGTCGTTCGAATGCGCGCCAGAAGTTCCCCCACCGAAAAAGGCTTGGTAAGGTAATCGTCTGCCCCGGCATCAAGGGCGCCGATCTTGTCCGCGTCCTCGCTTCGGGCAGACACCACGATAATCGGCATCTGTGACCAGCTCCGTACGGCGCGAACGACCTCGATGCCATCGATATCGGGAAGCCCCAAATCAAGAAGGACCACATCGGGAGCATTGGTTGCCACAGAGGCGATGGCGCCTTTTCCCGTAGATTCACTCAAAGTGTTAAAGCCATGGGATCCAAGCGTTGTGAGTACGAGGTTTCGGACCGCGGCGTCATCTTCTACAACAAGGATCGTAGCGTGTGTATCAGTTGGCATGATTTGCGTCTCCAGTCTCCAGATAATGCAGGGGCAGCGAAAACTCGAACGCGCACCCATGGGGCTCGACCGCGGCAACGCCAATGGAGCCCCCGTGCGCCTCGACGATAGACTTGCACAATGCGAGCCCAAGCCCCACGCTTCTCTTCGAGTCCGCCAAAGTACGTCCCGCCGTATAGAAAGATTCGAATATGTGGTCACGGTCTTTTTCCGCAAGTCCGGGACCATCGTCTTCCACACGCACAACAGCCATGCCGCCGTCCGCATGAGTCGAGATACAGATATGCGACCCTGCCGGGGTATAGGTTATAGCATTGTTCACAAGGTTCACCACAACCTGCACCACAAGGCGCGCATCCACATCCACAAGCAGCAGGTCGGGACTCGGCACGACTTCGATATGGTGAAACTCGGCATCCGGACTCACGTGACGCAAAGCCTCCTCGACGATGTCGTCGAGGAGCTCCGCCGTCGTGGATACATGCATCCCTCCGTTTTCCAGGCGCGTGATGGCAAGCAAGTTCTCCACGGTAGCATTAAGCCACATGGCGTCAGAGCGGATATCACGCAGCAGCTCGACGCGTTTCTCTTCGTCCAAGCCCCCTGCGTCAGAAAGAAGCACATCGGCATTGCCCGAGATGGAAGTAAGCGGCGTTCGCAGGTCATGCGAGATGGATCTGAGAAGGTTTGCACGCAGCTGCTCATTTTTAGCCATAACCGCAGCTTCCTCGCGCTCTTCAAGCGCCTG
Organism: uncultured Collinsella sp.; assembly: GCA_934621295.1. Lineage (GTDB taxonomy): Bacteria > Actinomycetota > Coriobacteriia > Coriobacteriales > Coriobacteriaceae > Collinsella. The sequence goes on from CAKTVB010000003.1 coordinate 245,773, forward strand.
CGCACGAGCAAGGGCAAGCGAGGCCTCTCCCGCCACGGCCTCGGCTTCGTTGCGCTCGGCTGGGAGAGGGACGGCGCCCATAAGGCAGATGCCCATAACGCCCACGACCTCTGCGCCGCAGTGCAACGGCAGATACAGGCCAGACGCCGAAGGGAAAAGATCCGTCCCAACGCCCGCGCTCTCGCCATCTTCCAAAGCCCTTCTGGCCATGGATAGCTCAATGACCGGCCCTTCCGAAGGGGCGCCGGCTGCAGCAAACTTTCGCTGCGCTATAAATCCCTCCCCCTCATCGCAATACCAAACGACCGTCGCGTCAAGAAGCCGAGACAGCTGGGCACCCGCCGCGCTCACGATCTGCTCGCGCGTTTCGCAGCGACGAAACGCCTCGTCTGCCTCCAAGATAATCTTGGTCCTGCGGTAGGCCATATGGGAAGCATGCAGCTCGCGCCTCAGCGTCATGGCAACCGTACTCGAGACAAGGGCCACCGCGAACATCACCGCGAACGTCGCCGGGTACGCGCTGCCCCAAGCCGTGAGGGAAAAGCGCGGAATAGTAAAGAAGTAGTTGTAGAGCAGGGCAGAGAGCGCCGAGGCAACGAAGCAATACGCACGCCCCACCGTAAGAAGAGAGATGCAAAGAACCGCCAGCACATAGGTGATGACGATGCAAGCCTCCATATCGAACGCAAAGAACGCGTCGCCGATCAGCGTAGCGAGCACCAAAAACAGGGAGGCACAGACAAAATCAAATGCATGACGCTCTAGCGATGGATTATCCGACCAGGCAAAAACCTTGCTCTCAAACCAGGAGATACCGGTTTGGCTCCTTACGCTGCCGTTTGATTTCCCGCGCTGTTCCAGCACCTGCGCTCCCTTTTGACCATATCCGTATCATTTTCGAATATCTTACAATCCCGCGCGCGCCAGCATCGAAATGCAACATTAGACGTCCGGGGTATATATGGGGCGATTTGAACCCGTCGTTCGCAAGCAGGCGGCGCAAGCACGTTCGCGGAATTGCGCCGCCTTGAGCCCCGCTATCGCAAGAGGAGTCGATCATCATGAACAACTTCGTAACGCTCTCGAACGGTACCACGGTCCCCTCCTTTGGGCAGGGAACGTGGTACCTGGGCGATTCCGCCGACACGCACGACAGCGAGGTGCGCGCATTGAGGGCAGGCGTCGCCGCCGGAATGACCCTTATCGACACGGCGGAGATGTACGGCGAAGGCAGAAGCGAACGTCTGGTGGGCGATGCCATCGCCGGCATCGACGTTCATGGCGAGCGTTTACTCGAAGAAGACGGGAGCATCGCCGAACCGCTCGACCGAAGCAAGCTCTTCTTGGTCTCAAAGGTACTCCCCGAAAACGCCGGCGCCCCCGAAATATTCCGTAGCTGCGACGCCACGCTCAAGAACCTTGGTACCGATTACCTCGACCTCTACCTGCTGCACTGGATCGAAGATGTTCCGCTTGCCGAAACCGTGCGCTGCATGGAGCAGCTGGTCGAGGAGGGCAAGATTCGCGCCTGGGGCGTATCGAACCTCGATACCGACGAGATGGAAGAGCTCTGGAGCATCCCAGGCGGCTGCCATTGCCAGGTCAACCAGGTGCTCTACAACCCCAGCTCGCGCGGAATCGAATACGACCTGTTGCCGTGGATGCGCAATCATGGCGTAGCACTCATGGCATACTGCCCCCTGGCCCAAGCGGGAGCCCTCCGTCAGGGCCTATTCGAGTCGTCCCAAATTGCCGAGGTAGCGCGCAGGCGCGGCGTAAGTGTCGCCCAAGCAATCCTCGCTTGGGACATACGAGACGGCAGAACCATCGCCATCCCGCGCACAGGCCAGGCACAGCACGCGCTCGAAAACGCGGCTGCCGACGCAATAGAGCTCACCGATGAAGACATCGCCCTCATCGAGCAGGCATGGCCGGCGCCCACCCACAAGGTCCCCCTCGATATGGAATAGACGCTCGCCACAAGCGCACATCAAAAATGGCTGCATCCGTAAAACCCGGATGCAGCCATCGGAAGAGAAAGGCAAGCTAGCTGACAACCCAAGGCGGGATGCCCCGCATATGCCACCGGGTTTTCCCAGTGCCCGAGATTGCCCCGAAAGAGGAGGGAAGCGTACGGAGGTACGCGACCGACGAATGAGGGGCAAGGTCGGGTGCTGGGGAAAGCCGGAGCCGGTTATTCGTTGTCGCCGGCGGTAAGCTGAGTCGCCGACAGCGTACCATCGGTAGCAGCAGCCGCATCGGGCCACACCCAGTTGGTAAAGGCCGGATGATCGTAACCCTCGTCCACGGCAAACTGGAAGGCCTCCTCGCGGAAGTTCTCCCACTCCTCAATCTGCGCCGCCCACTTCTGAGCGTCCACGATACGCAGGGCATCGGCAGCAAGTGCCCAGCGGTCCATGTTGTTGAGGCGAAGCATGTCGAAGGGAGTCGTCGTGGAGCCCTTCTCCTCGTAGCCGTGCACGCGGAAGTTATCGTGGTTGGGACGATCCCAAATCAGGCGATGGATGGTGCCCGCATATGCATGGAAGCAGAAGAGGACCGGCTTGTCGGTGCCAAAGAACTCGGCAAAGCGCTCGTTAGAGATGGCTTGGTCATTCTCGGACACGTTCTTGATCTTGAGCAGGTCAACCACGTTCACAAAGGTCGCCTTCACGCCAATCTTCTTGAGCATGTCGAGCGCTGCCAGAGCCTCGAGCGTAGGCACGTCACCGCAAGAAGCGATGACCAGGTCGGCCTCATCAAGGCTGCTGGCGCTGCTCGCCCACTTCCACTCGGCAAGACCCTCTTCGAGCTCGGCGCGAGCCTCATCCACCGTGATGAACGTCGGCGCAGGCTGCTTGCCGCAGAAGATGGCATTCACGCAGTTCGTGGACGTATAGGCGCGCTCGGCCACGGCAAGCGCCATGTTGGCGTCGCACGGATAGTACGCGTTGACCACGTGCGTGTCATTAGCCTTGTTGAGCAGCAGGTCCACAAAGCCCGGATCCTGATGCGAGAAGCCGTTGTGATCCTGGCGCCATACGTGGCTGGAAAGCAGGATGTTCAAGCCGGAGATCGGGGCACGCCAGGGAATCTCGCGCACGCAGGCCTCAAGCCACTTGCAATGCTGGTTGACCATGGAGTCGACGATATGCACGAACGACTCGTAGGAACTCCACACGCCGTGACGACCGGTAAGGGTATAGGCCTCGAGGAAGCCTTCGCACTGATGCTCGGACAGCTGCTCAACCACGCGACCGGTGGGCGCCAACAGCTCGTCGTTATCGGCGTCGGCATAATAGCCGCCATCCCATTGCTTGCGCGTCACCTTGTAAGCATCCTGCAGACGGTTGGATGCCGTCTCGTCCGGACCAAAGATGCGGAAGTCGTCGTTGAGCTCCATGACATCGGCGGTATAGGCACCAAAGACGCGTGCCGCCTCGGTCGCACCCCAGCCGTGGCCCTTTTCTGCCACGGGGACCTCATGGGCATGGATATCGGGCAGCGCGAGCTCATGGCGCACCTTGCCGCCGTTCGCGTTGGGATTGGCACCGATGCGCAGGTCGCCCTTGGGCATGAAGGACGTCACCTCGGGGCGAATCTGGCCCTCCGCGGTAAAGAGCTCCTCCGGCTTATACGAGCGAAGCCAGCTGCGCAGCACGCGGAAGTGCTCGTGCGTATCCTTGGCAGATGCCAGAGGCACCTGGTGCGCACGCCAGCTGCCCTCGGTCTTTTTACCATCGATATGCTTGGGGCACGTCCAGCCCTTGGGCGTACGGAACACGATCATCGGGTAGACAGGACGCGTCTCGTCGCCCGCCTCGGCGCGCGCCTTGATGTCACAAATCTTGTTGAAGACCTCTTCGAATAGATCGGCAAAACGACGATGGATGGAGCTGTGGGGCTCATTGTCGAAGCCGGCCACAAAGAAGTGCGGCTCGTAGCCCATGCCCTCGAAGAACTTGGTGAGCTCCTCGTCAGAGATGCGCGCCAGAATCGTGGGGTTGGCAATCTTATAGCCGTTGAGGTGCAGAATCGGCAGCACGATGCCATCGGTCTTGGGATTCACGAGCTTGTTGGACTGCCAAGAGGTCGCAAGCGGGCCGGTCTCGGACTCGCCATCGCCCACCACAGCCACGGCAAGAAGGCTCGGGTTGTCCATCACGGCGCCATATGCGTGGGACAGGGTATAGCCAAGCTCGCCGCCCTCGTGGATGGAACCCGGAGTCTCGGGCGCAAAGTGGCTGGGAATGCCGCCGGGATAGGAGAACTGGCGGAAGAACTTTTGCAGACCGGCCTCGTCATCGGTGATATCGGGACGAATCTCACGATAGGTGCCATCGAGCAGGGACTGGGCAGTGCCCGCCGGGCCACCGTGGCCCGGGCCCATGAGGAACACGGCGTTTTGCTGGTGATCGGCAATAAGACGGTTTACATGACCAAACAGAAAGTTCACGCCCGGAGTGGTGCCCCAGTGGCCCACCAGGCGATGCTTGACGTCGGGACGGCCGAAGTCACGAACCTCACCCGTCTTCTCGTCGACAAAATCCTTGCGCATCAAGGGATTGGAGCGCAGGTAGATCTGGCCGACGGAGAGATAGTTAGCGCAGCGCCAATACTTCTCCACCCCCTCGAGCTCCTCGCTGGAAACGGATGCATCGAGCTTTTTCCACGGCGTTCCGATAACGGGCTGAGTCATGTATTGCCTCCTGTATTCTCGCCGGTGGGCGCCGGCGTGTAACTCCCGAAAAACGATGCGCTGCGTTCCCGCGACCTGCCGGGCAGGGCAATCACCGCGGGAGCGCATCTCGCACGCATCGCTACATGCAAGGGATGGCATGCAGCAGAACAAGCGCTTTGACGCCGGCTTCCCGGGCACGCACCGCTCTCTCCTACGGGGCGCCAAGGCTGGATAAAGCATCTGGAAACACGCCCTTTAGGAACAAGCGGGGCGCATGGAGGAACCGATGCTTATTGGCTCGGCATCAGGTACAAGCACCTGTATCCAAATCGAGAGTATAGGCGGTAAAACGTTTTATCGTTATGGAAAAACGTTTTAGCATTGTAAAGGTTTATACATATTGAGGGACAATATTTGAGCATTTATGCAGCATGGCGGGCTCGTTAGCAGCTTTGGAGCTGCAAAAGATTACCGCCCCAGCCCTTCACGGAGCCTCCATATGACGCGCTGGGAGAGGCTCCCTTGGCCTTTCATCGTCATGCGGCAATTATGCTGCCATGCGGCAAGCAAGGGGTCTCCCCCGCCCCCGCTAGCGAGGAGAAACGCTGCCCTGCACCACCAAGCGCGGCTCGAGTACGCGTTCGATAGGACGCGCCGTTGGCTTTTCGATCTTGCGGAGCATCATGTTGATGGCATGCTCGGAAAGCATGGTCACGTCCTGCTCGATCGAGGTCAAAGCCGGCTCGAACAGAGCGTCGGCAGCGCTGTTGTCGTAGCTCACCACCGAGTAATCGCTCGGCACACGACGGCCGCACTGGTACAGACGCTTGAGCAGGCCAAGAGCAATGTTGTCGGAGCTTGCAAAAACAGCCGTAGCATCAGTATCAAGAACTTTGGTCGCTGCCTCGTATGCGTCGGAGATGTAGTAATCGGTCTCGATCACCAGCGAAGAATCAAAGGTGACGTTTGCCTCGGCGAGCGCGCGTTCGTAACCGGCAAGGCGCTTGCGACCCGTCATGGACTTGGCAGCGTTGACCATGCAGGCAATGCGCTCGTGGCCCTTCTCCAGCAGGTATTTTGTTGCCATGTAACCGCCACGCTCATGGTCGAACAGAACCTTGTCGCACGACAGGTTGTCCACCACGCGGTCGATCATCACATAGGGCACGGGCAGATGAGAAAGTTCATCGATCAGCACACTGTCGTCTGCGAGCTCATCAGCAACAACCAGGAAGATGCCGTCCACCCCACGCGTAACGAGAAGGGCCAACAGGTCCAGGTCGTTTTCGGGCAAGCCATCGGAGTTGGTGATGAACAGGGCATACCCCTCGGCACGGCAGCGCTGCTCCAAATTCTTGGCGAGCGATGAGAAGAAGCGACTCTCGATGTTGGGGACGATGAGGCCGAGCGTCTTGGACTCGCGCATCACCAGACTGCGAGCAATCTGGTTGGGAACGTAATGCTCACGCGCCGCGACCTCCTTGATGCGGCGACGGTTCTCCTCCGAGATGCGGCAGGGCCGATCGTTGAGCACGAGGGAGACCGAAGAGGGAGAAAGCCCCACCTCGTTGGCAATCTGCTTGAGTGTCACCTTTTGAGCCAATGCGATCGTTCCCTTTCCGCGCCTGCATTTCCGTGTGGTCAACAACTTTACCACCCCGGGAGGGGAAGTGGTACGGAGAGTACAGGCATCTGCGCGCAACGCGCACCAAACGCGCGGGCATTTAGCACGCATGGGGCCATTAACCGTTGAAACCCGCTCAACGTCAAAGACATTGAGCGGGCTTCTTGGCTCCACGAGCGGTCATACGCAGAGCGGACGATTAGTCTTTAAACTCTCCCTTAGCGTTCACCGCGCAGCTTCTTGGCCGAAAGCGCGGCGGTCAGTGCGCCTACGATTGCCAGCAGTGCGGCACACTCCATAGCCGGAGTATTGCTGTCACCCGTGCTGGGAATTTTGCCCGCAGTGGTCTTTTTCTTTCCGGAAGGCTTCGTGGTGCCAGCCGGTTTTTTGTCGGTATCAGGCTTATCGCCCTCGGCAGGGGCTGCCTTTTCTGTATAGACGTTCTCGAACGTCATGTTCGCCACGGGCGTGTCTTGAGTCTTCTCGTAGAATGCTCCGTTATCGGTTTCCACCAGCTTGACGGGGAAGATTTCGCAACTCGACTGGGTGGCCGACTGGGCATCGGTCGCAATCGTGTACTCATGGCAGAAAATCTGGTAGACAGCGTCGGAATAAGTCCAGTTTGCCACACCCGTATTCTTCTCGCGCACGCAGAAGCCCTCACAGGTGATGTCGCGAACCTGGCTCTTGGGACCCTGGATGGTAAGGAGACCCTCGTATTCTCCCGCTCCGTTGGTGGCGACGGTCGCCGTCACGATCACGTCGGTGTAATTCTCAATCTGGCCAACGCCAACATTGAAAATCTCGAACTCAAACTCCTGCTTACCGGGAGCGATGTCGCCGCCCTTCTTAACGAGCTTCGTGAAGGGGAAGCTATAGGTGACGGATTTTTCGCTCGTGATGAAGTGGATGTTCTTATAGAGATGCAGGAAGCCCTTTGCCTGCTCGACGCCATCGTGCTCGATAAGGTCGATGGTCGTGCCCTCGCTGTCGACGGCAACGGCATGCGTCAAGTCGAAATCGTTGCCAATGATGGGGCTCTTGAAGAACGCCGGGATGTTTTCTACGTTGGTATTCTTGGCGTCGATTTCGGCTGCGTAGACCGTAAAGTTACCCTCGCAGCCAGTGGGGTGTTTTCCGTCGAGCGTGACGTGGGCATTGCCGCCAATGGTTAAGTTGCCGTTTGCCCACAGAGCGGCATCGGCAGTAGAGGTCGATTGGACAGAGCCGCCGTCAATCGTCAGGTTTCCTTCGGCGAACAGACCGGGAAAGAGGCTCTTCGCCACGACGCTCGAATTCGAAATGCTCAGGTTGCCGCCCGTGGCGCCCCCGCGGGACCTGATGTACGCGGCGTTGCAATTGTTTTCCGTCGCCAAGATGTCAACCACGCTGCCGTTTTCGATAGTGAGATTGGCAGCGTCGACGCCCGCATACAGCGCATGCGACGTAAGCTTCGCGTTATCGACGAATACCGAACCGTCGCTGGCAATGCCAATGCCACCCGGGGCATTAATGTTAAGGGTCGTCGCGCGTACCAAAACATTGCCGACGGCACTTACACCGTCCCTCGTTTCCCCCGCAACATCGATAGTGAGGCTGCCAGACCCCGAGAACTCGATATTCCCCGTAGCCATAACGCCCATGTTGTCATCGAAAGTAATGCGGTTCTCACCCCGGAGCACGATGTTCAGATCGCTCGTCAGCCCCGAATAGATGCCGCCAGAACCGAGTGCATTCGTGATGGATGCATTCTCCAGCGTAAGGGTTTGCGTAGCAGGGTCGTACGTTGCCGTACCCTCGCCGCATTCGATGGCGAGATTGTCGCTGGTGAATCGCTCGCCATTGACATACAGGTCGTAGTACGACGTATCAGCAAATGCCATTGCCGGCAGCATCGCCATAGCAAAGGCGAGTGCTAAGGCAAAACCTATCAGTTTCCGTATCTTGCTCATGACGCTCCTCTCGTCCTGGCGGACTCGCAAAGGAGTGAAACCGGCGTTCGACGCGCTTTGGTGCAACCATGAGTACCGACGGTTGATGTCGAGGTCGCTACGGCATGCGTCCGACGGCAGTCGCGGTGACGCCGTTTTCGATAGCTTTGCGATCTTATGTAACATGTTAGATGGTACAGGGGGCAAGCGCCCTGTTCATATCGCCTGGCGGCTCATTATCCACCGGCAGTGATGGCCTCATGGCCCGGAAATGGAGCCGACGCGGCATGGAGAGGCCGGGACTTAAAGAGCGCATCGCGCGTACGGACATCGCCGTACCAAGCCAGACACCGCGGTGATGTCAAATAAAAACCCACGCACAAACGTCAACTTTTTGCCAAAAATAAGAAAAAGTGAACGTTTGTGCGTGGGTTTGCCTATCGGGAGACTTGCCCAACGAGCCTCAGGCGCACCTTCGTCCCCGCCTCTCCCCCGCCTGCGCAAGCAGCCTGCAAACACAAACAGGCCGGAAACCAATTGGCTTCCGGCCTGCGTAAATTCTGGTGCCCCAGATACGATTCGAACGTACGACACCCGCTTTAGGAGAGCGGTGCTCTATCCCCTGAGCTACTGAGGCATTGCGTATTGCATTCTAGCAGATACAAGCCCTCAATCGACGAGAACCGTCCGTCCCCACTCTATTGGTTAATCTCTACCTGATCGGCATACAATCCCGGAAGAGATATCTTTGCACCCAGGGTTGACTGGTAAGAGTACTGACCTACACAGGTGCCATAAACCGTCACCGTATCGTCTTCAAGAACACGGGTACCGCCCATAATGCTCGGATCAAAGCCTACGAATATGACGTCATCGTATCCACCGTCGGTTGCGATACGCAAATCCGTCTCTGAATCGCCCTCTACAACCTGAAGAACCTTTCCCTTAAACGCTAGCTTCTGGCCTGAATAGCTGTCTGGGTTCCTTGCGACATCTCGGTATGCAGGCCATGAATAGTTGGCAGGATTAAATGCTTCCTCCAAGCCGTTGTAAGCGGTGTAGAGATTGCCCTTTGCCGAATCAACCTGCGATTGCGTGGCGTCTTCGTCGGCGTCCACAGATTTGGCATTCTCGAGAGCGCTCGAATATGCCTGATAGGAATCCTCGGTATATCCATCTGCGGCAACGGATCCATATGAATCAATGTAGGACTCTAGCCCTGATTTATCGACTTTGACTTTGGCCGGAGTCTTTTTCTTTTCTTTCTTCTCAACCGTCGTCGAGGCACTTGTTTGCGAGCCGCTCGACGCTGCTGTGTTTCCGGTACCGTTACCGTTGCCGCCAGCTGCGCCAATAACAAAAAGGGCAACAATCACGCCAATGATTATCTTTTTCTTTTTTGAAAGAGGCTTCTTGGCCTTCTTTGCTTGCTGTACTTCCTTCGTGACCGGCGAAGCGGGTTGCTGGTCCTTTTCCTCGTCCATAATCTTCCTTCCCCGAAAAAATGGAACTTAATTGCGAGCCCGGACAATTCCATTTTCTCAGCGAAAAAAAAAATGCAACTAAAATCGACGGGCGGAAGAAACACTTCCGGCCACCCGCCACTTGCTTGACGAAGTTGATGCTTAATTTTTTATTGGTCCCGCCCTACCTCACTCGATAATCAACGGGTTGGCGGCATCCACCGGATCCAGCGACGTCTCGTCTGCCGCCGCATGGCCCAGCGGAGACGCACCGTCAGCGCACCCATCACCCGCATCATCGCGCGAGAGCTGCTCGTCGGGAGTTTCGATCTCCTTCACCATCACCTCTTGGCCCCGCACCAGATAGGTGTGCGAGCTTCCGCAATACGGGCATGTCTTGCCGTGCGCCACCGTCTCGTACGTCTTTTGGCAGCCCTCGCAATACGTGATTGCAGGAATCTCCTCGACCTTAAGCTCGGCACCCGCCACCAGCGGATTCTTGTTGCTCGCCCAACGCCAGGCATCCTCAAGATAGTGCGGAACCACGCCCGAGACCTCACCGAGCTGCAGCGTCACCGACGACACGCGCAAAATCGCGTTGTCGCGGCACGCGTCCTCGACCGTCCTGATGATATGAAACACGATGCCCAGCTCGTGCATGACATCAACCTCTTATCTAAAAGGCGGGGCCGGCATTGTGTCCGGCCCCGCCCATCCAATGCAGCAGCTAAACCTCAGGGCCCGCCGTGCTATTTCTTCTTGCCAAAACGAATCTTGATCTCGCGCTTGAGGGCGTATTTCGCCAGCGACGGGACCTTCTTTTCGTACTTGACCATGTTGGAGCACTCGGGGCGCTCGCGCGTGAGGTGAATGGCATCGAACGCGCACTTGGTCGTGCACAGACCGCAGCCGATGCACTTGTTGGGATCGACGACGGACGCACCGCAGCCCAGGCAGCGCGCGGTCTCGGCACGCACCTGTTCCTCGGTAAGCGTCTCCACATACTCGCGGAAGGGAGCTGCCTTGGCAGCAGCAGCATCCTTGGCCGCCGGGACCTCGCGCTGAGCGGTGTCGTAGCTCGAAAGATCGGCGTCGTCCTTGTTGAGCTCAACGTACTTGCGCTGATTGCGGCCAATGGTAAGCGTTCCATGCTGGACAAAGCGATGAATCGACACGGCGGCCTCGTGACCAGCGGCAATGGCGTCAATAGCAAACTTAGGACCCGTGTAGACGTCGCCGCCCACAAAGATATCGGGCTCCGCAGTCTGATACGTCTGCGGATCGGCAACGGCGCCCTGACCGCGACCGAGCTCGACAGCAGAGCCCTCCAGCAGGTTGCCCCACTCGATGCTCTGGCCAACGGCAAAGACAACCTGGTCGCACTCGATGGTCACAAGATCATTCTCGTCATACTCGGGAGCAAAGCGTCCGTCATCGCCAAACACGCGCGTGCAGCGCTTGAACACAATGCCGCGCACGGCACCTGCCTCGTTGGTGAGCACCTCCTTGGGGCCCCAGCCGCAGCGGATGTCGACGCCGTCCTCGCGAGCCTCGGCAACTTCCTCGTCGCTTGCGGGCATTTCCTCGGCCGACTCGAGGCACAGCATCGTAACCTCGGGGGCCTGGGTACGCGCAGCCACGCGAGCAGCATCGATGGCAACGTTACCGCCGCCCACAACCACCGTGCGGCCCATCGCAGGGGCAGCGCCCGCAGTTTGATCGGTGTACTTGGCCAAGAAGTCAACAGCGGTCCAGGTGCCCTTCGCGTCCTGCCCATCGATGCCGGGCAGACGGCCTCCCTGGCAGCCGATAGCAACATAGAAGGCGGCAAAGCCCTGCTCGCGCAACTCGGCCAAGGTCACGTCGCGGCCGACCTCCACGCCATAGCGGAACTCGGCGCCCATCTCGCGGATGACCTCAACCTCTGCCTCAATGACGTCTTTCTCGAGCTTGAAGGAAGGAATGCCATAAGTAAGCATACCGCCCGGTCGCGGCATCTTCTCGAACACGACCGGCTTGTAGCCTTTCTCGGCCAGATAGAAGGCGCACGAAAGACCCGCAGGGCCGGCGCCAATGATGGCGACCTTCTGATCAAAACCGCCCGCACGCGTAGGCGTGACCATCGGCGGAATATAGCGCGTTGCAGCGTCGAGATCGCGCTGCGCAATGAACTTCTTTACTTCGTCGATGGCGACGGCGGCATCGACCCTGCCGCGCGTGCACGCGTCCTCGCAGCGACGGTTGCAAATGCGGCCGCACACGGCAGGCAGCGGGTTTTCGCGCTTGATGAGCGCGAGCGCCTCGTCATAGCGGCCCTGCGCCGCGAGCTTGAGATAGCCCTGGACGGCGATGTGCGCCGGGCAGGCGGTCTTGCAGGGCGCGGTACCTGCCTTGTGGGTCTCGATGCGATTGTCGTTGCGATAGTTGGGCGACCACTTCTCCGGCCCCCACTTCACGGTATCGGGAAGTTCCTGGCGCGGATACTCCGGAACCTTGCCCGTCGTCTTGCTGCAAAGCTTCTGGCCCAGCTTGACGGCGCCCGCGGGGCACACCTCCACGCAACGGCCGCACGCCACGCACTTGTCGGCCTGCGTATGGGCAACATAGGCAGAACGCGACAGGTTGGGCGTATTAAACAGCTGCGACGTACGCAGGGCATAGCACACGTTTACGTTGCAGTTGCAGATAGCGAAGATTTTGTTCTCGCCATCGATGTTGGTGATCTGGTGCACAAAACCGTTATCCTCGGCAGCACGCAGAATGTCGTAAACCTCTTCGCGCGTGATGTAGTGGCCGCGATCGGTCTCGACTACGTAATCGGCCATGTCGCCCACAGCAATGCACCAGTCGTGCGGGTCGTCGCCGCAACCCTCGCCCAAAACCTTGCGGCTTGCGCGACAGCTGCAGGTCGAGGCCGCGTACTTGCCGTCATACTTGTCCAGCCAATGCTCGATATGCTCGATAGGCACCGACGTGCTCGCAGCATCGATAGCCTGCTCGACAGGAATAACGTGCATGCCAATGCCCGCGCCTCCGGGAGGCACCATGGGCGTCGCCTTAGACAGCGGGCCTTTGGACGCCTGCTCGAAAAACTTCGCGAACACCGGGTGCTCATCCAGCTGGCCCACGCGCATGTTAAGGAACTCGGCAGAGCCGGGCACGAGCATGGGCAGCACCCATTGCTTGGTGCGTGTGGGGTTTTCCCAGTTGTACTCAAGCAAGCCGGTATAGCTCATATCGTCGAGTATCTTTTCGATCTCGGGCTCGGGCATACCCGTGAGCTTGACCATCTCGGCCAGGGTGTAGGGCCGGCGCATCTTCATCTTGAGCAAAACATCTGCCTGCTCGTCGGTGGCAGCCTCGGCAAACGACCAGTACTCATAGCCCAAAAGCTCATCGCGATGCAGCAGGCGATTCGTGCAGTGCTCGCAGAGCTTGACGATCTTCTCGCGCGGATGTTCGGGCACGGGCGGCACGAACTCCGCACCGATATCGGGCTCGGTATAGCTAATCCCCGGTCCATTGAGAATCATGGCGTCCCCTCCCTTGCCGCGCGGCGACTGCGCAGGCTGCGGCCCTTGTGTAAGCGAGCTACGCGCGGCTGTTCGCGCTCGACCCGCAAAGTTGACATACTGTCAAAAACAGTATTGACGAACCGTCAACAATATTCAAGACTAGAAGGTGAATCACCGGGCCGGAGCATCAGAAAGGCGGCAAGCGGATGAGCACCCGCAGCGCGACATCGAACCTAGCACACGATGCCGCCCCGCAACAAATTGAAACCCAGCTGGACGAATGCGCCTCTACGGCCATTGCCCCCAAGCGTCTCCCTGGAGACGAGCGCCGTCGCAGAATCCTCAAGGCGGTGCGCGTCGTCAGCGCCGAGCGCGGCGTGTCCCATCTCTCGGTATCCGCCGTGGCCAAGCAGGCTGGCTGTACGCGCTCGCTTTTCTACCATTACTTTCCCGATATGGATGCTGCCGTCGAGGCCGTTATGGACGAAGCGATCGAGGGCTTTGTCAGCGAACTCGAGCGCTGGAACGCGAGCCGTGTCGAGGGCGACATCGAAGGCGCGCTCGATACCGTGGCACCGCTGTTCAAGCGCCTCGTGGTAGATAGCCACGAACTGCCGGCCACGCTCACCTCGGGCAGCGGCGCTCTCTACGGCGGCTTTTTGCACCATGCGGTCGAACGCGTGGCGCACTACTTATGCGAGACGACCGTCGCCGACTTCATCGCCCGCCACGACCTGCGCATCGACCATGTTTACGAGACCTTCTACACACTCGTCATGGGTTTGCTCATGTATATCCGCACCCATCCAGAAGTGCCCGACGAGACCGTGAAGGACATCATCGCCTCGACGCTGCACATCGAGGGATACACCGCCAAGTACCCGGAGCGCCGGCCATCGAAGTAGGATGCCAGCGACCGCAGCTGTTTATTTGCGCCCGTCGTGAACTAGAGGGAGAGACGGGCATTAAGGAAAGGAGAGGGACATGTTGTTTGATGTTTGGGGGAGCAACACCGGTGCCCATTGGCTCGGCTGGGTCATGGTCTTTATCGGCCTTATTGTGCTCAATGAGATCGGCCGCCGTACCAAGGTTGGCGCTGCCATCATCTTTGGCGTGGCACCCCTTGCCATGACCATCTACTGTGCCGCCATCGCCGTAGGCGTGGCCAACGGCCAGGAGTGGGCGCTCACCAATCCCACGCACGTGTACCAAAACAGCTGGTTCCACTATGCAAAGGTCTATGCTGCACTCGCCGGATGCTGGGGCTTCATCGCCATCAAGTACCAGTGGGGCAAGATCGGTAAGGCCAGGTGGTTCCGCGCGTGGCCGTTTGTCATTGTTGCCATCAACATCATGATCGCCGTCGTATCCGACTTTGAGAGCGCGTACCACTTCTTCGCCCTGGGCGAGACCACCTGGGTCACCTCCGAGGGCGCCACACAGCTCGCTGGCTGGAACAACGTGTTCAACGGCATCGCCGGCATCATCAACATCTTCTGCATGACCGGTTGGTGGAGCGTTTACGCAAGCGAGGACAAGACCGACATGCTGTGGCCCGACATGACCTGGGTCTACATCATCGCGTACGACATCTGGAACTTCTGCTACACCTACAACTGCCTGCCCACGCACTCTTGGTTCTGCGGCTTTGCCCTGCTGCTCGCCCCCACCGTGGCGGCCTTCATTTGGAACAAGGGCGGCTGGATCCAGAACCGCGCCTTCACGCTGGCCATCTGGTGCATGTTTGCGCAGGTATTCCCCTTCTTCCAGGAGGAGTCCATCTTTGTGACGCATTCCACGCTCGATCCCAGTGCAGCGCTCGTGGTGTCGATCCTGGCGCTCGTGGCCAACATCGCCGCGATTCTCTACATCGTCTATCGCGCCAAGAAGCTTGGCCGCAACCCCTACAAGCAGGATGTCTTTGAGGGCACCCGCGACTGGGAGATTGCAACCGCACGCCGCGCCAAGGTCGATTACGCCCATATGGACTAGCGCCGGCTCGCACTCATTGGCCCGCCCCGCCTAAAAAAGACGGTTATAGGTAGGTTGGCAGCGAATTGCTGAACAAGCCTTGAAGAAAGCCCAGGAAAGCGATGAACTGCCTCCCATTTCTTGGACATGAGAAATGGGAGGCTTTTTATGCGTGTCGACTTGAGGGTGAAGCACGACA
>CAKTVB010000004.1 GCA_934621295.1 uncultured Collinsella sp.
GACGACCTCATGGCCGTCGCGGCCGAGGACGCGCGCGAGCGCGTCGAGGATCGCCCGTTCATCATCCACTGCCAGTACCCTCGCCATGTTCGACCTCCTGAAACTCCCGTCGGCATTGTACTAGCGCCGCGCTCAGCGGTCCAGAGCCCCGCGCGCAGCCGCGGGCGCCTCGGCCGCATCGCACGCGCGGTAGCGCACGCCCGAGCCGCCGCGCGCCTCGATCTCGAGCCAGCCCTCGCCGTCCGACTCCCGTCCGAAGAAGATGAGCTGGAGCTCTCGGACATTGCCCCCGTCGTCCGCCGCGTCCACAAGGTAGACGTAGTTCGCCCCCGCCCCGGTGGCGTCGGCGTAGGAGCTCGCGTGGCTGCCGGGCTCGGGCGCGGCGCCCACATGGCGACCTCCGGGTTGGGCAGCACGCGGTCGGCGACCGAGCGCTGCCCAACCCCCAGCCGGCGTCGAGCAGGGCATTCCCGCCCAGGACGAGCGCTGCGGAGAGGAGGGCGAGCACGGCGGCGAGCGGCTTCCTACGCATCTGCCCTCCCGTCCTCGAAGCGGCGGAACCAGGCCAGAAGGACGGCGGCGGCTGCCAGGGTGAGCACGAGGCCAGCGAGCGCAGTCGTGAGGAGAGGGCCCGCCGCGCGTGCGGCGTCGATGAAGGCCTCCACCCCGAGCGACCCCAGGCGCGCGGGCCAGGCGAGCGGCACCCAGCTCAGGGGCGTCGCCAGGGCACCGGTGAGCTCGCCGGTCATGAGGCCGTGCGCAAGTCCGCCCACTGAGAAGAACGCGAGGAGCATCCCCGCCGCGCCGGCGCAGATGGCGGCGTTGCGGCCGAGGCGCAGGGCCACGCCGAGCCCCAGCGCGTAGAGGGGCAGGCTGCCCAGCACGATGCCCGCCCAGGCGGCCGCAAGCGGAGCGGGCCCGAGCGGCAGGCGCCCGGCGACGGCGAGCACGGCCCCGAACACGCCGAGCGCCACGGCCAGCGCGCCCGCGCCGAGCGCCGCAAGGGCGAGCAGCTTCGCCGCGACGGCGCGCCCGCGCGAGGGGACCGCCGTGAGGTTGGCGAGGCGCCCGGCAGCGCGCTCCTCGTCCACGGCGAGCCCGCAGACGATGGCGGACATGAGCGGCATGAGGGCGCCGAGGAACTGGGCGTAGGCGTCCGCGCCCAGCGCCGGGTCCCATCGGGCTACGGAGAAGTACTCGCCGCAGGCAAGACCGGCTGCCAGGCCGCAGACGAGGTGCACCGCCGCGAGCGGGGAGCGCGCCAAGCGCAGAAACTCGGAGCGCAGGGCGCGCGGGAGCGTCATGCGCGGGGCCGGGTCGGTAGGTCGAGCCATGCCAATCACCTCTCCTCAGAGCGCGCGAACCATGCCGCGCCCGCCGCCGTGAGCGCGGCGAACGCGAGCGCGCAGACCACAAGGCCCACCAGCGTGAGCATGCCGTCCGCCGCGAGCGCCCCGCCGAGCGCCATGTCCGCCGCGAGTGGCTCGCCACTCGGCAGTACGGGGATGAAGCTCGTGGGGATGACCATGCTCGCCGACGGCGGGAAGAGCTGTGGCAGCGGCACTATCGACCAGGCGAACCCGCCCACGAGCTGCATGGCGAGCGGGCAGAAGATGCCCGCGAGCATGCCGAGTCGCGCCGTGAGGAAGAGCCCTGCGGGGACCATCCACGCCGCGGTCACCGTGTTGGCGAGCGCGCAGAGGAGCATCGTGAGCGTGCCGGCGATTGTGAGGCCCTGCGAGGAGAAAGCCGACCCCGCGAGGTAGATGCCGAAGACCACGAGGTTAGAAAGCGCGCAGAGCGCGAGGCACCAGAGCGCCTTCGCCCACCAGGCGCGCCTGAGCGGCACGCCCAGCCCCAGCACGCCCCGCATCCGCGTGCGGGCGTCCGCCTGCGCCACGCACGCCACCACGAGCGAGAGCGCCACGGGCAGGAAGAGCGCGTACCAGTAGTTCCACGCGCTGAAGGACTGCACGCCCCGGTAGGGCATCGCGCCGAGCAGCGGCATCGGCAGCGCCATGAGCACGGCCAGGCGAACTGGCGCCGCGTGGCGCGACTTCAGCGCCTCGGCGCGCAGACCCGCGAGCAGGCTGCCCCTCTCGCCCGTCATGCCGCCACCTCCCCGCGTGCGCGCCGCCCCTCCCGGCAGACGCCCATGAAGAGCTCCTCGAGGTCCTCGCCCGGGCGCAGCCTGTCCTCGTAGGCAAGGCGCCCCTGGTAGATGATGCCGATGGTGTCCGCCATCTGCTGCACCTCGGAGAGGATGTGGCTCGAGACGATCACCGTCGTACCCGCCGCCGCGAAGCCGCGGATCTGGTCGCGCAGCTCCTCGATGCCGATGGGGTCGAGGCCGTTGGTGGGCTCGTCGAGCACGAGCAGGCGCGGACGGGCGAGCAGCGCCAGCGCGAGCCCCAGGCGCTGCTTCATGCCCATCGAGAAGCGCCCAGCGCGCTTCCTCCCGGTGTCCGCGAGGTCCACGGCGGCGAGCACCTCATCTATGCGGCTCTCGGGAAGGCCCAGCAGCGTGGTGCGCACGCGCAGGTTCTCGCGCGCGGTGAGGTTGGGATAGAGCGGTGCTTCTTCGATGAGGCTGCCGATTGCATAGAGGTCCTCGCGGCACCAGGCGTGACCTGCGAAGAGAATCTCTCCGGCGGTCGGCTGCAGCATCCCGCAGATCATCTTGAGCGTGGTTGACTTGCCGGCGCCGTTGGGGCCGAGCAGGCCGTACACCTCGCCCTCGCGGATGTGGAGGCTCACGTCCGCCACGGCCTCTTGCGCCTGGTCGCCGCGGCCGAAGCGCTTGGTGAGCCCGCGCGTCTCGAGCATGTAACCCATGGGTTTTATCCTTTCTCTTCCGAGCACGCGGGCCGAGTCACCGTGCCCGCGCGCCTTACCTTTCGGGTTCACCATCCATGGTGGGGCGCGTTTCTAACGAAGCCGTAACGGCCGTTGGGCTCTTTTGGCGCCAGCCCTTCTCGATCCGCACGCCACTCATGGTATGTTTATCGTGATAATCAGGATGGAGGTGCCGTGGCACGCAATAAGTACCCGGAGGCGACGGTCGAGAAGATCCTCGACGTTGCCGAGCGGCTCTTCGTGGAGCGCGGCTACGAGCACACCACGATGATCTGAAGGGCAATACGCTAAATCGAAAAAGGCAAACCCTGGAGACGTGATTTTTGCCATAACGAGCGAGAATATCGAAAATGTCTGCACACCATTGGCGTGGGAAGGCGAACAGCCGGTTGCAATCAGCGGACATTCTTGCGCGTATGCGACCGAAAGCATTATCCCGAGATACCCAGCATATTTAGCTACTGCTCAGGACTTTCAGATATCCAAACGAAAGGTGGCGAAAGGGGCAAAGGTAATCGAAGTCGCGCCTGTGGACTTAGCGAGAGTCGAGAGTCCCGTCCCATCCCTCGAAACACAGCAGAAGGTCGTCGACATCCTCGACCGCTTCGACGCCCTCACGACCTCGCTGACCGACGGCCTCCCCGCCGGGATCGAGGCACGGAATCAACAATACGAGTACTACCGCGACCGCCTGCTCGACTTCCCGCGCAAGGCAATCGGAACCGAATAGGCCAGTGGAAACAGGGCTGCCGCTAAAGACCTCCCAACGTTTGTTGCGGTTGCGAACTCTTCGAGGGCCATATGGGCGGCGCGGCGGAAAATTGCCGGCCTGAACCGCGAGGCCCCATCTACATTCCCGCAGACTCTTTGCATAATCATAAAAGGAAGGGCACGGGCATCCGCGTTCGCGGAAACCCGTGCCGCATTTGCGTCACCGAGAAGACCGAGTAGAATCTATCTAAATGCGATTCCACATTCCCGTACTTGCACTACGGATTTGGGAAAGCGCCAGCCTCAGCCTCTACTCGACCACGGTCGCCTCGGCCGGGATGGCCCCCAGAACAGCGGCGTACTATGTGGGATAGAGGCGGCTGATCGTCTGCACGTCTCGGATGAGGATGTTGCGGTCGTCCGGCTCGGAGATGCCGTAGCCGAACGCCTCGAGCGTCTCGATCGCCTCGCGGATCTTCTGCTGGAACATGGGGCCGGGGTCTACTCTCAGGCCGAGGTAGCCGCGCCACAGGCTCGGCGACACGCGCGGCATGTTCTGTATCTTGGACATCGGCTCGATGTCGACGTAGACGTTGAGCGTGGCCATGGCGTTTCCCTCTATGCCGAGAGGCTGTATAAGCTGCCGTGGCGGGCGACGATTCGTGCCCTCCCAAAAAACATGCGTAAGATCGAGCGGAGGCTGAGCCTGCCGAATCGGAGCAATAGCACCCGAAAAAGCGCTGGAAAACTCACCGATTTCGCGGGGCGCTGATGGCGCGAAGGCGGATGTTGGGAAGATGATACGGCGGATTTGTCGCGTCGAGTTGGCTGTCTGCAATCTGAATCGTTCGGCGGTTTGTTTTGTTATGGCCGATGCCGTACGAAACGTACCGAAATGTGTGCGCATAGGTGCGGCCCGTCTCTATACCTTGGCTTTCGGTTGCCAACTGATTTGCGATCAGTCTGAAATAAGGCGACGATTGGGATCCTCTAACTCGGATTTCCCGCTCGGTTCCTAAGGCGCTTAGAGCCGGCTCATAAGGGCGAGAACAAAGCCACCCGCGACGATTCTTTCAGTCATCACTCTTGTGCATCCCTCATGACCTGCGGAAATGCAAGATGTTAAAGCCACTGGCTACGATTCACTTTGCCAAACGGGTGTCGAAGGGGATAGTCGACTGTTTTGGCGTTCATATCGGACGTTTCAGGGCCTCAAAACCAACCCGTTTTTGTCCCCGGGACAAAAATGAAACTGCGGGCTTGCGGTTTCGAAATAGTTTGCGAATTTGTCCCAGGGTTTGTCCCAAACGCCTACGCGAGGACAAGCGGAGGGATTCGGCGGCAAGGTGGACAAAGCCGACAACCAAACTAGACCCAATTGGAATGGCGCTGCAACAAACGAGCGTGAAAGGGTGGGAATAGTAAATAGCCCTTTGCGGGGGAGGCCGGAAACGGCCTCCCTCGTTTTTTTATTTGCCTGCCACGGGCGCGTGTGTGCTGTGGTGCATGTGGTACATACAAGCCTGTCGTTCAATCTCTCAAGCTGTTTAGCTGGAATGATTGTTTGCTGGTACGATTTTGAGTGCCTTCAACTACCGAAGCAACGTCATCAATTTATTTCTAATTAATGCTGACCGGCAGATTGCTTCCGCTCGTAAGAGGTCGCTCGGACTGGTACTCAAAATGTACTCACGACGTTTTGAGTATCGATTTGCTGGTACTCACAGACGGTAAAAACGGGCGCCAGCCTCGATATATTCGTTATCCCTAACGATTCGCCAACGAATACTGACTAGTGATTGAGTGCTGCATGGCTTAAATAAGCCTACGTAATTACGTAATTACGTATTCTGAAGTAAAATGATATCGGTCAATTAAGGAACGTAGAACAGGTCAATTCGGAGGGGCGACCATGGAGGAAGATCAGGCTGTTCATGCCGAAAGGGAGCTGGATAAGTTCACGCTCTCGATAACCCGCGAGGATAAGCGGGCTCTTAAGTCCTATGCCGCGCGCCAGGATAAGACGGTGGCTAAAGTCCTGCGCGAATGGATTGACGAGAAGTGTAAGGGGGAGAAGTGATGTCTCAGACGGCGCAAGCAGTCGTTCAGAACCTTGTTGATCGCGCTGTCAAGCTGGGCGATCGTCAGCTCGCTGCCGATATCCGCGCCTTTGCGGCGCAGCGCCAGTTTGGGCTTGTGTTTGAGCACAACCGCCCGGAACGACTGCGCCTTTATGGCAAACCTATCATGACGGGCGATGTCGTACAGGTGCTTCCCGAGCGTGGTAAAAAAGAAGACTCTAACTCCCAGCTGCTATGGTTGGTAAATACTGTTCGGGGGGGGGTTGCCGATCTAGAGCCATATCAATCGCCTTCATATGACGAAAACGAATGTGAGCCCTGCTCCGTTGCTGTCGACGATGTCGTGTCTGTTACTGAATATGATCAGCCGATTTATGCTGGCCTCAAAGAGACCGGGCGCGTTGAGCGCGGTGGCGATAAACCCTATCAAGTAGTCATCAACGGCGAAAACTACCATGCTCTTGAAACCTTGGCCTTCGCCTATGCAGGCAAAGTGGACTGCATATATATTGACCCCCCGTATAACACTGGCGCTCGCGACTGGAAATATAGCAACGACTACGTCGACGGCTCCGACGCCTATCGCCACTCCAAGTGGCTCGCCTTCATGGAACGTCGCCTCAAACTTGCCAAGCAGCTGCTTAATCCTAACGATTCCGTACTCATCGTGACGATTGATGAAAAGGAATATCTGAGGCTAGGCTTGCTTTTGGAGCAGGTGTTTCCAGACGCCGATTCAATGCAGATGATTGCTTCGGTAACTAATCCCAGCGGTTCGTCTCGAGCGAAAGCCTTTGCCCGAGCTGGCGAGTATATCTACGTTTTGCTTTTTGGCGAAGCAGCACCAGAGCGGCTTAGATGTGACATGCTCCATGATCCTGCTGGCGCAAAGAAAATACAATGGGAGGGTTACATTCGAAGGGGTGCAACTCGTCTTCGTTCGGATAGGCCGAACATGTTCTATCCCATCTATTTCTCGCAAGAGGATGGGTCATTTCATTCATTTGGCGATGTAGTTCCATTGGAAACCGACTACAGAACTGTCGAAGTGCCCGGGGGCTGTTTCGCCGTTTGGCCTGTCGTTGGCTCCGAGGAACGTTACTGGCGCCTGGGAAGAGAATCGTCTGAAGCAATTTATAAAGAAGGGTTCATCAAATTTGGCCCATGGAAGAAAGGCTCCAAGAAAAGAAGCGTCTACTATCTTCCCGAAGGAACTCGCAAAGCGGTGAAGAGTGGCGATATCCAAGTTGTCGGCCGCGCGGATGATGGATCCTTGATCCTTGATGCGGTCGAGAAGGAAGTTATCCCCTTGGACATATGGAATCGTCCTTCTCATAGCGCGGCCGATTATGGCACCCCGCTTGTCAGCAAAATTCTGGGGGGAAGAAAGTTTCCTTTTCCAAAATCCCTCTACGCCGTCGAGGACACAATCCGTTTTTTCGTGGCCAGCAAACCCGACGCCCTCGTGGTCGATTTCTTCTCGGGGTCGGGCACCACGGCACACGCCGTCATGCGCCTGAATCGCCAGGATGGCGGGTGCAGACGCTCCATCAGTGTCACGAACAACGAGGTCTCCGAGGGCGAAGCAAAAAAGCTCACCAAGCGCGGGCTCCGACAGGGCGATCTCGAGTGGGAGGCCTTGGGTATCTGCCAGTACATAACCAAACCGCGCGTCACGGCGGCCATTACGGGTAAGACGCCTGCGGGCGGCCCTATCAAGGGCGACTACAAGTTCACCGACGAGTTCCCCATGGCCGACGGGTTCGAGGAGAACGCGGTCTTCTTCGACCTCACCTACGAGGACCCCGATGCCGTTGAGCTTGGTGTGGCGTTTGAGGAGATTGCGCCTTTGTTGTGGCTGCGCGCCGGCGCTCGTGGGCGTGTTATCGAGCATGAGGAGCCGGGCTATGCCATCTCCGATAGCTATGCCGTGCTCTTCGATTTCGCCGCCGTCCGCGATTTCGCCAAGGCACTTAAGGGCCGCCCCGAGGTTGCCTGCGCGTTTGTGATCACCGATGATACGGCGCGCTTCGCCGGGGTCAAGGCCCAGCTCCCCGGACTCGACGTGGTCCGGCTTTACGAGAACTATCTGCAATCATTCAAGATTGCCGCCGAGGATGCGGTGAGGTAAGCATGAGAGTCGAACTTAAGGATTTCCAAGCCGGGGCAGTCGCGACCCTGGCAAACAAGTTGCAGTCGATGCGCCGACGCTATGAGCAGGACGGCGAACTGTCTTCGGTGTGCCTCGCATCTCCCACGGGCTCGGGCAAGACGGTCATGTGCGCGGCGACGATCGAAGCACTCTTCTTCGGAGACGATGATCTGGGCCTCATGCCCGACGAGAATGCCGTTGTTCTTTGGCTCTCGGATTCCCCGAGCCTGAACGAGCAGACGAGCGTGCGTTTCTCCAACGTGGCGGACAAGCTGGCAGACAGCATCCTCGACAGGCGCCATCTGGTCACGATTACCAACGACTTCGGAGCCGCGCACGACATTCTCGAACCGCGCCACGTCTATTTCCTCAGCAAGGACCTGCTTAGCAAGAATGGCCTGCTCACCAAGGGTGGTGAGGCCAACTCCGGCCGCGTGTTCTGGGATATCCTTGACCGCACCATCAGGGACCCGGAGCGTAACCTCTATCTGTTCATAGACGAGGCCCACCGCGGCCTGGGGGCCAATGCATCAAGTGAGCGCGGCACCGCGACGATTTACGCCAACCTAATTGATGGCCTGGATGGTCGTGCAGCGATGCCCGTTGTCGTTGGTGTCTCCGCCACGCCGCAGAGGTTCGAGGCAGCTATGGACCAGCGCGCCGATCGCGTGCGTATGCCAAAGGTCGCTGTGACCCCTCGCGAGGTCCAGGAGTCAGGTCTGCTCAAGGACATCATCGAGTTGCGCGTGCCAGAGAAGGACGACCCAGTCGAGCACCAGTACCTCACTATGGCGTGCGAGCGCTATGCCCTGGCCTGCCGCGAGTGGGGCGAGTACTGTGCCCGTGAGGGCGAGAGTCCCGTCAACCCGCTGCTGCTCATCCAAGCGGCGGACAACGTGAGCAACTCGGCCCTGGCTGAGATGTGCGACCAGATCACGGGCCTGGTCCCCGGCCTTTCCGAGGCGATGTCGTTCGCCAACGTCTTCGGCGAGCATAAGGACATCGCGGCGGGAAAATACCTCATTCCCTATGTCGAGCCCGAGTTCGTTCAGGACACCTCGCGCATTCGCGTGCTCTTCGCCAAGGAGGCTGTCTCCAACGGATGGGACTGCCCGCGAGCGGAGGTCATCTTCTCGCAGCGTAGGCGTTCGGACTCGACCTATATCGCACAGCTCGTGGGACGTATGGTACGCACTCCACTTGCGCGGCGCATCGAATCCGATGATCTTTTGAACTCCGTCGCCTGTTACCTGCCCCAGTTCAATCCCGAGAGCACTCAGGACGTGGTCGACTACCTCATGGGCCGCAAGGACGACATGGGCGAGAGCTCCATCGGCAAGCAGAATATCGTTCTCAACCCCGTGACTATCACGGCGGCTGCGCCCAAGTCCGAAGCCGACTACCAACAGGAGCTCAAGGCGTACGAGGAGAACGAGAAGGCCATCGAGGCGGCGCGGCAGGCACAACCCGGCTACCAGGCGCCGCTTGCCGGCATCGCGATTCAGGAGCCGTTGGACATGCAGGGAACGCAGCCCTCGCTTGCCTCGGCGGTCAGGCCCGTCGACGTCCCGGCGCCAGAAGCGGAGCCGGGGCCTCAGCCCGCAACGGGTAACTACGTTGCAGCGCCAGCCCCGCAGCAACCTGCGACCCCTGAGCCAAGTTCCACACAGACCGAGCCGACCAAGCCCGTCTCGGTCGTAAAACCCGTGCCCATGGCAAAGCCCAAGCCGCCCACCAAGCGCGAGCAGTCTTTCACGCACCAGGAGTGGCAGGGCATCCGCACAGCCTTCGATTCCATCCCCGTCCAGCGCATTCCGAAGAAGGCTAGAAACGAATTCCAGAGCCTGGTTAAGACGGCGACTCTGCTTGTCGAGACTGGCCTCGATGTCAATGCCGCAGCCGACGTGAAAAAACAGTTCGTCCAGAAGCTCAAGGGATACATCGTTGCTAACGAGGACGAGTACCGCGAAACCAAACACGACGTAGAGGTTGCCGAGACCGTCAAGATCACGCTCGACAAGCTCAACGAGACCGAGGACCAGGAGCAGGAGGAGGCCCGCACGGACGCCGAGGGTCTCAGAAAGGCCGCCCGCGACGCCGACATACATTTCACTAAGGAGTTTGCGAATGAGTATCGTCGCGCCAACTTCAAGGAGCTTGGGCGGCCCGAGTGCGACCTGCGCCTTGCCGCAGCGGTTCGCACGCAGGCCATCGTTGATGCGCTCGAGGGATGGGCGGCTCAATGCCGAAAGGGATACTTCGATAAGGTCGATGGATCTGGCGATTATGACTACCTTAACGACGTGGCAAAGCAACGCTACGACGAGCTGGCCCGTGAAACCGAGGGCAAGCGTCTCACAAAGATAGAGTGGCCCACGTCTACCAGCACGTCGGACGACTTCGCTAAGTATCCGTGCCATATCGTGCAGAAAGAGGACGGCCTCTGCCCGCTCGACCTGAACCCGGCGGAAGACTATATCGTTAGGAACGAATTGGCAAAGAATCGCACGGTTGCCTTCTATCGCAATCCGTCGGGCAGCATGTCTGCCAAGGCGTTTTCGATCCCGTACATGTCTTCGGTGGGACGCAAGGCCCTGCATCCAGACTTCCTCTTCTTCGTGAAGGATGCAGAGGGCGTCATCAGGCCGTCCATCGTCGACCCCCACGGCGAGTTCCTCGGCGACACACTGGCAAAGCTCAGAGGTTACGTGACCTACTTGCGCGAGTACCCTGATGTCTTCAAACAGGTGCTCTTTGTGGGGGACATGGGAAACGATGAGTACAAGGTGCTCAACCTCCTACGCCCCGAGGTCCAGGATGCCATCATGTCCTATAGCAATGTCGACTGTAAGGCGCTCTTCTACGGCTCCTTCGCAAACGACTATCACTAGTATCGTCGGGATTTGCCCAGCGGGCGTCTCGGATCATATACCAGAACCGAATTAGTAAGGCTCGCTAAGGCGGCCGTCCGTTAGGGGCGGCCGCCTCTCTTCAGTCTTGACCCATGATTTCCAACGTTTCGGCGGCATTCGCCGGTCATGACCTCGTATCCGTTACGTGGGTGGCACCTCCGCTACGCCGCGTCAAGGGGCCCATGAGACCCCGCACAAACCTCCGCTCCGCTCCGGTTGGTGGAGGTCGTCATGGACTCCCTTGACCCGTCTTCGCTCCGGTGCGGCTTTGCAGGGAGCAAAGCCGACGACGACGCGCGGCGTCGCCATTCGGCTTTGCCCGCAAGGGCGAGATGTTCAGGGCAGCGTGCCCGGAAACGGAGGAAGACATGCAGGAGCTGATGACGAGGGAGATTGCGGAGGGGCTACCGAGGCTCTACGAGCAGGACGGGGCGGAGGACCCCACGGTCTACGTCCACTACTTCTCGTGCGTGAACGGATGGGACTGGTGGCTGCTCGAGTTCGATGGGACGGACGAGGCGTTCGGCCTCGTCGGCCTTCTTGACCCAGTCGGCCAGGCTGCCCGCGTCACAGCCCAGCCCTCGTGCCACCTCGGCGTACGTTGTGCCCGATTTCCTGTACAACTCCACGGCCTTCTGCTTGAATTCCGCCGTGTACCTGGGAGATGGATTGCCCATGGCCTGCCTCGCTTTCCTCCGTTGCGGCCATCATGCCGAAACGGAAATCGACTTGTCAACGGATCTGGGGCAGATTCAACCGAATAGGCGTCCTGGATCGGCATGGGTACCTTAGCGTGCGAGCATCCCGCCTAAATGGAAATCCAACTCACATCCGCGAAGCACGTTCAATCGCTTCAGCCTCGCCATCAGCGCAGGATATGCCGGGCATTTCTTGGTTCGAGAGAGGGATGCGTAAGGACAAGGAATCTTGAACCATGCATGCTATCAAAGTGGAACGAGCTCAAACCTCCCATCAGAGGCAGGGGCGTCGATTGCCCCATAAGATGCCAAGGAGGTTCGCGCTTATTCACTGCCAAGGCCGCAATCTATGTTCCGTAATGAGAAGGATAGAGTCTTCCGTCGTCAGCTCCCCACGATAGAATTATTAATCCAAACTGTTGAATAATTGGCCTGATGCCCGATTCGTTTCCATGCATCGGCTATGCTTGATATATACCGATGGTTGACAAGACCGCTTTTAGAGAAAAATAAAGACCTCATCGAAAGACTTGCCCGATCATCGCTTCGACCTGGCATGATTGGAACTGCGCAATGCTGAATGAGAACATAAAAATCGATTTGCATATCCACTCGATTGCCAGCAAATACAAAGAAAGCGTCGGGGTGGTTGACCAGTCGACCATTGGAAACCTGCCCGTGCTCTTCAAGAAATTGGAGACGGAGGGGGTCAATCTTATTTCCTTCACCGACCACAATACGTTCGATTCAAAGCTTTACATAGAAGCCGAGAAGCTTATTCGGCTAGGAGCATACCCGTCAGTTAAAGGTATCGTTGCCGGAATCGAATTTGATGTTTTGTTTGATACGGCAAAGCCATGTCACATTCTCGCCTATTTTGGCTGCAAAGCAAAAGAAGACTACAAGACCATCGAATTTGTCATGGGCAAGCATGCTCCCAAGGACAAAGACCACAAGTATTCGAAAGATGACTTTGAATCTATTCTTAAGGAAATTAAACTTCCTGTCATTTTGGTTGCATACCAAAGGAAGAGCCTTGACCCCGAGCAGAAGGGCGGCGCCAATTCTTTCAGCGATGCCTGCTCGGATTTTTTGGACTACTTGGAAATTGGCTACATTAGCGCAATTGAAATTCAGAGCCCCAATGTGGAAGGCATTGTAAAAAACAATCTGGTCGACATGAGCGAGTTCTGCAACTCCATCGGTTTGCTTATCGGCATCGACTGTCACGAATGGGCCGCATACCCCAACCATGACTCCAAGAACGTCAGACAAGGTGCCCCGGTCTTCACCACCATCAGGGCCCTTCCTTCGTTTAGGGGTTTGCTGCTCGCTATCACTTCGCCCGAAACCAGATTTGGAAGAATCGACAGCGTCTCTTAT
This sequence comes from uncultured Collinsella sp., assembly GCA_934621295.1. Taxonomy (GTDB): domain Bacteria; phylum Actinomycetota; class Coriobacteriia; order Coriobacteriales; family Coriobacteriaceae; genus Collinsella. The sequence continues at coordinate 12,794 of CAKTVB010000004.1, forward strand.
CCATTCTTGGAAAAAGTAAGCGTAAATGGCGTTGATACACAACTTAGCCCCGGAGTGAACGTCATTATTGGTGAAAACGGATCAGGCAAATCGACACTTCTTAAACTTATTTCAGGAAACGATTCGGAGAGCCATGTTAAAGCAGCAAAAAGGAATAACCGAATCGAGATACCCACCCTGCCAAATAAGAGTAAGACGGTATTCCAAGGCGAGCTATTTAACGACTACAACAACAATAAAGACCTGTATCCTGACGGGCGCTCTCTTTTTTCCGAAGTCAACTGCCAAGACTTCAGATCGCAAATCACAACGTTCACAAATCGAGTAATGGAATGGGTGCGCAGGCGCATAGGAGCAAAACAAACGCTTGACGAAGCCACGAGCAGCTCCTTGACCGTGAGGGAGGAATACCTACGCAAGACGTTCTTTGTATCCGTGTCGACCGAAGACTTCGCGGCAAGAGACTACTCGCAACTCGAAAATCGCTTTGCGGCATTGAGGTCAATTGCCACGCAACTAAAAACCGAAATCGAAGACAACGAACTCACATACACCCCTGACGAACTGAAGAGTCTGAATGAGGCACTGGCCTCGTTAAACGATGCCTTGTCTTCTATCGAGAAAAGACTGGACTCCGAAAGACTGTTCAGCTCCGTCGAGAACGTCATCCTCACCTCGATTACACAGTACAAGGCTAGCACGAATAAGACCTCTACGAATCTCGATCGACAAGCCGAAAACTATAGCACGCTGAAGCAAGCGGTCATCTCGAAAGTCATCCAGCAAGCGCAGGCGTCTCTGGACATCAAAAAAGAGTACCCTTCCTTCCCTTCCCTGTCGAAATACTACGACCAGGGTATCGGTTACGTGGATAAACGTGCTGGCGGATATGTCTTCAGGTCTTACGTCCCATACGTGACCAAAACAGCCGAAGAGGTCGAAGAGGAATTCTACAAGTCCCTGTTCAACGACGGGTTCGACAAAGCTGCTATCGAAAAAATCGATGCAGAGGAATCCTTGTGCAACGCCGTCAGGGGAACTAGGCGGGTCGACAAGATCGACGAAACGGTAAGAAAGAACCTCGAGTCTTTCCTGGATTCTCTTTGCAAAACAGAGCAGGAGGTTAAACGCCAGAGCACCTCAGAACGAGTTATCGGCAACACTTTCGGCGAAAAGGCGCTGATATATTACGAAGTCTTGCTCGATCAAAATGTGACCCAGGCGGACGTGCTGCTCATCGACCAGCCCGAAGACAACATCTCTAACCTAAAGATCTCCAAAGAGCTGTCTGCAGCAATCCAGGGATTGAGGGACAAGGCGCAAGTTATACTCGTCACCCACAATCCTCTTCTCGTCGTCAACCTAGACGCAGACAACGTGATCATCGCATCCGGTTCGCGCGACGAAAAAAGACGCTTTTCGCTTTCGCTTAAGTCTGGATGCCTCGAAGACGAAGGCTGCGGAGCTCTTGAATGGATCGCGGAAAACATGGACGGCGGACGGCAGGCTCTGGCAAGGAGGTTGAAAGCGTATGGCACGCGAAATTAAAATCACTGTAGAAGGCAACCAACAGGAGGAAATCGTTCTCAGCAATAGCGAGGGAAAGCAGGTAATCATTAAAGACAATTCGACCAACGCAAAGACGCTGTTCGAACTTCTCGACTTCGAACCTGGAAGCAAATACGAAATTGACGTCCAGGATGCCGGCAAGGTAAAGCAAAAGGTCTTTGACGAATTCGTATCCTTGCTAAAGGGAATCAGGGATGGCATAAACAAGCTTCTGGAAGAGCAGAAATCAGAAGAGATGGACAGCGGCGATAAAAGCAATGATGAGGTCTGCTGTTAGCATCGACCACAGCGAGGAGCAAAGCCGGAAGTCCTATGTTCGCAGCGGATTCGACTCCCGTTCGGTTCTCGGACAGACGATGCACTGACGAGCTAAGCACAATCTCGGCGCCGATGGATTTCGATGGAGCAAGAAAGAATGGTAGGCTCATGGCGGCCACACCAAGCTTTGAGTTCGCAGCCCCGGGCGGTCGCCAACGCTGGCAAATTCAGCGAGGCTTTCAGGATGGCCTATGGGACAACTCCCCTAAAGTACAGGCATTCCTTCTGTGACGTCAGCCGACTAAGCGAATGACGCCGCAAGAGCGTCTCGGGTCGCCTGCCGTACCCTGCTTCCAAGTCGCGTCCGTCCCTGAAGCCCATAAAGCCCCGCCTCTAGCTCGAGGACAACACGCGCCATAGGCGTTGTGAGTTTATGCGGGAACAATGAAAATAACTCTCAGCCAGCGGAAGCGTTCCTTTTGAGTTTCGGGAGGAATGACGCCTGGACGGCCTGCGCCGGGAGGCACGCCGTCGCCGAGGGCGCATCTTTCGGAAAAGTCCCGTTCAGATAGGGAGCGCCGTCGTGTCGGGAATGGTGAACCTTGGCAGGTCGCACGGCGAATCCGTTTTTCGTTGAAACTCAAATCGAAAACTCGCTCGATGATGATGCACGAAACGACTGAGTTTGAAATGGGTTTTGGCTTGGGGAGGCAAAATAGATACGCCTGACAACGAGAAGTGATCACGAATAAATTAAGGGTAGAATCGTAAAAGTGAAGCACTTTTCTTTTGTTGAGTGGGAGTAGGCTGATAGGGTTCTGACCTGCACTTTTGAGTGCCGCACTGTGCTGCTGAGTTTCGTTTCGTACGAGACTCACGACAAAGCCGCCAGCGACGACGGTGAGTAAAAACGATAATCTAGCCTCCGTTCCCGCGTTGGAACTGAGGCTTTTTCTTTGGCGATTTACTTCCCTTCACCTGCGATTTTCGCCATTTACTCCCCGTGTTTCAAGACAGCAAGGCATTGGGTGGTATTCGGAGGAATGGGAGTAAGGATTTATCCCAAGTGAGTGGACGTGCGATTTTTGTCCCCGAGGGCTGATCAGGAATCTTGGAACCGATTGCCATTGTTTCGCAGTGCGTTCGTAGCCATTGGAGCTAACGAGAAGGACTGCCTGGACGATGAGAATAGGAAACTGATCTGACGGCCAAACGATAAGAAAGCCCGCACTCCGAGTGGAGCGCGGGCCATTTCGACGCTCGGGCTATCTGCCGGCTACAGCGCCTCGACGCACGGCGTTTCCTGGTCCACGACGAAGGAAGCGTCGTTCAGCTCTGCGAAGCGGGCGTTGAGCTTGCCCTAGAGCTCGCGCATGCGAGGCTTATCGGCCTTTTCCCTTCTCCTCGTCGAGCCGGCAAGGCTGGTCGTGCGAGTCGAGCCCATAGCAAGACGTATGCTGCCTCAAGATCTGATCGTTGAGAGCCCGCAAGGCCCAGTCATTATCGATTACGGGAATGCCGGTATATGCATCTGGTGAAAGCAGCGCCATCGGCGGGGAGAAGAACGGCTCACGTGCTAAACAGTTTACAACTGCTAACTTGTGGAGGCATATCATGCGCTTTTCGACCCTCGGGGACCCGACAAACCCCGCAATCCTGTTTTTCCATGCCATGGGCGTCGTGGGCGAAAGCAGCAAGCGCGTGGCGAAGTACTTGGCGGATCGGTACTATTGCGTCATGCCGACGTCGACGGTCTATTGCGAGAACCAGCGCTATGCGGGTCGAGCAGACGAGGCGCGCCAGGTCGAGGAGTTCCTTCGCGGGCATGGGGTTGATCGTCTGGCGCTCGTAGTCCCCTCTTCCATCGGCGCCGATCTGGGGATGGCGTTTCTTGCCCGCGGCGCGGTGCCGGCAGATCACGTCTTTTTCGATGGAGGCCAGTTTGCTCAGATAGGCGCGGGGGCGCGAGCTTCCATGGCGCCGTTACTGTACCTGGCCATAAAGAGTTTGTATTGGACCCGCGGCGCCACGCTAAAGCATATCATGTGGTGCGACGATGAGGCTATTCGCCCGTATTTCATCGAGGCGGGCCGCAGGCTCACATTGGCAAATATGAGAAGCCAGATGGCCGATAGCCTCATGGATACGCCGTTTCCCATGCTGCCGGAAAGCCTTCAGAATCGCACGTTTTGGGAATTCGGATCGGTGGAGGACCATTTCAAATATCGAGCTGCCGTTATGGAGGCTTGGCCCAAGGGAAACTTCCCGATATTCGAGGGCTACAACCACATGCAGTTCCAAATCGACGATCCGCAGGGCTTTGCTGCCATGCTCGCGCACGTGATTGAGACGGGTGAGCTCCCGGAGCTGCCGTTTTGCCGCTAGCCAACGCGAGAGGGGCGTTTTGTGCGTGAAAGAGGGCGCGGAAAGCTGAATGCAACCGAAATGACGGGGCCTCAAAACTAGAGCTATCGAGTGGGAGAAGAGCAGCTGTTCGATACAATGTTATAGCACCAGGCAGCAGGCGTAGTTTCAATTGAAGCTACGCCTGCTGCTGTATATGGGTCGACGCCGACATCAATGCCCGCGATGCTTCTGCTTGCGCTTCAGCTTTCGCTGATCGAAACGCGCCTCCGCCTCTTCCGCGCGGCGTTGGCTTCTTGCGCGAGCCGATTCCCGCTTCATCGTCTCCCGCTGATTCGCGAGCGCCTGCTGTGCCTTGGTGCTCATCGCCGGCTGCTTAAGTACTTTCGCCGCCTCTCGGGCGCGTCGCTTGGGGTTTTTTGTGGGCTTGCTCGCTTCAGTTTGATCGTCGCCGAAGAACGAGATCTTCGCCCATGCACTTGCAACGAACCGGAAGATTTCCTCATTGGACGGCTCCGCGCCGAAGACGATGCGGGCGACGCCGTATCTTCTATCCTCGACATGCTCCGCCAGCCCGACCCAAAATTGACCGTCGTGATATACGGTCAGGGTGGACGACACGCTGATCTGCATGGCTGGTTCCTCCTTTATGTAGATGACCATGCAGAGAAGGGACAACCAAGGAGGCAGGTTACTGATGCGGATTTCCGCACGCCCACGACTACCCGACGGGGACTGTGTTTTCATCTCTGGTGTCCGCATTGTAGCACGCGCGGACGCGCCCTTCATCGCTGCCGACATGACGTGGCTGGGATTCGATTCTCGACGCATCCTTGTGTATATTGCCTTCCCGGTTTCGAAACTTTAAAAGATTTTGAGTTTCGAAACCGGGAAGGAGGGTATATGCGAGCGACGATATCGGCGCCGATTCGACGCTCGAGAGGGAGCTCGCGCCGCTTCTGTCCATCAGGGACGCGTTTCCGAAGGTCCTCATCGGCCCACACGAGGCATGGGCCCTATACCCGGGAGGGCGTGCTCGTGCTGGACCTCGCGAGGTGGCTGCTCGGCGAGCAGGGGTTCTGAGCGCCGCTTAGGGCTGTCGCGGGGTTCTCCCGGATAAGAAAACAGCCAAGGGAAACGCCCCGGCGCTTGGAAACCCTCCTGGCGGAAAACCATCTACTTCATATCATCGCCCGCGCAGGAGCTCGAACGCACGCAAATCGATCTGGACGCAAGCAAAGCCCCCCAGCCCGCTCCGTGACTCATGGGAAAGCCACCTGCGACTACTCATTTCTCCTACTAGCAATGAAGGCTTGCGGCCCGCAGTTTTGCAAACTGCTTGAAAGCCGCCTGCGTTGATTCACTTCCTATTGCAGCTGGCGGCTTGCACGCGAAAGGGCATTTGAGTTTCAAAACGGGCGTTTTCGTCGATATCGAGCTTCCAAAGGCTGCCCGCTGTGCTCCTTGGGACAAAAACAAAAACTCAATATCCTGAGTTTGAAAATGGTTTTTGAAATTGTCCCAGATTATGTCCCCGAAGCCGCCGAAACGCGACGAGGCGCTACCTGGCGGCACTCGGCTCGAGACGGCACCGAAAACTGGGCGCAACTGGAGTGACGAGACGGCAAAACCAGAACCATCGAATGGGAGTTGACTGGAATGGCTCGACAGCAAGCGAGAGTAAAAGAGTTAGAGGCAAGGTTTAAGAAACCAACTTCTGCAAAATCGAAAAAATTGGTGTCTTAACTGACAATTATCGCCTTCCCTGATAAGCTAAACAGGGGAGGCGATTTCCTTGAAGCTGTATCATCGCGAGCAATATTTGAAAAAGATTCGACCGTTCTATGATGACGATCTGATCAAGGTGATCACGGGTATCCGCCGCTGCGGCAAATCGTGCCTCATGGCAACGATTGCCGAAGAACTGAGAAATCGCGGTGTCGATGATAAGGACATCATCTATCTCGATCTTGATAAGCGCGGCAACCGCTCGATTAAGACGCCTGAGCAGCTGGAGGAAAAAATCGAGTCGCTTCTTGCTGACGACGACTTCAAATACCTCTTCATCGATGAGGTACAGAACGTCCGAGACTACGAGGAGGTCGTGAACGCTTACAACTCGGATGGCGGCTTCTCGATATTCATCACGGGCTCCAACTCGTATCTGCTATCTGGCGAGCTGATGACCAAACTCACGGGTCGATACGTGGAGTTCGAGATGTTTACCCTGTCCTTTTCCGAGTTTCTCGACATGAAGAGGTTCATGGGCAAAGAGGTCGGTGACGCGCGAATCGAGTTCGACGAATATCTGCGGTATGGCGGGTTCCCCCGGTCCCTGGAATACGAAGACCCCGAGGCGAAGGCTCGCTACATCGAGGATGTCGTTGGGCAGATCGTCGACAAAGACATCAGGTCTCGCAACAAGATCCGGAACATCGACACTTTCAACCGCGTCATGACCTATGTCATCAACAACTACGGTGCACCAACGAGCCTCACCAACCTCCACGACTACTTCACCAAGACAGAGCGCATTGCCGTCGAAAGGCGGACGATCGCCGCCTACATCCAGATGCTCGTCGATGCCAAGGTGCTCTACAGATGCGAGAGATTCGACCTTAAGTCCCGCAAATCGTTGCGCGGCGAGGAGAAGTACTACCTTGCGGATCCAGGTATCTATTTTGCGCGCAACGTCGATGTCCGGCTGAACTACGGGCCCTCGTTGGAAAACGCCTTGTACGTCTATCTCCGCTCGAGGGGATATAGGCTATCCGTAGGCCGCATCGGGAAGCTGGAGTGCGACTTCATCGCCCGTAGGCGCAACGCCTACGCCTACATCCAGGTCTCGATGACAATTTCCGATAGGGACGTGGAAGAGCGTGAGTACAGGCCGTTCGGCCATATCAGGGACGGATATCCGCGCTACCTTTTCACGCTTGACCCCCTGTTGCAGGAGAGAGGTGGCGTCAGGCATTTGAACATGGTGTCGTTTATGAAAGATGGCGCCGACCTAATTTGAGCGACGGCCGGATCTCTGTGCTCCCCGGTGCGGGAGTAGCGTGAGTATCCAAGGGTCAGCTCATGCGATTGTTCGAGGAGGTTGGATGCTGACGTGCATGTTTGAAGACGGTATTGCTCTCGTTATCTGACGGCTTGGGCGGCAATCGCTTCTATTACGCGCTCAGCACCGGCGTCGATCAGGATGCTGCGATTGGCGATTTCTGTCGGAGCGACAGCCTCGCCAAAATTGACGCACGCGTACGTGGCGCGCTCGTTTTTGGCCGTCATCTGCCAAAACGGGTACTTGATGATGCCGGGCGTGTTGCCGCCTACACCAAGTTCCAAGAACAGAACGCGCATATTGCTGTGGCGGCGCAGGAAATCCTGGTAGCGATCGGCGGCGGCGTACCAACCCTTGTCCTGGACAAAGGTGTCGTCGGAGCGCAAGTTCATCGTAACCGGGGCGCCACAGTGAGGGCAATGGGGCACAAGTGCAGATGGAATGCGCAGGTCCTGTTGGGTGGAGACCATGTTATGCACGAGTTGCTTGTTATCCCAAGTTTCCCGGCAACAGGGCTTACCGCACTGGAATAGGCCGTAGTCGCCCTGCGTGTAAAAGAGCCGTTGCTTGTCAAAGCCGGCGCGCTGGAAGCAATGGTCCACATTCGTAGTCAGCACAAAGTAGTCGCGCCCGCGCACGATGTTCAAGAGCTGTTCGTAGAGCGGCGTCGGTATGGGGTCGTATCGGTTGCACATAATGTAGCGGCTCCAAAATGCCCAGTGCTCCTCGAGCGAGTCATAGGGATAGAAGCCGCCGGAATACATATCGGTAAAGCCGTAGCGTGCGGCAAAGTCGCCAAAGAGCTCATCGAATCGCTCGCCCGAATAGGTGTATCCGGCGGCGGTCGAGAGTCCTGCTCCGGCACCGATTACCACGGCGTCAGATGCATCGAGTGCAGCTCGGAGCTTATCGATTTGTTTGGAGAAGGCTGCGGTAGATTGCCTCGTCAGACGCGAGAAAAACATTGAAGATCACCTTAAGGTTGGGGTCGTTATGGTCTAGATGATGACGAACGGTATCGATGGCCACGCGCGCGGCGGCATCTTGCGGATAACCAAACACGCCCGTCGAGATGCAGCAGAATGCAAGCGTGCCGAGTCCTCGGCGCGTCGCTTCTTCCAGGCAGCTGGTGTAGCAGCGGCGTAGCAGCAATTCCTCGCGCGGGCCAGGCTTATGGCTGGGCACGATGGGGCCGACGGTGTGGAAAACGTAGCTGCTGGGCAGGTTGAACGCCGGTGTGACCTTGACACGCGCCGTTGGTTCCTCGTGCCCCTGCTCGTCCATGAGATTGGCGCACGCCAGACGCAGCTGCATGCCGGCGTAGGTGTGGATGGCGTTGTCGATGCAGCTATGCCCTGGCACAAAGCAGCCGAGCATTTGGCTGTTGGCTGCATTGACGATGGCATCGGCCTTAAGCAGCGTAATGTCGCCGCGCCAGATGGCAACGCGATCGCGGTAGGGGAGCGTGCTGGCATCGGTCGCTCCGCCGCGCTCAAGAAGGCGTTGCTGCAAGTAGGTGTCTTGTATGTCGAGCGTCTCGGCCGCAAGCGCCTCGGGCGGGCGTACGTTCATAAGGGCTCGAAGCAAATCGCGCTGCTCGCTGGCTCCGGCAGGTACAGCAATGCTGCGCCCGTCTGGTCGCTCATCGAGCAATGCCTTGATAAGCCAAACACGGCGCTCTGCCTGATTCATGGCCGTCCTCCTGTTCGATTGAGATGGTTTCATTCGACAGTAGTGTGCGGCCTAACTCGTTTCTTCAAAAGAAGGCACAAAAAGGTAAGCGCCGTGGAGCGATATGCCCCACGGCGCTCAATTTGCAGAAGCCCGCCGCTGTTAGGAGTTTCGCACGAGCTGCTGATAGTCGGTGCCCCATTCCACTAGGGAATCGATGATGGGCATAAGGCTGTGGCCCAGCTCGCTGAGTGCGTATTCGGTGCGGATGGGTGTCTCGGGGATGACGGTGCGCGTGATGAGGCCTGCGGTATCCATTTCCTTAAGGTTGGACGAAAGCACCTTTTGGCTAATGCCGGGGATAGCGCGATGCAGCGCGTTGAAGCCCATGGGACGGTCTATGAGCTGTTGGATGATATAGATCTTCCACTTGTTGCCAAAGAGTTGAAAACACGTGGCAACAGGGCAGGGAGGCAGTTCTTCTTTGGTAAGCATGGAGACTCCTCAATCGTGTGGACAGCTTTCATTATCGCAGCCGCTGTCGTTTGCGGCTACTACTTACCTTTTGGTAACTGGCTAATAGATTGGTGCCTTCTTTTGGTCGTTGCGCGCTTTTTGCATGATGCATATAGACGCAAAGAGCGTCAAAAACTGGATGGCTTCGCCCGGCCATCCTCGACCGAAAGGAAATGCCATGTCCGAGAATCTCGAGAACGTCGCCGCTTTCGCCTCCTGCGGTACCGCCGATCCTGCGCCCGCTTGCGGCTCCGCCGACCCCAAGGCCGCTCCCGCTTGCGGTTCTGCCGATCCGGCTGCTGCTCCTGCCTGCGGCTCTGCTGACCCGGCTGCTGCCCCTGCCTGCGGCTCCGCTGATCCGGCTGCTGCTCCTGCCTGCGGCACCGCTTGCGGCGCTGCCGACGCTCAGTAAGCAATCGCTAGGAAGGGACTCGTAATGGATGCTCAGACTTGCCTCAAAAAGATGCAGCTTGCCGGGACGCTCTCTCTGGCAACCGTGGACGAAAGTGGCGCACCGCAAATTCGCTGCGTAAGCGCCGTCCATTACGAGCCCCGTGCTATCTACTTTCTCACGGCACGTGGCAAGGAGATGGCCCGTCAGCTTATGGCCGACGGGCGTGTCCAAACGCTCGTCCACACGCGATTTAACGAGATGATCCGCATGTCCGGCGTTGCCACCCCCGTCTCGGATTCCGAGCAAGTTCACTGGCGCGACGTGATTTACGCCGAGCAGCCGTATCTTGCTAACGTTTATCCCGGTGATACGCGCGAGATCAACATCATCTTTAAGGTTGAGAACATAGTGCTCGACTACTTTAACCTGGGAGTTCATCCCATCGAGCGCGCGGTCTTTACCTTGGACGAGAGCATGGCACCTGCGCCCGCCAAGGGCTTCTGCATCGATGCCGATGCGTGTATCGGTTGCGGCACCTGCCTTGAGCACTGCCCGCAGAAGTGCATCGAGCCGGGAGACTCATATCGCATAGAGCCCGAGCACTGCCTGCATTGCGGTGCTTGTGCCGAGAATTGCCCCGTCGGCGCCGTTGCGCGCCTGTAGCCCAAATACCGTCATCAGTTTCAACATCGACCAAGGGAGTCCCACGATGCAAAAGCCTGCGTTTGCCTTCCAATGGCATATTACGGATGAATGCGATCAGCGCTGCAAACATTGCTATATCTTTGCCAACGGTGCCTGCGCCGGTTTTAAGCGCATGCCGTGGGAGCAGATGGTCCAGGTCGTCGATCAGGCCCAGGCGCTCTGCGAGCGCATCGGTCGTCAGCCGTACTTTTACGTTACGGGCGGCGACCCCATTCTTCATCCCGATTTTTGGCGCCTTGCCGAGCTCCTGCACGAGCGCGGTTTTATGTGGTGCGTGATGGGCAATCCGTTCCATCTGACCGACGAGGTCTGTGTTCGCATGAAAGAGCTGGGTTGCCGCAAATACCAGCTCTCGCTTGATGGACTCGAGGCAACGCACGATTACTTCCGTAAACCCGGCTCGTTTGCCGAGACCATGCGTGCTATCGGTTGTCTTAAGCGCGCAGGTATCTGGGTTGCCGTCATGAACACGGTATCGAGCATGAATGCTGCCGAGTTGCCGCAGCTCATCGATCTGGTGGCAAGCCTCGAGGTCGACGTGTTCGCCTTTGGTCGGTACTGCCCCACGTCGGGCCAAAAGCGTGACGAGTTCCATTTGGAACCGCTGGAGTATCGCGATGTGCTGCTGGCCGCGCAGGAGCGCATGGAGTTCCATCAGGCGGCGGGCTGCAAGACGTTCTTCCAGCTCAAGGATCACCTGTGGACGCTGCTTTTGTGGGAGCAGGGTAAGTTCACCATTCCCGAGGACGCCAAGCCCGGCATGATCTATGACGGCTGCCACTGCGGTACGGGTCATATGACGGTGCTGCCCACGGGCGACGTCTATGCGTGTCGCCGCATGGAGAGCAAAGTGGGCAACGTCGCTGAGAACTCGCTGGAGGAGCTCTTCTTCTCTCCGCAAATGGAAGCTAAGCGCGATTTTAAGAAGTTCAAGAAGTGCTCTAAGTGCGAGCTCTTTGGTTGGTGCCGTGGCTGTCCTGCGGTGACGTACGGCTACACGGGTGATATGTACGAGGCCGACCCGCAATGCTGGAAAGAGATTGAGGAGTAGGATTGCCATGGATACGCTCGAACTTATCAAAACGAGGCGTTCGATCCGGAAGTACGCGGATAGGCAGGTGCCTCGCGAGGATGTCGAGAAGGTGCTTGAGGCGGGGATTTATGCTGCCAGCGCCGGCGGCGGACAGCGCAGTATGGTGGTTGCCGTGCGCAACGCTGAGCTCGCCGCGCGCATCGGCCGCATGAACATGGCGGGCTTTAGCCGCGCCGGTCTGGTGGGCAACTACGTGAGTCGCGAGCAGCCGAGCGTCATCGACAACCCGTCGATTAAAAATGGCTTTTACGATGCGCCGACCGTGTTTTGCATCTTCTGTCAGGAGCGTTTTTTGTTTAGCGTTGCCGATGCCTTTGCCATCGCACAGAACATGACGCTCGAGGCGCACGCGCTGGGGCTCGGAAGCTGCATCGTCAGCCGCGCCGAGAAGACGTTCGCCTCGGAAGAAGGCCAGGCGCTGCTCAAATCCTGGGGCGTGCCGGAGGGCTATATCTGCCGAGCGTTCGTAACGCTTGGTTACTGCGACGGTCCCTATCCTGCCGCCAAGCCACGCCGTGAGGGTCGCTCGCTTATCGTCGAGTAAGTGACCCATCGGGGATGGGGGAATGCGAGCACGTGAACAGGGGGCGTAGCCCTGTTCATACCGGGGTTCATGTCGGCGCCGATCAGTGCCCGCGATGCTTCCGCTTGCGCTTCAGCGTTCGCTGCTCGAAACGCGCTTTCGCCTCTTCCGTGCGGCGCTTGCTTCTTGCTTGAACCGATTCCAGCTTCATCGTTTCCCGCTGGTTCGCGAGCGCCCGCTGTGCCTTGGTGCTCATCGCGGGCTGCTTAAGGGCTTTCGCCGCCTCACGGGCGCGTCGTTTGGAGTTCTTCGCGGGCTTGCTCGCCTCGCTCGGATCGTCACCGAAGAATGCGAGCTTCTCCCATTTGCCGACAACGAATTGCAGGATCTCCTCATCGGACGGCTCCGCGCCGAAGACGATGCTCGAGAGGGGGCTCACGCCACTTCTGTCCATCAGAGATGTCTTCCCGAAGGTTTTTTATCGTTCGTGCGAGGTGCATGAGCCCTATGCGCGGGAGAGCGCGCTCGCGCTGGACCTGCGAGATGCCTGCTCGGCAGGCAGAGTTCTAAGCGTAGGACTATTGGGCTGGCTGTTGGCAATATGCCTGTGCAGGAATGGAAATATCTTAGTTATGGGTGCGAAAATCGAAATATCGACAAGTAATACCCCATAAGCGTCTTATCTATGAGCTGAAGATGTGGCATCGTTCGTGGTGAGGGTGCCCTCAATATCGAAGGCGGCGAATGCCAAGGCGCCATGCCATTGTGGGCTGGCGACGATTGCACAAACTGTTTGGCGTTCCAGTGATAACTTAATCCCTTTATGTTGGATGTTCACTAAGAAGTGGTCCGAGTGATCACCGGGAATTGAACACCGTGAGCATGAAAAACTGAGCAGTTCGAGCAAAGGACCGCGCCTCGGAACTGAGTGACCTTCTCCTCGTTGAACCAGCAGGGCAGGTCATGCGAGTCGAACTCGTAATAAGAATCGAACAGCTCGCCGATTTCCCGATTCGGCGAAGCCACGATCGGGCCGATGCTGCGCCCTCCGCTTACAGCTCGTCGACATGCATGGAGAGCAGGTCGTACAGGTTGACATGGAGTCCGCGGTAATCGGGGCAGGTGCGTTCGAGTACGGTGATGCAGCTTGTCGTGTCGAACTGGGCGATCCAGTGGGTTTCGCGCTCGAGTTGGGCGAGCCAGGCCTCAATATAATCGAGGCCTTGTAAGTGAACGTCGATGGGTTCGCTCAGCTGATAGTCGATATCGCAGGGAACCTCGTGCGCGGCAAAGCGTGTGTCGTAGCGGAGCTTGAGATCGCCGAGACTTGCGAGCGTGTCGCGTAGCGAGACATTGCGGATGGGCGGCATAGTGAGGACGATGTCCCGCCAGGTGGCGACGGCGGCATCTGTGCGCGCGTCGAGTGCGGCAAGGCGTTCGTGCCAGAGCGCGATGGGGTCATCGGTACAAAGCGTCCTGGCGGCTTCTTCTGCCGTTGCGTCCGTGATGCCGAGGACGTATGTGACCGATGCGGTGAGCTGCACCATTTCCCGGGCGCTGACCGAGGATGATCCGCCCATGCAATAGAGGTTGGCGACATAGGCCATCAGTCGCGCGAAGTTGCGCTGCGCGTGCGCGAGACTCGGTTGGCTGCTGGCATTAAGCTCGCTATTCATTCCAATCACCGGCCCATTCCTCTCCGTCCCAGCCGGGGGCGGTTTCATCGCATTCCCATTCCCTTGGGTCGAACGTATACACGCAGCCCTCGTCGTCCGTGATGCGGTAGTTAGATTGTTCGGCCTCTTTCTGTGCCTGTCGGTACGACCTTGAATGAGCCATGATTTCCTCTACCGAGGTTTTGGCAACATCAGCCGCTTCGCCTTGTTCGATAAAACAACCGACCAGCGCCTCTATGATCTCGCCGTCCGGTACATCCACGCTCAGTTCATCCCGCGTCTGATAAAAACAGTCTTGAAGCGCAGCGAGCGTTGACGCGACGTTTGTATTTGCCAACGCGTTGGATTCGGCAAGCTCCCGCGCGATCAGCGCAACTGACGGGGCACCGAACTCGATGCGCTCGGCTTCGCAAAGGCATTGCTCCCGCTGCTTGGCAAGCTGACATGCCTCTTGGTGCGTGATAGCGATTTCCGCTGGGGCAAGCTGTTGATTGATTGCCGCTTGCAGCGATTCCGCACCGGATAAGGGGATGGGAAACAAGAGGTCGTTCGCCATGTTGCCGTCCTTCCGTTGGGGTGGGTAATGCTTAATACCGCGAACGGCAAGGAAATACAAGTCTGCAAAAGACAAGGTAGATATGGTAATGTGGCCGAAAGAAACAGGTCGAGATTTACCCTTCCGGCTCGCGCAAGCGCACCGGAGAAGTTCAAGACCGTAATCCGCAAATCCCATCAATCTAATCGAGCGAAACAAGGCGTCGCAGCGCGTTCCGTGCTCCTGCTTTTGCGACTTCGCAATTGCCGGTTGGTGACGATCGCGCAAACTATCCGGCCTCCTGGCAGAAACGCACGCTCTTTGGTCGCTGTGTTCTGAGATTGGCTCTTGGTCCCTCTTATGGCACGGAGTCATGATGCTCCCAAAAGCGAAACGGAATTTGAGTTTTGGGAACAGCCGCCGGTGATCATCCTTCTTTGCTAGCCAGAGTGTTGTTTGATGGCATTTGCTCGCTGGTGTTAACGGGTTAGTCCTCCACTTCGTTCAAAGGCGAGAAATGGGAGGCGATTTTTATGGGGCAGCCGGTATTATCCGACTCCAATATTGGGACATGGGGCAATTCCGCTTGCACGGGATGCACGCTACGCTGAATGCAAGGTGGAACGCGGCGCCGCCGCCTATGGCGCACCATGCGTTCCGACCAGTGTCCCCGCATCGAAAGGAACCCCCATGGCAGTTGGAAACGAAAAGGCCCCTAAGGAAATCATCTGCCCAGGCTGCGGTGGCGTCATTAAAAACACGGCGTTCAATCCCATCACCGACACGTGCGGTGCCATGCTACAGGACGGCTGGCTCTGCCCCGAGTGCGCCTACCGGCTGCGCCCCAAGTACCCGATGCACTATACCGACGACGAGCCCGCCACGTTAGAAAAGGCGCCCGATGCCGGCAGGCCCATCCTCACCATGCTCAGGAACGACTTCCTCTATGCCGACCCGCTCGATCCGGTGAACAGCACCGCCTTCTCTTATACCAGTGCACTTCGGAGTGACCCTTTGGCCAGGCTCAGGTCGGACCAGATCAAGGACGAGCTCGCGAGTATCGATGCGTACAAGCAAGAGGTCTCGAAGAGATTCGGCGGCGCCAAGAACGTGTTCGAGGTGCTTGAGGTTGCTCCGATGCCCAAGCTCAAGCCGTTTTGTGCGGGACTTCCCAACATCAAGCGCCTTAAGGGCACCATCGCGATTGCGGGCAACGTGCGCCTGGGCGCTTTTGCTGCCGGTGACATCGTGACGGTCCATCATGGCGGCATGCGCTATTCGGCGAAGGTGCTTATTAACCGTGCTACCACAGGGTTCTTGCGCTGGTGGATGTTTCCCAACGCGATTATTGGCCGGCCGCTGCCGACCGTCAGCACAATCGACAGTTCGGATCTTATCCCCGAGAAGGGCGGCTTGACCGAAGGGTGGCACGGCGTGCTGGTGTTGAGCCCCGAAGCTTCCGACATCGCTCCGGGAGATGCGCTCACGCTTGGGTGATGAGCGAGGCGGCGCACGTATACGGCGGGGACGTTTCGGGTCTTGACCCATGTTTTTGTTTAGAGCACGCCTCTATCCTCGGGCGATGTGCTGCGGATACCACTTCTGGAACCATGCGGTGAAGACGCCCATCAGCGCGGGAAGGGCGGAGTTGATCGCGCCAACAAAGCTGGCTGCATCCGTCTGCATGATGAAATACGTCCATATGGGCGTGACCAAGTAGAGGACTCCCCATGCGGCGGTAAGGATGCGATTCGTCCTCATGAAAATCGGGTTGCGCAGCGCTGCGTCCCCGTTGTAGCTGTTCTTGGAGTAATGGGCGGTCAGCGGCACCTTTGTGAAGCAGGAGACTGTCCAGATGAGCCCAAACAAGAAGTACGATGCCGGGATTACCAGGATGGGGGAGGCTCCCGCCAACAATGCGATGGAACAGGCGCCGACCCCCAAGGCCGAGATTTGGTCGTATCGGGTTGCTTTGGTTCGGCACATTAGGACGGGCGTCAGCACGCATGTTGCCATACTGACGAGGCTGCCCCAGTAGCTATCGATGGCGGCGGCAACCCAGAAGACGATCCAGGGAATTAAGAGCAGCAGCATGTTGGTCTTTGGCTTGTTTGAGGTCTTGGTGCTGTTTGCCTTAGCATCATCGCTTGTGTCTGTGTCTCCACTGATCGTGCCGACGTTTGCGGCACCAAAATACTCATCCCAATGCATCATCAGATCGAAGTCGCCTTCAACCGAGTACAGATGCTCCATGAGGGCTTCGTCACCGGCAATCTCGCCGCCGGCGATTGAGCGCCAAACGCTCAGGGGCGTGTTGATTCGCGTGGTGTAATCCGCGGCGAAGCCTTCGGCGGGCTCCTCTTCAACGCGGCTTCCGTCTGCCCCGAGCATGATACGGTACGTCTTGCCGATGTCGGTGTAGTTCATGTCGAGCGCGATGTCCCGCCCCGGCCAAGCCTGCCTGCGGTAGAGGGCGGCCATTTGACGGGTAAACACCAGGCTGGGATCTTCCTTTTCGCCGGACTCGCTCACGCCCCAGCTTGCGTCCGCCATCGCCTCGAAGACATCGCGCGGGAACAGGTCTTGGTCGAGTTTGGCGCGGGTTTCCCCAGTGATGCTCCCGCCCGCGAACTCTTCACCGGCTTTTTCGACTTGTGAAAGGTACTCGTCCGTACGCTCTGCCAGTTCCTTCACGCGGAAGAGTTCGCCCTGTCCGCAGAAGAGCGCGGTGTAGCCATCCTTGCCGTAAAGTCGATCGAAGAGGTCGGTCATGCCGCTGTAATTGCCCTTTGCGGTATAGAATCCGCAGGTCGAAATCACGACTGCGCGCTTGCTGCTCATGTCGTAGCGCGACGGGTGTCCGCCGCTTTGAGTTTCGGCGCTCATGAAGGGGAGCGACATGGGAAGCTGACGGTCGATCAGGTTCTTTAACGGACCCGGCAGTCCAAAGTAGTACAGGGGAAAGCTCCAGATAATGACATCGGCCCACAGGATTTTCTCGATGATTTCCTGCATGTCGTCGCGGATGCAGCATGCTCCTGGTGTCTTGCTCCAGCAGGAAAAGCAGCCCAGGCAAGGTTTGATGTCGAGCGCGTTGATGTTCACGGTCTCGACTGTCGGCGCCTGTCCGCAGGTGCTTTCTTCCCGGGCGGCGATTCCTCGCAAAAAAGCGCTGGTCAGACGCCAGGTGTTGCTTCGATCGCCTTTGGGGCTGCCGTTGATAGCCAGGATGTTCATCGTTCGCTCCTCAGTTCGGCGGCGCAGTGCTCGGCCCAATCGATGTGCATTTGCTGGCTTCTTCTGCCAAAGTCGGCTGTCATTTTCCAGTATGGGCTGTGATTTTGCAGACCAAGTTCGCCCTCAAAGTAGTCGATGCTTTGGTCGACGTCAGAAAAGGCAGCGAGCTGCTGGCGGCATGCGCTCGCGATGCCTTCGAAGTAGGCGATGTTCTCCTCTTTGCTTCGGTTGCCCAGGAAGAACACCTGCATCAGCAAAGGCGCGCGGGTATCGCCGATGGGGTTTTGCGTGGAGAGCCAACTTAGAAGTTCGGCGCGGCCGGCTTTCGTAATGGAGCAGACATTCTTGTTGGGCTTCTCGCTTTGCTTGACGGTCGTGATCGTTATCCAACCGTTTTTCTCAAGGGTGCGCAGCTCGCGATAAATCTGGCTGCTTTGTGCTTGCCAAAAGAAGTTCAGGGATTTGTTGAAAATCTCTCGGATCTCATAGCCGGTCATGTCGCCGTAATTGAGAAGGCCGAGTATCCCGTGTTTTAGCATCGCCCCTCCGCGTTTCGTGTTGATATTCCACTTGTGCACTATGATTATAGGCTATGGAAGGGCGATGGCGGGGAACGGGGCGTAATGATTCGGTAAAGGCGGCGCCGGGCACACGGGTGGATTTGAAATGAGTGGCGGTGAATCGTTCATTTCTTCGTTGACGTCTGCCTTGTACCGGGTTTTGGACCCAAACGTGTGGCGGTAAATCGTTCATTTTGAAATGAGTGGCGGAGAAACGTGCAGCATCTTGCCGTTTTCGTCCCTGGGGCGTTTCAAAAACCGCCATTCATTTAAGGCAGACGATATTCAAGGCAGACGACCCTGCTGACGCGGGTCGGTTTTCAACTTCATACTGCCAGCGAGAGCGTCTACCGCCAGCGGCGGCATCCTTCTTTGCGGATGCCCTCGTTGGCGCGATTCTTGCTAAACGACGTGTCGGAATGACGCGCCCACACCACGTAGATGAGCACGCTTACCACGCAGGCCAGCGAGACAATCATCCACATGCTTGAATAACCCATGACGGTAATGAGAGAGCCTGCGAGGCCGCCGCCCAGGCCGTAGCCGATATCGTAGCCGCACAAAAACGTCGAATTGGCTGAGCCGCGCGTCTCGTCGGACGAGGTATGAACCGCCATGGATTGCAGCGAGGGCTCAAGGCCGCCGAAGGCGTATCCGGCAAGTGCTGCGGAGAGAATGTACGTTGCGGTGTTGGGGACAAAGGCCAAGAGCAAGAAGGCCACGAGCATCGCCGCGTTGCAGGTGTAGACGAAGATGGCCTCGCCGCGCTGATCGACCAGCTTGCCCAGCGTGACGCGCACCACGAGGAGCATCACCGACATCACGATGAAGTAGATTGACCCCGAGGGCAGCGAATTCTCGGCAGCAAAGATGGCGACGAAGTTCTCCAAGGCGCCAAAGGTCAGCATAAAGACAAGCATAGTTGCCGTGGCGGGCAGGGAATCGCGGTTGATAATCGTGCGCGGGTCGAGCTTTTTCTTGGGAACATCCACCTTACGCGTACGCACAAAGGCAAAAAGAACAAGTCCAAGGCCCGCAATAGCGGCGGCGACGGCATACAGCGCATTAAAGCCAAAGCCTTCCATGAGGCTAAGGCCCAGCGCCGGTGCGATTGCGGAGGCCAGCGCCGTTGCCATGCCAAAATAGCCCATGCCCTCTGCAAAGCGGGGGCGGCAGATTACATCGGAGGCAACGGTTGCCGTGGTCGAATTAGAGAAGGACAGGCCGACGCCGTGAAGCATACGAAAGGCGATGCTCATCGAAAGGACCGGCACAAACACATACCCTAGCGGCGCGGCGCCCAAGAGGAGTAGGCCCACCACAAGCGCCACTTTGCGAACGCCGTTATCGAGCCACCAGCCTACAAACGGCCTGATGATCACAGCTACAAAGGCAAAGGCTGCCGCGCAGATGCCTGCGATGGCCTCGCTGCCACCCAAGCTTTGGATAAAGAACGGGAAGGTGGAGAGGCTCATGATGTGGTTGGTGAAGACGCAGAGGTTCACCAGGATGATGAGCACTAGGTCGCGCGTCCAAAGTCTGGCGGCAGGCTTGCCGGCGTGCGCTGTTTGTTCTGTTGACATAAAAAATCCCTCCTAGACGGGTTTGATAGGACCGTCCAGCAGGGATTAAATGCACGCAATGCGAAAATGTCACAGCTGAACGGCGAAGCCATCAATTGGACTTACGCACGGAGCAGCTCATTGACAAGTTGAAGTATATCGAAGATAAGGCCGGTTTGACATACGTCTTTTATGCTTTGGCCTCTTTTACGACCCTTGCTTCTCCTACATGCGAGAAAAGCGCTCCAAAGACAAGGCGCGTGACGGGAGACGCTGCAAAGAGGTTCCATAGCAGTGCCATGGGGAAGTTTTTGATAAGCGTGCCCACCCAGATGCCTGGGAGTTGGCTTACGGGCATACCCGCAAGAATGATGTTGAACAGGATGCTTGCGACAAGACTCATCGTAGGGCACATGATAAGAACGGTGCAGCAGGAACGGATGGTTCCCTGGACAAAGGCGCTGTCGCGCTCGGGGTCGATAAGGCGCTTGGCAAGGGATGCTCCTCCGCGCGTGCCCCATAGATTCGAGAACAGGAAGACGAAGATCCACATGTACGCCGCTTCTACAAAGGCGCCGGCGAATACATCGTTGGTCATATTGGAAAAGCCGCCCGCCATGGTGGGGATGCCCATTTTCCAGGCTACGTTATAGACTTCCATTCCATATGCCATCGTGATGGACATGAGGATTCCGAAGATTACGCCTTGAACCTTGTTCTTTGGCATGAATCTCTCCTTTCTTGTGGGGGTTCGCGCGACATACCCCTAACAAACAAAAGCGTGCGGTCACCCGGAGGGGCAACCGCACGCTTTGCTTACTACACTGTATTTGCCGCGGAGAGTGACACTGTTGGACATCTGCCGCGGCAGCTTCGCGCTACACGCACAGACCACTTTAGCACGTTAGTGTTGCTCGCTAACAGAATCAACACGAGGGTGCGACGGCGTTACCAGGGGTTGTACTGGTCGTGCGAATCTAATTCCTCGAGCGCGTTGATGAGTTCCTGCTGGAGCTGTGCTTTCGTTAGCTTCGAAACGTACGAGACGATTTCACGATGCCGCTCTTCTGCCTCGCGTTTTAAAGCTGCGTTGTAGAGAAGCTCCTCAAGTTCGACCTCTCGAAGAAAGTCCGCCTCGGCATTGGGGACGGCTTTGAAGAAAAGCGCGACCTTGTGCTTACAGACGACTACTCGGTCCTTCGCGTGCGGGCAGTCGCACGTGGATCTGCGCGGATGGTCTAAGGACAGTTTGACGCGATATGGTTGCTCGGCCGAGCCCTGCACGGTCCCTTCAAACCAGTTTCCCTCGCCTTTTTCGCAAGTGAGAACCTTGCCCGCGCGATAGATGCCAAGGCCGCGCCAGGCCGATTTTGCGCTGGCAAGATTGATTACCGGGTGATACATGTGCGGCTCCTCTGCGAGATGATGGGTCCGTGTCCGTTAATTACGAGCTGCCTGTGGTTAGCTTGAATACCCTCGGAAGGTTGCGGCAGGTCGTTGGGTTCCATCTACGTTCTATCGCGTATCCTCTTTACGTTTCGGTTCATGAGGTGTCGGCCAAGATGTCGGTAGGCGAACACCTTTATTGCAGACATTGCCTGGCCATGTTCTTGCAGCAGGTCGTCTGGACAGTCGTAGATTCCAAGATCGCGGGTGATGCCTTCGCTTTGGATATAGGTGTCGTTGCGGTCGAAGTCAATCGGCGGATGCTTGAAGTCCTTGACGGCAACGCCGTAGCCGCAAAATGGGCCGGCACATTCCGGGTGGGCTGTCTGCAGGTTTCCCAGATAGCCTTTGTCGAGGATGAAGCCTTCCAGCTCGTACCAGCGTCCGTCGAGAAAGACTTCGACCCAGCTGTGAAGGATTTCTTGCGGCGCGTTGCGATAGACGATGCCGGTCATGGCGCCCTTTTGCAGCTTTTTGTCGATCATAAAGCCGTGGAGCCGACAGGGGATGCCGCAGGGGCGCAGCAGTGCCATGAAAAGCGTCCCCTTGGTGTTGCATTGGCCAAAGCCGTCGGCGAGGACGTGCGACGCAGGGATGTTGTCGTCGATGTTATAGCCAAACAGTACCTCGTCGCGTACGAAGTTGTAGATAGCCCGCATTCGCTCTGTTTCAGGCAGTTCGCTCCAGTTGCGCTTGTGAATCAGCGCCTGAATAGGGGCACTGCCGTAGTTAAGCATCGATGTTTCCCGCAGGTATCGCTCCATGGCGCGCCCTTCTTCTCCTGGCTTTTGCTCATTGTACGGAAAGAACTGCCTGGGTCTATCGTGGACGGGCGTCGGTTTGGATGCAGGCGACGAGTGGCGGTAAATCGTGCATTGCTCGGCCAATTCCGACTTCGGATTGGGCTTCGGCGCCAAAACGAGTGGCGGTAAATCGTGCATTTTGAAATGAGTGGCGGAGAAACGTGCAGCATCTTGCCGTTTTCGTCCCTGGGGCGTTTCAAAAACCGCCACTCGTCGAGAAATGTTCGAAAACCCGCCACTCATTTGGCGTCATTCAAGGTGGATACGTCAGCTTCTTGTGGGCGAGCCACGGCTCCGTGTACCCGAGCTGCATCATCCGCGAGCAATCTGCGACTTCCTGCGATCGACCCACGGCTTCCCGCACCCGAGCCGCAGCATCCTGTGGGGACGTCGGCATTTCGTGTCTGAACTGCGGCATCCCGTGAACGCGTCAGTTTTCCATGTCTGGGCTTCAGCATCTGCTTCACCCATTTATTGGTTCGACATTACTGCGCAGGAAAAAGCCGCCATCGATCGTCTGTATGCCTTTGGCGGAATCGGCTTCCCCTTCCACAAGACGGCACTTTTACTCGATAGCCATAGCGACGGCGTGTACGATGCGGCAATCGCGCAGTACAAGGCTACGTGCGCGTATTGCGAGTGGGAAGACCAGGGCATCGTTACCATCAGCGGTATGACCGAGCGCGACAGCATGGCAACGTCGCCCAAACTCGACGAGGTCCGTGCCCTTGCCCGCAAGCTTGCCTAGCGACGCATGTGAATGGGGCGTGCGGGCGGGGCCGAGTTTTTCTTCGCGCGTTCTTTGTTTGAGAAGGGCAAGGCTCTAGAGTCGTTGCGTCGATTCGTGACCAAACGAGTGGCGGTAAATCGCTCATTTTTGGATGAGCGGCGGATAAACGTGCATCATTCGGTTGATTTTGCCTCCTAAAAGTTTCAAAAACCGCCACTCGTTGGAAAATGTTCGAAAACCGCCACTCATTTCGAGGCCGCGTATGGGATCGGTGCCTGGAGTTGTCGCTCGAAGTCGGCGACCAGGACGGGTGCCACGCCGTTACTCAGAACTACTGCCATGGGCTGCCGCCTGAAGCGTTGCTCGGGATTATTGCCCGATGCCGTGCCTGAGTCCGTTGCTCAAAGCCGACAGCCGGCGGCGCGGAACGCAGTGGTACCACCCCTCGCCCGGGCGCCCAAGGACGACATCGGCCCATTCACAGGCGCGACGATATTGACCCTCCTACTTGCATGTCGCGTCCAACAGCCCCATCGGCGGAAAACTCGCTTCCGTCTCGCAGATTCCTTCTTCACGGCAAGGGATAATGCACCCCCTGCCGCATATAATGAAACGGTGTGATACATGCGCTTGCAAGCACGGCGGCGCATTCCCATCGAACCAAAAGGAGCCCTGCATGGATCCCAACAAGCGTCCCGACGACATGGTGCGCATCACCACCCCCGAGCTTGCCCAGGCGTTTATCGACGAGCAGGTCGCGGCAATTCGCGAGCAGATCGGCGACAAGAAGGTCCTGCTGGCTCTTTCCGGCGGCGTTGACAGCTCCGTTGTTGCGGCACTTCTTATCAAGGCTATCGGCAAGCAGCTCATCTGCGTGCATGTGAACCATGGCCTCATGCGTAAGGGCGAGAGTGAGCAGGTCGTCGACGTTTTTAAGAATCAGATGGACGCCAACCTGGTTTACGTGGACGCTACCGACCGCTTTCTTGACAAGCTCGTCGATGTTGACGAGCCCGAGGCCAAGCGCAAGATTATCGGCGCCGAGTTCATCCGCGTGTTCGAGGAGGAGGCCCGCAAGGTGGGCGACGAGGTCAGCTTCCTCGCCCAGGGCACCATCTATCCCGACATCCTGGAGTCCCAGGATGGCGTGAAGGCTCACCACAACGTGGGCGGCCTGCCCGAGGACCTGCAGTTTGAGCTCTGCGAGCCCGTCAAGCTGCTGTTCAAGGACGAGGTCCGCGTGGTCGGCCGCGAGCTCGGCCTGCCCGAGAACATGGTCGAGCGCCAGCCGTTCCCCGGCCCCGGTCTGGGCGTTCGCTGCCTGGGCGCCATCACCCGCGATCGTCTTGAGGCGCTGCGCGAGGCCGATGCCATCGTGCGCGAGGAGATCGACAAGGCCGGTCTTACCATTTGGCAGTACTTTGCCGTCGTGCCCGATTTCCGCGCCACCGGCGTGCGTGAGGGCAAGCGCGCCTACGACTGGCCCTGCATCATCCGTTGCATCAACACCGTCGATGTCATGACCGCCGAGGTGCCCGAGCTCGACTGGGCGCTGCTCAAGCGCATCACCGCTCGCGTTACCGCCGAGGTCCCCGGCATTTGCCGTGTGTGCTACGATCTGACCCCGAAGCCCGTCGGCACGGTCGAATGGGAGTAGCGAGCTTTCCGCTCTAACACGTAGCAACTAAAAGACGGACCCGACGCTTTTATGTCGGGTCCGTCTTTTGCTGTTGATATGGGTGCTGGGCGAGTGGATGCGGTCGCTTTAGGGCGTGCTATCAAAATGTGGATGCAGGCCTGTACGCCGATTTTCGCGTTTGGTCTTTTCTGCGGCAGCGTCGTTAGCAGCTTGAATCAGGGGAAGTTACCGTGACTTCGCTTGAGGACGCCTCCATCTCTTCACTCACCATATTTTGTGGCTCCGATTCAATTTCAGAGTTCTCGTCCTCATTGTCCGGGGTGGGAGATTCTCCGGCGTCAAGGGCGTTGACGTCATGGACGGGACGAGCCCTGCGTCAACAGCCACCGCTCGAGAGCGGGCTGGCTTCAAATGAGTGGCGGCTTTTCGAACATTTCTAGACGAGTGGCGGTTTTTGAAACGCTCCGGGAGCGAAACCTGCTGTAGGGTGCACGATTATCCGCCACTCGTTTCAAAATGAGTGATTTACCGCCACTCGTTAAGGGCTGCGTTGGGAATTGACGCGACGGCCCCGTGCACTATAGCCTTGTGCAAGAACGGACAGGGCCCCTTGCCAGCGGTTTTTTGCTGGCAAGGGGCCCGACTTTTGCCTATAGGATTTAGCTGTTCGCTCAGTTGCAGATTCTCGGTTCGTGCCCCTAGCGGCGGGTGCCGAAAAGCCCGCGGACGATCTGCGTGGCTGCGGTACGGCCCATGGATCCCAGGATGCTTGTGGCAACGCGTCCCATGGCGTCCTTTTGTTTTTGACGCTCACGCTCGGCTGCCTTCAGCTGGCGTTCGGCCTCTTTTTCAGCGGCTTTGCGCTGACGTTCAGCTTCTTTCTCGGCTGCTTTTTGAGCTGCCTCCTGCTGCTTGGCAAACTCGGCCTTTTGCGCTTCAAGCTCGGCGCGCTCTTTGGCGAGTTGCTCGGCGGCGGCATTTTGTTCATGCTCGTCCAAGATTTTTTCGTAGGCGCTTTCGCGATCGATTACCGTGCCGTACTTGGCCATGAGCGTGGCCTGGCCCTGAATCACGGCGGCTTTTGCCTCCTCGGAGGCGGCGGCCATCAAGCACTGCGGGGGCAGCACCTTGGCATTCTCGACAATGGAAGGCTTACCGTCCTCATCGAGGAAGCTCACGAGAGCCTCGCCCGTACCCAATTCCAGCAGGACATCTTCGCTCTTGAAGTTGGGGTTCGCGCGGAATGCTTCTGCTGCCGCGCGCACAGCTTTTTGCTCGGCCGGGGTGTAGGCGCGAAGGCCATGCTGCACGCGGTTGGAGAGTTGGGCCAAGACCTCGTTGGGGATGTCGCTTGGGGACTGGGTGATAAAGTACACGCCCACGCCCTTGGAGCGCACGAGCTTGACGACCTGGACAATCTTGCCGAGCAACTCGGCAGGCATATCCTTGAAAAGCAGATGCGCCTCATCAAAGAAGAAGACAAACTTAGGCTTGTCGAGGTCGCCGACCTCGGGGAGCTTTTCAAAGAGGTCGGAGAGCATCCACAGCAGAAACATCGAGTAGATCTGCGGTTGCTGGATAATCCGCGTGGCGTTGAGGATGTTCACGTAGCCCTGGCCGTTGGTGTCGCACGCAAACCAGTCGGAGAGCTCGAGCGCGGGTTCACCAAAGAACGTGTCGCCACCCTGATCTTCGACAGCGAGGAGCGCTCGCTGGATGGCGCCCACCGATTGGGACGACACGTTGCCGTATGTGGTGGTGTACTCCTTGGCGTGCTCTCCCACATAAGCGAGCATTGAGCGAAGGTCTTTCATGTCGATGAGCAGCATTTGTTTGTCGTCGGCGATACGAAAGACGATGTTGAGTACGCCCTCTTGGACTTTGGTGAGACCGAGCAGACGGGAGAGGAGCACCGGACCCATGTCAGAGATGGTAATGCGCACCGGCAGGCCGCCTTCGCCGCTCATATCCCAAAAACGTGTTGGGCAGCCGCGGTAAGTAAAGCCCGCAAGACCGAATTTCTCGATGCGCTTCTGCATGTTCTCGGAGTCGATGCCCGCCTGGCACATGCCGGTGACATCACCTTTGACGTCGGCCATAAAGACAGGAACGCCTGCTTGCGAGAAGCCCTCGGCCATAACCTTGAACGTGACGGTCTTGCCCGTGCCCGAGGCGCCGGCGATAAGGCCGTGGCGGTTTGCCTGGTTAAGGAGCAGGTAGCAAGGGTCGTCACCCTGTGCCATCCAGATCTTGTCGTTTTGAAGCACGGGTCCTCCTTGAAGTTGACGGAAACTATCTCATTTTACCAGGGGGTTTCTAGCGAGCTGAAGGCGAGGTCGCTGGTGGGCGCATTCCTGGGCCGAGCGGCGGGGCATCTCTGTGTGCGTTTTATCAAAGAGGCGCCAGCCGATTCACGCGCCACCGTCCCTTTTCACCTGCATCTTTCCTGCTAGATTAAACCTTATGGGGAAAGGAGCCGCAAATGGACAGGATGCAAGACATCGTAAAGAAGTTTCCGTTTTGGGAGCATTTGTCTGACGATGAGCGTTCTCTTGTTTTAGAGCAATCCGCCTTGCGCACCTTCGATGCGGGACAGCTCATTGGCGGCAGCGATAGCTCTTGCACAGGCGTCTTCCTCATTGTCCACGGCGGTATTCGTGCTAGCCTTCTTTCAGAAGAAGGCAAGGAAGTTACGCTGTTTCGGCTCGGTGAGGGGGAATGTTGCGTCACCACCGCGTCGTGCGTTATTCGGCAAATCTCCTTTGGTACGCTCGTGACTGCGACGCAAGAATCTACGCTCCTCATCGTTCCCATTGGTGTTTGTGAGCATCTTGCTTGCACTAACATCCATGTCAAGGTTTTCATGCTCGAGGTAGAGGCGCAGCGCTACTCCCAGGTGGTCCGCGTGCTGCAGCAGATGCTCTTCAGACGCCTTGACCAGCGCGTTGCCGACTATCTGGTTGAGCGATGCCGGGCGGCGGAGTCGATGGAGCTCCGAATCACTCAAGATGAACTGGCGCGTGATATCAACTCTGCCCGCGAGGCGGTGACGCGCGTGCTGCGCCGTCTTGCCGATGAGGGCCTTATCGAGGCGAAGCGCGGGCGCATTCTTGTTCTGGATGTCGACGGTTTGGCGCGCCTGCCGTAGCGATGGTTTTGCTGTGCTGCCTATTCACCCGTCGCTCGTCGCTTGCTTTCAAGAAAACCACCCATATGGTGACTTGGTCACGGAACTGGCCTATGTCTTCCGGGCATACTGGCATCAAGCGATAGGACAAGCGAGCAAAGGAGCTCATCATGGGATTGTTCGATTTATTTGCTGGGGCGGATATCAACAAAGGTGTTGAGGAGTGCCATGCGACCGAAGGTGCGGTATTGATCGATGTGCGCGGCGCCGATGAGTATCGGCAGGGACATATCCCCGGGGCCGTCAACATTCCCCTCGATAGCATCGACCGCGTGCTTGCCGAGTATCCACAGAAGGATACACCGCTGTTTGTACATTGTTTGAGTGGCGCTCGCAGCGGTCGTGCCGTGAGTTTTCTTCAGCGCGCGGGCTACACGAACGTGAAGAACATTGGCGGAATCAATGGCTACAGTGGAAAGGCGGTGCGTTAACCATGAAGGTGGTTATCGTGGGAGGCGTTGCCGGCGGCGCATCGGCGGCAGCGCGCTTGCGCAGGCTTGACGAGCAGGCAGAGATTGTCGTTTTCGAGCGCACGGGCTACGTATCCTATGCCAACTGCGGATTGCCATATTTCATTGGCGGCGTGATTGAGGAGGAGTCTGCGCTCACGCTGCAATCGCCCGAGGGCTTTTGGAATCGATTCCACATTGCCGTGAAGACGAGCCACGAGGTGACCGCCATTCATCCCGATGCGCATACGGTTGACGTTCGCAACCTGCTCACCGGCGAGGAATTTGTCGAGACATATGACAAGCTGATTCTTTCGCCTGGCGCGCACCCGATTCGCCCTGAGCTTCCGGGAATCGATTCGGATAAGATCTTCAGCTTGCGAACGGTCGAGGACACGCTGCATATCCATGACTACGTACAAGAGCATAGGCCGAAGAGCGCTGTGGTGATCGGCGGAGGTTTTATCGGCATCGAGGCTGCCGAGAACCTGCGCGACCTGGGCCTTGCGGTGACGCTTCTGCAGCGCCCTCGTCAGCTAATGAACAACATGGATTACGACATGGCAACGCTGCTTCACACGGAAGTACGCGAACATGGCATCGATTTGCGTCTTCGTGCCGACGTGACGGGCTTTGAAGAAGCCGATGGCCATGTGGTCACCCATGTGGCGGGCGACGATTCTATCGTGGCCGATATGGTGCTGCTCGCTATCGGCGTTGCCCCCGAGAGCCATTTGGCAAAGGAAGCTGGCATCGAGCTGGGCATCAAGGGTTCCATCGTGGTGAACGACCGCATGGAGACATCTGCTCCTGACGTATATGCCGTGGGCGATGCCGTGCAGGTCAAGCATCAGGTGACAGGCGGGGACGCAGTGATTTCCCTTGCGGGTCCCGCCAATAAACAGGGGCGTATCGTCGCCGATGTGATCTGCGGCCTAGACAGTCGCTATCAGGGATCGTTGGGCTCTTCGGTGATCAAAGTGTTCGACTTGACGGCTGCAAGCACGGGTCTTTCTGTGAAAGCGGCGTGTGCGGCAGGTATTGATTGCGAGAGCGTTGTGCTGTCGCCCGGATCGCATGCGGGCTATTATCCCGGAGCGACGCCCATGACCATGAAAGTCGTGTTTGAGAGGGAAGCCTTGCGCCTGCTGGGTGCGCAGATTGTGGGCGTCGATGGCGTCGATAAACGCATCGACGTGCTGGCGACGGCAATCCAGGCCGGTATTCGGGCCGATAAGCTCAAGGATTTGGATTTGGCTTATGCGCCGCCATATTCTTCGGCAAAAGACCCGGTGAACATGGCTGGTTTTATGATCGAGAACGTTGGCTCAGGCATTCTCAAGCAGTGGCATTGGGAACAAGAGCCGGATTTGCCGCGCGACGGTAGCGTGCAGCTGCTCGACGTTCGCACGGTTGCCGAGTATGGCCGCGGGCATATTGACGGCTTTATGAACATCCCTGTCGATGATCTGCGCGATCGCCTCGGGGAGCTTGACGTAGCAAAGCCTGTTTATGTTATTTGCCAAAGTGGTCTTCGCAGCTACATCGCTTGTCGCATTCTCGCTCAGCATGGCTTTGACTGCTATAACTTCTCGGGCGGTTATCGTTTCTTTGCTGCTGTGACTAAAGACCATCGTGGCAGCGATAACGTGATGCCATGCGGATTGGAGAAGTAAGGCCTTTTTGGGCAACTTTGAACGAGGGCTGTCGTGAACGAGCAGCGGGTTTTCGAACATTTCCAGATGAGTGGCGGTTTTTGAAACGCCCTCGGGACGAAATCGCCTAGATGATGCACGTTTATCCGCCACTCATTCCAAAATGAGTGATTTACCGCCACTCGTTGAGGCTCGGACATCGCCATTCTTGTTCGGCGTGACCAAAAGCTGATTTGCCGCCGCTCGTTGGGGGTCGGAGCTGACGCGAGGCCGTGGCCGGAGTCCTGTTTTGGACCGCTGCGAGACCGGTTTCGCAGCGCCGCTGGTACCACTGAAGAGTTGGCACCAACTCAGGGTCGGCACCAACGCGGGGCCTGGAGCCAATGCAACGCCACAAACGATTCAATCCTCCAACCCACTGCCAATTCTCCTGCTAGTGTGTATGACAAAGACAAGATAGGGTAGGAAAAGTCGCATCAAATGCGAACTGTGGGGGAGAGCGGGCGAGCGAGTCCGCACGGGAGAGGCTGCCGTCCATGTTGGAACTCAAAGATATTTGCAAGCGATACGTTACTCAGTCGTTCACCCAGGTGGCGCTCGACAACGTGAGCCTGGCGTTTCGCGATAACGAGTTTGTGGCCATTCTGGGTCCCTCGGGCTCGGGCAAGACCACGATGCTCAATGTTATCGGTGGTCTCGACCATTTTGACTCGGGCGACCTGCTCATCGATGGCATCTCGACCAAAGACTTCCATGATCGCGACTGGGATGCCTATCGCAATAACCGCATCGGCTTCGTCTTCCAAAGCTACAACCTTATCCCGCATCAGACCATCTTGGAAAACGTGGAACTGGCGCTCACGCTCACGGGCGTGGGGCATGTCGAGCGCCGCCAGCGTGCGCGCGAGGCGTTGGAGAAAGTCGGTCTGGGCGAGCACGTTAACAAGCGCCCGAGCCAGCTTTCGGGCGGCCAGATGCAGCGCGTGGCCATCGCCCGCGCCCTGATCAACGACCCTGAGATCGTCCTTGCCGACGAGCCGACCGGCGCCCTCGACTCCACCACATCCGTGCAGGTCATGGACCTGCTCAAAGAGGTCGCCCGCGACCGTCTGGTTATCATGGTCACGCACAACCCGGAGCTTGCGTACCAATATGCCACGCGCATCGTAAATCTTGCCGATGGCAAGATCACGCACGATTCCGACCCCTTTGACGTGGCTAAGGCGCAGCGCCGCGAGGCCAAACCCACGCGCAAGACGTCCATGAGCTTTTTTACGGCCCTGGGCCTCTCGGCACGTAACCTCATGACCAAAAAGGGTCGCACCGCCATGACGGCCTTTGCGGGCTCGATTGGAATCATTGGCATCGCTGCGATCTTGGCGCTCTCGAACGGTGTGAACAATTACATCAAGAAGGTCGAGGAAGACACGCTTTCGAGCTACCCGCTCACGATCTCTCGTCAGGATTACGACCTTTCCGCCATGATGGACGGCCACGGCTCCGCCACCTCAAACGATGCCGGCGCTCAAGATACCGAGAGCACGCCCAAGAAAACCGACAAGATCCCCGTGGTCACGGCTGTTAAAGATATGTTTGCAAGCGTCAAATCCAACGACATGACGAGCCTCAAAAAATGGCTGGACGGCGGTGGCGACGGTATTGATGAGGACGTCAACGCTATCCAGTACAACTACGGCGTTACCCCCATCGTCTACCGTGCAGGCGCAGGCGACGAATCTCCTGTCAAGCTCGTGCCCAATGCCATGACTGCTGCGATGAGCGGCGGCGCCAGCTCGGCGGCTACGGCTAGCATGAGCTCCATGGGCACGGATGTCTTTAACGAGATGATCGACGACCAACATCTTCTCGATTCGCAATATGACGTTGTGGCGGGCCACTGGCCTACGTCTGCCAATGAGGCGGTGCTTGTGCTTTCGAGCCGTGGCACCGTGGGCGACTACACGCTCTACAGCATTGGTGCCCTGGACATCGACCAGCTCAACGACCTTGTTGCGAGCGCCATGTCGGCAGACGGCGAGGTAGAGACGCCGGATACCGATGTCGATTTCACCTACGAGGACGCACTTTCCACCACGTTCAAAATCCTCTCGCCCTCCGATGTCTATCGCAAAAATGCCGAAGCGGGCACTTGGACCGATATGTCCGACGACGCCAACTTCATGGCGAGCAAGGTTGACTCTGGTATTGACCTGCGCATTGTTGGCGTGGTCAAGCCTAACGAGACAGCCAATTCCTCTGCGCTTAGCCCGGGCATCGCCTACACGCATGCTCTGACGCTCCAACTTATGGACCGTGCCGCCAATTCCCAAATCGTGCAGGAGCAACTTGCACATCCCGATACCGATGTCTTTACCGGCAAGACCTTCGACGAGCTGCAGGGCGAGGCCAAGCAGGGTGTGGACCTGGGCAGCATGTTCTCGGTCGACGAGGCCGCGCTCAAAAGCGCGTTCTCCTTCGACACGTCCGCGCTCTCCGGTGCGGCCGCCGGCATGGATCTTTCCAATATCGACCTCTCCGGGCTCAACATCGATCTTTCTGGCATAGGCCAAAATATCGATTTCACCGACATCATGGCCAAGGCACCTGCGCCCGACCTTTCGGGTATCTTTGACGGCCTGGAGCTCACGCCAGAGCAAATGGAACAGGCGGGCGCTATCGCCAATCAGCTCTTTACGGGCTTTATGCAATCGGAGCAATTCCGCGCCCTTTCGCCCGACGATCTTAAAGATACAACGAAGCTCGCAGGCGCATTCACGGCCTATCTTGAGCAAGACGAAGCGGCACAGCAGTACCTCGCTCAGCTCAAGGCCCTGGGCGGTGACGCTTTGGCCGAGCGCCTGCAAAAGGCCATGAGCGATTACGTGCAAAATCAGCTTGCACCCTATTTTCAGCAGGCTATGGGCGAGATTATGCAGGAGATAAGCGACGAGATCGCGGCCACTGTTTCGGCTCAACTCAAAGCTGGTGCCGCGGGCATCATGGATCAGATGGCAACGCAGATGTCGTCCAGCATCCCTAACCTGGCAAATGCCTTCCATGTGGATGCGGCGGCGTTTGCAA
The DNA here is from genome assembly GCA_934621295.1 of uncultured Collinsella sp. GTDB lineage: Bacteria > Actinomycetota > Coriobacteriia > Coriobacteriales > Coriobacteriaceae > Collinsella. The sequence goes on from CAKTVB010000004.1 coordinate 45,508, forward strand.
GCGCCATTCACTTCAATATGGATGCCGAGGACCTGAGTTCCCTAATGATGAACTACGCGAAGGCCTCGAAGCTCACCTATGACAACAACCTGGGCACGCTGGGGTATGCGACCGAGGACAACCCCGTCTCCATCAAGATCTTCCCGCGCGACTTTGAGGCAAAAGAGCGCGTGCTTGCCCATATCGACGATTACAACGAGCGGGCCAAAGCCGCCGGGCACGACGACCAGGTCATTTCCTACACCGACTACATGGGCATCATCATGGGATCGGTGACCGATATCGTGAACACCATCAGCATGGTGCTCATCGCCTTCGTAAGCATCAGCCTGGTGGTGAGTTCCATCATGATCGGCATCATCACCTATATCAGCGTGCTGGAGCGTAAGAAAGAGATTGGTATCCTGCGTGCTATCGGCGCATCCAAGCGAAACGTTGCCAGCGTCTTTAACGCCGAGACATTTATCGAGGGCCTTATCTCCGGCGTTTTTGCCATCGCGGTGGTGGTCATCGTGAGCTTCCCGGTTAATGCCTGGGCGCTGGAGGCCAAACAGGTACCCAACCTTATGAGCCTACCCGTGCAAGATGCGCTTGTGCTGATTGCAATCTCGGTAGTGCTTACCGTGGTTGCCGGCTTGCTTCCCGCTCGAAGCGCGTCGAAAAAGGATCCGGTGGAGGCGCTACGCTCCGAATAAGCGCGCCGGCCGGGCGGCGATGTCGCGCGGCCACCGTGCCGTTAGGCGATGCTCCAAGCCGGGCGTACGAGCAACAGCGCGGAGAATGGGTTGAAGAGTGATTTCCTGAGCATCGGGACCCCTTTCTTGCGTTGCCATGATTCTATGCGACGAGATACCGTCCGTTCCCCTATGTCTCCTTGCTATTTCCTTGTTTTGACAGACACAATGAACAATGTGCTCACAGTGAGCACGGTTAAGGCAGCAAGTCGCATTTTCGCAGAGGGACCGAGGTACGCGTCTGCCGGATTGCACATCCTAAAAGGAGAGGATTGACCGACATGAACGTAGTAAAGATCGTATTCAGCCCGGCAGGCGGAACCCAGAAGGTCGCTGACGCTCTTGCAGAAGAGCTGGCGAAGGACGGGGGCGTTATTTCCCAGATTGATCTGTCCGATCCCGCAATGGAGAAGGCCGATCTCAGCGTTGACGCCGACGCCCTTGCCGTTATCGCCGCACCGTGCTTTGCCGGCCGTGTGCCCGCGCTCGTCTTGGAGCGTCTTGCTAAGGTGACCAGCAATGGTGCAAAGGCGGTCGTGACGATCGTTTACGGTAATCGCGATTTTGACGATGCCCTGCTTGAGCTCAAGGACAGCGCCGTCGCCGACGGCTATACGGTGGTTGCCGGTGTGGCTGGTATCGCCGAGCACTCTTTGGCGCATCAGTTCGCCACGGGCGAGCCTGGTCCGGACCAGATTGCGATGCTCCAGTTGTTCGCGCAACAGATTCTCGAGAAGGTGCAAAACGGCGCTACCGGCGACGTTGAGGTTCCCGGCAACAAGCCCTACAAAGATCCCGGTGCTGGCAAGCTGGTTCCCCAGCCGACCCCGGCATGCTCGGCATGTCGTGCCTGTGGCCGTGCATGTCCCGTTGGGGCAATTGGCACATTGCCGCGCGGCATGGCAGATGAGGACCTTTGCATCGGCTGCATGCGCTGTGTCGCCATTTGCCCCAAGCATGCTCGCGTCGTGAATCAAGAGATTGCCGGCGCTATCGCCGCGAGGATCGAGAGCGTGTGCTCCGTGAAGAAAGATCCCCAACTCTTCCTCTAGCGGATATGGGGTTCAGCTGCTCAATTGGATATCGCGCGGCAATGCCGTAAGATGATTCGGTCAAAAGAGCATCTGAATCGAGAGGGATACCATACGTGATGCTGTCGCTGGCTCCCATGGAGGGGCTTACGGGTTATGTGTTTCGCCGTGTGCATGCGGAGTGCTTCGGTGCGCTCGACCGTTACTACACGCCGTTTTTACCGCCTCCTCGTGTGGGCAAGACCTTTGGAGGGAAAGCCTTCAAGGAGCTTGACCCGGCGAACAACCAGGGACTCACTGTTATCCCTCAGCTGATGAACAAGAATGCCGACGAGTTTGTGGGGGCAACCCAGGTATTGGCCGATATGGGCTACCACGAGGTCAATCTCAACCTGGGCTGCCCCTCTGGCACGGTTGTGGGCAAAGGGAAGGGCTCTGGCTTTTTGCGCGACCCGGGCGAGCTTGAGCTCTTTTTGCAGGATATTTGCAGCAGGTCTGCATTGCCTGTTTCGGTTAAGACGCGCGTGGGCTTTGAGAGCGATGCGGAGTACGAGGATATCTTGGACTTGTATTGCCGCTGCCCGTTGGCCGAGCTCATCGTGCACCCGCGCGTGCGTGCCGACTTTTACAAGGGTGTGCCTCGGCAGGAGCTCTATGGCAAGACGCTCGAGCGCGCGTCGTTTCCCGTGGCATACAACGGCGACATCTTTGATGTGGACGATATGAACGCACTCGTGGCGGCCTATCCGCAGACGCGCCATGTGATGATCGGCAGAGGACTGCTCGCCAACCCCGCACTGGCGCGCATGATACAGGGAGGCCCTGCGGCGACGGTCGCGGAGCTCCGGCATTTCCACGATGAACTCTACCGCGGCTATGAAGCCGAGATGGGCGGCAACGCGGTCTTTCGCATGAAGGAATGGTGGTTTTACGCCAAGTGCGCCTTTGCAGATCCGTTGGCGGTCCACCGGCTTATTCGCAAGACACGCAAGGCTGCTGAGTATGAAGCTGCGGCAGAGCGGGTCTTTCGCGAAGAGCGCCTAGCTAGCGCCGCCCGTTTTCATGGATAGCAATCGCAGACGCGTTCCTTGTGCGGAGCGCGCCTGCGATGTTCTTACAGCAGGTTCTTTTGGACCCAGGTGATGATATCGCTCGACTCATAGAGCGCCTTGCCGTCGATGAAGAGGCACGGTACCTGGCGTTTTCCGCCTTGCGCAATCAGGTGCTGCTCGGCTGCGCGGTCGGTCGTGATGTTGCGCTGGGGGATAGAGATGCCGTTGCTTGCGAGGAAGCGCTCAACCTTGATGCAATAGGGGCATCCGGTCATGACGTATAGCTCGAGCTCGTGGTTTGCTGCCATGGGACTCCAATCGGTAGTGATGCAACATAATGCTGATGGAGAGATACCCAAAGGAGGGCGGGGCATATCCCGTGCTCTTTGGTATTTACGCGATGAGGGTGTCAAGATCAATTTATGTCATATGTCAGAAATAGCTTGCAATCGACGACATTCGGCGTATGCTCATTTATGACATATGTCAGAAACGGAGAAGGCAATGGCGGGACGACGCGAAAAAACGAGGCACGTGGGCATACAACCAGAATATCTGGGGTTCACTCCAGATGGAATGGCTGCCGGCGTGGACGTGACCCTCGCTATCGATGAACTGGAAGCGCTACGCCTGGTTGATCTGGAGCAGCTGAGCCAGGCAGAAGCTGCTGAGCACATGGGCGTCGCGCGCACCACGATCGCCATGATTTGCAGCCGCGCCCATGCCAAGGTCGCAGATGCTCTGGTCAACGGTCGTCGTCTTGTCATCACGGGCGGAAACGTTGCATACGACCCCGCTCCGCAACCTGACACAAACGCTTGGTCGCACAAGAAGGAGAGCATTATGAGGATTGCGGTAACCTACGAAGACGGTAAGATTTTCCAGCACTTTGGTCGCACGGAGCAGTTTAAGCTCTATGACGTTGAGGGCGGTAAGGTTGTATCCTCGCAGGTTGTAGGATCGAATGGTGCCGGCCACGGTGCTCTCGCCGGCGTGCTCGCAGCGGGTGGCGTTGACGTGCTTATCTGCGGTGGCATTGGCGGCGGGGCTATTAATGCTCTCGCTCAGACCGGCATCGATATCTATCCCGGTGCGGCGGGCGACTGCGACGACATCGTGAACGCCTTCCTTGCGGGCGAGGTCGCGCAGACCGAAGGGGCCACGTGCAGCTGCGGCGGCCATGGCCACGAGCACGGTCACGGCCATGAGAGCTGCGGCTGCGGCGGCCACGAGCACGGTCACGACCACGAGGGTTGCGGCTGCGGCGGCCACGGTCATGATCATGGCGAAGGCCATCACTGCTGCCATTAACGAACGTCAGATAAAACGAGCTTGACGTTTGCAAGCTTGCATATAACGCGTTAGAGTTTTTCGCAAGAAAACTAACCGAGTGGGGCAGACTCCCTGGAAGGGTTTGTCCCGCTTTGTTCTATCTGAGGGGACCTTGCGTGAAGCTCGACGAGCTGGAGATCGGTAAGGACGCGATCATCGCGTCGGTTGCGTCGGACGACGTGGCATTGCATCAGCATATTCTTGATATGGGGCTGACGCCCGGCACCGAAGTGACCATGATGAAGTACGCCCCCATGGGAGACCCCATGGAGATTCGTCTGCGCGGCTATGAGCTCACCCTTCGCCGCGACACTGCGGCGCGCATCGAGCTCGTGGACGTTCACGATACCGATACCGTTGCGCGCCATGCTCCGCAAACGGGCAGCATCGCGCATCCCGCTTTGGGCGAGGGATACCATCCGCGCCGCACGAAAAAGGCGGTGCCCGAGGGCTCTCCTATCACCTTTGCCCTTGCCGGCAACCAGAACTGCGGCAAGACCACGCTCTTCAACTGTCTTACGGGATCGAACCAGCACGTGGGCAACTTCCCCGGCGTGACGGTCGACCGTAAAGACGGTCAGATCCGCAACCATCCTGAGGCGACGGTCACCGACCTTCCCGGTATTTACTCGCTCTCTCCGTATACGGGCGAGGAGGTCGTGAGCCGCCAGTTTATTCTCGAGTCGCAGCCCGACGCGGTGATCGACATCATCGACGCCACCAATATCGAGCGCAACCTCTACCTCACGCTCCAGCTCATGGAACTCGATCGACCTATGGTCATCGCCCTTAACATGATGGACGAGGTCACGGCCAATGGCGGCACCATCGACGTCAACCTGCTCGAGCGCGAGCTTGGCGTGCCCGTGGTTCCCATCTCGGCGGCAAAGAACGAAGGCATCGGCGAGCTTGTGGAGCATGCCATGCACATCGCCCGCTATGGCGAGCGTCCGGGCCGTATCGATTTTTGCTCGAGCGCGGCCGACAGCCCCGATCACGGTGCGCTTCACCGCTGCATCCACGGTATCGCAAACCTGATCGAGGACCATGCCAAGGTGGCGGCGATTCCCCTGCGCTTTGCGGCGACCAAACTCGTCGAAGGCGACGCGCTGGTCATCAAGGCCCTAAATCTCGACCAAAACGAGCTTGACGCCATCGAGCACATCATCTGCCAGATGGAGGAGGAGTCGGGCAGCGATCGTCTGTGCGCTCTTGCCGATATGCGCTTTACCTTTATCGAGGATGTGTGCGCCACCTGTGTGGTCAAGCCTCATGAGAGCCGCGAGCACAAGCGCTCCGTTGCCATCGACCGCGTGCTCACGGGACGCTTCACCGCCATCCCGATGTTCATTCTCATCATGGGGCTCGTCTTTTGGCTCACCTTCGGCGTTATCGGGGCGGCGCTCCAAGGGCTGCTCGAGCAGCTGGTCTCGATGGTGATTGGCGCGGCAGATGCAGGCCTTACGGCATTTGGTACCAATCTTGTGGTCCGCTCCCTTGTGGTTGACGGCGTGCTCACCGGTGTGGGCAGCGTGCTTTCGTTCTTGCCCATCATCGTGGTGCTGTTCTTGCTGCTCTCGATTCTCGAGGACTCGGGCTATATGGCGCGCGTCGCGTTTGTGATGGACAAGATCCTGCGCCGCTTTGGCCTTTCGGGCCGCAGCTTCGTGCCCATGCTCGTGGGCTTTGGCTGCAGTGTGCCCGCTATCATGTCCACGCGCACCCTGCCGTCCGACCATGATCGCAAGATGACGGTCATGCTTACGCCGTTCATGAGCTGCTCGGCAAAGCTCCCCGTCTACGGCTTGCTTTGCGCGGCGTTCTTCCCGCAGGCAACGGTTCCCGCTATGGTTTCGCTCTACATTTTGGGCATCTTGGTGGGCATGCTTGTTGCGGTGATTCTCAATCGCACAACGTTTAAAGGCGAGCCCGTGCCCTTCATTATGGAGCTTCCCAACTATCGCATGCCCAGTGCCAAGACCACGCTGCTGCTTGCATGGGACAAGGCCAAGGGCTTTATCACCAAGGCGTTTACCATCATCTTTGCGGCCTCGGTTGTGATCTGGTTTCTGCAGACGTTCGACATTCGCTTCAACGTGGTGACCGACCAGTCTCAAAGCATGCTCGCGGGCCTGGGCGGGCTTTTGGCTCCCGTGTTCGCGCCGCTCGGTTTTGGCGACTGGCGCACTTCGACGGCGCTCGTGTGCGGCCTCATCGCCAAGGAGAGCGTTATCTCGACGCTTACTGTGCTGCTGGGTTCCACGTCGGCCGCGGCGCTTTCGAGCATGTTCACGGCGCCTATCGCGTATGTGTTCCTGGTGTTCGTCCTGCTCTATCCACCCTGTGTGGCGGCCATCAGTACCGTGCGCTCCGAGCTGGGCGGGCGTTATGCCGTGGCGGTTTTTGCCCTGCAGGTGACGGTTGCCTGGATCATCGCCTTTATCGTGCATACCGCGTTTTTGCTCGCGGGGTTGCTCTAGTGCAAAAGGGGAACAAAGTCTTCAAGGACTTTGTTCCCCTTTTTTATTGAGCAACGTTGCTGGTTGAGGATTAGAAGGTCGTCGCATGGTAGAGAAATCGAGGGCAGGCGCGGCAAGCCCGATGGGGTTCATCCTGGGCTTTGGCATCGTGAGCATGCTCATGGACATCGTGTACGAGGCGGCGCTTTCGGTTCAAGGTCCGCTGCTGTACTCGGTGGGCGCCACGGCGGCGGTCGTGGGTTTGGTCTCGGGCCTGGGCGAGGCGACTTCGCTGGCAGGGCGCTTGGCGAGCGGGCCTGCTGCCGATCGTTCCGGTCGCTATTGGCTCTTCGCTATTTTGGGTTACACGGCGACGGGGCTCGCTGTTCCCGCCATGGGATTTGCGGGAAGTGTGCTGGGCGTCTCGTTTCTCATCGTGTTCGAGCGCTTTGGCAAGTCGCTGCGTACGCCTTCGCGCGATGCCATGCTCTCGCATGCGGCTTCTCGCGTGGGCCGCGGCAAGGGCTTTGCCTTTCACGAGGCGCTCGATCAAGTGGGTGCCATAGCGGGACCGCTCATCGCGGCGGCGATTCTGCAGGCGACACATAACGCGTATGGGCCCGCACTCGGCGTGATGCTCATCCCCGGCCTTGGTGCCATCGGCGTGCTTTTGTATCTGCGTTATCGCGTTCCGCGTCCCGAGGTGTTTGAACAGGACGATGAAGGCGAGGCGATTGAGGGCGACGCTGCGGGCGCGTCGAAGGTCGCCGCGGCTCAGCCCATCAAGCTTCCCCGCCCCTTTTGGATCTACACGGGCTTTTGCGGTTTGGTTCTGGCTGGCGTGGGAACGTTTGGTGTCATGTCGTTCCATATGGTTTCGGCCAACATCGTCTCGGCGCCGACGGCTGCCGTGCTCTATGCGGTAGCTATGGGTGTCGACGGCGTGTTTGCGCTGATAACGGGTTCGATTTACGACAAGGTGGGCGTGCGCGTGCTGTTCGTCCTGCCGGTGGTGAGTGCGATCGTTCCGTTCTTTGCGTTTGGCGACAGTCTTGCCTCGGTGATTGCGGGCGTGGTCCTGTGGGGCGCAAGCCTGGGCATCCAGGAATCGACCATGCGTGCCGCGGTGGCCGATATGGTGCCGGGCTGCAAGCGCGCGACGTCGTACGGCATGTTCTCGGTTTTCATGGGCGTGGGCTCGTTTGTGGGCGCCGGCGTGACGGGCGCTCTGTATGTTCATGGCCAGGCGGCAATCGTCGTGTATGCGCTGGTTCTTGAAGCAGCGGCCAGCGCGCTGCTGCTCTTGGCATTGCGCGGCGCGAAGAAGTAGGGCGCGACGAGGCGTTGTCCTATGTCGATAAGCAAGGAAAACGCTCCTGGTAGATACTTCTACCAGGAGCGTTATGCATTCGCGTTGTGGCGAGCTGGCCAGGCGTTAGGCTGTCAGCGACTTGCGGACCATCCCCTTGGGATCTTTGACAAGCAGGTAAAGTGCCCAGGCGATAAGGCCGGTCGTTACGATGACAAGGCCCAACAGGGCGTCGTCGATCATTGCGGCGTGGTCGACGATCTCGATGAAAGCCTCGCCTTCGATGAGGCTGGCAATGCCGTCCACCGTCCACATAAGGCCCGCTCCCCAGTACATGAGGGCAAGGACGCCGATCTTCAGCTGGCTCTTGGGGCCGGCGACGTACCACGCAATGGTGGCGATGGCGGCGGCAAGAAGCGTGATGATGAGCGTCATATTAGGCCTCGGTCGCAACCGCGTGTGCGGAGCGCTTGACCACGGCGTCGGCCACGACGGTGACGATGGCCCAGCATACGGTGACCATGACGCACATGCCCACGCCGACGGTCGCCATCTCGTGGAGCATGGCGGAGGTATCGGCCGCGTTGTACATGGCGGTCAGGAACGGCGGGAAGGGTACGACCTCGCCATGCCAGATATGCTCGATGCACAGCAGGATAACGCCGCCCCACAGCATGTTGCACAGCCAGCCGAGCTTGCGGGTCCAACAGATGCCGGTTTCGGCAGCGTCGGTGAGCTGATTGCCGTCCTTATCGACGATACCGCGCTCCATCTCCTTTTTCTTGACGATGGAACGAACGGCAGTAACGGCAACGGCCTCGCCGCCTCCAACAACAAAACAAGCCATAAGAAGTCTCCTTAGTCTATCGACGCAATGTCGCATCGGGCTGTTTCTATTTGAAGCAGTATAGGCGAATTGCATCATGCTGCGCGTACTGCGCAAGACGTTTTACCAAACTGCCACGCTTGGCAAAAAATCGTCAACTTCGATGGTCTTGCGTGCACTGCAGGGCGGGGCGAGCCTTTGTACAGAACTCGCCTCGCCACAAGGCGGCTATTGTTTTTGCAGCGTGATGGCGATGGTGTTGAGGTAATCGAGCGCGCCTGCTGCAACGGCCGCGCGGTCGCCCGCGGCATATTCGTTGTCGCAGGCAATCCAATCGGTCCACGCTTCGCGCGTGCAGGCCATGGCATGCATATCCAAGATGCGGACCTCGGTCGTCTGCTCGATCATGGCTCGCCACCAGTTCATGTCGTGCATGTACTCCAGCTGCTCGGGGGTCCAGGAGGCAAGCAGGCAATCTGGGAGGTCGCTGTGGCAATCGTGCGCCATGCCGGGGATGGAAAGGTAGAGCTTGCATCCCGGTTTGACGTACGGTAGGAGCTTTTCGCCCAGGTATCGGGGGTCGCGCCCATAGTAGTTGTACGAGTCGATGCTCACCACGGCGTCGAAGAATTCGGGTTTAAAAGGCAAGCCCTGCGATGCATCTGCTTTTACGGGATGAATCGTATCGTCGGGAACGCCCATGTCGCGAAAGAATGCTCGGTTCTCGCAAGGGTCGCTCCAAAGGTCGACGGCGTAGACATCGAGGCCGTATTCGCGCGCGAGCATGACACTCGTGATGCCGCAACCGCTTCCAAGGTCGCAAACGCGACTTCCGCAGGGAATATCGGCGCCGCCGAGTAACTCTTCGCAGAGCTTGAGCGGGTTGGGCCCCATGATTTTTGATTGGACGAGTGCGGTGTCAAAACGGTTTGACTTGGGATACGTTTGCATGATCTAGTTCTCTCTGATTGATGGTTCGATATCGAATCAGGCTGGAACGGCGCAAACAACCCGGGTGCGCTCGGCACCCTTTATGGGCTATGCGATTAACCGTTCCCTAAAGAACAAGGACCAAAAAGACATCCCCTAAAGCGTCGTGGCGAGCGGCTGCCCGCCGATTGCTTCCATCATAGTTCTCTTGCTGTCTTTCTGCGAGGGTTTTCTAAACCGGGTGGGGCATGCCGCCCTTCCGTTTATGCGTCCCGCAATTTCTTGGAGGATAATGACAGCAAAATTAACGGAGGAGATTGGAACCCAGATGATTTTGTACTTTAGCGCAGAGGGCAACAGCCGCCATGTTGCCGAGCGTATCGCCAAGCATGTGGGCGATGTCGCCGTTTCGATCGAGACGTTCAAAGGCGACGCCACTCCTCATATCTCCGTTGAAAAGAATGGTTACCTAGGATTTATTGCCCCCACGTATTGCTGGGGCCTGCCCACGCCGGCTGTCGATTTTCTCGAACGCGCAACGTTCGAAGTTCCTGCCAACGCATATGTCTTTACCGCAACGACTTTTGGTACCACTGCTGGGCAGACCACGCGCTTTGCTGCCAACCTGCTGCGCGAGCAAGGCGTCGAGACGGCGGCACAATACAGCGTCCAGATGCCGGACACCTGGACGCCCATGTTCGATCTTTCCGATACAGAGAAGGTGGCGGCAATCAATGCCCGTGCAGACGAGCAGATTGATGAGTGCACGCAGATGATAGCCAACCGCCTGGCGGGAAACCACGTGCGCCGCGCCGTCCCGACGTTTGCCGCCAAGCTCTATTACCGCTTTGGCTTGCCCGTATGCCAGGATACGAGCAAGTTTACCGTCGATGCGGATGCGTGCGTGAGCTGCGGTTTGTGCGCAAAGCACTGCCCTGTCGATGCAATTCGGATGCACGACGGCGTGCCCACATGGAGCAAGTCCGAGTGCGCGGCATGCCTGCGCTGCCTGCATAGCTGTCCTCGGTTTGCAATCCAGCGCGGCACCAAGACCCGCGCACACGGGCAGTATCTCCACCCGTAAGCGCGGGACGTTTTGTCTTGTCTACGCCGGATGCGCGCTTCCCCAGCCGGGCTTACAATAGAGAAGTGCGCCGGTGATGAGCAGGGCGGTGAGACCCAGACTCACGGGGTAGGCGAGCATGACGGTTGCGAAGGTTGGGCTTGCGGGGAAAACGACCAAGACCCAAAAGAACCTGGCACCGCATACGCCCAGGGCCGTGAGGACCGAGGGAAGCAGCGAGATGCCGAACCCTCGCAGGTAGCCGGACATGTTCTCGTAGATCATGCTAAACACGTATGCCGGGAAGATGGTGCATACACGCACGTAGGCGATATCGAGAACGGCGGGATCCGAACTAAAGATGGACAGCATCGTTCGCCCTTGCCATACGACGAGCAGAATCATCGTGATGGCTACGATAGCGTCTTCGACAAGGCAGACCTTGAGCGTTTTTCGGCAGCGACTAAGGTCTTTGGCGCCGTTGTTTTGGCCTACAAAGGTGGTGCACGCCTGGCTAAAGGAATTGAGCAGGCTGTAGCACACGAACTCCAGGGCGAGTGCAGCAGAAGAAGCCGCTACGACTTGCGATCCCAGGCTGTTGATGCAGGTCTGGATCAGAATATTCGCAATCGAGAAGACTCCGCCTTGGACGCCTGCGGGAAGTCCGATGCGAACGATTTTTACGATCGAGGCACGATCGATGCGCAGGCGACTTGGCACGATGCGAATCGTCTCGTCCGCCTTGAGCAGGCGTGTAAAAAGAAATCCAGAACTTACGATGTAGCACAGCACGGTGGCCAATGCCACACCCGCGGCACCCCAGCCAAGGAAGGCTACGAAGGTGCCGTCGAGCACGACATTGAGCGCGGCCGAGATGGCAAGGGCCGCAAGAGGCATACGCGTGATGCCAACGCTTCTAAAAATGGCGGCTTCGAAGTTGAACAGCAGGATTGCCGGAATACCCAATAGATAGATGCGCAGGTAGATAAGGGCATCCTCAAAGATCTCGGGCGGTACATTCAGGCACTGCAAGGTCGGACGGCTCACAAGTTCCATCACGATGGTCACAACAACGCCGATGAGCGAGAGGGTCACGGCGGTGTGAGCGCAGCGATTCGCGCGGTCCCGATTGCCTGCACCCACGGCGTGGGCGATGGTGACGTTTGCGCCCAGGGAGAGGCCAACAAAGAGCATGATGAGCAGGCTCGCAATCGGTGTGCTCGAGCCCACGGCGGCCATGCCAAGCGTTCCACCGTCAGGCGAAAAGTGTCCGATCATCAAAGTGTCGATGAGATTCGAGAGCTGCTCGAGGATGCCGGTGATGGCCACGGGGAACGCGAACAGCGGGATGTTGCGCCATAGTGAGCCATGAAGAATGTCGATGTTGGTGTGCGATCGTGCCATGCTTACTTCTGGCCCTCGACGTCGGGATGCCACGTGGAATACAGCGCCATCTTTTCGGCCGTGCGCTCATAGAAGGGCTTGCCGTGGTCGAGAGTGGCCATCTGCGCCATGTCCTCGTCGCTGAGCTCAAAGTCAAAGATGTCGATGTTGTCGGCGATGTGCGACGGCGTCTTGGAGCCGGGAATCACGATGTTGCCCTGCTGGACATGCCAACGCATGATGACCTGTGCCGGGGTCTTGCCGTACTTGGCGGCAAGCTCGCGCACGACGGGCTCCTCGAGGATGACCTTGTTGTCGCGGCCGCCCAGCGGATACCAGGACTGGAGCACGATGCCGTGCTTATCCAGCAGCTCGCGGAGCTTGGTCTGCGGGAAGTACGGGTGGCACTCCACCTGGATAAGGGCAGGCACAACCTCGCAGTGGGCAAGTAGGTTCTCAACCTCTTCTTCATTGAAGTTAGAGATGCCGATGGAGCGCAGCTTGCCGGCCTTGTAGGCGGCCTCGAGCTTGGCGTAGCCTGCCACGTAGTCGCCTGCGGGCTGATGCAGGATCATGAGGTCGATATAGTCGCAGCCCAGGCGCTCGAGCGTCTCGTCCACGGCGGTGTCGGACTCGTAGAAGCACGGCCACAGCTTGGTCTCGAGGAAGATCTGCTCGCGGGTGCGGCTGGAGTCGCGCATGCCGCGGCCCACGGCGCACTCGTTGACGTAGGCGTTAGCCGTGTCGATAAGCTCGTAGCCGTTGTCCAGGGCGTAGGTGACGGACGGCTGCGCGTCGTCGGGCGTGAGCAGGTAGGTGCCCAGGCCAACCTGCGGCATCTTGACGTCGTTGTTGAGGGTAACGTAGTTCATGGTGCTTCCTTTCTTTTTGGTTGCTAAAGCGAACGAACGTTTTCGATCCAGCTATCGACTTCGTGCTGTGGCGTTTCCTGACGGTCACCGCCGGTTGAGTCGAACTGGACCTCGAGTGCTGGGCCAAAGGTTGCGCCCGTGCAGGCGTCCTCGATGTCGGCGGTCACATTGCCGGGCCAGCTGCCGTTGGTCGAAAGCGCCACAACGGTCTTGCCGGTAAAGTCGTACATAGAGGTGAACGTCTTTACCGCCGGTGCCATCGTGTACCACCAGGTGGGGGTGCCAATGACAATTACGTCGTAGTTTTCGGGATTGAACTCAAAGGGTTCGATTTCGGGCATGAAGCCGGCGTTGACTTCGCGTTGTCCCTGCTCGACCGTCTCTTGGTAGTCCTCGGGATAGGGCTCGACGGTTTCGATGCGAGCGATATCGGCACCACAGGCATTGCTAAGCTGTTCGGCAATTTTCTCGGTGTTGCCGCATGACCAGCTGTAGTATGCAACGAGCATGTTTTTGCTCACGGTTTACGCCTCCAATGCGTCGTAGGCCTTGTCGTCAACGGGCTCGAGCCACTCGTTGGAGCAGTCCTCACCCGGGAATTCGAAGGCCAGGTGACTGAACCAACAGCCGGCTGCAGCTCCATGCCAGTGCTTGACGTTCGCCGGGATCTCGACAACATCGCCCGGATGCAGGCGCTGCGCGGGCTTGCCCTCCTCTTGGTACCAGCCTTCGCCCTCGACGCAGATGAGCACCTGGCCGCCGCCCTTGCTTGCGTGATGGACATGCCAGTTGTTGCGGCAACCCGGCTCAAAGGTCACGTTAAAGATGGGCAGGTAGTCATCGGGGCCTGTGAGCGCCTTGAGGTAGCTTTGGCCGATGAAGTACTGGGCAAAGGCGGTATTGGGCTCCCCAAGGCCAAAGAATCCGCCGTGTCCCTCGGTCTCTGCCTTGTCGTCGGCATAGACCTCCTTGGCCATGTTGAAGGCAGCCCAGGCGTTGGGCCAGCCGGCATAGAAGGCGATGTGCGTGAGGATCTCGGCCATCTCGGACTTGGTGACGCCGTTCTTGCGGGCGCTTGCCAGGTGATACTTAAGCGAGCTGTCGGTGATGCCCTTGCCTATGAGCGCGCTGATGGTCACGATGCTGCGCAGCTTGAGCGGGAGCTTGTCTTCGCGGCTCCACACCTCGCCAAAGAGGATGTCGTCATTCAAGTGCGCGAACTCGGGGGCGAACTCTCTCAAAGCGTCGTGGCCTGCGGTTTGTTTGATTGCCATGGTTGGTCCTTTGCTCGGCATTCCTGCTGCAGTGTATAGATGAGGTAGTCGAGGGTTTCGAGTTTGCGCTGCTCGTCGTGCATGCGGTCGAGCAGCTCGCGCCGGTAGCGTTTGAGCCGGCAGATACGAGCACAGGTGCTCGGCAGGTTATCGAGTTCGGAGATGAGTCCGTCGCAACAGCCGGCATCGTGTAGGGCTTCCAGGATCTTTGCATCCATGTTTGGTGCCTAGCGGGTCGTCTTGACCTTGGTGGTGCCGGCAAGGGCCTTCTCGCCCGGGCGGCCCTTGGGCCCCACGAGTGCGTGCGGCTGATAAGGCTCCTCGAGGAAGTCGACCTCGGCAGCGGAGAGCTCGAGGTCGAGTGCCGCCACTGCATCATCGACGCGCTCGGGCTTGGAGCAGCCCACGATGGGCGCCTCGACGCCGCGTGCCCAGTGCCAGGCAAGCGCTACCTGCGACATTGGCACACCGTGGTCGGCTGCGACCTTGGCAACGCGCTCGACGATGGGCATGTCGATAGCGCGGTCGTGATCGTACTTGTTGACCATGGTCTTGTCGGTAGTGCCGCGCGTGCTGGTGCTTTCCCACGTGGGGCGGCACAGGTGACCGGAGGCCAAGGGGCTATAGGGCGTGATCGCCATATCGAACTGGCGGCACACGGGGATCATCTCGCGCTCATCCTCGCGATAAAGCAGGTTGTAGTGGCACTGCATGCTGGTGAACTGCTCCCAGCCGTTATCGCGCGCGACAATCTGCAGGTTATGAAGCTGGTAGGCGTACATGGCGCTGGCGCCCAGGGCGCGGACCTTGCCCTCGCGCACAAGGTCGTTCAGGGCCTCCATGGTCTCTTCCATGGGTACGTCGTAATCAAAGCGGTGGATGATGTAGAGGTCCAGGTAGTCGGTGCCCAGGCGCTTGAGTGAGCCCTCGATTTCGCGCTTGATGGCTGCAGCGGAAAGGCCGCCTTCGTTGAAGTGGACCTTGCTGGCGATCACGACGTCTTCGCGAGCGATGCCCAGGTCGCGCAGGGCGGCGCCGATATATTCCTCGCTTGTGCCAAAGCTATAGCAGTTGGCGGTGTCGATAAAGTTGATGCCGGCGTCGACGGCACGCTTGATGACAGCGCGGGTCTCGTCTGGGCCAATAGTCCATTGATGGAAGTCCGGGCTGGCCTCGCCAAAGCTCATGCCGCCCAGGCAGAGTTGCGAAATCTTGATACCGGAGTGTCCAAGGGTTGTGTAGCGCATGAAACCGCCTTTCCTTTGTTTACCTTTGTTGAGAAAAACGATACGCGGCTGCATTCGCGATGTTAAATGCCTATATGTACTAGTTTGGTATGCGTACTACGTATGACAAGAAGCGTGGTTTGCCACGCGCTCTCGAGGTGTTTTCTCCCGCTTGCTTGTTCGTGTCCAGGCCGGATGCTAGAGTGTGAAACACCCGAGGGTCGAGAGACCCGACTCCTGGCACAAAGGGCACTTGGCGCCTTTAGGAGATGCCGGCGGCGTTTGTGCCTGTCGCCGGATTTATTCAAGTACAACCTCATAGTGAGAGCTCTGGCGTGTGTGGCTGCCGTTCTTGGCTGCTATCGATGCGCGTCGGTTGCCGTCGCACTTGCGGTTGTTCCCGTCTCACCCTCGGAAGGAGCTCAATATGGGCGAGCACATCATCACCTATCAACCTCAGATCATTCGCGAAACGGCGGAGGGCCTCAATCGTCTCGATATCAGAGACGAGATGCTCGGCCAGCGCGAACTCGAGCTCATGACACCCGTGAATGCGGAGTCGTGCGCCACGATCATCCGCGCCTTGCTCTACTTGCAACGTCAGGACCCAGAGGCACCCGTGACGCTCTATATCAACAGCCCGGGTGGCGAGGTTCAAAGCGGCCTTGCACTCTACGACGTCATGCAGGCCGTGAGCTGCCCCATCCGCACCGTCTGCCTGGGCATGGCTGCAAGCATGGGAGCGCTGCTGTTTATTGCGGGAGACGAGCGCGAGATCTTGCCGCACAGCTGCGTTATGATTCACGACCCGCTTATTGGCGAGGGAGCCGGAGGCAGCGCGCTTTCCGTAAAGGCCCGCGCCGACGACCTCATGCGTATCCGCGACATCACGGCCGGCGTTATCGCACGCCATAGCGGCATGTCGCTCGAGCGCGTCTTTGAGCTTACAGCCTCCGACACCTACTTTGAGGCGAAGGAAGCCGTGGAGGCGGGCCTTGCAGACCGCATCATCACAACGCTCTAGCGAGAGCAAAACCTTGTATTACCTAGATCTATCAGCGCGAACGTGTCGCGCAGAAAGCGAGTGACCATGACCGTCAAAAACATGGATCCCCGAGCAGCCTACGCAGGCGAGCTCATCCTTACGTCCGGCCGCGCCGAGAGCATGGACTCGTGGGCAACCGGGCTCAACAACAACGTACTTGTCCTGGGCTGCTCCGGCTCGGGCAAGACGCGTAACTTCCTCAAGCCCAACCTGCTGCAATGCCACGGTTCCTATGTTGTGCTGGACTCCAAGGGACGCCTCTTCCGCGAGATGGCGCCGTATCTTCGCGCCCATGGCTATGTGGTAGACTGCCTCGACTTCACCACGATGGAAGGAACGATTGGCTACGACCCGCTCCATCATGTGCGCTGGCGGCGCGGTCGTCCGCTTGCGCAGGACATTATCGCCATCGCGAGTGCGCTCTTTCCCCGCGACGAGATGGGTGACGACCCGTTTTGGGCGAGCGCGGCTGCCAACTACGTTGCGAGCTACATCGCCTATGTTTTTGAGGCGCTGCCCGACCGTGAGTGGAACATGGCCTCGGTGGTGAGCGTATTTGAGCAGGCATGCGAGGGCAACATCGAGCAGATGTTTTGCGACCTTCGCCGGCAGGACCCGGAAAGCTACGCCGTCTCGCTTTTTCGCCGTGCCCGGAGTACGGCCCGGGCAGAGAAGATGCATTCGAGCATCATGGGCATTATCGCCGCGAACATCATGCCGCTCACGTTTGACGGCGCGCTTGCGTCATTTCGAAAGCCGGAGCAGATCGACTTTTGCGACCTGGGGTGCGAGCGCCGCGTGCTGTTTGTGACGATGGACGATATGGACCGCAGTTTGGCGCCGCTTACGAGCCTGTTTGTGCGCCAGGCGTTCTCGAGCCTGTGCGACTTTGCAGATGCCTCGTGCGTGGGCGGCAGGCTTCCCGTACCCGTGAGGTTCATGCTCGACGACTTTGCGAACCTGACGTTGCCCGGCTTTGACGACGTACTGTCTGTCATTCGCAGCCGAGAGATTAGCTGCACCGCCATCTGCCAGACGGTGAGCCAACTCGAGGCGCGCTACGGCGAGGCCCAGGCGAACTCGATCATAGGCAACTGCGACCGCCACCTTGTGCTGGGATTCCAAGACGAGCGAACGGCTCGCTACTTTGCCCTGCGTGCCAACAAGACGCCCTCGACGCTGCTGGAGACGCCGGCGGGAAGATGGTGGCTGTTCGAGCGCGGCCAACGCGGCGTGTGCGAGCCGGCCTATGAGCTTGAGTGGCACCCGGGCTATGGGGAGCTTGTGGGCAAGGGTGGGGGATTCGAACCTGCGGACAGCAGGCGCGCGACGAACTCGTGGTCCGAGACGCTTTTTGAAGTCGAGCCGTTTGACGACGGTTCCGGCGTGGCGGCCTGAGGAAAGGGGAGACGATGATTAAGACGACGAGCAAGGTGAGCGAGCGCGTGAGCCTGAGCGAGCGCATTGCACGTGCCAGCGCCATTCGCGACCAGGCGGCGACGGTGCGTCCCGATCGCGAGCTCATTGACGCCGAGCGCAGAAGCGCGTTTAGCACCTGCCATCTTTACCGTGCACATGCCGATGAACTCTTGCAGATTGTGGGGCAGATCTCGGCGGCACTGCCAAGCCGCGCCTCCTTTCTGGCGCGCACGGACCCAAGGGAGGCTGCGCGTCCCGAGAATCACTCGGTCGCAGCGTATGCCCAGGTAGAAAACCCCGCTGTCGCCTTTGTGTGGGAGCTACGCCACAACCCCGAGGGCGCCCTCGCGACCTTGCCGGACCACAGCTATGGCAAGGTGCTCGATGCCACGGATGTACTCAAGGACCTGTGGGAGGACAAGCCCGCCGTCAACGAGCTGGAACTTGCAAAAGCCCTGATTACGCAGATCGTTCTGCTTGACGAGAACCTGTGCGAGCAGGTGCTTACCCGCGCGAACATCATGACAAGGGAGTGTTCTGCCGCCGTGGCCCCGTACCTGGGACCTCAAAGTCGATGATTCTCCGGCGGGGTATTTGCGTGTGGCAACGCTAGAATCGAATGGATTGGTTCGAGACTAGAGGAGAAACACGTGGCCCAGGACTTTTTCGATCTGCTCTACAACGGCTACACCGGCGAGTATCAACTTATGAGTTCGCTGTATCGCAACGGGTTGGACGCGCTACGCCCGCCTGCAGACATGGGTGTCGACGTGGTGTCGCTCAACCTCAAGCAGAGGCTCGAACAGCCGGATGTGCCTGCCGAGACGTTCTTTTTCCAGGTGAAGACTGCCGTTACCAACGTGAGTGAAAATGCAGACCGTCCCGGTGCGTTTGCCGTGGTTGAGTTCAAGCTCAAGGCGAGCGAGGTCAATCTGCTGAGCTGCTCGAGCGACCGAGCTTTGTTCTGCTATGTGTACAACAGCGAGGCGGGTGCGCTTACGGATGCGTTCGAGACACCGTTTATCTGCTTTTGGCTCGATGGATGCTTGCTGGCAAAGCTTGAGCGCCAGGGGGCTTTTTATTGCAAGGAGGGCGAGCCCAAGTTGACGCTAACGTGCCAGCTGCGCAAGCCCGCGCACGAGAACGGCCACTGGTACGCGCTTGTGGTGGACAAGGACGGCGGCAAGCTCGAAGACGGCTATCTGGGCGTTGTGGGCGGCGAGGGAAACCCGGCAAACGACGGCGCCGATCACTATAGCGTGGGCGGTTATCTGGAGCATGCGCGCCGGGCCTAGGCGTTTGGTGCCGTGAGCGCGTGGGCCTTTGGCAATGATATTTACCTATGGTCGCAATTTGGGTATACGGCAAACGAATGACAAATCGGGGGAGCGGGCCTTTTGTAAAAGGAGCGCTTGCTTTTGAGAGGGGCTGGCATGGAGCTAAGGACCCTGCGGTACTTCTTGGCGGTTGCGCGCGAGGAGAATATGACCGAGGCGGCAAACGTTTTGCACGTGACGCAGCCCACGCTTTCGCGCCAGATTGCCGATTTGGAGCGAGAACTGGGCGTGGAGCTGTTCGAGCGCACCAACCGTTCATGCGTGCTTACGAGCGACGGCATGCGCCTGCGCCAGCGCGCGGAGGAGATACTCTCGCTTGTGGAACAGACCGAGTCTGAGTTGGGCGACCGGGAGCTGGGCATCACGGGCAATATCCGCATTGGTGCAGGAGAGACAAAAGCCATGCGCGATGTGCTCGACACGTTTGCGGGGCTGCAGCATGATCATCCGGGTGTGACGATCGAGCTCCATACGGGCAATGCCGACGCGGTGGAGGAGCGCCTGGAGCGCGGCCTTTTGGACTTTGCCTTGCTGCTCGAACCTGTCAATCTGGATAAATACGAGTGGGTGCGCATGCCCGAAGCCGATCGCGTGGGCGTGTGCGTGGCGGCCGATGGCCCTTGGGGCAAGCTCGAGGCGGCGACGCCGGCGGAGCTTGCGCGCATGCCGCTGTTGTTGAGTTCGCGCACCTCGAACAAGGCTGTGGATCTTGCGGCGTGGTCGGGCGGTACTGTGGATCCGGAAGAGTTCAACGTTGTGGGCCGATTTGACCTCATTGGCAACGCATCGCACCTTCTGCGCTCCGGTGCGGCGTGCGCGATGGGCATTGACCATCTGTTCCAGGTGGACGATAGCTCCGACCTGCGATTTGTTCCCCTGGACCCGCCGTTTGAGATCGCCTCGTACCTCGTATGGAAAAAGTACCGCCTGCGCTCCCGCGCCTGCGAGGAGTTCTTGCAGCGCATGCGGGAGGCCTGCTCTGCCGGGCGTGATGCGGCGGGGAATCTTGCAAAGTAGGATTGCAAGAAATGCCCAATCTTGCAAAGCTACTTTGCAAGATTTAGAATTTCTTGCAAAGTAGGATTGCAAGATTTGGAGGAGCTATGCCGTTCAACTCACTTGTGCAGGAGAAAATCCTCGATTTTGAGCAGCTTGGAATTCCCGATGTTTTCGATCGCGACTTGCAGCTCCTTCCTATTCAAAAACCCGAGCGGAACAATTTGGCACAGGTGATTGTTGGCACGCGCCGATGCGGGAAGACCTATCGACTATTCCAAGAGATGCGTGATGTGACTGCAGCGGGCTATGATCCGCAGTCTATGCTGTACTTCAACTTTGAAGACGAGCGCCTCAAGCCGTATTCTTCCGAGCTTCTCGCCGATGTTCTCGATACGTTCTTTGCCATCCATCCAATTGCCAAAGAGGAAGGCTGCTTTCTCTTTTTTGACGAGATTCAGGAAGTTCCTGATTGGAGCCTGTTCTTGCGGCGCGTTATCGATTCGACTAAGGCGACGGTATACGTGACAGGCTCCTCTTCAAAGATGTTATCGTCCGAGCTCGCCTCCGAGTTCAGGGGGCGCTCACTTTCAAGAGAGCTTTTCCCGTTGAGCTTTTCCGAGTTTGTTCGCCTGAAGAAGGGCGTGACGGCCACCGTGTCCGAAGGCTTCTCATCGACGGATGCTGCGGTGCTCAGAAACGCCTTGAGCGAGTATTTATGGCGAGGGGGCTATATAGCTGCGCTCGCGCTTCCTGCTGCCGATGGCATGATGCTCATGCAAGAATATGCATATCGAACGGCTGCGATGGACGTAATTGAGCGTTATGATCTGCGGAAGCCTCAGGTTGCATCGAGTTTTCTTTCGCGATGTCTTGCGTCGTCTGCGCGGGAGCTATCGATAAACAAGGTTGTCAACGAGTTTAAGAGCCGTGGCGTTTCGACTTCGAGGGAGACGCTGGCGAATCTTTTGGCGTACTACGAAGAGGCTTATTTGCTCTTTTCGCTGGGGGACTTGAATCGTTCGCTTGCGGGCAATCCCCGTTCCAGCTCGAAGGTGTATGCCGTTGACCCAGGATTGTTCGCAGCCTTTTCTCGGGCTGCGAGTAAAGAAGAGGGGCAACGTCTGGAGACGGCGGTATTCAACAAGCTGCGGCGTATGGCTCCCAACGCAAGAACGGGATCGCTTGCGCGCTTGACCTTTGAGCATAATGGCGGGTCTCACGAGGTTGACTTTGTTTTTGGCGATGCTTTGCTGGGCGATGTATTCCAGCTGGTGCAGGTGAGCGTTGACCTTGCGAATCCAAAAACGAGGAAGCGTGAGCTTTCGGCCCTCGAGGCTGCCATGGAGAAATATGGCATCGAAGAATCGACGATTGTGACGATGGATACGGAAGAGATTGTGGATACGGGGGCGGGGACCGTTAACGTGGTCCCTGCATGGAAGTGGCTGATTGGGTAGGCACCAATGGCGAAGATCCTCTCGTTTGCCGGCTGCCGACTTTGGCGGCAGTTTCGTAATGCCGCTTTGGAAATGGCACATGCATGGCTCACAATGAGTGGGATGAAAGATTGTCTATAGCGAATCTAAATACCGGGACCGAATCTGGTTGGTGATGAGTTGCTGAGCTTGAATCAGAATACGCGCACTTGGGAAGACGGTTTCGCTCTTTCTCGCGAGGCGTGCTCTCCTTGGGGGAAGTCTGATTATGGTTTCCAACGTGCCTGGCTTCCTCTCTTTGTTCATATGGCAGATTCCTCTGCCGTTGCTTTTCGGCTGTGGGACGAATGGAAAATCCGTCGAACTCGAGCACAAGCCCGGGACGTGGGCCGACATCTATTGCGGAATGTTCTACGACGATACCGAGTGGTACGTGAAGTTCTTCATCGAGAACGAGGAGCCTGTCGTAGAGATATGGTCGATGAACTGGGATGGCGCCGTCCATTAGGAGGAACGATGAGATGTACTGAATGCGGCCATGAGCTGAGGCTCACCAGCGGGCCGCTTACAGAAACGTATCGCGGAGAAGAGTTCACTATCGAGGGAATCGAACGCCTCGCATGTGCCGAGTGCGGAGAATATGAAATTAGCCTCAAGGAAGCCGGCGCGCTTTCAGAAGCGATAATCGAGGCTTATGCCAAGAGGCACGGCCTGCTCGCGCCGGCGGAGATCAAGGCAATCAGGAAAGCGCTCAAGATGACTCAAGCGCAGTTCGAAAAGCTGCTGGGGGTGGCGAAGCCGACCGTCTCGCGCTGGGAAAACGGGGCATCGCAGCCGACGGCAACGGCCTGCCAGCTCATGCGCGCCATAAGGGATTGTCCGTCAGTTCTGCCGTCTCTTGGGGTATGCGTCGACGTGACTGACTCAGGCGTCAAGGCATCCACCTTCTCGGTGATTCAGGGCGGAAAGCCAGCCTGGCACACTTACCAACAGGCGAAGACAGGGGATGGCGACTTCGAGATGAGGATGTAGAGATGGCAGATACGATTAAGCAGTCAATCGGCATCGCGCCGCTTAGGTGTGCCGGGAGGAAAGTCGATAGCGTCTCATATAGCGGCGGCACCGTTCCAGAAGACGGGGGACTGTCTCGGAAGGTACTTTCAGCCTTACCAACAGCATCGTCGGCCAGAGCGATGGAGACGACGGCACCGTCCTCAAGCAGCTCTCCATGACGCTTAAGATAGAACCACAAGACGATGACGACGGGTACTACAGGATGGACCTCTCCGTATCGGGTCTGTACTCCGCCAAGGACGTCACCGATGAGAACCTATTCAACGCGCTCGTCCTTTCGGTTGGCGCGGAAGACCTATACGCATATGCAAAGAGAACCGCCGAAATCCTGACGTCCGGCGGGGTTCGCGGAGACCTGACCCTGCCCCTCCTGACATTCAAGTTTGGTGGCGAGAATCTGGTCTCGTAGCGGCGGAAATACAAAAGCATGCAGAAAACCCCTCGCGCGAGTTCTGGATTATTGCGAGGGGGCTATCCCGGAGACTGAGAATCTCAGAGGGGGTGCAATCGTTACGCTGCACAGGGGGCGCTCGCCGTGGGGATGCATGCGGGAGGTCGGGCGGCGCAACTCCAGGCAGTGCTGGGGCGGGTGGTACATGCTAGAGATATCCCAGTAGAGCGAAGGCGCCATGAAAATGCGGCAGATTCTCCGCCCTCGCCCTACATCCCACTCTCTACAGCCTCAACCAGAAACGTCGTGGCGCCAGCCCCGCAGGGGTCATCGTAATAAGACACAAACCGCGGGTCGGCGAGGTATCCCTTAACAAGCCCCAGGTAAGCCTCATCTTCGGGCTCGCTTCTCCAGTGAAGACCCACCCAGTGGCGATGCATTTCTACAAGCTTTTTCGCCTCGGGGCCGTGCGGGTCGCCCTCTGCCATGGCAATCGAGAGCTGGCCCAGAATCGCTCGCTCAAGCTCCTTCATGTCATTCCATGCTGCCGGGTCCATATCCAACAGACGCTCGTTGGCAGCATTGACCGCATCATCTCCGTAAAGCTTGCGGGCTTCCTCGCCATAACGCTCCTCGTTCTCGCGTACCGCGCGCCACCGCTCCAGCTGCGGCAATACAGCGCCCATAAGCGACACTGCCTCGTCAAGCGTCATGCCCGTATTCTCTGCCAGGCGCGGGGCGCAGTCTTCGATCATGGCTTCCATCGTGGTCTCGTATGTGTATTCCCCCTGTTCATAGCACCATTTGCAGTAATGGTCGGTCTTCTTGCCGCTCGCATCGGTGCCGCAATCGTCGGGGGTGAGGTACATGCCGCAGCTCTCGCAATAATGCTCGGGCATCTCCAGCAGGTGCGAGAGCGGCTCATCGGTAACGGCGGCGATGAGCTTCATCATGTCAATGCCAGGCGTAACTTCTCCGCGCTCCCAGCGGCTCACGGCCTGGCGCGTCACAAAGAGCTTGGCCGCAAGCTGCTCTTGCGTAAGGTTGTGCGCTCGACGTATGGCAATGAGGTTTTCGGCAAAGGCCATGGCGGCTCTCCCTCCAGCGATGTTTTCGATAGCACAAGCTTAAGCGGCGCGAACATGCAATCCAAGCAACCGTTTGTTGCGCGGGGCAAGCGGGCCGATGCTCGGGTAAAACCTCTCGGCGCCTTCATGCTGCTTTGATACGATGGGACAAGCTCGAAAGGATCTATCATGCGCGTTATCGACCTCACCCATACCATCACCCAGGACATGCCGGTCTATCCGGGGACGGATGCGCCCCGGCTCACGCCCGCCAACACCTACGAGAACGATGGTTTTAAGGAGACGCTGCTGCAGATGTTCTCCCATACGGGTACGCACATGGATTCGCCCTCGCATCTGTTTCCCAACAGGACAACGCTCGACGAGTTCCCCACGAGCCAGTTTATCGGCCAGGCCCTTGTTATCGATTGCTGTGGCCTGCCGGATGGCGCCGCCATCACCATGGAGCAGCTGCACCCCTATGGAGACAAGGTCGCCGAGGCAGACTTCCTCCTCTTCAACCTGGGGTGGGACGAATACTGGGGCACGGACGCCTACTTTGGCGACTATCCCTGCGTGGACGACGAGGTGCTCGATCTGATCATCGCCGGCGGCTACAAAGGCATCGGCTTTGACGTCATCGGCTTGGATCCCATCGCCGACGAGAACCTTACGCGCCACAAGAAGCTCTTCTCTTCCTGCGACATCGTGAATATCGAGAACCTTAAAGATCTGGATTGCTGCGGCGACGACCTCTTTTGGTTTAGCTGCTGCCCCCTGAGAATCAAGGACTCCGACGGCTCTCCCATCCGCGCCATCGCTTGGTTCGAGTAGCCAAGGCGCTAAACATCGCAGACGTCGATGCGCCTCCGCAGCGCAGGCCGTTTGTTTTACCATCTTTGATATGAGCAAACTGGAACGTATGGGCGCAACAGGGGAGACCGGATGGCTTCGAGCGTTATTTCTCGTGATGAACTGCTGGAAGAGGCATATCGCATTGCCGATACGCAGGGCCTCTCGGCGCTTTCCGTCCGTTCGCTGGCGCAGGTGTGCCATGTGAGTGTGGGCACCATCTACAATCACTTTGCCTCCAAGGACAAGCTCACAACGGCAACCATCGAGCTGTTCTTTCGCCGTTCCGTGTTCGACGGCTTTTGTCGCCTCGATGTGCACAAGGGTTTTGTCGACTATTGCGAGGACCTCTATGCGTCGCTCGTCATGGTGCTCGACCGCTTTAGGCGCTGCTGGCTCAAAGGCGCCGAGGTGCTCCCTGTCGCCGAGAAAAACGCGGCCCATCTGCGTGAACAGCAGATCTTGGCCCACGCGTTGCGCGGTCTGGTGGAAGTCTACGAAAACGACGCCGCTATCCGCGTGGATCTACCTGCGGGCTTTGATGCCGAACTGGTGTGCCGCTTTACGTTCGACAACATGCTCGGCGCGTTGCATGCGGGCGAGACCAGCTGCCCTATCCTCTTTGGCCTTCTTCGAAGGACGCTCTACAACGCGTAAGACATGAACAAGGCACCTTTGATGTTCAGGTGCGCCGATTCCACAATATGGTTAGACGCCGGGGCAATCAGTGCGCCCGGCACGATATCGACTTTGGAGGAATCACGCACTTATGAATCCGTTGATTATGCCTGCATCCACGGCGATCACGCTCGCTCTTGTCTTCTATACCATCGGCGTTTTTGGCGAGCGCCGCGCCGGCACGCTTAAGAAGAGCCACCTGGCGCTGTTCTGGCTGGGCCTGATCTGCGACACGACCGGCACCACCATCATGACCACCATCGCGCGCACCTCGACCGCGGCTGTCTCTCCGCTCCATGCCATCACCGGCCTGCTGGCCATCATCCTCATGCTCTTCCATGCCCTGTGGGCAACGTTTGTCACCGTGCGCGGCAGCGAGCAGAGCCGCCGGGGCTTCCACAAGCTGAGCATCTGCGTATGGCTCATCTGGCTCGTTCCGTACTGCGCGGGCCTGTTCATCGGCATTCCCGTGTTCCATTTTGGTGACGCCGCCGTGCTGACGCTCTCCGTGTGCATCCCGGTGCTCATCGGCATTGTGCTGTTCACCCAGGAACGCAAGCGCGCCTGCTGCTAATTCGATACTCTTCTTTCCATTGTGCCGAGGTCGGGGCGGGTTCCTTTGGGTGCCCGCCCCGACCTATTTTGTTGAGCGTGTAGCCGAGAGGATGGCGCCTGCGGCGGCTCCGCAGAGGGCGGGGAGCAGCCAGCCAAAGCCCAGGCTTGCAAGCGGCAGGGCGTCAAACGGCAGCCACGTGCCGGTAAAGAAGGCGTCGCGCAGGGCCGTGGCGACGCTCACGATCGTTGTGGCGCCGATGGCCCAGGGCCAGATGAGAGGCAGACGGTCGCAGCTGCGGTGCGCCATGCCCATGATCACAAAGACGATAGAGACGGGGTAGAGCGCGTTGAGCAGCGGGATCGAAAACGTCAGGATGGCGTCGAGGCCAACGTTTGAAACCACGCAGGAAAAGACGGTAAAGGCCACGGCCCAACCTGCGTAGGGGATACGGCCCAGTGCGTGCGCTTGCGCGTTTGTGGCATCGGCTCCAAAGGTCTCGGCAAAGTACGTGCCGCAGCAGCTAATGAGGCCAATGCAGACGTTCAGGCAGGCAAGCAGGTAGATGGCAGCGATGATCACCGTTCCCGCAATGCCAAAGTGCAGCGTCGCCGAGGCGGTAAGCAGCGCCGCTCCGTTGGTGGCGTGCGGCATGACCGAGCCAAAGCTGGCGCCCACTTGCGCCAGACCGCAGTAGACGAGGGCCATAAGGATGCCGGCCACAATGCCCGCGCGCGAGATCTCGCGCATGAGACCGTGCGAATCGCTCACACCGAGCTCTTTGATGTTCTCGGCAATAACAAGGCCAAACGTGAGGGAGGCGAGCAAGTCCATGGTTTGGTATCCCGTGAGGAATCCCTGGACGGGGGCGGCGCTATCGTAGGGAGCTTGGGGCGCTTGCGCCACGCCGGCGGGTGAGACGAGCGACGAGCCCACGACCATGACTAGCAGGAGGATGAGTGCGGGCCCCGTGATGCGCCCAAGGAGCTTGGTGAGGGTTCCGGGGTGCATGGCGAGCGCATATGCTACGGCAAAGAACGCGATGGAGAAGACCAAACGGATGGTGCCGATGGGTGCGCCCTGTGGGAAGAGCGGGATGAGCATCTCAAAGGCGGTGGAACTGGTGCGCGGAATGGCAAGGCAGGGTCCGATGGCCAGGTAGATGGCTGCAACGAAGATGCTCGAGAACAGCGGGTGGACACGATCGGCCAGCTCGCGTGCCGTGCCCACGAGTGCTACGGCTACGATACCGAGTACCGGCAGGCCAATGCCGGCAACAAGGAAACCGATCATTGCCGGGACGGTGGAGGTGCCTGCCTGGAGTGCGAGCATGGGCGGCAAGATGAGGTTTCCTGCTCCAAAGAACATCGAGAACAGCGTGATGCCCACCGCGACGGATTGCCGGGGCGAAAGGGATTGGTTTGGTGCCGCTTTGTTCATGCTGTGGGCCTTTCAAAAGAATGCGTTCGTGGAACGTATTGTCTCATACATGACGCCGTCTGAACGAGCTGCGTGCGCAGGCGGCTTATGACATGGAGATCGCTCGCAGGAAGCTTGCGCCCGAGCTCAAGAAGATCAAACCCTGGAACGCGGCCGCGGCCCTGTAGCTTCCGTCCACCGCCTCGGCGCAAATAACGGGCTGGTCGCTTACAATAAAACAATGACTGCAAGAAATATCGCCGAGAATTGAGTGCATGCGATGGCCAGCGCATTTACCAAAGATGTGATTCGCTCCGTTACCCATTCGTGGGGACGTTTTATCGCTATTGCTATCATCGCGGCGTTGGGAACGGGCTTCTTTGCCGGCCTGCGCATGACCGGCCCGGACATGCGCCTAGCGGGGGACGAATATTACGACGGCACCTATCTTTCCGACGCCCGCGTGGTCTCAACGGTGGGCCTCGACGATAACCAGATCGATCAGATTCGTGCGGTTAAAGGCGTGGCTGCCGTTATGCCCGCCTACGAGGCCGATGCCATCTCCGACGTTGACGGCATTCAATGCACCTTGCGCTATCACTCGCTCGATGTGGACGCAGCGCGCGCCTGCGAGTACGACGGCGTGAACACCGCATCTAAAGATGACGATTACCTTAACCGCCCAATTCTCACAAGCGGCACCTGGCCTAAAGCTGCAGACGAGTGCCTGCTTTCGGCCGATACAGTGTGGCAAAGCGACGTGAAGATTGGCGACAAGGTGCGCTTGATCGAGGGCACACAGGACCTGGACGATACGTTTGCCGTGCGCGAGTTCACTATCGTG
This sequence comes from uncultured Collinsella sp., assembly GCA_934621295.1. Lineage (GTDB taxonomy): Bacteria > Actinomycetota > Coriobacteriia > Coriobacteriales > Coriobacteriaceae > Collinsella. The sequence goes on from CAKTVB010000004.1 coordinate 74,113, forward strand.
GGCTTTTGCGAATCGGGCTACTATACCTGCTCGACCAGCATGGGATCAACCTCGCTGGGCAGCGGCAAACTGACGAGCTTTGCGTATGTTCCTGATAGCTCTTTCGCGGACGACTACCCCTACACCGAGGCGTTTATCTCCGTGGAGGGGGCGCGCGAAGAGCGCTGGTCGAGCGATGCCTATCAGCAAAAGGTCGATGCGGTGACCGCTCGCATCGATGCGATTTCCGATGACATCAAGGCTTCTCGTCTGGATGATTTGCGCGCGGAGGCACAGGCCGAGCTCGATGAGAAGCGTGCGGAATACGAACAAGAGAAGGCCGACGCCGAGGCCCAGCTTGCCGATGGCCAATCGGAGCTCGATAGCGCGAAAGCCCAGCTCGATAGTGCTGCAGCCGATCTGGAATCGGCGCGCGCCCGCATAGCACAAAGCGAGGCACAGCTGCGTGATGGGAAGGCTCAGTACGAGGCGGGAAGCGCGGAGCTTGAGTCGCAAAAGCAGCAGGCCTATGCGGCCTTGGCGCAGGCTCAAACCGAGATAGACGGCGCACAGGCTCAATACGACGTTGCGATGGCAACGCGCGCCGAGCTCTCCAGCCAGCTCGATGGGGCCCAGACAGGCCTCGATCAAGTGCAAGACGGCCTTGCTCAGGTCGATACCGGCATCGCTCAGGCGTCGGAGGGAATCAATACGCTGACGGCGACCATCGACCAGCTCCAGCAGCAGATTGATGCTCTGCCCGCGGACGATCCGGCGCGCGCCACGCTCGAGCAACAAAAGGCCGGCTGCGAGCAACAGCTCGCTCAGGCCCAGGCGGAGCTTGCCGGCCTGCAGCAGCAAAAGCAGGCTCTTGAGGAGCAAAAGACCCAGCTTGAAGGTGCCATTGCCCAGCTCAAAGGCGGCATCGCACAGATCGATTCTCAAACCGCCGGCGTGGCCGAAAGCCTGAGCGCCGCGCGTGCAGAGTTGGAGGCTCAAAAGGCGGCCGCCGAAAACGGCTTTGCTTCCGCCCAGCAGAGCCTCGATGCGGCGCTGTCGCAGTTTCAGTCCGGAACAGAACAGCTTGAGAGCGGAAAAGCTCAGCTTGTAGAGGGCCAAGCTCAGTACGACGATGGCTTTGCTCAGTGGCAGGCGGGCAGCTCCGAGCTTGCACAGAAGCGCGCCGAGGCACAAAGCCAGTTTGCCGACGCCGAGGCCCAGCTCGAGGAGGCTCAGGCCAAGGTAGACGATATCGCCACCATGGACGCTGACGTCTACACCCTCGATTTGAAGAAGAACATGGGCGTTGAGAGCTATCGCTCCGATGCCGGTCGCATCGACCAGATCGCACGGGTCTTCCCCTTGCTGTTCTTCCTGGTTGCAGCACTTGTTTCTCTCACTACCATGACGCGCATGGTGGACGAGGACCGCATGCTCATCGGTACGTACAAGGCGCTTGGCTATTCCAATGCGCGTATTACGGGCAAGTACCTGGGCTACGCCGCCATCGCGAGCGGCGTGGGCTCCATCGTGGGCATCTTGGCGCTTTCCACATTCCTGCCGTGGTTCATCATGGAGGCATACGCCATCATCTATGCCATTCCCTGTAGGCCCGTGCCCATCGACATGCCCATCGCTCTGTCTTCTGCGGGCCTGGGCATTGGCATCACGGTGCTTGCCACTTGGTTTGCCGTGGCGGCCACTCTGCGCGAGAAGCCCTCGACGCTTATGCTTCCGCGCGCTCCCAAGGCGGGCAAGCGCATCCTGCTGGAGCGTATTCGTCCCATCTGGAGTCGTCTGACCTTCTCTTGGAAGGTCACCGCGCGCAATCTCTTCCGCTACAAGCGTCGCTTCTGCATGGCCATCATCGGCATTGCCGGCTGCACGGCATTGCTGCTCACGGGTCTTGGTCTGGAGAATTCGATCAACGACATCATCGACAAGCAGTTTGGCGAGCTGTATCACTACAACACGATTGTGCGCATGGATGAGGACGTCACCGCGGCGCAAAAGAAGACGGCGACCGAACGCATCGACGAGGATTCGACCGGCTCTTCCACCTGGCTTGCGACCAAGAACATGGTGGTGCGTCAGGCGGGCGCGAAGGGCAACGATTCCGACCAGATGGTCGAGCTTGACGTGCCGCAAAAGGTCAAGTCGTATTCCGAGTTCCATACGCTGCGCGACCGCGTCTCGGGCAAGACGATGGCGCTTGACAACACGGGTGCGCTCATCAGCGAGAAGCTTGCTACCAAGCTGGGCGTGCGTGCGGGCGACTCGGTTGATGTCTACGAGCAAGACGCCATTGGCAACCCCACAGGCAAGGCGTATCGCGTGCGCGTGGCAGGCGTGATCGAGAACTATGTGGCGCACTACGTGATCATGACGCCGGCGCTCTATGAGAAGACGTTTGGCGAAGGGGTTTCGTTTACCACGCTGTATGCGAGCGTGGAAGAAGACGAGGCGACGCGCGACAAAGTGAGCGACGACTTGCTGGACACCGACGGCGTGAAGACCGTGAGCTATAACGACGAGACCATCAACAGTTATCGCAGCATGCTCAAGAGCGTGGACTCGGTTGTGGTGGTGCTGGTAGTTGCCGCGGCGACGCTTGCGTTCGTGGTGCTCTACAACCTCACCAACATCAACATCGCCGAGCGCGTGCGCGAGATCGCGACGCTCAAGGTCCTGGGCTTTACGCAGCACGAAGTCAATGCTTATATCTATCGCGAGACATTGCTGCTGGCGCTTATCGGCTCACTTGTGGGCCTTGTGCTGGGCATCTTTATGGAGAGCTACGTGATCGTGACTGCCGAGGTGGACCAGGTGATGTTCGGTCGCGATATCCATCCCTCGAGCTTCATCATCGCGTTTATCCTTACCATGGTGTTCTCGGTGATCGTGACGCTCTTCATGCGCTCCAAGCTACGCCGCATCGACATGGTAGAAAGCCTCAAGAGCGTGGAGTAACTTGTAAAGTCGGCTGTGCGCATACGATAACGGCGTGGACCTCGTTGCCCGTGCTCTATGGCTCGCGCTACAATGCTAAGGTTGCATATTCGCACGTTACGCATACCGATACCAGTTAGGACACGCATGGCATCCCTGTCTGATCAGATTTCCTCGCGTCGCACGTTTGCGATCATCTCGCACCCCGACGCCGGCAAGACAACCCTTACCGAAAAGCTGCTGCTCTATACCGGCAGCATCCAGACGGCGGGTTCCGTCAAGGGCAAGTCGAGCTCCAAGCATGCCGTGTCCGACTGGATGGATATCGAGAAGGAGCGCGGTATCTCCGTCACCTCCTCGGTGCTGCAGTTTTCCTACAACGGTTGCTGCGTGAACATCCTTGATACCCCTGGCCACCAGGACTTCTCCGAGGACACCTACCGCACGCTCATGGCTGCCGACGCCGCCGTCATGGTCATCGACGCCGCTAAGGGCGTCGAGGCCCAGACCATCAAGCTGTTCCGCGTCTGCACCCTGCGCCACATTCCCATCTTCACCTTTGTGAACAAGCTCGACCGCGAGGCGCGCGACCCCTTTGAGCTTATGGAAGAGATCGAGAACGTTCTGGGCATCAACACGTATCCCATGAACTGGCCGATTGGCTCTGGTCGCAACTTCCGCGGCGTCTTTGATCGTCAGACGCGTCGCGTGATTGCCTTCGAGGGCGATGGACATGCCAACGCTACCAAGAAGGTCGCTGAGGTTGAGGCCGAGCTGGGCGATGCCAAACTCGACGAGCTTATTGGCGAGGAGAACCACCGCAACCTGATGGACGATATCGAGCTGCTCGACGGCGCGGGCGATGAGCTGGACCTCGATGCTGTGTCGTGCGGCAAGCTTAGCCCCGCCTTCTTTGGCTCGGCGCTCACCAACTTTGGCGTGGAGCCCTTCCTTCAGGAGTTCCTGCGCCTGGCGCCCACACCGCTGCCCTACAAGGACACCCTTACGGGCGAGCCCGTGGACCCTGCGACTAACGATTTCTCCGGCTTTGTCTTTAAGATTCAGGCCAACATGGACAAGAACCATCGTGACCGCATCGCCTTCCTGCGTATCTGTTCGGGTAAGTTCGAGCGCGGCATGGACGCTTTCCACATGCAAGGCGGCCGCAAGCTCAAGCTGGCCACGGGTACCGCGATGATGGCCGACGACCGCGCGATTGTCGACGAGGCATATGCTGGCGACATCGTGGGCCTGTTCGATCCGGGCATCTTCTCCATTGGCGATACGGTGTGCGCGGGCAGGCAACGCGTGCAGTTCCCGCAGATTCCCACGTTCGCGCCAGAGCATTTTGCGCGCATCACGCAGGTCGATACGCTCAAGCGCAAGCAGTTCGTCAAGGGTATGGAGGAACTTGCCCAGGAGGGCGCCATCCAGATCTTCCGCGAGCTGGGCGCTGGTATGGAAAGCGTGATCGTGGGCGTTGTGGGCGTGCTGCAGTTCGAGGTGCTCGAACAGCGCCTGAAGTCCGAGTACCACGTCGAGGTACGCCGCCAGCCGCTCTCCTACACCGATATCCGCTGGATCATGAACGACCCCGATACCATCGATATTCCCGCGCTTTCGCTCACGCGCGACACGCTGCGTGTCGAGGACATGCGTGGCGGCAAGCTGCTGCTGTTCACGAGCCCGTGGAACGTGGATTGGGCGACCGACCACAACGAGGGCCTCGAGCTCTCCGAGTTTGGCAACATCTCGTTCTAACGGACGTCTGACGCGGGAATTTGAGGAGAAGCATAGGGCATGAATATCACCGTGTATTTGGGCGCCTGCGAGGGGTGCGATCCGCACCTCAAGCAGGCCGTGCGCGAGCTGGGTGCTTGGATTGGCGCCTCGGGAAATTCCCTGGTGTATGGCGGGTCCAAGACGGGTTTGATGGGCGAGCTTGCCTCGGCAGCGCTAGAAGCGGGTGCCGAGGTCACGGGCGTGGAGCCGCAGTTCTTTGTCGACTCCGTCCTACAGCTGGAGGGCCTTACCCGTCTGATCGTCACGCCTGATATCGCGCAGCGCAAGGCCAAGATGATCGAGCTGGGCGATGCCTTTGTGGCATTTCCCGGCGGCACGGGCACGCTGGAGGAAATCTCCCAGATCATGAGCATGATCGGTCTGGGGCAGCTCGACGCTCCGTGCGTCTTCTACAACCTTAACGGCTATTACAACCCCATGGCCGAGCAGCTCGATCGTATGCTGGCGTGCGATTTGACCTCACCCGAGCGCTTGCATGGTATCTCATTCGCTCGCGATTTGGATGAGCTTGTCGCCTGTTTGCAGGCGTAGCACGCGAGCGGGATTGACGGTTGATTTGGACGCGATGGGCACATGCCCGTCGCGTCTTTTTTATGCAGCGATGCTGTGTCGCGTTGGCTAGGCGCACCAATCGATGGGGGCGGCTCCATGCTGGGTGAGGAGCTCGTTGGTGCGTGAGAAAGGGCGCGAGCCCATGAAAGCGGGAAGCCCGCCTGCGGCGCGTGTGGCGGAGAGCGGCGAGGGGTGCGTGGAGGCGAGGAAGAACTTGTTTGCGGCCGCACCTGTTGCCTTGCGGGCTGCCTCGACCATATCGATGGCATGACGGCCCCAGGTGAGGAATACGACCGGCTGCTCGAGTTGCAGGCAGAGCCGTACGATCGCATCGGTAAGCGTTTTCCATCCCAGCTTGGCATGGGAGTTCGCGGCGTGCTCGCGCACCGTAAGCGTGGTGTTGAGCAAAAGGACGCCTTGCTGCGCCCAGGAAGTCAGGTCTCCACTGATGGGAGCCGTGCATCCAAGGTCCGCGGCCATCTCCTTATAGATGTTTCGCAGGCTCGGGGGCAGCTTTTGTCCTTTGGGGACCGAGAACGACAGACCCATGGCCTGGCCGGGCCCATGGTAAGGGTCTTGGCCCAAGATCACAACGCGTACGTCGGCGGGCGCGGTGAGGGCAAGTGCGTTGAGGATGTTGTCTTGCGTGGGATAGATGGTTTCGCTTTGACGCATGCTCTCGACCTGCTCCAGCAGGTTTTTTGCCTGCGCCACCACGTCTGCGGGAAGCTGTTCGAACCATTCGTTGATATGCGTGCACTCGGCCATGAGACCCCTTTGGGCAAAGCGTGGATAAAAGGCTACGACGATTTTGTCCCAGTTTGGATGGCAAGGTCAAGGACATGGCAGTGCGGGAGCGTGATGTGCCACAATGGGGTTCAGGTTTTGTTGACGATGGAATGGATCGAGCATGCTACGTTGCCCTGTGTGTGGACAAGAGCTTCGGGCCGATGAGCGCGGTGCGGCGTGCCCCACGGGGCACCGTTTTGACCGTGCACGCGAAGGTTACCTCAATTTATTGCGCTCCAATAAAAGCGGTGACTCCATGGGCGACCCCAAGGGCCAGGCGCGCAGCAGGCGTGATTTTCTAAACCAGGATTATTATGCCCCCTTGCGCGATGCGCTTGTGGACATCGTGCGCGAGCGCGCCTCTGCTCGTTCGAGCCATGAGCCTTTGGCACTTCTCGACATCTGCTGCGGCGAGGGCTACTACACCTCTGCCATGGGTTCAGTCGAAGGCGTTGACGCCTATGGCTTTGACCTGGGCAAAGAGATGGTGCGCTTGGCTGCCAAGCGAGGCGGCGCCACGTATTTTGTCGCCAACATGCGCGCCATTCCTGTTGCCGATGCATCGATCGACGTGGCGACGCATCTGTTTGCCCCCTTTAACGAGCATGAATTCGCACGCGTGCTCAAGCCGGGCGCCTCGCTCTACACGGTCATCCCCGGTGCGCGCCATCTTTGGGGTCTCAAAGAGGTGCTCTACGACACCCCGTACTTGAACGACGAGAAGCTGCCGCAGACAACGGAGCTCGAGCTCGTCTCCACACGCAAGGTCACAGCGCAGATCACGCTTGCCACCCCTGCCGATATCGAGGCGGTATTCCAGATGACGCCCTATTACTACCGCACGCGCCGTGGGGACCGCGAGCGCCTGGCGAACCTCGACCAGCTCCAAACGCCCATCGAGTTCATCATCGCCGAATACCACCGCCCCATGTGACAAAAAGTCGACAGGTTTATTTTGTCACATTCGACCGTTGGGAGGCGTAAATGAACCGTTCGCAGGAGGAAGCGCGCGCAGCGGGGCTGGAACTTATCCAAACGTCGGAGGGCTTGGCGCTCACCGACGGGACCATGCAGCTTATCGCCGATTTTGCGCACATGATTCCCCGCCTTAAGCAAGGGACCTTGCAGCGCGAGCTGCTGGTCCGTGCTGCGCGCGCTCGCGGCGTGGAGGATCCGGTGGCCTTTGACGCAACCGCGGGGTTTGGCGAGGACTCGCTGCTCTTGGCGGCGGCGGGTTATACCGTCGAGATGTTCGAATGCAACCCGGTTATCAGTGCGTTGTTGGCCGATGCGCTGGAACGTGCGGCGAGCGATCCGCGTCTGAGCGAGGCGGCCTCCCACATGCACCTTCATGTGGGGGATAGCATCGCGGGCATGGCAGAGCTTGTAGCGGCGGGCACGGTTCCGTATGCGGTCTATTTGGATCCCATGTTTCCCGGGCGCACCAAGAGCGCCTCGGTTAAGAAGAAATTCCAGCTGCTGCATCACTTGGAACAGCCGTGCGCGGACGAGGAAGCACTCCTTGCTGCAGCGCGAGCAGCGGGTGCACGCAAAATCGTGATCAAGCGCCCGGTAAAGGGACCGCTTCTTGCAGGCGCCAAGCCGAGCGCTCAGTTCAAGGGCAAGGCCGTACGCTACGACGTCCTCGCCCTGTAGGGACGACGCCGCGCAGCTGCAGCTACGTTACCGTTGCGGATGCGATGTGAGGTGCCAGCCTCCGCACCAAGAGCATTTGTAGCAGGTGAGGCCGCCGCGCCCATGGGCGGTGCAAGCGGCGATGGCGTCTTGGGCTTCGAGCCGGCTGTTGTAGCGCGTCTTGCGCTCGCACGACTTGTAACGCAGCGCCTCTTCATGCTCGGCATGCATGCGATCACGGCGCTCGTCTTCGGCGGCAAAGAGACTGTCTGACACGCCCATATCCTCGTTGCCGAGGTCTGCCAAGAAGGTCATCTTCTGCTTTTCGCGCGCCGAGCGCTTCTTGCTGCCCATCGTAAAATCCTTGCGTTGCCGGGGTTGCTTGGGGTCATTATCGCGCATCTTTGAGTACGATAGGGTGCGTTTGCAATTGTTTGGGGGCGCGGACGCAAAGCCGCATATCCCATGGGATACATCGGGAGAGCTATGGAGATCCGCAAAACCACCGAGGCCGATTTGCCACAGGTCATGGTAACGTTCGATGCTGCACGAGCCTTTATGCGCGCCCATGGCAATTCCACGCAGTGGCCAAAGGGCAACCCCTCGGAAGACAAGGTGCGCGCCGATATCGCGCGCGGCGATAGCTACGTGTGCGTGGACGACGGCACCGTGGTGGGGACGTTCGCCTTCATAGCCGGACCCGATCCAACCTATGCTCATATTGAAGACGGCGCGTGGAACTTTGACACGCCGTACCATGTGATTCATCGCGTGGCTTCAAATGGCAAGACGCATGGCGTCGCCAAGGCTTGCTTTGAGTTTTGCCAGCAGCGCGCCGATGCCCTGCGCATCGATACGCATGAAGATAATATCCCCATGCAAAACGCTATTCGCAAGTATGGCTTTGCGCGAGCGGGGGTTATTTACGTCTCTGATGGAACGCCGCGCATCGCATTTGATTGGCAAAATGAGCGCTAGGCAGACGCACTACATCCCGGGGAAGTCTGTCTGCCGCAGCGCCTCGTAGAGGACGATGGCGGCGGAGTTGGAGAGATTGAGCGCGCTGATGCGATAGCTGGTGGGGTCGATAAAATTGCCGCAGATGTCCTGCTGCAAGATCGCTTCGTGATCAGGCTCGCTGTGTCCAAGCGCCTGCTCGTGTGCCTCCCAGGCTTCGGCGTTGGCGAGCGATGCGGCGTCGGGAAGCATGGGGATGCGTTCGCAGCGCTCGGAGGCATGTGCTAGCAATTCCTCGGGAATGCCGTTGCTTTCACTGCCGAATACCAGGTAATCGCCATCGCGATAGCTGCTTTGGGCATACGTGCGGCGCGCCTTTTTGGTCAAGAGGTGCAGGCGCTCATCGTCAGCCGCGAGCTCGTTTTGGCGCAAAAAGTCTTCCCAGCCCTCATAGGTGCGCACGTCGAGGTTCTCCCAATAGCCAAGGCCCGCACGGTGCACGGTCTTGTGATCAAGCGAAAACCCCAGGGAGCCAATTAAGTGCAAGCGTGCTCCGGTGACAACGCAGGTTCGTCCAATGTTGCCGGTGTTCGCCGGAATTTCCGGTTGGTACAAAACCACGTTGAACATGAGTCTCCTTCTGCATGTGAGCCGTATGAATGCAAACCATCATACGGCTTTGACGACAGCTTGCAAAAGTTCCGCGCGCAGAGGGATCACCCTGTATGCGGTATGATGCCTGCGGAGGAAAACGCGCTGCACCACGGCTCGCTCGCGCACGATAGGAGAGAACGCATGGCGCATTCGAACAAGAACAACCCGCGCACGCCTCTCGAGAAGGCCATCTACGGAATCGTTGTTTTGGCCATCGCTCTGGCAGGAGCTCTCTTTGGTGGCCAAGCGGTCGATACCGGTGCGCCGGCGGCGCAGGAGGCCGCCTCCAGGCAGGAACAAACCGAGCAGGCAAGCTCGCTTACCTTCCGCAATGAGGACCGCCTGGAGAGCCACTACCTCAAGCACGGCATCGATATGGGCTACGACTCCGCCGAAGACTACCAGGCGGGCGCCAATGCCGTTATCTCCAATCCCAACGTTTTGCATAAAACGCAGGCAGAGGATGGGGACGATGTCTATTTCCTCAAAAAGACGGGCGAGTTTGTGGTTGTCTCGCAGCAGGGCTATATCCGCACCTATTTCATTGCCGATGAGGATTATTACGATCGCCAATAGGGCTATGACGGCGGAATCTTGGCAGGTTGCCGCTATAGGGAGAACCGATGAAATACACTGTTATCGCCGTGGGCAAGCTTAAAGAGCGCTTTTGGAAGGACGCATGTGCCGAGTATCTTAAGCGTCTGGGCGGCTATGCCAAAGTTGAAGTGCGCGAGGTTGCCGATGTCGACCCTGCGCGCGCCGGCGGTGTCGATGCGTCGCGCAATCGCGAAGGAGTGTCCATCCTCTCCTCGATTTCCGATCGCGCGCATGTGATTCTTCTCGCTATCGAGGGCAAGGAGCGTTCGAGCGAGGAATTCTCTCAGCGCCTCGATCAGCTTGCACTGGGCGGAAACAGCGACATCGTCTTTATCATCGGTGGCTCCGATGGCGTGTCGGATGCCGTGCGCGCCCGCGCGAACGAGACGCTTTCCTTTGGTCGCATCACCATGCCGCACAACCTGGCACGCGTGGTGCTGTTGGAACAGATTTACCGCGCCATCAAAATCAGTCGCGGCGAGCCTTACCACAAGTAGCCGGGCGGCCGCGTGCTGGCTGCGACCAAGAGCCGCCTTGTCCCGCGGGCGTCGCTACAGCTCGAGTACCTGCGCCCCAAGCGCTTGGGCGTCGCCTGCATCATGCGTGGCGAGAACAACGACGCGCTCGCCGGCATGTCGCCTCACAAACGTGAACGCACGAGCATGCGCCTGCGCATCGAGCCCGCCAAACGGTTCGTCGAGCAGCACGAGCTCGCCTGGAGCGGCAAAGGCGCGCGCCAACTCAACGCGGCGCTTCTGCCCGCCCGAAAGCTCGCGCACGGGGCGAGAAAGCACATCTTCTGGCAGCAGCTCGCAAGCAAGGTCGCGCGCCTCCTCATGTGCAAAGCCCGGGCGCGCAAAGAGCAGGATGTTGTCGATGGCATCAAGATCCTCGACAAGACACGTACCCTGGAACACCATCGAACGTCCCCGGGCGGTATTCTCGATAGTTCCGCCAAGAGGGTACTGCAGCTGCGCCATGGTGCGCAGGAGGGTCGTTTTGCCCGCGCCTGAGGGAGCCTGAAGGCACAGGCGAGAAGACGGGCCCAGCGAGAAGCTGAGGGGCTCACGCAACGGTTTGTCGCCATATCCAATCAAGAGACCCTGGGCGCATAGACGGGCTTTACATGCACCGCAGTTCCCGCGGGCCTCTGCCGCACCGCTGCGCGGGGTGTTCAAGGCGAGCTTCGCCGCACGGGGCCAAGTACCGCGAAGAAGTGCCATCGCGCCATGCTCGAACAGCCATGACAGGCAGATCACGCAAAAGGTCCAAGCAAAAAGATCCGGCGTTTCAAGCAGGAGCTTTGCCTGGTAGATTCTCTCGCCAATGGAGCCTGTGGGCACGCCGATGAGCTCGGCAGCGATTCCCGCTTTCCAGCTCATGCCCAAGACGGTGCTGCTGGCAGCCTGCAGGTAGGGAAGGACTGTGGGCCATATGAGCGCGAAGAAGCGTCTTTGTCCACGCATGCCAAAGACCTCGAAGAGCTCGCGCCTACCCGCATCCATGTTGTTGAGCCCTGTGCATAAAGCAAAGTAGATGGCGGGCACAACCAAGAGCAGCACCGTGATGACGCTCACATTCGCCGCACCGGTCCAGATAAGCAAGATGACAACGACGCAAGCGACCGGCGTGCTCTTGATGGCCAAAAGCGCCGGCTGCAGCAGGGCGCGCACCGCACGTGCATGCCAAGATGCGGCAGCAAGGACGGCGGCGATGAGATAGCCGCCCACAACGCCCGCCACAATGCGCAGCGTGGAAAAGCAGATGCTGCTCCAAAACGCCTGGGCGCATACCAGACGGCAAAGCGCCAACAGAGCGTCGAGTGGACCGCAAAGCAAAACGCCGCTGCCGTCCAGCATGCTTGCCGCCTGCCATATGGCAAGCCAAAAGATGGCGGGCGCGCAGCGGGCGATAACGCGCGCGCTCGTCATCTTCTTGTCGATCGGTGCGTTTTTATCCATGGGGCAGCTCGCTGCGTCAGGGGGAACAGGCGCGTCTTACGCCTGGTAGTAGAAATCGTCTGCGGGAAGTGAGCCGCCTACAGACGATGCATCGGCCTGATGGAGCACCTCGAGATAGCCGGCGAGCGCCTGCTTGAGCTCCTTGCCGGTAAGGCATACCAGGTGACAAACGGGAATGGCCTTCTGCGCCACTGCCTCGGACTCAAGGATGCCCTGCTCGACCACGAGCTTCGCGGCTTTGTCGGGATGTTCATTGACGTACTCCACGCTTGCCGATTGGCCCTTGAGGAATTCCTCGACCGCCTCGGGGTGCTCGGCAAGAAATTCGTTGCGCACGACGGTGACGCCGGTGACGAGCTGGCTGTCGTCGCCCGTTTGCTCGGATACTTCGTCCCATGCCTCGGTGAGGTCGATGGGGGCGGCAAGGGCCTGGTTTTTGACGAGAGCCGCGGTGGCGAAGGGCTGCGGCAACACGCCGACTGCTGTGGGGTCAGAGGCGAGAACGCTTACGACCTCGGTGGCCTCGCTTTTGAACTCGAGCGTGACGTTGTCGGTGATGCCTGCCGCGCCAAGCAAGTAGTTCATCACATATTCCGGCGTGGTCCCTTTGCCGGTGAGGTAGACGGTCTTGCCTGCAAGGTCTTTGAACGAGGCGACGGACGCGTCTCCCGTGACCACGCTGAGGACGCCGAGCGTGTTGACGTCCAGGCACGTGATGCCGCCCTTGGTTTTGTTGTAGACCACCGATGCCGCGTTTGCCGGGATCAGCGCGATGTCGATATCGCCCTTGATGAGGGAGGGCAGCACCTCGTCTGCTGCCGTGGAGAGCGTGAACGAATAAGTATTGGTCAGGTCGCTGTCCTTGGACGCAGCTTGGTCCATGAAGTGCACAAGGCCGATGGTGGTGGGGCCCTTAAGCGAGGCGACGCGCACGCTGATAGACGAGCCGCTCACAGCCGAGCCTGCCGTGGACCCCGCGGAGCCGGCGGCAGTGCCCGCGGCGCCGCAGCCGGTAAGCGCGATGCTCATCATGCCGAGTCCCGCTGCAGACAAAAAGCTGCGCCTGCTCATAATCATGCCGTTGCCAAAAGTTTCCGTTTTCATCGAGGGTCCCTTTCAAGATTCCATGCTGAGTGGGCAATTTTTGCTCGCTGCGCCCCAAATTCAAAGTGCGACTCTACAATGTTATACAACTGCTTATCGTTCAAGAGGGGGACGATTATGAGCAATACGATGCGCGGGGTATACACAGGCCTCGCAAAGATTCGCCGTACCGTTTTTTCCGAGGTCGCACGCCTGGCGTACCAGGGAGGAGCGGATGCCGAGGGCAACGGCGAGGGCGATGCCAACGACTATAGTTGGGTCGATGAGTTGCCGTATAAAATCATTCCGGGTGACGTGGCGGCATACCGCGAGAGCGTCTTTTTGGAGCGCGCCGTCGTGGGTGAGCGTATCCGTCTGGCAATGGGCTTGCCGCTGCAGGGCGTGGACAAACCGGCAAAGCTCTCCGACGGGGTGGCCGAGGCGGCAAAGCCCGAGACGTACTATCAGCCGCCGCTCATCAACGTCATCAAGTTTGCGTGCAACGCCTGCGAGGACAACGTCTACCGCGTGATGCCGAGTGCTTGTCAGGGTTGCTTGGCCCATCCGTGTCGCGAGATCTGTCCTAAGGGTGCTATCACCTTTAAGGACAAGAAGGCCTTCATCGATCACAGCAAGTGCATCAAGTGCGGACGCTGTGCACAGGTCTGCCCGTATCAGGCCATCCATCACCATGTGCGCCCCTGCGCGGAGGCCTGCGGCATGAACGCGATTGGCTCCGATGAGCACGGTCGTGCGCAGATCGACTACGACAAGTGCGTGAGCTGCGGGCAGTGCCTGGTCAATTGCCCCTTTGGTGCCATTGCCGATAAGAGCCAGATCTTCCAGGTGATTCAGGCTGTGCGCGCCGGTGACGAGGTTATCGCCGAGGTCGCGCCCGCCTTTGTGGGCCAGTTTGGCGGCAAGGGCAATGTCGATAAGCTGCGTGAGGCCTTCCGTGACTTGGGATTTTCGGGTATGGAGGAGGTCGCCCTGGGCGCGGACTTGTGTGCCGTGCAGGAGGCACGCGACTTCTTGGAGGAAGTGCCCGAGAAGATTCCCTTCATGGGTACGAGCTGCTGCCCCGCGTGGTCGGTCATGGCAAAAAAGGAGTTCCCGGAGCACGCCGACTGCGTGTCGATGGCACTGACTCCTATGACGCTGACGGCCCGTCTCATTCGCAAACAGCATCCCAACGCCAAGATCGTATTTGTGGGGCCGTGCGCTGCCAAGAAGCTTGAGGCCATGCGCCGCAGCGTGAAGAGCGAGGTCGACTTCGTGCTCACGTTTGAGGAGATGGCGGGCATGATGGACGCGAAGGGTATCGATTACACCAAGCTCGCCGGCGAGGGGTCGAGCGACTTCGATGTGGCGAGCGCCGATGGTCGCGGTTTTGCCGTGTCGGGCGGAGTGGCCACGGCGGTTGCTAACGCAATCCATCGTGTGCATCCCGACCGCGAGGTGAAGGTGGCAAATGCCGAAGGCCTTACCGAGTGCCGTAAGATGATGAAGATGGCGGTAAAGGGCAAGTACGACGGCTACCTGCTTGAGGGTATGGCGTGCCCGGGCGGATGCGTCGCGGGTGCAGGCACGCTTCAGGCCATCAACAAGACGACCGGTGCCGTGAAGATGTACGCCAAGAAGAGCCCCAGCAAAAACGCCGTGGACAATACCTACGTCGGCTATATCCCCGAGCTTGAGCGCCCGGGTGACGGTGTTCACATCCACGCCGATGAGGCCGAGGCAATTGCCGTTCAAGAGACATTCGAGGCACAAAAGCCCCAGGAGTAGCATCTCGCTGTGTGCTGCTGAGCTGCGTTTTGCCTGATAGATGAGGGTGCGCCTCCGATATCCATGCGGTATCGGAGGCGTTTTCTTTTGACTAGTGAGAAAGTTCTTGCACAACTGTATATAGCGTGTATATACTGTGCTTAACAGATATACACAGATAAGGATCGTCTATGGATATCATCATCTCCAATTCAAGCGGAAAGCCTATCTACGAGCAGATATCCTCGCAGATCAGAGCGCAAATCTTATCCGGTACTCTCGAAGCGGGGGAGCGCCTGCCCTCTATTCGCGCGCTAGCCGATGGGCTGGGCGTAAGCGTGATTACCACCAAGCGCGCCTATTCCGATCTTGAAGCTGAGGGCCTTGTCGAGACGGTGCAAAGCAAGGGCTGCTTTGTTTCCCAGCAGAACAAGGCATTGCTCCGCGAACGTCGCATGCGCCGCGTGGAAGACCTTATGGCGCGGGCTGCCTCGGAGGCGAGGGATATCGGCCTTACGCGCGATGAACTTCACGACATGCTCGACCTTATGGTCCCTGAGGGCCTTGAATAGAAAGGTACAAGGATGGAGAACCTGCTATCGATGCGAGGTGTGAGCCGGCGCATCAGCGACGATTTTGCCTTGCAAAATGTTGACCTTACCGTTAGGGAGAACGAAGTTGTGGGCTTCGTGGGCCCCAACGGCGCTGGCAAGACAACGATTATCAGGGTAGCTTTGGGCTTGGTCCACCTTGATTCGGGCGACTTGAATCTCTTTGAGCAGCCCTTTGGCGCTAATGCAGATGAGGCTTTACAACGCGAGCTGCGTGCTCGTATTGGTGTGGTCATGGATACATGCCCGTTTCCAAGTGATCATACGGTGCGCCAAGCTGCTGCTAGCGTGTCCCCGGCGTATCCGTGCTGGAATTGGAAGCGGTTTGAAGCGCTATGCGATGCACACGGCCTGAGCCTCAAAGCCAAGGTCAAGAGCCTTTCGCGCGGTATGGGAATGAAACTTCAGCTTATTTGCGCCCTGTGCCACGATGCTGACCTCCTACTGCTTGATGAAGCAACGGCTGGACTAGATCCCATTGCGCGCGATGGGATCCTCGACGAGCTGCGTGCGTTTGCTAGCGAACCAGGCCATGGCGTCCTCCTTTCAAGCCATATCACGAGCGATCTTGAGCGGATTGCAGACCGCGTGGTGGCGATTGACGCAGGGTGCATCGCGTTTGATTTGCCACGCGAGGAGATAACCGACGTTGCGGGCATCGCGCGCTGTACAGCGGCTCAGGCTGACGAGGTCATGTTGTGTGTGGAGGGAGCGCGGATGCAGCGTCGCGATTACAGCGTCGACGTGCTTGTGCCCGATCGCTTTGCCTTTACCGAGGCGTTTCCGGACGTAGCTTGCGACCGCGCGAGCATCGATGAGTATCTGCACTTTTACCTGGAGGAGGCCGATCGATGAAAGAGGCAATCCGTTGCGATATTGCTTGTGTTAAGCCATTTCTGCCCATGCTTATCTCGACTGTGGTCGTGATTTATGCTGTTTGGCTCTTTGCGGGCAATTCCTTCAGCGCGGTGGGAGCGTCGGTCGCGATGATGACGATGCTCATGTCTTTCTCGCTTGCGGGATACGATGATCAGTCTGGATGGGCGCGCTTCCGTGCGGCGCTGCCCATCTCTCGTCGAAGCCTTATCGCTGGTCGATATGCGGTGGTGTTGGGATTTGGGCTCTGTGCGGTTGCGCTGTGCGTTCCTTTGGCGATTGCAGTTGACTCTATCGTTTTCAATGCTGTTGTATTTGAGCAGGCTACAGCGCTTTTCTATACAGGCGTTGTATCTCTCGCGGCGGCGCTTTTACTTTGTTCTTTTGTTATGCCGCTGGTTACGTTGTTTGGAACGGCGCGCGGTATGCGTTTCTTCGCGTGTGGCATCGGCGCTGTTGCTGCAGTAGTTGTCGTGTTGATCGGGCGCTTGCTGCCCTCTAGCGTTGTGTCCGCGTTTGTTGAATCGATCGAGGCGAACCTTCTGTTTGCGGTTATAGCCTCTATCCTTGTGGCACTTGTTCTGTACGGCGTCAGCTGTATGGTCTGCACTCGTATCTACTGCAGGCGCGACCTGTAGGGCATATGGAGCCGATTGCTTCGGTGCTACGGCTCATGCTTCGACCGCCCCGGCATTGTGCGCGATGCCGGGGCGGTTTTCTGTCCCGGCGCGCTGTCATCGTGCCCCGGTACCCATCGGTGTCGGGGTTCTTTTCCATACCTGATATCGAATCAAAAAAGGCTCCCGCGCTTATGCACGGGAGCCTTTTGCATGAAGATGCGCTGATATGGGCAGCAGATCTTACATGTGGTCGTGGCAGGTACGAGCGATAACGTCGAGCTGCTGCTCACGGGTAAGGTCGATGAACTTAACAGCGTAGCCGGAGACGCGAATGGTGAAGTTAGCGTACTCGGGCTTCTCGGGATGCTCCATAGCGTCCTTGAGCTTCTCGACGCCAAAGACGTTGACGTTGAGGTGGTGAGCGCCGTTGGCGAAGTAGCCGTCCATGACGTTCACGAGGTTGGTGACGCGCTGCTCGTCATCGTTGCCAAGGGCAGACGGGTTGATGGTCTGCGTGTTGGAGATGCCGTCCAGAGCGTACTCGTAGGGGAGCTTGGCCACGGAGTTGAGGGAGGCAAGCAGGCCGTTCTGCTCAGCGCCGTATGCAGGGTTAGCACCCGGGGCAAACGGGGTGAATGCCTTGCGGCCGTCGGGGGTGCCACCGGTAGCCTTGCCGTACACCACGTTGGAGGTGATGGTAAGGATGGAGGTGGTGGGCTCGGAGTTGCGATAGGTGTGATGCTTGGCGATCTTCTTCATGAAGGTCTTCAGCAGCCACACGGCGATATCGTCGGCACGCTCGTCGTCGTTACCGTACTTGGGGAAGTCGCCCTCGACCTCGTAGTCAACGACGATGCCCTGCTCGTCACGGACGGTCTTAACCTTGGCGTACTTGATGGCGCTGATGGAGTCGACCACGTGAGAGAAGCCAGCGATGCCGGTGGCGAAGGTACGACGCACGTTGGTGTCGATGAGAGCCATCTCGGCAGCCTCATAGTAGTACTTGTCGTGCATGTACTGGATGAGGTTCAGGATGTTGACGTACAGGTCGGCCAGCCAGTCCATCATCAGATCGAACTTGTGCATGACCTCGTTGTAGTCGAGGTACTCGCTGGTGATGGGTGCATACTCGGGGCCAACCTGCATGTGGTTGCCCTGCTTGTCCATGAACTTCTCGTCCTTACCACCGTTGATGGCGTAGTTGAGAGCCTTGGCGAGGTTAGCGCGGGCACCGAAGAACTGCATCTCCTTGCCGGTCTCGGTAGCAGACACGCAGCAGCAGATGCTGTAGTCGTCGCCCCAGACCGGACGCATGACGTCGTCGTTCTCGTACTGGATGGAGGAGGTGGTGACGGAGATCTTGGCAGCGTACTTGCGGAAGTTCTCGGGCAGACGCTTGCTGTAGAGGACCGTCAGGTTGGGCTCGGGGGCCGGACCCATGTTCTCCAGGGTGTGCAGGAAGCGGTAGTCGTTCTTGGTCACCATGTGACGGCCGTCCTGGCCAAGGCCAGCAACCTCGAGCGTAGCCCAGACAGGGTCGCCGGAGAAGAGGGCCTGATAGGACGGAATACGAGCGAACTTGACGATACGCAGCTTGAGCACCAGGTGGTCGATGAGCTCCTGGGCCTCGGCCTCGGTGATCTTACCGGCAGCGAGGTCGCGCTGGATGTAGATGTCCAGGAAGGTGGAAACGCGGCCCACGGACATGGCGGCGCCGTTCTGGGTCTTGATGGCGGCCAGGTAGCCGAAGTACAGCCACTGGACAGCTTCCTTGGCGTTGGTGGCCGGCTTGGAGATGTCGTAACCGTAGGCAGCGGCCATCTCCTTCATGCCCTTGAGGGCACGGATCTGCTCGGCGATCTCCTCGCGGGCACGCACGACATCGTCGGTCATGGTGCGACCGCCGCAGTTGAGCAGGTCCTCCTGCTTACCGGCGATCAGGCGATCGATACCGTAGAGGGCGACACGACGGTAGTCGCCGACGATGCGGCCGCGGCCATAGGTGTCGGGCAGACCGGTGATGACGTGGGAGTGACGAGCAGCGCGCATCTCGGGGGTGTACGCATCGAAGACGCCCTGGTTATGGGTCTTGCGATACTCGTTGAAGATCTGGTTGTACTTGTCGTTGACATGGAAGCCGTAGTTCTCGGCAGCCTGCTGGGCCATCTTGATGCCGCCGTAGGGCATGAAGGCGCGCTTGAGCGGCTTGTCGGTCTGAAGACCCACAACCTGCTCCAGGTCCTTCATCTCGGGATCGATGTAGCCAGCGCCATAGGCGGTCAGGCCGGAAACGATCTCGGTCTCGCACTCGAGAACGCCGTTGTTGGCGCGCTCGGCTGCCTGAAGCTCCTGGACCTTGCCCCAGAGCTTGTCGGTCGCGTCGGTCGGACCGGCCAGGAAGGAGTCATCGCCGTCATAGGCGGTGTAGTTGCGCTGGATGAAGTCGCGGACGTTGATGTCGTCCACCCAGTGACCTCCGGTAAAGCCATTCCACTCGTCGCGTAGTGCCATGTATGCCTCCTTGCATTCTCGTGCCAATCCCTGTTTGGCACGTTGATTACCTACATCTCGCCCCGAAGAATCCTTTGCGCGCGCTCGGTGCGCTCGGGCGTCGGGGGGTCGACGTCACGAAGTTTGTAGGGGATGTTCAGCTCATCCCATTTGAAGATGCCCAGCGTGTGGTAGGGCAGGACCTCGACACGCTTGACGCAGTCGCCCAACTCGGCGATAAAGTCGCGCGTGCGATACAGGTACTCGTCGACATCGGTGATGCCGGGAACGAGCACGTGGCGAATCCAGAGCGGCTGGCCGATCTGGCTCAGATGGCGCAGGCAGTCGAGGATATTAGCGTTGTCACGCCCGGTGAGCTTCTTGTGCTCCTCGGGGTCGATGTGCTTGATGTCTGCCATAACGAGGTCGCACACGTCCATCAGCTTGGTAAACGTGCCAAAATACGGCTCGTTGCGGGTGAAGGTCGCGAGCGAGGTGTCGAGGCAGGTGTTGATGCCGCGGGCTTTTGCCTTGGTGAAAAGATCGAGCACGAAGTCGGTCTGCAACAGGGCTTCGCCACCCGAGACGGTGATGCCGCCCTCGGGGCCCCAGTAGCTACGGTAGCGCTCGGCGCGATCGAGAAGCTCATCGGCTTCGATCATCTGGGCGCCTTCTGCGGCCCATGTATCGGGGTTGTGGCAGTAGCTGCAACGCATAGGGCAGCCTTTGAGGAAAATGATAAAGCGAACGCCGGGGCCGTCGGCCGAGCCAAAAGATTCCGTGGAATGGACACGTCCCTGCATCGTCGCTCCTCTCGTCACGTCGGTGCCGCAGCGGGTTTCGCTTTTTGAACCCGTGCAAAGCATGCGTCAATACGACTGAAATGTACTGTGTTCCATAGGGCAGTTCCTTGATTAGAGTCAAGTAACGAGAAAAAATCAGGAATTTTTAAAGGGCCGGAAAGGAAGCGTGGAGATATGTTGGAGAAATGCTCACATGAACAATGTTCACAGGTAGATGACGTTGTTTGGCGGTTGTCTACAGGTGGAGGGCGCCGGGCGAGGGGCGGCGGGCGCCTTCTAAATTAAAACCCACGCACAAACGTTCACTTTTCTTTATTGATGCCGAAAAGTTGACGTTTGTGCGTGGGTTTTGAATGGCGTGGGTGGGCGCCAGTGCGCTCGTGGCCGGGTGCGGCGCAGAACGGACGGCCCCGCTATCGGTCCGTGGGCAGTTACATGCCATGAAGCTCGCTAGTCTTCGTGATGCGCAACCTCGGAAAGGCCGTCGCGATCGAGCACGAGCAGCTTGCCGCGGCCCACGCGTTTGACAAGCCCCTCGCGGACGAACTGCGCCACATGGCGCGAGACGGTCTCGGGACGCAGGCCCACGGAGTTGGCGATGTCTTCGAGGCGCATGTTGATTTCGGGGCCCACGCAACTGTGGTCGCGCAGCAGCAAGTACTCGGCAAGACGGCGGCGCGGGTTGCGGATGCCCAACATCATGTTTTTCTCTTCCGCGCGGTCAAGCTCGGTGCATACCATGCGGATTAAGCCGAGCGCCACGCTGGGATGATTGGCGAGCATGGTCTCGAAGTCGGCGCGATGGATACGGCAAAGCTGCACGCGCGTGAGGCATTCGACGGAATAATGGTAGATGTGGTCCTTGAGGAACATGCCGTGCCAAAGAGCTTGGCCGTCATGCAGCACGTCGAGGACGTATTCCTTGCCGCCGGGGGTGGTGCGGTAGGTTTTGATGCGGCCCGAGCGCACGATGATGATCGATTCTATGGGGTCGCCCTCATGCACGAGAATGGAGCCGCTTTCATGCGTCGAGTGACGCGAGCAGGCGAGGAGTTCGCGCTTGGCGTCGGCGGGAAGGTCGGCAAACAGGCGGATATTTTCCATGCACGATGACCCTGCGCGCGAGAAGGCACAGTTGTGGCCCGCGCCGGCGCAAACTCGTCCGGTTTGGCTCATGTTCAGCTTTTCACCCATACGCGCATCTCCGATTACACGCAGTGATACGTTGGGGTTTATTGTCACACAAAAGGCCCGACGGCGGTATGGCGCTGCGGCGGGGCTGGCGCACGGCTGGGTTGGCACGGAGCTGCGGCAGGGTCGGGCACGGAGCTGCGGCAGGGCTGGCGCGTGCCGCAGCGATCTCATCGATGGTTTCATACTGCCAAATGGAGCAGAAAATCCCATTTAGGGCATCGATGGTACCGGCTAAATGGGATTTTCTGCTCCATTTGGAAACCTTACATTGAGGATTCACTCTGCCATGCACCGGCATCTACGTTTACGCTGCGGTGTGAGACAATGGGCGGCATATGGAACGGCGGCAACGGCCGTGGCGATAGACGTGGCAGCGGTCGTTGCGATGGCCGTGGCGGCAGCCGGTGCGCTCTGCTTCGGCATCGGCCTCGGCATCGACGCGCGGCCGTCGCGGCAACAAAGCGGCGGCAACATGGCCGCAACGGAATCCGGATTGCGAGGAGGGCTGCATGAAGCAGGCGGTTATCGGCATCTTGGCGCATGTGGATGCGGGTAAGACCACGCTTGCCGAGGCGATGCTTTTCAACGCAGGACAAATCCGCACCCGCGGACGCGTCGATAACGGCGACTCGCATCTGGATACCGATGCAATCGAGCGCGAGCGCGGCATCACCATCTTCTCTTCGCAGGCGGTGATCGAGCATGCGGATACGCGCTTCATGCTCGTTGACGCTCCGGGGCACGTCGATTTTTCTGCCGAGGCGGAACGAACGCTCCAGGCACTTGATTATGCGATTCTGGTCGTTGGCGCCAACGATGGCGTCCAAGGGCACACCGAAACGCTGTGGCGCCTGCTCGATCGCTATGGCATCCCCGCGTTTATCTTCGTCAACAAGATGGATTTGGAGAATCCCGGACGCGAAGCCGTCGCCGCCGAGCTGCGGCGTCGTCTGGGTGAGGGCTGTTTGGATGCCGAGAAGCTCTTGGCCGAAGGTCCCGCGCAAGAGGATGCCGCCGCACTTGATGAGCGTGCCCTCGAAGAATACCTGGACAAGGGGTCGCTCTCGATGCCGACGCTTCGTCGTCTGGTACGTGAGCGTGCCCTTTTCCCGTGCTTTTACGGTTCGGCCCTCAAAAACGAGGGCGTGGACGATTTCTTGGATGGCATTGGCAAGCTTGTTGAGGAGCGCTCCTGGCTTGGAGACTTTGCTGCGCGCGTGTACCGAGTGAGCCATGGCGATCGCGGCGAGCGTCTTGCTTGGCTTAAGGTAACCGGCGGCGTTCTCCGCGCAAAACAGCCGATGGAAGGGGTTACTGCGAGCGAGGCATGGCGCGACAAGATAGATCAGGTGCGCATCTACAACGGCGCGAAGTTCGAGCTTGCGCAGGAGGTTCCCGCGGGTGGTATCTGCGCCGTTACCGGTCTTTCCCATGTACGGCCGGGGGACGCTTTGGGTGCGGAGCCTGCGGGAATCTCGCCGATGATCGCGCCGGTTCTCACCTACACCGTGCTTCCCGGCGAGCAGGACGTCCATAGCGTTTACGCTGCGCTTTCCGAGCTGGCAGACGAAGACCCGATGCTCGGCGTCTCGTGGAATACCCATCTGGAGCAGATTCATCTGCAGCTTATGGGCGCGGTGCAGCTTGAAGTGGTCGAGCGCTTGCTCGCCGATCGCTTTGGCCTTGCGGTCGGTTTTGCGCCAGGCGGCATCCTCTATAAAGAGACGATTGCCCAGCCAGCTGAAGGCGTAGGGCACTTTGAGCCGCTACGTCATTATGCCGAGGTGCACCTGTGCCTGGAGCCGTTGCCGGCAGGATCAGGCGTGGAGTTTGGCACCGTGACGTCGACTGACGAGCTCGACCTCAATTGGCAGCGTTTGGCGCTCACCAATGCCATGGAGCGCGAACATTTGGGCGTGCTCACGGGCTCGCCCATCACCGACATGCGCATCACGCTCACGGGCGGCCGCGCGCATGCCAAGCATACCGAGGGTGGGGACTTTCGCCAGGCTACATATCGTGCCATTCGTCAGGGGCTTATGGAGGCGCAGACGATGGGCGCCGCCGTGCTGTTGGAGCCGTGGTATCGATTTGAGCTCGAGGTGCCAAGCGAGTGCGTGGGTCGTGCGCTTACCGACCTTACGCGCATGAGCGCCGAATACGAACCTCCTGCTATGACGGGGGAGCGTGCGGCCCTCATCGGGCGCGTGCCGGCATCTGAGGTGCAAGATTACGCGCTTGACGTCGCTGCCTATACAAGCGGTCTCGGTCGCCTCTATCTGGAGCTTGCCGGCTACGCGCCATGTCATGATACCGAGCGTGTGGTTGAAGAGGCCGCCTACGAACCCGAGGCCGACCTGCCCAATACGCCAGACTCGGTCTTTTGCTCCCATGGTGCCGGCTACACCGTCAAATGGAACGATGTCCCCACTGCCGCTCACATAAAGATCGACCCGGCCACCTTCCGCCCCTGGTGTCCGGCAGATGCCGAGTTCTTTGGCCGCTAGACCGAGCGCTCGGCGCTCGGCTTGAACGCGAACCGATTAATAGGGAGAATGGTTACTGCCCGTTCGCGAAATTTACACGCCCTATAGCGAGTGGGCTTTCGTTTGAGTTGATGCTGCCCGCGGGCAGCCGATAGGGGCAATCATGGACAAAAGAATCTTTGGGTACGCGCG
Organism: uncultured Collinsella sp.; assembly: GCA_934621295.1. GTDB lineage: Bacteria > Actinomycetota > Coriobacteriia > Coriobacteriales > Coriobacteriaceae > Collinsella. The sequence continues at coordinate 98,111 of CAKTVB010000004.1, forward strand.
CGTCTCCTCTGCCGATCAAAACTTGGATCGGCAATTAGACGCGTTGAAGCGTTTTCCTGTCCAGCGAGATTTGATTTACGCCGACAAGGCGAGTGGGAAGGACTTCAGGCGCCCTCAGTACCAGCGACTTTGTCGTCGACTGCGCGAGGGGGACGTTTTGGTAATCAAAAGCATCGATCGTCTGGGGCGCAACTACCGCGAAGTCCTCGATGAATGGCGTCGAATAACGGTCGATCGGCGTGTTGCTGTCGTGGTGCTCGATATGCCGCTGCTTGACACGCGCGAGCAAACTGGTGGCATCACGGGAACGTTCATAGCGGATCTTGTGCTTCAGATCTTGAGTTACGTGGCGCAGGTGGAGCGCGAGAACATCAGGCAACGGCAGGCGGAGGGGATAGCCTCGGCTCGGCTTCGCGGCGTGCAGTTTGGCAGGCCGGTGCTTGAACGTCCGGAAAACTATCGTCCTATCGTCCAGTCGTTTAAGGGAGGTGAGGTCACACGGCGGGAGGCTGCGTCGCTTTTGGGTGTCAGTCCGTCGACATTTGACCGCTGGCGACGAGCCGATGCGCTCGCATTCGGAGCGGATACTAACAAGACAGATGCAGCCGGCCGTTCGACGCTTGAGCGTTCGCTTTAGCTAGACCTTTTGACGAGGGGAGTTTATTCTGCAGGGCCCACTCCTCCCCTCAGCGTTTTTCGAGTTCACGCCCCAGAACCAAATAATGCCATCGGATCATCAATTCGTCTGCTTTTTGGCGAGGGCTCGTATGGTCCGCGGCAGAGAGTGAAAGGAAGAAAAATGGATGATGCAGATGCTGTCGAATTCCTGAAAGCAAAGATGGAGAGGGTCTTAACGAGGCCTAAGGTGTTTATTGCCGGTCTGGTGCTCGGCGGGATACTTGTAGCCATCGTGTTCGCCGCGCTCTTCAATATCGGCAAAGACGTGGGGACAAAAGAGGCGTCACCCGAGACACTGTCGCCGACAGTCGTATTCGAGCGTATTGTCTCTCAAAACGAAATGGTGACGGTTTCCCAGAACTATGCGATTGTCGATAAGTCAACGGATGACAAGAAGCTTTTCGATTTGATTGAAATCCCCTTCACTCAGAATAGCTTCTGGTACCGCTATGCGGGGACTATCAAGGCGGGCGTAAATCTCGAAAACGCCGAGATTACGCTTAAGGGCAACACGGTCACTATAACGATGGATAAGCCATATGTGATTTCGAACACGCCGGATATGCAAAAGTCAGGTGTTCTCGAAGAGAACAACAACGTTTTCAATCCAATTAAGGTCGAAGACGTCACGGCCTTTGAGCGGCAGTGTAAGGAACGAAGCGAAAGCGAGGCCATTAAGGACGGGAAGTTGCTTGAAGAGGCTCAGACAAACGCGGAGGCAAACATCCGTGCAATGTTTAATTCTGCATTTGGTGATCAATACAAGGTCGAGTTTGTCTATCGGCAATAGAGGGGTTTGTTATGAAGGATGACGATACAGCCGAAGAGCTTGCCGCTTGCGGCGACGATAAAGATCAGCAGCGGAATATCGATATAAGAAATGTCGTATCCAATGTTGTCGAAAGTGCTGGAAGCGCTGCGGCGAATATAGTCGCTGCGGTTAATGGTGCAGCGAAGTCTGCGCAGGGAGTTGGTGACGCGGCGGCAAAGATTGCGGCGCGAGTCGAAGATGCCGTTCCGGTTTTAAACTCACCTGAGCAGGTCCAGACATTGCTGGATGCGTGCTATCGGGCGGCTCTGGATGGAATTCCAAAGGTGAGCAGCTCGGTTGATGCTCTTGCGGATGACTATTGCGGCAAATACGACACGACGGAGGAAGCGGCCAGAAAATTAATCTCCAACCAGCTGGTCAAATGCTCCACTTCGGGCTTTTTATCGGGGGTTGGTGGTGCGTTGACGCTGCCTGCAACCGTGGCCGCGGTGTCGGCGAATGTCGGCAGTGTTATCTATATGCAAATGAGGATGGTTGCTGCCCTGGCACAGATGGGCGGCTATGACGTTCATTCCGACCAGGTTCAGACGATGGTATACGTTTGCCTGACGGGGAAAGCCATGGCGGACATCTTGAAGAGTGCGGGCATTAAGACATCGGAGCGTATAGCGGTCAACGTGATAAAGAAGCTTCCAGGGTCAGTCTGCACTGCGATTAACCGTCGTGTGGGGATGCGATTCGTTACGAAGTTCGGCGAAAAGGGAGTTGTCAACCTGGGGAAAATGGTGCCGGTCATCGGAGGGGTTGTGGGCGGCGGATTCGATTTCGCCACAACCAAGACGATTGGCGACAACGCCTATCGAATGTTCATTGCTGAGCAAAAGTAGGGCTCTGCCATCGTTATACCTAACACGGTCAAAGCAGTAGGTACAATTCGGTATAACTTGGTATAATTTTGACATCGAAAGCACAGCTGGAAAGGAGGCCGTCATGACGCCTAATCCCTTTAAGCCTACGGCGGGAAAGCGGCCTCCAGTGTTGATTGGACGCGAGGCAGTAATCGAGGATTTTGCCGAGGGCCTCGACAACGGTGCCGGCGCGCCGGGCAGGCTTATGCTCCTAACGGGCAACCGTGGTTGTGGCAAGACGGTTTTACTGCGCGAGCTTCAGTGCCTGGCCAGCGAGCGCGGATGGGTGGTTATCTCCGATTCCGCTTCGCTCGGGCTGTGCGACCGCTTGGCCGACGCGCTTCGATCAAATAGGCCTACCGTGACATCGATGGAGTTTGGTCCGTCGTTTGGGCGCATATCGGTCGAGGCGGCACGGGCAAAGGGCGAGACGCTGCGAGGTCTCGTTAATGAACGCCTCAAGAAGCTCGGGGCAGGAAAAGGCATCTTATTCGCCATCGATGAGGCACAATCCGCGTCTATCGAAGAGCTGGCGGCTTTGGCCGTTCTCTATCAGCAAGTGCTTGGAGACCAGGACGCTACGGGTTTGTTGGACGCCGAGCAGCGTGGCCTGGCCTTGGTCTTTGCGGGCTTGCCAAGCATGGTTGACGACCTGTTGGAAGAACCGAGCGTGACGTTTTTGCGACGCGCCCAACAGCGTACGCTGGGTTCGATTCCTCTGCCCGAGGTGCGCGATGCATTCATTCAAACAGTGCAAGAGGCTGGTCTTTGTGTCGATGCGAAGACGGCCAGTCTTGCTGCGCACAAAAGCATGGGCCACCCCTACATGGTCCAGCTTGTGGGCTACTACATGTGGCGATCTGCCGCGCGTCGTGATTCTGAGATTGTCGAGCCGAGCGATGTCGAAGCTGGCAATAGGGATGCGATCTCGGAGTTTTACGAGGCTGTCGATGCTCCTTTGTACTACGGGCTACGCAGTCCGCAGCGCCTGTTTATCGAGGCGATGGCGGTCGATGTGGGCAAGCCGACGCGTGTGGCCGATGTTATCGATCGCTGCGATCGAACCCAGAGTTGGGCAAGCAAGTATCGAGCAAGCTTGATTCGCGAGCGCGTAATCGAGGCCGCCGGTTATGGCCTTGTTCGCTTTACCGTTCCTATGCTGGGCGAGTACATTCGCGATTGCGTGTTGTGGCACGAATAGCGCGACAAGGGGGATGCTCCCCTCTACTACATTGACAGGCAAGAGGTCAAAACATGGTGATTCATACTGAGCGTTTGGCGCTCCGTCCGTGGTGCGAGGCGGATGCAGCGAATCTTTTTGCATATGCGAGCGACCCGGACGTGGGACCGGCTGCAAGCTGGCCGCCCCATCGAAGCATTGAGGAAAGCCGGGAGATCATCCGGACGGTTTTTCGGCACCGCACACCTTTGCCGTTTGCTTAGCCGGGACGGACGAGCCCATAGGGAGCATCGGTCTCATGCCGTCTCGCTGTGAATCGAGCTGCCAAGGTGCCGGTCTCGAGCTCGAAGTGGGCTATTGGATTGCCAAGCCCTTTTGGGGTCGAGGCTTCGCCCCGGAAGCCGTGCGGGCCATGCAACGCTATGCATTTGAAACGCTTGGCTGCAAGGCGCTTTGGTGCGGATACTATGAGGGCAATGACAAGTCGTTGCGCGTTCAGCAAAAATGCGGGTTCGTGCCGCATCACGTCGAACATGACGTGCCCTGTGAACTCATGGGTGATGTGCGTACTGAGTACTTTACGCATTTGACCTGCGATGACTGGCGCAAGCAGACAGAAGGGAAGCGTTGACGGTGCCGCAACAGCCAGACGCTATCGAGGTACGCGGTGCACGCGTCCACAACCTGAAAGATATCGACATCGACATTCCGCTGGGTAAGCTCGTGGGCATTGCCGGCGTCTCGGGTTCGGGCAAGAGCTCGCTTGCCCTGGGCGTCCTTTATGCCGAAGGATCGCGTCGGTATCTGGAGGCGCTCAGCACCTACACGCGCCGTCGCCTCACACAGGCCGAACATACACAGGTGGACGAGGTGCTGCACGTACCGGCGGCGCTCGCGCTGCACCAGCGTCCCAGCGTACCGGGTGTGCGTTCGACTTTCGGCACCATGACCGAGCTCAATAACAGCCTGCGCCTGCTCTTTAGCCGCTGCGCCCATCACGTGTGCCCACACTGCGGCGCGCGCGTGGAGCCGAGTCTTAACGTAGCGGCGGGTTTGCCGCTCGTCTGTCCGTCATGCAATCGCGAGTTCTACGCGCCGGATGCCGAGGGCTTGGCGTTCAACAGCGGCGGCGCGTGCCCAACCTGCGGCGGCACCGGCATCACGCGCGAGGTGGACGAGGCGAGTTTGGTTCCCGACGAGACCAAGACCATCGATGAGGGCGCAGTGCTTCCCTGGGGCTCGCTCATGTGGGACCTCATGAAGCAAGTTGCCGGTGAGATGGGCGTGCGCACCGATGTGCCATTTAACCAGCTGACTCCTGCCGAGCGCGACATCGTCTTTCACGGACCGGCCGAGAAGAAGCACATTCTCTACGTTCCCAAGAACGGCCAGGGTGCCACGCCGCTCGACTTTACCTATTACAACGCCGTCTATACCGTTGAGAACGCGCTTTCCAAGGTCAAGGACGACAAGGGCCTCAAGCGCGTAGCGCGTTTCCTGCGTGAGGGTCCGTGCCGCGATTGCGGCGGCACGAGGCTTTCGGCTGCGGCGCGACGTCCCCAGGTGCGAGGCATCGACCTGGCACAAGCCGCCGCCATGACGCTCGGCGAGTCGATTGAGTGGGTGCGCGCAGTCCCGGCGTCCCTGCCGCAGGAGATGCGCCCCATGGTGACAGACATCTGCGACTCGTTTCTCAATACGGCGCGTCGCCTGGTCGATCTGGGGCTTGATTACCTGTCGCTCGACCGTGCCGGAGCCACGCTTTCTACGGGTGAGCGACAGCGCGTGCAGCTTGCGCGTGTGGTGCGCAATCGCTCGACCGGCGTGCTCTATGTGCTGGACGAGCCTTCGATCGGTCTGCATCCGGCTAATGTCGATGGCCTGGTGAGTGTCATGCGTGATTTGGTTGCAGACGGCAACACGGTGGTGGTTGTCGACCACGACACACGCGTACTTGCGGAGGCAGATTATCTGGTCGAGATGGGCCCTGCTGCTGGAGCCGCCGGTGGCAATGTGCTTAGCACAGGTACGGTCGACGAGGTGAGCGATGCACCCGAGAGCCGCATCGCCCCATTTTTGCGCACGTCGCCTCAGCGTTTGCGCCCGATAATCGCCGAGGACGAGCTGTTCGACCATGGACACATTCGTATGGAGATGGGTGCGATCCATACGGTGAAACCCCTGGAAGTCGATATTCCCCGCGGTCGTTTGACGGCGGTCACGGGCGTTTCCGGCTCGGGCAAGACCACGCTTGTGCTCGAGACACTCATTCCTGCTCTCAAGGCACAGGCGGCGGGGGAGTGCGTGCCGCGCCACGTACGCTGGATCGATGCCGAGGGAGTCGCCCGTGCAAACCTTATCGACGCGACACCCATCGGCGCCAACGTGCGCTCGACGGTTGCCACCTATGCCGATATCCACGACGAGCTGCGCCGTGCCTACGCGCGCACGCCCGAGGCTAAGGAGGCTGGCTATAAGGCAGGTGCCTTCAGCTATAACACCGGAGCCCTGCGCTGCCCCACCTGTGACGGCACGGGCACCATCTCGCTTGACGTGCAGTTCCTGCCCGATGCCGAGATCGTCTGCCCCGCATGCCGAGGCTCGCGCTACTCCGAGGCGGCCTCGCATATTCATCGCCAGGGCGCGGACGGCAGTCTCCTTACGCTGCCGCAGCTCATGGACATGAGCGTGGATGAGACGCTCGGTGCAACACTGGGTCTCAAGAAGGTTCAGGCACGTTTGCAAACCCTGCACGACCTAGGACTGGGTTACCTGACGCTCGGCGAGCCCACGCCGGAGCTTTCGGGTGGCGAGGCCCAGCGTCTCAAGCTCGCAAGCGAGATGGGCCGCGTGCAAGACGATGCCGTCTTCGTGTTCGACGAGCCCACGATCGGCTTGCACCCGCTCGATGTCGAGGTGCTGCTGGGTGTCTTTGACGGCTTGGTATCGAAGGGCGCGACCGTTGTGGTGATCGAGCATGACCTTGATTTGATTCGCAATGCCGATTACGTGATAGATATGGGGCCCGGTGGCGGCGAGCGCGGTGGTTGCATCGTCTACGCGGGAGTGCCCGCTGCGGTTGCGGCGTGTCCCGAGAGCGTTACGGGCCGCTACCTGTAGCGCCTCCTCATGCATCCCGCGCACGCAAAAGCCGCCGCGAGGGCGATTCCTCGCGGCGGCTTGGCATGCAAAGTTGACGCTGCTTCGTCTCTTATGCGCGGTGCCAATCGGTCAGACAAGCATCGAGGCCGGCGACGACGGCGTCCTTATCCATGTGACGGCCGATGATGCACAGGCGCGTCTCGCGGTCGCCCACCTCGTCGTCCCAATAGTCGCGAAGCTCAGGGTTGTCGGCGATGATCTGCTGCTTCTCGTCCTCGGGGGCGGAGTCCACAAACAGGCCGTTTTCCATCAAGCGCATCTGATGGCCCGCCTGCTCAAAGATGTAGCACATGTCGGGGTTGGCGTTTTGCCACAGAGGGCCCTTGACGCGGATAACCTCGTCGGGCCAGTCCTGCTCCACAAAGTCGGTGAATTTCTCCAGGTCAAAGGGCTTGCGGCGAGCGTAGACAAACGTCTCGATGTCGTATTCCAGAACCTCGGGATCATCGTGCTCCTCGGGGTGCTCCATGGCCTCGACCCAAGCGGCGGATTTATAGGCGCGGCTAAAGTCAAAGCGGTCGGTGTCCAGCAGCTCGTCCATGGGGACATTGCCCTGTTCGGCCTCGACGATCACGGCGTCCTTCTGCAGGCCGCGCACGATGGCTTTGAGCTCGGCGATCTGCTCGGGCGTCACGGTGTCGGTCTTGTTGAGCACAAGCGTGGTGCAAAACTCGATCTGCTGAATCAGCAGGCTCTCGATGTCGTCCTCGTCGATATTCTCGGCCAGCAAGTCGCGACCGCCGTTGAACTCGTCATACATGCGTGCGCAGTCCACCACGGCAACGATGTTGTCGAGTGCGAGCAGGGGCTCGCCGTCCGTCTTGGCGTCGTCGCAGAAGGAGGAGATGGTATAGGCGATGGGGATGGGCTCGCAGATGCCGGAGGCCTCGATGATGATGTAGTCGAAGTCGCCGGATTCGGCGATGCCCTGCAGCTGGTTGGCGAGGTCTTCGGACAGCGTGCAGCAGATGCAGCCGTTGGTGAGAGGGATGAGGTCGTCTGCCTCGGAGAGGCCGCCGTCGGCGATAAGGTCGGCGTCGACGTTGATCTCGCCGATATCGTTGACGATCACAGCGGCGCGGATGCCGCCGTCGTTTTCGAGGATGTGGTTGAGCAAGGTGGTCTTGCCGGCACCGAGGTAGCCGGTGAGCATCACGATCTTGACAGGCTTTTTGGGCATGGGCCCTCCTTTGTTAGTCGCAGCTGACAAGTGAATCTTAGAATACACCGCGCCTTATGTACCCGCCCACGGGATAAAAATCACAGAGAGGGTTTGTGCGTGTCGAAAAAACAGCCGCGGGCCGCCCGTGGGTTGGGCTGGCCTGCGGCTGCAATAACGGGTGCTTGCGCGTGGACGGTGTGCCTACTCCCAGGTCTTCCAAACGTCGGGGGCGTAGCCGACGGTGGCGGCGCGCCCGTTGCGAACGATGGGCTCCGCGAGCACCTGCTGGTTTTCAAGCAGCTTGTCGAAGCGCTGGCTCTCGGCTAGATGCTGCACGAGTGCTAGTGTGTCCTGGTCTTTTGCCTTGGGGTCCAGCAGCGCATCGATGCCGCCTACGGCGCGCATCACGCTTTGCAGCTCGCCCTTACTCATCTCCTTCTCGCGCAGGTCGATGAATTGGACCTTGATGCGGCGCTCTTTGAAATAGCGCTGCGCCTTCTTGGTATCGAAGCTCTTCTTGGTGCCAAAGATCTGAATGTTCACGATGCCTGCCTGTTCGTTGGAGTGCGTCTGCCTTGCGACATGGTATCGCACGGCGAGCACGAAAGGACGTTAACGAATGAAGTTCGTCCTGGCGCGCTCCGGCTCGGGCGCGGTGATGCCCGCGGCGCGTCCCGCTTCGATGCATTTGAGCATCCATGCCATATTGCGGCCCAGGTTGCGCATGGTCGCCATGCCCTCGGCGTCTTGAAGGGCTTCCTCGGGCGCGCCTCCAAAGGTGACGTTCCAGTAGGTGGAGGAGACGACGGGCATTTGGTTGATGGTGAAGTACTTGTTGAGCACGTCAACGCTGGCACACGTCCCTGCGCGGCGAGCGACGGCGATGGATGCCCCTGGCTTGTGGGCAAAGGCAGCGCCGCCGGCGTAGAAGGCGCGGTCGAGGAAGGAGAGGATGCGTCCCGAAGGGTGCGCGTAATAGACCGGTGTGCCAAAGACAAAGCCGTCGGCCTGGGTGGCGAGGTTGAGAAACTCGTTGACGGGATCGTCACCAAAGACGCAATGACCATCGAGGTCGGAGCATCGATTACAGGCGATGCAATCACGATACGCGCCGGCACCGAGTTGGAAGATCTGGGTGTCAATGCCTTCGGACTCGAGTGTCTGCGCTATCTGCTTGAGCGCCGTCGCCGTGTTTCCATGCACCCTTGCGCTGCCGTTAACCAATAGAACCTTCATGGACCCTCCCCGGTGTTTCGTGTACATGCCCTGGATTATCGCACGTTAATAGGCGCATGCGCTCGCGACTCAGGCGTATACTGTCGCGCATCGAGAAAGAGGATGGATGCAACAGACGACTTCGACCGTAGATTTGCCGCGTCGCACCGGTGTGGTGCTGGAGGGCGGAGGATTTCGCGGCCTTTACACCGCGGGCGTGCTTGACGTGTGGATGGAGCACGGCGTTACTGCCGATGGAGCAGTGGGAGTATCCGCGGGTGCCGCCTTTGGATACAACTTCAAATCCCGCCAGATTGGACGCGTGCTTCGCTACAACACAGCCTACGCCGCCGACCCGCGCTATGCGAGCTTGCGCAATTGGCTGCGCACGGGCGACCTGTACAGTCGCGACTTTGCCTATGGCGAAGTTCCGCTGGTGCTCGATCCGGTGGATACCGAGACGTTTAACTCGTGGCCCATGCGTTTTACGGCGGTGGCAACCGATATCAATACGGGCGAAGCGGTCTATCACGATCTTGAGCAGGGCGGCGCGGACGACATCGAATGGATTCGCGCCTCGGCATCTATCCCCGTGTTATCGCGCCCCGTGGCAATCGATGGCCGTGAGCTTTTGGATGGCGGTGTCGCCGAGTCCATTCCTGTGGCATGGATGCGCGAGCAGGGTTATCAAAAGATCGCTATCATACTTACGCAGCCGCAGGGCTATCGCAAGGAGCCCAACCACATGATGCCCCTCCTGCGACTTTGGCTACACCGATATCCGCACTTGGTGGAGCTGCTTTCGCATCGTCATGAACAGTACAACGCATGTCTGGATATGATTGAACGCCTTGAGCGGGAGGGAGCATTATTTGTGATCCGACCCAGCCGGGACGTGAGCGTGCCCGCCATATGCAAAGATCCGCAAAAGCTCGAAGAGATATACGAAGTGGGACGTGCCGACGCACTGCGCACGCTCGATAGGCTGCAGGCGTTCTTTGCGTAACATTCGACGCCTGCGGCCTAGAATAAGCTTTGATTTCGAGCCGGATGTCCAACCGGCTCGGTTCTTCGCGTTTTATCATCAAGATACGCGATGAACGTGAGGGGAGGTTGCCATGAACCAGATGCATGACGACTCTTGGCAATTCCCCATGCCGCTCATGTGCACGGCGTTCGAGCCGGGGATGCTCGACCACACGCTTGCCCAGATGCCCAAGGACGGCTTTGGGGCCATTGCACATGCCGAGGCTCTTTACTATCGCGGCCTTCCCGATGATGCTTGTCGTCTGGCTGAGCCATACCTTACTTCGGGCGATCTTTCCCTTCGCCTTTCTGCTTGTTTGATCTGTGCGTATGCCAACCTGTCGCTCAATCGCTCCATGGCGGCGCGCCGCTGTTTGAAATACCTTGAGGAGACGGGGAAGGACCCGCGCGTTACCGAGAATCCGCGTGTCCGCGCCTCGTATATGCTCTTTGCGGCAAGCGCGTGCGTGCTGTTGCATTTTCCCTCCCCGGTATCGCGCGACGAATTCAACTCATATGCTGCGCTACTTCCCGAGGGGCTGCGTTTGTTTGCGACGTATGCCCTGGCGCATCGCGCCTACCTTGAGGGCGATTACGGGCGCTGCGTAGGTATGGCCGAAAACGCTCTGTCGATGAAACAGGGGAGCTACCCTGTGGCGGAGGTGTTCCTGCACTTGATGGCTGCCGTGGGATGGATCAATCAGCATGATATCGACCGCGCCAAGGCGCACTTCATGCATGCTTGGCAGATAGCGCAGCCCGACGATTTGATTGAGATGCTCGGTGAGCACCATGGGCTTTTGCAGGGCGTACTCGAATCGTGTCTCAAAAAGGACTTTCCCCAGGATTTTGCGCGCATCATCAAGATCACCGACCGTTTTAGCCGTGGGTGGCGGCGCGTGCATAACCCCACCGCAGGGGCGAGCGTTGCGGATAATCTGACGACAACGGAATTCGCCATCTCCATGCTGGCATGCCGTGGGTGGACAAACGACGAGATTGCCGCGCACTTGCAGATATCGCGTGGGACGGTAAAGAATCGTCTGTCGAGCGCCTATGCCAAACTGGGCATTTCGAGTCGCGCTGCATTGAGGCAGTTTGTGCTGCTGTAAGGTGCCAACTTTCCCATCGTAATAAAAAGGGCTACCGGCCTGTGCCGATAGCCCTCAGTTGAATGCGCGCTTTCGCTTGGCAGCGCCTATGCCTGGCGCCAAGTCTCAACGAGCTCCGCCGCCGCGGCGTGCGGATCGGGTGCGCTGCAGACTGCGGAGACGACGAAAAAGCCTTCGACGCCTGTTGCCTTGAGGGCGGGCAGGTCTGCTGCCTTTACGCCGCCGCCAACTACGATGGGGCGCGGGCTAACCTCGTGCAAGGCGCGCAGGTCGTCGAAATCCTGCATGATAATGCTGCCGTCGGAGGTGAGGCCGGCGTCTTTTTTGGTCGCCGTCTCGTGCAAGGGGCCGACGCCCAGGTAGTCGACAAGGCTCATGTCCGCCGTCTTCACGTACTCGAGCATTTCCTCGCAGCGGGCGGAGAGACCCACGATAGCATCGGGCCCTAGCAGCTTACGGCACACGTCTACGGGGATGTCGGATTGGCCCACATGCACGCCATCGCACTTGATGCCGCGCTCGCGGGCGGCAAGCACCGCGTCGAGTCGGTCGTCGATGAGCAATGCTACTTGATCACTCTTGCCTGCACGGGCGATGACGTCTGCCGCTTGCGCCGTGTACTCGATGAGGTCGCGCACGGAGCAGACCTTGGAGCGGATCTGCACACAGGTGAAGCCGGCGTCGAGTGCCTGCTCCACTACATCGGCGACGGGGCGTCCCAGGGTATTTTCGGGCCCCAGCACCAAGTAGGCCGAGATATCCAGATTGTCACGCATGCTCATGGCTTATGCCTCCTGTGCTTTGAGCTGGGCGTCCAGGCGTTCCAGTTTGCCGTCCATCATGTGATCGAAGCCCGGGCGCACGTCTGCCTTGAGTACGACCTCGGTGCGGATACCCTTCTCCGCCAAGACGAAGGTGGCGTCCTTGACCACCTGCATGACCTCGTCCCAATCGCCTTCGATCTCGGTGAACATCGAGGTCGTGCGGCTGGGAAGCCCAGACTCGCGGATAACGCGCACGACTTCTGCCACCTCGGCAGATAGCTCGTCGCCCGTGCCGCAGGGCGCGATGGCAACAGCGATAAGCGTGTTCATCTAGGCCTCCTCGACGCACATCGGGTTTGCGGCGATCTCTTCACCCGTGGCGCGGTAGAGCTCGTCGATAAAAGCGACCTTGAAGCTCGCGGGGGCGTCGGCCACGGCTGCGGCGCGCGTGCCGGCGAGGTTGTAGTGGGCCGTGCCGGCAACCGCCGCGGTAAAGGCGTCGGCGCAGGTGGCGTAGACGGCGAGCACGCCGCCCTGGGAGCAGCCGCAGCCCGTGATCTTGGACATGAGCTCGCTGCCTCCGTGTGAGCGCACGACGGTGGTGCCGTCGGTCACAAGGTCGACCTCGCCGGAGACCACCACGGCACCGCCCGTGTAGCGGGCGAGCGCTACGGCAGCCTCGCGTGCGGCATCGACGCCATCGGTGGTATCCACGCCACGAGGACGGTCGAGGGCGTCTTCGGCATCAAGAAGCTCCCACAGGCTTGCGAGGGCGATGATCTCGGAGGCGTTGCCGCGAACGATGGTGGGCTTGTAGGGCTTGAGTTCACCGATCAGCTTGGTACGCAGGCTGCCGATGCCCAGGCCCACCGGGTCGAGCACCCATGCCTTGCCAGCGTCGTGTGCGGCTTTGGCCGTTGCGGGGATGGTTTGCTCATAGATAGGGAAGAGCGTGCCCATGTTGAGGTACACGGCGTTGCCGGCGGCAACGAGTGCCTCTCCCTCGTCGGGCAAATAGACCATGGCTGCCGAGCCGCCCACGGCGAGCTGGGCGTTTGCCACGAAGTCGATGGTCACGGTGTTGGTGATGGAACCCGCCATGGGGTTAGTCTCGCGCACCTTGCGCGCGGCCGCCGCAACGGTGGCTTCGATCTGGTTCTTTTCGATCATGCATGCCTCCCTAGGCTTTTGGGGATGCTGCACGTAAAGCTACAGTGTCCCAAAACCACGAGGACATGCTCCCTACGCCAGCGCTAACTGACAGGTTCAAAGGGTTGGGCACATGCCCTCTCAGCCTACTCGCGCGCACGCGGCGGCACCCCTGCATCGAATCTGTGGCTTACATGGTACTCCATGAGGTGGGTTTGCGCCGTCGCGTTGTACCATAAGGAAACCTTTATGCACAAGAAACCTCGCGAAGGACGCACCCATGAAACTGCAACAGCTCATCTATGCCGTCAAGGTTGCCGAGTGCGGCAATATCACCGAGGCCTCGCGCCGTCTGTTCGTCTCGCAGCCGTCCATCACCGCCTCGATTCGCGATCTTGAGGCCGAGATGGGGGTCACTATTTTCGAGCGTTCCAACAAGGGCGTGGTGGTGACCGAGGAGGGCGAGACCTTTTTGGGATATGCACGCCAGGTGCTCGAGCAGGTCGATCTGCTCGAGGAGCGCTATCGTGGCGAGACGCGCCAGGTGCCGCACTTCTCTGTTTCGTGCCAGCATTATTCCTTTGCGGTCAACGCATTTGTCGATGTGATTCGGCAGTTTGACGCCGCGCGCTACGACTTTACCCTGCGCGAGGAGCAGACCCACGAAATCATCGAGGATGTTTCGCACATGAAAAGCGAGCTGGGCATCTTGTACCTGAGTTCGCGCAATCGCGAGGTGATCGAGAAGATGCTGCGCCAAAACGAGTTGGAGTTCGCACCGCTTTTCCGTGCCGAGCCGCATGTGTTTCTCTCGTCGTCGCACCCGTTGGCGGGTCGCGGTAGCGTCACCCTCGACGACTTGCAGGACTACCCCTATCTCTCCTATGAGCAGGGGGACTTCAATTCGTTTTACTTCTCCGAGGAGATTCTCTCCACCCTGGACCGTGCCAAGAACATTCGCGTGCGCGACCGCGCCACGCTGTTCAACCTGGTAATCGGTTTGGACGGCTACACCGTTTGTTCGGGCGTTATCTCGGCCGAGCTGAATGGCGAGGGCATCGTCGCCGTGCCGCTCGATGTGGACGAGTACATGGAGATAGGTGTTATCACGCGCAAGAACTCGCAGCTCACGCGCTATGGCGAGGCGTATGTCGAGGCGCTGCGGCGCCATATCTAGAAATAACACTGCCTGGGATAGAAAGCGCGGCCGCCGGAGGGGGAGCTCCGACGGCCGCTTCCACATGGAGAGGGATCGATACTTGCGCCTTTCGGGCGTGCGCCCCGCCGTGCGCTACGAGCGCTTGCGGCTGGTGGCGACGCCCGCGCCGATCGCGGCGGTGCCGGCGATCACGGCTGCAATGATGCCTGCGGCAGCGCCGTCGCCTGTGACGGCGAGAGCGTCGCTTGCGCGGGTAATCTTCGCAGAGGCGGGCTTTATCTCTGCACCGTCCTTCTTAAGAACGGCATTGTGCTTAGAGCCTTCGCTACCGCTGCCCATGCCGCCGGGATCGTCATTGGGGGCGATGACGGCATGCTTGGCAATCTCGTCGCTGTTCACGTCGTCCAGGGGATCGCCCGGGGAGGCAATGAGCTGGCCCTTGGTGACGGTCGGATTATCGGGCTTGCTTGCGATATGAACATCGCGCACGACTCCGCCGACGGGCGTTACGATGTCGCCGCTGGCGATAACGATGGTGCCGGCCTGGCTTCCATCCGCGGTAACGGCCGCTGCAAAGATTGCGCCGTCGTCGCCCGCGGCGGTGACGTTCGAGTTAACGATGTTGATGACCGCAGGCGAAAGGCCCTTATTGGTATGTGCAAGGATGCCGTAAACGTGGCCCGAGGTGCGTTCGGAATCGTCGGGACTGCTGCGAAGGATAATGTCTCCGCCGTCGATAGGGGGCAGATCGGCGGCGTAGCGGGCAATTGCCTCCACGTTCGAGCTCTCGATGAACACGCTGCCACCGGGGCCGTTTTCGTCAAAGTTGGTGGTGTGGATGCCGTAGGCGTAGACGCCCTCGCCAAGCAGGCTCACGTTCGATCCGTTGCGGATGCGGACGTCACCGCCGTATGCCATGAGTGCGGTTGCGTCGTGCATGTTGGCGCTCGCCTTGACGGTCGAGTTGTCGATTGAAACATTGCGGCCGGAGATGCCATGCTCGCCGCCATCGGCCGAGAGCTTGCTGTCCGTGACGCTGATATCGCCGGAGGTGATGACGCCGTCGCCGCTGGCCTTGATGCTAACTTCGCCGCCTCCCTTGATGGTGATGTCGTCTTTTGCGGTGATGCCGCAGCCGCCCTCGGCGTTAACGGTGCCGGTTCCGTCGATTGTCACGGTACCAGCGGAATCGATGGTGCCCTTGTAGGATGAATTTTCGGCATTAAGGGTGCTCGATTCATTGCCGGTGATAGTGAGCTCGGCTTTCTCGGCATAGCCGTCAGAGACCTTGATGGCCGACTCGGATCCGCCCGTGACGGTGTTTTCGCCCTCGTAGCTCACGTTGAGCTTGCCTGCGGCGTTGATGGGACCGCCGTTGTAGCCGTTGAGCTTCATGTCGTCGGCACCGTTCCAGGTCCAGGTGCCGGCGGCGTCCCCCGTGGGCCCCGCGGCCGCTTCGTGGCGGACGCCGCCAACATCGATCCACTCCGCCGCGAGCGAGACGCTCGGCATGAGCAGCGAGCTCACCGTGAGGGCGCAGGCCAGGCCGCAGACGATGCGGCGGGTCACGCGGCGCCAGCTCCCGCGCGCGAGCACGGCGCGGTGGCGCGGGCGGGGCTCGGCGAAGTGCGCTCCTGCGGGACGGTCGTTGCTTCTGGGCTCCGTGAACAGGCTAGTCATGGCCTCTCCCATCTCATGTGGACACTGCTGCCGCCTTAAGCGTATGTCCTGCGCCCGGGCGGCGGTAGTGCCGTTTGGGAGCCAAAATGGCTAAAAGGGGGAAGGGCACGGGAGGGTTTGCCGGTTCCGCGCCAAATGCAGCAGGAAATCCCATTTAGAGCCGACGAGAGGGGACTTAAATGGGATTTTCTGCTTCATCTGTCTTCGCAGGTCGTCGAGACGGGGCACCGCCCCGCGCCGCGGGTTCAATCGGCCTCGAGAAAAGACGCGGCCGCCGGAGGGGGAGCTCCGACGGCCGCTTCCACATGGAGAGGGATCGATACTTGCGCCTTTCGGGCGTGCGCCCCGCCGTGCGCTACGAGCGCTTGCGGCTGGTGGCGACGCCCGCGCCGATCGCGGCGGTGCCGGCGATGGCGGCTGCGATGATGGCTGCGGCGGAGCTGTCGCCCGTAGCGGCGAGCTTGCTGCCGGTCTCAACGCCCTTGGCGGCAGCGGCGACGGTCTTCGCTTTGGGCTTTGCTTCGGGCTTGGGTGCCTCGACTGGAACGATAACGGCGCGCTTGGCGATTGCGTCGCTGGTCATGTCCTCGATAACGCCCTCTGCGGTGCCGATGGTCTGCCCGGCAAGGTGCGTCGTCCCGTCGTTGGCCTCGTCGATATAGTGAATATCGCAGACGCGGCCGCCGCCCGGGGTCTCGATGATGCTATCGATGAGGTCGATCGTGCCCATGACGCTGCCGTCTTCGCTGGCGACGAGCGCCAGGATCGCTGCAGTCTCACCCTCGGCGATCACACGGCTGCGCGTGATTGTGATGGTTGCGGGCTTGATTGCGTTTTCGGTCATGACGTGAATGCCAAACGTAGGCCCAACCACGTATACCTCGGGGATGTCGTTGTCGCCATAAGCGATGGGCGGCAGCGGCAGCTGTCCTTCGGTCTTGAGATAACGAGCGATTGCCTCGACGGTCGAATCGCTAATAAAGATGCGGCCGCCGGCTCCACCCTCGTCGTAGTTGATCGAGCTGATGCCGGCTCCCTCGAAGCCCTCGGCAAGTGCGTATACGAGGGAACCATTCTTGATGACGATATCGCCTTCATCAGTGTAGATCGCTATCGAAGTATCACGCGTGGAGTTGCCTAGGGCGTGGGCGCGCACCGTCGCGTTGTCGATGGTGAGGCCCTTCCAGGCCCAGATGCCCTGCTCAGTGCCTTTTGCTGTAACGGTGCTGTTGGAGATTTCGAGCGTGCCTTTGGCGCGGATGCCGTCGTCTGTCCCCGACTTTGCTTCAACGACGCCGCCACCGGTGATGGCTATGTTTCCATTGGCGTGCATGCCACGGGAGTTCTCGCCCTTGGCGCTGACGTTTCCGCTTGTGTTAATGGCGACATCGCCATCGACATTAATGCCGCCGTATGCTCCGGAAGCCTCGACCGCACCCGTGCCCTCGACGTTCAGGTTGCCATCAGCATAGATGCCATCGCCGTTGGCGCTGTCGACGCTGATGCTGCCGGATCCGCTGATATTCAGATCGCCTTCGGAGGTGAGGCCGTCGCCGTCGGACTCCACCGTGAGGGTGCCCGTGCCGGAGATGTTGAGCTCCGCGCTCTCGTTAGTGCCGTCGATGGCGGTGATGCCCTCGCCCATGCTCGCGATGTTGTTATCGCCTTCGTAGCTTACATTGAGCTTGCCGCCGGCTATGATGCCGCCGCCATTGTAGCCGTTGAGCTGCAGGTCGTCGGCTCCGTCCCACGACCAGGTGCTGCCGTCGCCGGCGGCTCCGTCTGCGGCGTTGTGCGTGCTTCCGCCAACATCGATCCACTCCGCCGCGAGCGAGACGCTCGGCATGAGCAGCGAGCTCACCGTAAGGGCGCAGGCCAGGCCGCAGACGATGCGGCGGGTCACGCGGCGCCAGCTCCCGCGCGCGAGCACGGCGCGGTGGCGCGGGCCGGGCTCGGCGAAGTGCGCTCCTGCAGGACGGTCATGCTTGGTGGGGGTCGTGAACGTGGTCATAGCTGCTCCCATCTCTCATATGGCGTGCACTGCTGTTTTGAGCGTACGTGCCGGAGGGCGCGGCCGATAGTGCCATTTGGGAACGAATATGGCCAATTTTGAGCAAGCTTTGGGAGAGGTCCGGGTCCTGTGGGCGACCTGCGACCCTTATTCTTTGAGCATCCAGGCAATGCTCCTCGCGCTTCGCAGGGCCGGCTCGCTAAAGTGGTTGCCGGGATTGTGCTCGAAGAGCGTTTTGGCGCCGCGGTCTTGCAGAATCTGCTCGCAGCGTTTGGTGTCGGCGAGTACCTCGCGCATCATGCGATTGGGGGTCTTGTGCTCCTTTTTACCCAGCGAGAGGTAGGCGACATCAAGGGCGTTTCGAGGCAGGTTCTCGTCGAGATACTCGGCAAAGCCGGGAAACCATAGCGAACCCGAGACGCTTGCCGCTCGGTTAAAGAGGTCGGTTTGACAGCAGGCCCACAGGGCAAAGAGTCCGGCAAGTGAGTAGCCGGCAATGGCGCGAAGGCGTGGGGGAGTGGCAAAACGCGCTTCGACCGAAGGAATGATTCCGTGCGTAAGCTCGTCTAAGAAGTCTTCGGCTCTTCCGGCAAATGGCTCGCTCGTCGCCGTGATGGCATCACAGGGCCAAGGAGAGAGCTCGCGGTTCCAATCGAGCCCGCCGATGGTGACCAGCGCGAAGAGCGGGCACTTGAGCTCGTGGCATGCGGCCCAGATGTCGGCCCCGTTGCCTTCAAAGACGGGAAGGTAAACGATCGGCAACGCGGCGGCAGTGGTCTCGGCTCGCCAGAGGTTGACGGACTTGTTCCCGATGTTGAATGCCCCAATGGTTTCGCTCATCGTCCATCTCCTCCCATTGCTTGTTACGAACGATATTGTCGCACGTTGCATGTATGAGATGACAGCGCGAGAAGAGGTGCGGGCTAATTTGCGCCACTGCCGAAATCGCACAGCTGGCACTGGCGCGGCGCATCTGCCGTGACTTCGCGGTGGAACATACCGACCCAATGGCAGATGCTTTGCAGTATAGGGACGACCGAGGAACCCTTGTCGGTGAGGGAGTATTCAACTCGCGGTGGAATCTCGTTATAGCTGTGACGGGCAACAAGGTCGTCGGCGATTAGCTCTTTGAGCGAGCTTGAGAGGACGGTGTCGGATATGTCGGTCATCTCGCTGCGCAACTCGCCGTAGCGCAGCGTCTGCTTTGCTGCAAGAACGCAGATGATGCGAGATTTCCAACGGCCGCCAAAAACATCGAGCCCATATTCGAGGGGGCAACGAATATCCTTTTTGAGTTTGCGCTGATGCGGCATGACTCCTCCTTGCTATCGTCGCCCATACGATACGAAGCGATGCTGCGGTTCGCAAGTAACTAAGGGCAAGATGAGTACCTATCTTTTGCTCTGCATCTTGTGGGCGGATCTGAACTTCGTTTTTTCGGGAAAATGGGCAAGAAGTGCGGGTCATTAAAAAGCGCGGAGCCGCTGAGATGCGGCTCCGCGCTTTGCTGCGCTCGATGTTATGTGCGCGCTTACGCTACGAAGAAGTAGACGAGGAACGCGAGGGCCGCGATCCACATGAGCGGCTTGATCTCGCGGACCTTGCCGGTGAAGACCGCGACGACGACATAGGCGATGAAGCCCAGACCGATGCCGGCAGAGATGGAGTAGGTGAAGGACACGCCGGCGGCGATCATGAACGCCGGGAAGCCCTGGGATACGTCGGACCAGTCGATCTCGGTGACCTCGCTCATCATGAGGTAACCAACATAGACCAGAGCGCCGCAAGTGGCAGCGCTGGATACCACAGAGACGATCGGCGAGAAGAACGCGGCGAGGATAAACAGCACGCCGGTGGTGACGGAGGTGAGACCGGAACGGCCACCGTCAGCGGCGCCCGAGGTGGACTCAACAAAGGTGGTGATGGAGGAAACGCCCATGAAGCCACCGGCAGCAGCGGCTGCGGAGTCGACGATCAGGATGGGGCGGATGTCCTCGACGTTGCCGTCCTCGGTGAGGAACTCGCCCTGCTTGGCCACAGCCATAGCGGTGCCCATGGTGTCAAAAAAGTCGCTCATGAGCAGGGAGAACGCGACGACGAGAAGCATCGGGTCGGTGAGCACCTTCACGATGGCAAGGCTGCCGTCGGCGGTGGCGGCAAACGGTGCGCCGAAGGTCGAAAGGTCGAGCGGGGCCACGATGCCCGTCGGTGCCTGGGTGACGCCGAGCGGGATGCCGGCGAGCACGGCGACGATGATGCCGATGAGCAACGAGCCAGGGACGTTGCGGGAAGCGAGCGCCACGGTCACGATGATCGAGATGATACCGACGATGAAGGCGGGGGAGGTGACGTCGCCCAGGCCCACGAGGGTACCGTTACCGGCGACGATGATGCCGGCGTCGGCAAGACCGATCAGGGCGATGAAGAGGCCCAGGCCAACAGAGATGGCGTGGCGCAGGGTTACCGGGATGGCGTCCATGATTGCCTCGCGCAGGCCGCACAGAACGAGCAGCAAGATGACGATGCCCTCGAGGAAGATGACGCCCATGGCGACGTGCCAGTCACCGCCGCACATGGTGGTGGTGATGCCGGCGACCATGGCGTTGATACCCAGGCCGGAGGCGCAGGCGAGCGGACGGTTGGCGAAGATGCCCATGCAGATGGTCATGATGCCGGCGCCCAGGCAGGTTGCGCAGGCGAGCGCGCCGCCGTCGATGCCGGCGCCGGAGAGCACGGCCGGATTGACGGCGATAATGTAGGCCATTGCGAGGAACGTGGTCAGTCCCGCGCGGACCTCGGTGCCGAAGGACGAGCCTCGCTCACCGTACTTAAAGAACGATTCCATGAATCCCCTTTTCGCTGTTGCGGATGCTCCGCAGAATTACAACGCCCTACACTCTAGCGTATGCTGAGCCGATAAATCCACAGCATGTGGGCAATATTTCCAACGGATTGCCCTTTTGAGTCAAGATGGGGCAAGATGGCGGTTTCGCAACGGCTTATATCCGCCGCGGGCGAGCACCGTCCGCTCTGTTACTCTAGATGCGGTTTTGTCGATAGATGAGGAGTATGAACATGATCAAGGAACTGGTGACCGACGAGGCATTGCTGAGCACCCCCTGCGAGCCTGCAACTGCCGAGGACATCGCTGTCGCTACCGACCTTACGGACACGCTTGCGAGCCTGGAAAACGCTGGCTGCCTTGCCGCGAACCAGATCGGTGTCACCCGCGCGCTCTTCGCTTTCGAGGACGAGTCGGGCACCGTGCGCGTGATGGCCAACCCCAAGGTGCTCTTTGGCCTGGGTGCCGATAAGCTCGAGGAGTCCTGCCTTACGCACGAGGGCATCTCCAGGGTGACGCGCTACATCAAGATCAAGCTGTCCTACGACGAGTTCGTCGATGGCGAGCTTCGCCATCGCAAGGGCGAGTTCGTGGGCTGGGAAGCTCAGATGATCCAGCATATGACCGATCATTGCGCCGGTAAGCTCGTCTAGCTGCTGCTTGCATAACGTGGGACGCCGCATGTGTTCCGGCTGGTGCCGGGCGCATGCGGCGTTTTTCTCAATGAAGCAAAAAATCCCATTTAGCCCGGGTATTTTACGGTCTAAATGGGATTTTCTGCTTCATTTGCGTGGTAGCAGGCTGTGGGGCTGCCTCGGGCGACGCCGGTGCAGCCGTCCGCGCAGGTAACCTATCGGGCTTCGAGCTCGTTGATGAGTCGCTGGGCCACCTCGACGCAGTCGCCGACGACGGCATATTGCGCGGCGTTGAAGATGGGGGCGTCCGCATCCTCGTTGACGGCGATGACGGTCTGGGCTCCGCTGATTCCCGCCAAGTGCTGGATGGCGCCGGAAACGCCCATGCTGATGAGCAGCTCAGGGGCGACGGAAACTCCCGTCTGGCCAACCTGATGGCGGTATTCGAGCCATCCCGCCTCGACCAGGGGACGCGTGCAGCCGATCTCTGCTCCCAGCAGCTCCGCCAGGTGGCGCATCACGGGTAGGCTTTTCTTCGAGCCGATGCCGCGGCCCAGCACGAGCAGGCGCTTGGCTTTGGCAATCGACGCCTGGCTATCGGCGGGAATGTGCTCGAGGATACGTGTGCGGGAGCAGACGGACGCATCGAGCTCGACATCGATCACGCGGCCCGTGCGATTTGCATCGGCCTGGGGCGCGCAGAAGATGCCGGGACGGACCGTTGCCATCTGGGGGCGATGCGCGGGGCACATGATGGTTGCCATGAGGTTGCCGCCAAAGGCGGGGCGCGTTTGATGCAGCAAGCCGGTTTCCTCGTCCATCTCGAGTACCGTGCAGTCGGCGGTAAGACCCGTCTGCAGGCGCACGGCGATGCTTGGAGCGAGCTCACGGCCAAAGTCGGTGGCACCATAGAGGATTACCTCAGGGCGATACTCGCGCGCGAGGCCGCAGATCCAGTGGGCGAAGACGCTCGAGTCGTTTGCGGCCAGGCGGTTGTCCCGGCAGCGCAGCACCTCGTCGGCACCGCGGGCGACCAAAGCATTTGCCGCTGCGCCGCCGGCGTCCGAGGCTTCCCCCACGATGGCGACAACGCGGCAATCTCGCTGAGCGGCGAGTTCGCGTGCACGCCCCAGCAGCTCGAACGCCACCGGCAGCACGGCTCCCGTCGAGTCCGTTTGGGCAAAGACCCAGATGTCTCGATAGGAGGACAGATCGATGTCCGCTCGCGCTTCATCACGCTCGATTGAAAGGGCTCCTACCGGGCAGGCATCCACGCACGAGCCGCATAGGATGCACGAGTCGGTGACGTGTGCGCAGCGGTTGGGTCGCTCGCCCGTAACGACGATGCCGCCCGAGGCACAAGCACGGACGCAACGCCCGCAACCGACGCAAGCCTCGGCGTCAATCAAAAGTCCGCTCATCTAGTTCATCTCCTCAAGAAGATCGGCGAGGGCGCGCACCTGGGTGTCGATATCGCCGTCGATAAACGTGCAGTCATGGGTGCGTTCGGGAACAAACGAACGCACGACTTGCGTGGGCGATCCCGCAAGGCCGCAACGGGCGGTATCTGCGCCCGCATCTGCCGCGGTGAGCACCTCGACCGAGGCGTCCTCGGCAGCGAGCACTCCGGCGATGCTGGGCATGCGCAGCTGGGCCACGTCTTTGCCCACGGTGATGACGGCGGGCAGGGGGACATCTACCACGTCGTGGCCCTCGTCGGTTGCATGCGTCACGACGATATGGTCATTTGCGACCTCGCGAATCTCGGAAACGTCGGTGACGCAGGGGATATCAAACGCGCCCGCAAGCTCGGGGCCGATCTGCGCGGTGTCGCCGTCGACGGCCATCTTTCCGCAGATGATGAGGTCGGGGTTGCCTATGCGCTCGATGCCGAGCGTGAGCGCGTAACAGGTGGCGAGGGTGTCGGCTCCCGCAAAGGCGCGATCGGAGAGTAAAAGGCCAGCGTCAGCACCGCGCGCTATGCAGTCGCGCAAGAGGTCTGCCGTTGCGGGGATGCCCATGGAAAGGGCGGTGACGGTGACGTTTGCTCCCCGGTCTGTCAGGGTTTCGCGTGCCTGCAGCGCACACTCCAGCGCCGTGGCGTCGAAGGGGTTGATAACCGCTTGCTTGCCGTCTCGCACGATGGTGTTGGTCTTCGGGTCCATCTTGACCTCGGTGCTGCTGGGCACCGCCTTGACGCAGGCTATGATGCGCATGCTATTCAACCTCCTTACGGGCGGCGTCTGCCGTGTCGGGCGCAAACAGGTTGCCGCGGCCCAGCTGCGCCTTGGGGTCGAGTTGGGCCTTGAGGGATGCCATCTGGGCGATGTGCTCTTCGCCGTACATGACGGTGAGGAAATCGCGCTTGATCTTGCCCACGCCGTGCTCTGCCGAGACGGCGCCTCCCATCTCGGTGACCTTCGCGGCCCACTCCAAGAACAGCTTTTTGCCGTTGGCGTAATCCGCGTCGTCGCGCGGCAGGATGTTGACGTGCAAGTGGTTGTTGCCGATGTGTCCCCATGCTGCCGATTCGAGGCCGGCGGCGGCGATGGTCTGGCGATAGTGGGCAATGACATCTGCCAGGCGATCGTCGGGTACGGACATGTCGCTTCCCAGCTTGGTGATGGAGGGGGAGGTGCGACGGCGTTCGTCAATGAGCATGTTGACGCTTTCGGGGACGGCGTGGCGGAAGAATCGTTGGCACTCGCGGTCGATGTCCGTGCGAGCGACCCAGGTGTCATAGCGGCTGCCGCCATGCGCTTCGAGGAGGTTTCCCAGGCGCGCGAGCTCGGCCGTGGCCTCCTCTTGCGAATCGGCCTCGAGTTCTACATATACGCAGTAGGCAAAGCGCGGGTCGAGTTTGGGCAGTGCGGAGAAAGCGGTGCTTGCCTCGCGCTGGTGGCGCAGGATGTTGAGGGCAGCGGCGTCGAAGTACTCCATGGCGACGGCTCGCTCGAGGGCCGGGCGCGCAGCGCTAACAAAGGCCACCGCGGCGTCTTCTGCCTCAAAGAAGCAATTGACGCCCCAGGTCACGGCGGGTACCGGCATGAGGGCGAGCTCAAGCTCACAGATGACGCCCAGAGTGCCGTCGCTGCCAATGAATAGGTCGATGGCGTCCATATCGTCTTCGACATAGTAGCCAGAGGCGTTTTTGGTGTGAGGCATCTGATAGGTGGGGAGGTCGAGTTCGAGCATGGCGCCCGACTCGGTTTCGAGCGAGAGATGGCGTCCGTGCCCGCGCACCTCGCCACGGCGCAGCGATAAAGCATCGCCGTTGGCGAGCGCCACGCGTACGGCAGAGATATGGCCGCGCACGGGGCCGTAGGCGTAGCTGCGCGCGCCCGATGCGTTGCAGGCCGCCATGCCGCCCAAGCAAGCCGAGGCCTCGGTAGGATCGGTGGGGAAGAACTGCTCGGGGCCGGCATAGAGCTCGTCGAGCGCCTGTAGGCTCACGGCGTCCCAGTCTTGTGCAGGGATGGATTTGTTGGCGAGGTGCTTGCGCAGCTCGGAGAGAATTACTCCGGGCTGTACGCGCAGGTAGAACATGCCTTTTTCGTCGCGGCGAAGGCCCAGATAAGAGCAAGCTCGCGAGAGGTTCATGACGTGGCCGCCAGCGGGAACGGCGCCACCGGCGAGTCCGGTGCGGCTACCTTGCACGGTGATGGGCGTGCCGGTGGGATACAGCTCGCGCAGAACGGAGCGAATCTCGTCCTCACACGTGGGGAACGAGATGGTCTGTGCCGATCCGACGCTGCGCGATTCATCGCGCAAGTATTCTTCAAATTCCGCGCCAAGCGGTTTGATCTGGGTCATATGGACTTGCCCCTTTGCCTCGATGAGCGGCTTGTCTCGTGAGGCGTCGACGTGGGCGATGGGTCGTGAGGCAAGGTGCATGCCGTGCCGCGCGCGATCGAGTTGGCGGCGCCTCCCTGCCACCTGTTGCCTTAGCATCCTAGAGGCCTTGTGTTACGTGAGCGTTTCGGGTTGGCGTTGATTTTGGTCACGGGGCGATGGTCCGCTGCTTGCTTTGGGATGCGCGGCTCTCGATCGATTTCCGAGACGGTTGAAACAGATTGCTACAGCTCTGAAAATTAAGGCATACGCGCAGCCATGCGGCTGCCATCCGATATACACTAAGCGGTCCAATTGATGGTCGTCGGCTTGCAGGCCGGGTAATTATCGACGAGGGGAATTTTGTGGTAGAGACAAAGGGCATGGCGCGCAGAGTTTTCGCCTTGGCGTGGCCGGTGGCGCTTTCCTATATCGCGGTGGGTCTTGCCTGCGGCGTCCTCGAGGCCACGGCGGGCATGGCTCCTTGGATGGCGTTTGTTCTGGGCTGCACGTTTCTTTCCGGTGCAGGGCAATTCATGATGAGCAACTTGTGGATGGCAGGCGTTCCCATGCCTTCCATTTTGGTGAGCGTCGCAACGGTTTCCTCCAGGTTCGCCTTGTATTCGGCCTCGTTGGCCCCGCGACTCTCGCATGCGCCCCGTCGGCTCGCCCTAGGCGTGTGCGCCACGCTTACCGAGGAATCCTTCGGCATCAACATGGCAAAACTCATGAACGATGACGAGTGGACGGAGGTCCATGCCCTTCTTTTCAATGTCGTCCTGCTTTTCACCTGGGGTGGATCTTGTGCCGTGGGTGCTGCAATCGGCGCTGCGGTGACGATCCCGACCACCGTTGCCGGATTTGTCATGACCTCGCTATTCATCTTTTTGCTTTGCACGCAGAAGCTGAGCATGCCGGTGGCCGCGGCGATTCTTGTTGCCTTTGCCGTTGTCGCCCTGCTCAAATATGTGGGGCTGACTGCGCTTGCTGTCCCGGTTGCTGCGGTCACGGGAGTTATCGCTGCACTTGTTGTGGACGGCCTGATGCTTCAGGGAGCTCACGATGCCCGTTAACGATTTCCTCGTCCTTTGGCTCGTCTCTTTTGGCGCTATCTTTGCATGTCGCGTACTCCCGCTCCTGATGCTGCGCGGTCGAGCCCTCTCCGTGCGAGTGACTACGGCATTGGGCTATATCCCGCCTGCTGCGTTTGCCGCACTGGTGGCAAATGATTTGATCGCCCCCGGTTCCGTGGCCGCTAACGGCTTATGGGCCACGCTTGCGCCTTGGGTGGCCTCCGGCGCTGTTGCGGTCATCGCATGCAAGACGCGCTCGATGCTCGCCTGCTGCGTCGCGGGTGTGGTCGCGTACGTGCTGCTTATGGCGTTGGTCTAGATAAAACTGCCCAGGTGCGAGTCTGTTTGCAGTGCGTTGCAGCCCCAAGGGCTTGCTCGGGGCGTTACCATGACACGGTAGATTGGTACGAGTGGCCGTGTGGAGGACCTGATGGATGCAGATTGCAAACTTGAGGTGGCCATCTTTGCGATGGATGGGATGTGGGCCCATGATCTTGCGAGCGTCTTGCAGGTGTTTGGCGGCGTCATGGAGCAAGATGGCACCGAGCCCTGTCATATCACCTGCGTAGCTTCAAAGCAAAGGGTGCGCCTCGACCACGGCTTGTCTATCGAAGCGGTTCTCTTCGATCAATACTCCATCCAGCCGGATATCGTATGCGTGCCGGGTTTTGCAAATCCATATTTGGCGCCGGAGCTTTTGAAATCCGACCTTGGGGACGAGGATACGGGCGAGGATACCGGCTGTGACTGGCTTGCTACTGTTCACAAGCGCGGCGCAGAGGTCGTAGCGCTCGGTACGGGTCCGTTCGTCTTGGCATGGGCGGGCTTGCTTCGCGATGTCTACTGCACGGTCCACCGCAAATATGTCGGCGAATTCGAGGCTTTTTGTCAAAAGGCCCGTTTGCGCTCCGATCAGCTTTTGGTCCACGATGCAGCGCATCGCATTTGGACCTGCGCCGGCGGCGCGTCGTGCCTGGACATTTGCCTGGAGGTTCTCATGCACGTGGGCTCTCGCGGCTTTGCCCGCCGCGTTGCAGACACTATGAACCTCTGGAGTCCCCATGCGCTCGAGACGAGGCAGGATGCGCTTGGACTTCCCGAGGCTCTGGCAGAAGACCGTAAGGGGAGGGAGATCGTGAACCTTGCGATGGCGATACGACGGCACCTCAACCTCAACTGGTCGATTGCGGAGATGGCTTGGTATGCCGGCATGTCAGCGCGCACCTTTCAGCGCCAGTTTCAACGGGCGATGGGCACGAGTCCCACGCGTTGGCTTATCGCGGAGCGTGTTTCGGCGGCCTGCAGCCTTCTGGAAGAAAGCGATCTTTCTATCTCCGATATCGCTCAAAAGGTGGGCATGGGCGATGCGGCTATGCTGCGCCGACATTTTTCTGCGGCTATGGGCGTCTCGCCAAGCGAGTATCGCAAGCGCGTATAGAGCGCAGATACAAAGCGCCGGAAAAGAAACCGCAGGCTTCGAGGCGTGTGCCTGAAGCCTGCGGTTTGGAGGGAAAGGGACCTGGTGCGTTGTTGGCCGTTTGGGCGAATGCGACGAGGTTGGCGCTACTCGTCGTATTCACCTGCCGCCTGACCGCACGAAGCGGTGGTGCCGCCGTCAACGCAGAGCACCTGTCCGGTGATAAAGCCGGCGTCCTCGCTTGCAAGGAAGCAGGCTGCGCGGGCGATGTCGTCAACTTGGCCGATGCGACCCAACGGGATTCGCTCGACAAAGGGAGCGACCTTTTCGGGGTCGGTCCAGACGCTGCGATTCAGATCGGTTGCGGTGATACAGGGGGCGACGCCGTTGACACGCACTCCCATAGGGCCATAGTCGATGGCCAGGCAGCGGATAAGGCCGACCACGGCATGCTTGGTGGCGTTGTAAGCGTGCTGTCGGTAGTCGCCACCCACTCCGCTCACGCTTGCGGTCTGTACGATGTTGCCCTTGGACTCAATGAGATGGGGCAGCGCGAACTTGGCCAGGTAAAAGAGAGAATCGACGTTGACGGCAAAGAGCTTGTGCCAAGAGGATTCGGGGAACTCGGTGAAGGGACCCGTGGTGAAGATGCCGGCGTTGTTCATAAGAACATCGAGCCGACCGAATTTCTTGACCGTCCGTTCAATGAGGTTTTTGCAGCTCTCCTCGTCCGAAACGTCGCAGGCGGTTGAGATGCAGCCAGGATACGCGGCAATCGTTTCCCTTGCGCTTATCACATCGATGTCCGAGGCGACGACGGTTGCCCCGTTTTCTGCAAAGGCTCGTGCGATGGAGCGACCGATGCCGCGTGCGGCACCGGTAACGATGACGACTTTTCCTTCAAAGGGATACGTGTTGGAGGTGATGCCCATGAGATGCTCCTTGCCGTGTTACGCGCCACAGTGTATCAACGCGCTGCGAGCGCGATTTCTGACGGAATGCATCAAAGGTGGCCATCTCTGATATCCATTACGATACCGTTTTGAAATAAATAGGATAGAGACGAACGCGCCATTTATCGGTATTATCGTGCCACTATGTAGGCTGTCTATTGCCCGCTCGGCCGGTTGACGATAACGATGCCCGCGCTAACCAACACGAGTGCGATAACGGCAAAGAGGGGATTTACGGCGTCGGTCTCGCCCAGGATCACGGCCGACATCGCCGCGCCAAAGACGGGTGTCATGAAGCCGAAGATGCTCACGCGGCTCACGGGGTTTGCGGCGAGGAGCCTCGACCAGAGGGTGTATGCCATGGCCGAGATAAATCCCATATAGAGGATGAGGGCGAGCGCAGGCCCGGGGGATATGGGACAAAGGCTTCCGCCCATGGCAAGGCCGCAGCCAAGCAGCACGATGCCTCCCGTGACGAACTGCCAGCCCGAGAGCAAGACCGAGTTGTGCGTGCGTCCGAGGACGGCGATAAAACAGGTGGAAATCGCTCCGGCAACGCTGCTGAGCAGGATGAATCCTTCTCCGTCGAGTGCGAACGAAAACGCGGCATCGCCGCTGCCGCCAAGGTTTACAAGGACGACGCCGGTAAAGCCGATGGCACAGCCGATGACGGCTTTGCGGGTGAGGCGTTCGGTCTTGAAGATGAGGGCTGCAAAGAGGATGGCGAAGAAGTACGCCGCGGCTCCGATGATGGAGCTGGTGACGCCTGCGGCGCGGCTGAGGCCGCCGTAGAAGAAGAAGTACTGCAGCACGGTCTGGAATAGCGCGAGGATGGCGATGGCACCAAGGTCGCGCTTGGCAGGTAGGAGCGCCCGGCGCTGTGCGATGCTGACGCCGACCACGACCATGATGCCGGCGATCGTGAAGCGCGTGCCTGCAAAGACGAGCCGTGAGGCGACGTCGGACCCGGCGATGCCAAACAGCTCGTAGCCGACCTTTACGCAAGGATATGCCGAGCCCCAAAGGCCGCAGCTGATCAGGCAGCCCAGTATCAGGCCGGGCAGGGTCCCCAAAAACGGTTTGTCAGTACGTTCACGTGTCATAGCTCCCCATGATACACGACCGGACGGATGCGGCAGTTTTATTCGCGGCGCGATGTGGCATGTTACTGCGTTTTTACGTGCTTCGAAAGGCGTTTATCGCTTCGTGGGCCATATGGGGGCTGTTTTCGAGCAGGCCTGGCCATTCGAAAAAATGCTACTCATACAAAACAATTCGATATCGGTGCCCTATTTCGGTTTTGCGGAGTAGCTCTCGAATTGATTTTGGGAAACCCCAGGATTAAAGGGGGTTAATAATCTGGCTACTTGATGACTTGAGGTTAAGGGTACCGATTTCGATGAGTTTCGAAAAATGAAGGTGAGGTGAGAGTCGCCTTAAAAACGTGAACGCCGCTCGAAAGACCTCTCTGTTTAGCAGATATCTGCTGATGAGTGGCGGCTTTTGAAACGTTGCGGCTTGGGCGGGCGAGCCTTGCGTCGATAGCCACCGCTCGAGAGCGGGCTGGCTTCAAATGAGTGGCGGCTTTTCGAACATTTCCGAATGAGTGGCGGCTTTTGAAACGCTCTGGGAGCGAAATCGGCTGCAGGGTGCACGATTATCCGCCACTCGTTTCAAAATGAGTGATTTACCGCCACTCGTTGAGGGTTGCGGCGGGTACGGGGCGCGACGGGCGAACGCTGCCGCGGGGAGCGCGGGGCGCAGCGCGAACGTGGGACATGGGAGCGCGGGGCGCAGTAGACGAAGGCCGCTACGCCCGCAAGACACGCAGCTGATGGAGCGCCCGATCAGCGCGGTATCCACGTGGGGTACGAAGCCAGAGAACAGGTTTACGCCCGGGGCATGAAAAAAGGCGCCGGCCCTGTGGGCCGACGCCTGACATTGCGATCGATATGCTGCGAAGCGCTTACGCGAAGTACGCCACGCCGCTCTCGAAGACGGGCATCCACGCGTTACCCGGAACGTTGGCGTAGAGGTTATCGCCGCGGCGCTCCACGTGACCCATCTTGCCAAACACACGGCCGTCGGGGCTGGTGATGCCCTCGATGGCGGCAACGGAGCCGTTGGGGTTCACGTCGAGGCTCATGCTGGGCATGCCGGCCTCGTCCACGTACTGCGTGGCAACCTGGCCGTTGGCGATGAGCGTGCGGAGCACTTCATCGTTGGCAACGAAGCGGCCCTCGCCGTGGCTGATTGCCACGGTATAGGGGTCGTCCATCTGGCACTGGGAGAGCCAAGGCGAGAGGTTGGACGCGATACGCGTGCGGACCAGGCGGCTCTGGTGACGGCCGATGGTGTTGAACGTCAGCGTGGGCGCGTCGGGCGTGGCCTCGACGATGTCGCCGTAAGGAACGAGACCAAGCTTGATGAGCGCCTGGAAGCCGTTGCAGATGCCGAGCATCAGGCCATCGCGAGCCTGCAGCAGGTCGCGCACGGCTTCGGTGACCTCAGGGGCGCGGAAGAATGCGGTGATGAACTTGGCGGAGCCGTCGGGCTCGTCGCCGCCGGAGAAGCCGCCGGGAATCATGACGATCTGGCTCTCGCGGATGCGGCGTGCCAGCTCATGGGTGCTCTCGGCAACGGCCTCGGGCGAGAGGTTGTTGATCACGAAGGTGTCGGCCTCGGCACCGGCGGTACGGAACGCACGAGCGGTGTCGTACTCGCAGTTGTTGCCAGGGAACACGGGGATGATCACGCGAGGACGGGCGAT
Source organism: uncultured Collinsella sp. (assembly GCA_934621295.1). Taxonomy (GTDB): domain Bacteria; phylum Actinomycetota; class Coriobacteriia; order Coriobacteriales; family Coriobacteriaceae; genus Collinsella. Next base: position 129,610 of record CAKTVB010000004.1, read on the forward strand.
CTTGGCGCCGCTGAACACGTGAATGTCCTTGGCGGCAAAGTCGATCTTCTCGACCGGCTGAGCCTCGAGTTCGGCTGCGGCGTGACGATAGCTGAATACACTCTCGATGCCGCCCTCCCAGGCTTCCTGCAGCTGGGCGAGGTCGATCTGCTCGTTGGCGGTCTCGAGCACATAGCCCTCGACAGTGGTGCCGAGCGGCTCCACGACAACGCCCTCGGCAACGTCGCCAAGCTCGGCGTCCTCGGAAAGCTCAACGATAAAGCTGCCGTACATCGGGGTGAAGAGGCTCTCCACGTCCACATCGTCGGCAAGCTCGAGGCCAAGCTGGTTGCCCACGCACATCTTGAAGAGGCTCTCGGCGCCGCAGCCGTAGCCGGGCGTGGAGACGGCGAGCGCGGTGCCCGCGGCGGTCAGGCTCTCGACGAGCTTGAACACGTCGATGAGCTGGGCGGCGTCGGGGCGGTAATCCTCACCGTAGACAGCAGGCGCAATGCGGACCACGCGGTTGCCGGCAGCTTTGAACTCGGGGGAGACGGCGCGTGCGGCGCGGCCCACGGCCACGGCGAAGCTGATGAGCGTCGGCGGAACGTTGAGCTCCTGGCCGTCCTGCTCAAAGCTGCCGCTCATGGAGTCCTTGCCGCCGATGGCGCCGGCACCGAGGTCGATCTGGGCCATCAGGGCACCGAGGACCGCGGCGACAGGCTTGCCCCAGCGCTCGGGCTGGGTGCGCAGACGCTCGAAGTACTCCTGGAAGGAGAGGTATGCCTTCTCATGCTCGAAGCCTGCTGCCACGAGCTTGGCCACGCTCTCCACGACGGAGAGGTACGCGCCGGCAAACTGGTCGGCCTCCATGAGGAAGGGGTTGAAGCCCCAGGACATGGCGGATGCCGTGGTGGTCTCGCCATCCACGGGGAACTTCGCGACCATAGCCTCGGAGGGGGTGAGCTGCGTCTTGCCGCCAAAGGGCATGAGCACGGTGGCGGCACCGATGGTGGAGTCGAAGCGCTCGGCGAGGCCCTTGTTGGAGGCGACGTTGAGATCGGTGACGAGCGAGGTCATGCGCTCGGCGAGCGTCGTGCCCTCCCAGCTGGGTTGCCACATGCTGCGGGCGACCACATGGGCCTCCTGATGCTTGGGTGCGCCGTTGGAGTTGAGGAACTCGCGGGACAGGTCGACGATGGCCACGCCGTTCCACGCCATGCGCATGCGCGGCTCCTGGGTGACCTCGGCGATGACGGTAGCCTCGAGGTTCTCCTCGGCGGCGTAGCCCATGAACTCGTCGACGTCCTCGTCGGCCACGGCACACGCCATGCGCTCCTGGGACTCGGAGATGGCGAGTTCGGTGCCATCGAGGCCCTCGTACTTCTTGGTCACCATATCGAGGTCGACGTACAGGCCGTCGGCGAGCTCGCCCACGGCGACGGAGACGCCGCCTGCGCCAAAGTCGTTGCAGCGCTTGATAAGACGGCAGGCGTCGCCGCGGCGGAACAGACGCTGGAGCTTGCGCTCGACAGGGGCGTTGCCCTTCTGCACCTCGGCACCGGAGGTCTCGATGGAGTCGGTGTTCTGCGTCTTGGAAGAGCCGGTGGCGCCACCGATGCCGTCACGGCCGGTGCGTCCGCCGAGCAGGATGATCTTGTCGGTGGGGGCGGGGCACTCGCGGCGCACGTGGGAGGCCGGAGTGGCGCCCACGACGGCACCTACCTCCATGCGCTTAGCGGTGTAGCCGGGGTGATACAGCTCGTTGACCTGGCCGGTGGCAAGACCGATCTGGTTGCCGTAGCTGGAGTAACCGGCGGCAGCGGTGGTCACGAGCTTGCGCTGCGGCAGCTTGCCGGCAAGCGTCTCGGACACGGGGACCGTGGGGTCGGATGCGCCGGTGACGCGCATGGCCTGGTACACATAACTGCGGCCGGAGAGCGGGTCGCGGATGGCGCCGCCCACGCAGGTGGCGGCACCGCCAAAGGGCTCGATCTCGGTGGGGTGGTTGTGCGTCTCGTTCTTGAAGAGGAAGAGCCAGTCCTGGTCCTTGCCGTCGACATCGACCGTCACCTTGACGGTGCAGGCATTGATCTCTTCGGACTCGTCGAGGTTCGTGAGCTGGCCGGTCTTCTTGAGGTATTTGGCGCCGATGGTGCCCATGTCCATGAGGCAGACGGGCTTGGCGTCGCGGCCCAGCTCATGGCGAATCTCCATGTAGCGATCGAAGGCTGCCTGCACGACATCGTCGTCGATGGCGACGGTATCGAGCACGGTGCCAAACGTGGTGTGGCGGCAGTGATCAGACCAATAGGTATCGATCACGCGAATCTCGGTGATGGTGGGGTCGCGGTTCTCCTCGCGGAAGTACTGCTGGCAAAAGGCGATGTCCGCCTCGTCCATGGCAAGGCCGCGCTCGGCGATGACGGAGGCCAGGCCAGCCTCGTCAAGCTCGCGGAAGCCGTCGAGTACCTCGACGGGAGCGGGCTCGGGCACGTCGACCTTGAGGGTCGCGGGAAGCTCGAGGCTCGCAAGACGCGCCTCGACGGGGTTCACCACGTAGTGCTGGATGGCCTCGACGTCTGCCTGTGCGAGGCTGCCCTCGAGCACGTAGACCTTTGCGGAACGCACGTCGGGGCGCTCGCCCTGGGAGATGAGCTGCACGCACTCACTTGCGGAGTCGGCGCGCTGGTCGAACTGACCGGGCAGGAACTCCACAGCGAACACGGGCGCGTCGCCGCAGTCGGGCAGCTCGGTATAGGTCACGTCTACCTGGGGCTCGGAGAACACGGTGGGAACGCAGGAATCGAAAAGCTCCTGGCTGATGCCCTCAACGTCGTAGCGGTTGATAACGCGAACGCCCGTCAGGCCACTCACGCCGAGAATCTCGGTGAGCTCTGCCTTGAGCTGCTGCGCCTCCACGTCAAACCCTGGCTTTTTCTCCACGTAGATGCGAGAGACCATTGCTGCTGCCTTCCTGTTGGTAGTGGCTACTCGTGCCGGTGCACGGCGGCGGTCGCGGGCATACGCTCCGCGCCTTGAACCGTGCATAACATAAACCCCATCATCATACGACATAGGCCGCGTCGCATGGGGGCGGGCGCGCCATTTCTCCGGCTTGACAGATTTCAAAAACGCAAAGGAGAAAACGGCTGCGGAGGCTGGATGCGGCCTTTACCGTTCTGCGCGCAAAGATTGGGATGCGCCCCTGCATGACCGTGTGTCCTGCAGGGGCGCTGCGTGTGCGCGTGGTGACGGGATTGCCTCGCCGCCGACGTCTTTTGTTGTCCTATAGCTCCGCCGCCAGGCGCTCACCCATGAGGTATCCCATGACCGAGGCCATCATGAGGCCACGCGTCCAGCCGCTGGAATCTCCCAAGCAGTGGAGGTTGACGACGCTCGTGGTGAACTCCTTGTCCATGGTCACGCGATTGCTGTAGAACTTGAGCTCGGGCGCATAGAGGAGCGTCTCTGCGGAGGCAAAGCCGGGAATGGCCTTGTCCACGGCGAGCATGAATGCGACGATCGAGGTCATCGTTCGGTAGGGAAGTGCGCTCGTGATGTCGCCCGCGACGGCATCCGGCAGCGTGGGGCGCACGTTTGATTGGTCGAGTTCCTTTTGCCAGGTGCGCTTGCCGTTGAGGATATCGCCAAAGCGCTGCACGAGGATATGGCCGTTGCCCAGCATGTTGCAGAGCCTGCCGATGTTTTGCGCGTAGGCGATCGGCTGGTTGAACGGCTCGCGGAAATTATGCGAGCACAGGATGGCGAGGTTGGTGTTGTCGGATTTGCGCTCCTTGAAGGAGTGCCCGTTTACCACCGCAAGGCCGCCGTCGTAATTTTCCTGCGCCACAAAACCACCGGGGTTTTGGCAAAACGTGCGCACCTTATTGCGGAAGGGGTTGGGGTAGCCGATGAGCTTTCCCTCGTAGAGGACCTCGTTCACGTCCTCGATGACTTCGTTTCGCATCTCGACGCGCACGCCCACATCGACAGGTCCCGGCGTATGGAGGATTCCATGCTCGGAGCACAGGTGCTCAAGCCAATCGGCGCCGCGGCGTCCGGTGGCCACGATGACGCGCTTGGCGTCGATGCGCTCTTCTCCGTCCGGGCCTGCGGCAATGACCCCTCGGCAAATATCGTTCTCGATAATCACGTCGCGGCATTCGGTGCGAAAGTGCATCTCGACGCCGGCATTGCGAAGATGGTTCTCGATCGCAAGATAGAGCTCCTGGGCTTTCTCAGTGCCCAGGTGGCGGATCGGGCAATCGACCATCTTGAGGCCTGCCTGGATGGCGCGACGGCGAATGTCGCGTATCTGTGCGTTGTGTCCCGCGCCCTCGACGTGCTCGTCGGCACCAAAGGAGAGATAGATCTTGTCCACCTTGTCGATGGTTTCCTGGGCCTTCCCGGCGCCAATCAGCTCGGGGAGGTCGCCGCCGACCTCGTAGGACAAGGAGAGCTTTCCGTCCGAGAACGCGCCTGCGCCCGAAAAGCCCGTGGTGATATTGCAGGGCTGACAGTTTACGCAGTGCCCGGTTTTGTCTTTGGGGCAATGCCTCTTCTCTACCGGAAGGCCCTTTTCCAGTAAGACGATATGGGTATCGGGCCGCTCCTCGATGAGCTTGAGGGCCGTAAAGATGCCGGCCGGGCCGGCGCCGACGATGACGATATCTGCGTTCATAGGATTTCACCTCATGAGATGGAAGCGCCCGGGCGAACCTTACTGCCCCGGGGAGGCGCCCTAAATATGCTAATAATCAGGCTGCATAAAGACAAGGAAGGGCAGCTCGAGCGGGCGGTATTCCCGGTGAATAACAGCGGGGGCGGTTATTGTTCTGCAGACAGGAGCGAGTTGTCCCATATCGCGTGGCGGGTCCTCAGGCAGCCAATGCGCTGGGAACATGTCGCTCGGGCGAGGGGCATTTGCTGCCGCTGGCGGGCGTATCTGTTGCGAGTGCGCGAACATTCGCGACGTCCATTGCGGCATGCGCCATAATGGGACCGTTTGATATCCCCGGCCCTTTGGAGCGTGACCATCATGTCCAAACCCTACCGTATTGCCGTCGGCGGCCTTCATATCGAGTGTTCCGAGTTCACCCCCTACCGCTCGGGCGAGGCGGCGTTTCGTGTCCGTCGTGGCCAGGAGCTGCTCGACAGCCATCCCTGGATCACGGGTGACACCTCCGCGATCGATGCCTCACGCCTTGAGCGTTTTGGCGCTATCGAGCGCGTCGAGGGCGTCGAGTGGGTGCCCCTTACCTATGCCGGCGCCCTTCCTGGCGGCCCGGTGACCAACGAGTTTTTCAACGCGTGGCTCGATGAGTTCTGCGCGCTGCTCGAGCAGGCCCATAAAGAGAAGCCTCTCGATGCCGTGCTGCTCACCATTCACGGCGCCGCGAGCGTGGTCGGCGTGGAGGACGGCGAGGGCGTAGTCGCCTCCCGCGTACGCCAGATTGTGGGCAAGGACGTTCCCATCGCCGCCTCCATGGACCTGCACGGTTGCATCTCGGACCTTCTGTTTGAATCGTGCGACCTGCTCACGTGCTATCGCACCGCCCCGCACATCGACGTTCCCTGGACGCACGAGCGCGCAGCCCGTGCCCTCGTCAAGGTGCTCGATAATCCCGAGCGCACGCTCTATCGCGCCCGCGTGAACGTGCCCGTGCTGCTTCCGGGCGAGAAGACTTCGACCGAGGTGGAGCCCGGTGCGAGCATGTACGCCAAGTTGGGTGTCTACCAGCTGCAAGACGACGTGTTCGACACGTCCATCTGGATGGGTTTTCCCTGGGCCGATATGGAGCGCTGCCACGGTGCCGTCGTGTCCTATGGCTACGATGAGCAGGCCGTGTGCGATGCAGCCATGGCTGCCGCTCAGGACTTCTGGGACAACGCCGGCGTCTTCGAGTTCGTGGGTCCCACCGATACCGCCGAGGGTTCCGTTGCCCAGGCACTCTCTGCCGAAGTGAGCCCGTTCTTCGTTTCCGATACGGGCGATAACCCCGGTGCCGGTGGCACGGACGACAGCACCGTCTTTTTGCGCGAGATTCTCGACGCCTATCGTGCCCAGGGCAGCACGAAGCGCGTCGTCTTCGCGTCGCTCAACGACCCCGCTGCCGTCGAGGCATGCGAGCAGGCGGGCGCGGGCGCTCCCGTTCGCTTGGCTGTGGGCGCCATGACCGGCGGCGTGTCCGGCGAGCCCGTGATGATGGACGGCGTGGTTGACCGTCTGTTTGACGAGTACCGCAGCGGCGGCAAGAGTGCCGTTATCGCCGAAGGCAACTTCAAGGTCATCGTCACCACGGCGCGTACGCAGTTTGGCTGTTCCGAGCAGTACGAGGCCGCCGGCACGCCGTTTGACGCCGAGGATATCGTCGTGGTCAAGATGGGCTACCTCGAGCCCGACCTGTCCGCCGCCGCCAAGGGCTGGGTCATGGCGCTCACGCCGGGTGCCGTGGACCAGGACCTCCCGCGCCTTGGTCACCACAAGATCGTGCGCCCGCTCTATCCCTTCGATGAGCTGCCGTTCGATCCCAAGCTGACGGTCGATCTCCTCTCTCGCGCTTAATTTCGTCGCTTTTCTTGAGGCTCCTTTCGGCTTTTCCTCTTGCAGATTCCCACATCTCAAAACGGGTACAGTGGAAACGTACGAAAGGAGCCCTTTTCATGGCTTTTGTCTCTTTGGCGATTATCGCGGGCGTGGCGTTTGCCTGCCCGGTCCTCGCCGCCCTCGTTCCGGGCCGCGCTATTCCCGAGACAGTGTTTTTGCTGTTGGCGGGCGCTGTGCTCGGACCTCACATGCTCGGCTTCATCCATGTTGACGAGGCGGTGTCCATCGTATCGGAGCTCGGCCTTGCATTTTTGTTTTTGCTTGCAGGCTACGAGATCAATCCTAAACATGTTGTTGGGGGCGAGGGCCGTTGGGCCTTGGGGACTTGGGTCGTGTCATTCCTGCTTGCCTGGCTTGCCGTTCGCATGACGCCGGTGTTCTCGGCGGGCAGCATCGACGGCATCGCGGTCACGCTCGCGCTCACCTCGACGGCGTTGGGCACGCTCATGCCTATCCTGCATGAGCGCTCGCTTGTGGGAACACGCTTGGGCGATTCGATCTTGGCATACGGTACCTGGGGAGAGCTCGGCCCCGTTCTTGCGATGTCCGTGCTGCTCTCTGCGCGCAGCAGCGTTCAGACGCTCATGATCCTTGCTGCGTTCCTGGTCGTATGCGTGGTGCTTGCAGCCGTGCCGGCGCGCTCGCGCAAGCTAGGCAATCGCTTCTTCCGCTTTATCCAGAACCGTGCCGACACCACGTCGCAGACGTTCGTGCGTCTCACGGTTTTCATTCTTATCGTGCTTGTGGCCTTTACGGCGATCTTCGACCTCGACATCGTGCTTGGCGCTTTTGCCGCGGGCTTTGTCCTGCGCTTTATCATCCCCGAAGGCGACCATACGCTCGAAAGCAAGCTCGAGGGCTTGGCGTACGGCTTTTTGATCCCGGTCTTCTTCTGCGTGTCGGGCGCCAAGATCAATCTGGCCGCCGTTGCCGCCAACCCGGTGATGCTCCTGGGCTTTATCGTGGCGCTGCTCGTAATCCGCGCCGTGCCCATCGCCATCTCTATGAAGCTTTGCCCGCTCACGCGTGACGTTTCGCCGCATGGCCGTACCACGGTGGCGCTCTACTGCACTACGGCGCTGCCCATCATCGTCGCTGTCACGAGCGTGGCTGTTTCGGCGGGCGCCATGGGGCAAGATGTAGCATCTGTGCTCGTGGCCGCGGGCGCGTGCACGGTGTTCCTCATGCCGCTGCTTGCGCAGGCGACGTATCGCATGGTCGACGCTCGTCCGCTCGAGGCCGCCAGTCAGGTTGTCGAGCATCCCCACGACGCCGCACAGATCATTCGCGAGCATCACGACTTGGCAAAGCTGCTGGCGCGCGAGCACAAAGTCCTTACCTCGCACGGGCATGGCGATGCGACTGACGAGGCTCCCACCTGGGGAAACATTGCAGAACATATCGCTGCGGACCCGTTGCATCATCGTTCGATCGACGATCGCATCGCCGCCGCGGCGCACCTGCTTGCTGAGGACGTTTACGAAAACGAGGTCGACCCTTCGTCTCTCTCGCCGCGCGAGCGTCGACGCCTCGAGCGCGCGAAGCTTGCGGTGCAAGAGTACCGACGCCGCATGCTCGAGCTTCGTCACGAGGACGATGCCGGATAAGATGCACGGCGAGGGCTGCGCGGCGGTGTGAAAAGGACTACCCTCGAAATGTTCGAAATCGAATCCAAAGCCTAAGGAGGACCTATGGATAGCTGTGAGAACAAGGCGGAGCATCGCCCCTCCGATGCCCTGTTCGGTACCTCATCTGCGGCGCTTGACCCAAGTGCCAACGCCGCGCTTGTCGAGAAGTTCGCAAAGAGCCGCGGCAATCGAATTGCGCGCAACGCCGTCACCTCGATGGATGTGATGGCGGCTGCCCGCAACCCAGTTGCCATGCGCACGTACTCGGATACCTATCGCGTTGCCGTCAAGGCGCCCAAGACCGTGACCAACCAGCGCCAGTCCGGCCGCTGCTGGATGTTCTCGACGCTCAACACCCAGCGCGTGGAGATTTGCCGCCTGCTCGATGTGGACGACTTCGAGTTCTCCCAGACATATGGCATGTTTTACGACAAGCTCGAGAAGGCCAATGCCTTTTTGGGAAATATCATCGCCACGGCCCATCTTCCCTTTGACGACCGAGCGGTCACCTTCCTGTTGGAGAACCCGGCGCCCGATGGGGGAGAGTGGCGTTTTGCCGCCAACCTCATCGAGAAGTGGGGCGTGGTGCCCAAGGAGGTCATGCCCGAGACTTCGTGCACCAAGGATTCCTCTCAGATGAATCGCTACCTCAATCGCCTGTTGCGCCGCGATGCCGCGATTTTGCGCGCCGCGGTTGAGCAAGGCGAGTCCGATGAGGAGCTGCAGGAGCATCGCCGCCAGATGATGGAGGACGTGCACCGCGTGCTTTGCATCTGCCTGGGCGAGCCCCCGCTGACTTTCGATTTTGAGCTTGCGGTGGGCGAGCATGCAGATGTCGATCCGTCCAAGGTCAGCGTGCAGGAAGGCGCGCCGGCCTCAAGCCACGCAAAGGGCGACGCAGATGCAAAGCCCGTCCGCATCCTGCGCGAGGAGAACATTACCCCGCAGGAGTTCCAGCGCCGCTATGTGCGCTTCGATGCCAAGGACTACGTCGATCTCGTTTCCTGCCCCGGCGCCACGCGCCCCTTCGAGCGTGTGGTGGGCGTGCGATGGGCGGATACCGTGGTGGGTGCTCCGGTCATGCGCATGCTGAACATGCCGCCCGAGGTCCTCGAGCGTGCCGCGGTGGCATCCCTCAAGGCGGGACATGCCTGCTATATGGCGTGCGATGTGGCTCAGCAGTTCGCGCGCCACATCGAGGATTTCCCCGGCGTGCTCGCTCTCGATACCATTGACGCCGAGGGTCTGTTCGACATCGATCTGGATATGGACAAGGCCACGATGTACGACATGCGCGAGAGCTGCATGACGCACGCTATGACGTTCCAAGGCGTCGAGCTTGCAGATGACGGCACACCGCGCGCTTGGCGCGTGGAGAACAGCTGGGGCAAGGATGCCTGCAAGGACGGCTACTTGATTATGAGCGGCGAGTGGTTCCGCCTCTACGGCGGTGAGGTCGTAGTGCGGCGCGAGTTCCTTGACGAGCAGACGCTCAAGCTGTGGGACACTCTGCCGATCGAGATGTGCGACCCGTGGGATGCCGTTGCATCTGCGGTGCGCGTGAAATAGCTGCCGCCTGGATCATCTGCCCAGTTCATCTGTAAACAGCAAAGGGCTGCTCGAATCAACTCGAGCAGCCCTTTGTCTTAACGATTGCTTGGATGCTTGGCGACGGCTCTAGTTGGCCATCACGCCGTCGGTCCAAGCATCGACATCCTCGATGCGCAGGACATTTGCGACCTCGCTTACGCAGTCGGATGCAGTGAGCTTCGCTGCCGCCGCCTGGACGTTCTTCTCGAGCGCCTTGTGCGTGAGGAAGATGACGGAGCAGGCGTCGCTATCGCTGTTGCCATCTTCGAGCTGGTTGATGAGCGAGATAGAGATGTCGTGCTTGGCAAACACGTTCACTGCCTCGGCGAGCGCGCCCACGCGGTCGGCCACGCGCAGGCGGACGTAGTACTTGGTCTCGAGCTCATCCATGGGACGGATGGCCTTGTTGCGGCTGAACGGCTCGCTTTCGGGCAGCGGTGCCACGCCGCGGCTGATCTGCTCGGAAAGCGTCAGGATGTCGCCCACCACAGCGCTTGCGGTGGGGAAGGAGCCTGCGCCCGCGCCGTAGAACATGGTCTCGCCCACGGCGTCGCCCACCACGTAGACGGCGTTCATGGCGCCGGAGACCTTTGCGAGCTGGTGGTCGAGCGGAATCATCGTGGGGTGCACGCGCACGTCCACGCCCTCAGCGGTGTTGCGGGCGATGCCCAGAAGCTTGATGGTGTAGCCCAGGTCGTGCGCCACGGAGATGTCCTCGGCGGTGATGGTGCGAATGCCCTGCTGGTACACGTCGTCGGTGGTCACGCGGGAGCTAAAGCCAATGGAGGCGAGGATGGCCGTCTTGCTAGCGGCGTCGAAGCCGTCGACATCGGCAGAGGGGTCGGCCTCGGCGTAGCCTTTGGCCTGCGCGTCGGCGAGGACATCGGCGTAATCGGCACCCTCGGCCTCCATGCGGGAGAGGATGTAGTTGGTGGTGCCGTTCAGGATGCCCGCGATGGTGAGGATCTCGTTGCCCACGAGGTCGCGCTCGAGGGTGCTTACGATGGGGATGCCGCCACCGCAGCTAGCCTCGCACTTGAGCTGCACGCCGTGCTCGCGCGCGGCGCGGGCGAAGGATTCGACGTGGCGGCCCAGCAGCGCCTTGTTGGCGGTGACCACGTGCTTGCCGGCGGCAAAGGCGGCCTCGTAGATCTCGGTCGCGGGGTGCTCGCCGCCGATGAGCTCGACCACGATGTCGACGCTCTCGTCGGACACGACGTCGTGCCAGTCGCTCGTGAACTGCTCGGGTGTGATGCCGGCGGCTTCTGCCTGCTCCCACACCAGACCGCAGGCGCGTGCGATCTTGAGGTCGATGTTATAGGCGTCCAGATAGCGATCGTGGTGGGAAAGGATGGTGCGGGCGACGCCGCCGCCCACCGTGCCCAAGCCGATGAGGCCCACGTTGACGGTGCGGAGATTGTCCTGCATAGATGGCTCCTTATGCGGTATCTGAGGGTGGATGCGAATTTGCGTACTGGCATTCTAACGGCTCGCTCGACGCCTGTCACGGTATCGTGCCTGTGGCCACCAGCTGGCGTCGACGGAAACCGTTTGGACATATTGGAAACAGGTGAGACACACAAAACAAGCCTGTAACAAACGGTGCGGAAAAAGCGAGTAGTCTCTCCTCAACGTTCGGGCGACACGGATCCAGCGCTTGGAACGGGATGGCAAAAACCGCTGTCGGCGTGCCGACACTGTTCGAGAGGAGAGCCGTATGTCGACCCTCAACACTATCCTCAATCCAACCGTAAGCCGCAGGGGCATTCTCGCGGGGCTCGGCGCCTTGACCGCTACGGGTGCGCTTGCCGGCTGCTCGTCTTCCGGCGAGAGCGGCGGCTCCGCCTCTTCCGATGGCGGCGCTACGTTCAAGATCGGATGCATCGGACCTCTGACGGGCGCTGCCGCTACCTACGGCATCTTTGCCAAGAACGGCGCGGAGCTTGCCGTTAAGGACTTCTCCACCAAAGACATCACCTTCGAGATCAAGAGCGAGGATGACGTGGCCGACGGCGAGAAGGCCGTCACCGCCTTCAACACTCTGTGCGACTGGGGCATGCAGGCGCTCGTGGGCCCGGTGACCACCGGTGCCGCCGTGGCGGTTTCCGGCGAGATCGCCGATGACATGCTCATGATTACGCCATCTGGATCTTCGCTTGACGTCACCAAGGGCAAGACCACTGTGTTCCAGGTGTGCTTCACCGATCCCACGATGGGTACGAGTGCGGCCAAATTCCTTGCCGAGAAGTATCCGGACGAGAAGATCGCCTTGTTCTACAACTCCGCCGACACCTATTCTTCCGGTGTGGCCGATGCCTTCAAGGAGCAGGCGGAGAAGTCCAAGCTCGATATCGTGGATACCGAGACCTTCAAGGACGAATCGTCCACGAGCTTCACCAACCAGCTCACCACAGCTAAGGAAAAGGGCGCCACGTTCATCTTCGCTCCGATCTACTACACGCCGGCATCGGTGCTTCTCAAGAACGCTTCCGATATGGGCTACGAGATGACGATGATGGGCACCGACGGCATGGACGGCATCCTGGCCGTGGAGGGCTTCGACACCGCGCTTGCCGAGGGCCTGCTGCTCATGACCCCGTTCTCCGCCGACGACGAGAAGAACGCCGACTTCGTGAAGGCGTATCAGGATGCCTATGACGAGGTTCCCAACCAGTTTGCCGCCGATGCCTACGACTGCGTGCACGCCATCGCGGCTGCAATCGAGAAGGCGGGGGTTTCCGCCGACGTCGATCCGGGCGAGGCCGCTTCCAAGCTTGCCGATGCCATGCGCGAGATTACGATCGAGGGCTTGACCGGAACCCTGACGTGGAATGATGAAGGACAGGTCGAAAAGCCCGCGACCGCCTACGTCATCAAGGATGGCAAGTACGTCCAGGCCTAACCGTTGCCGCTGTCCTCGCGCGTCGAAATCGTTTTGAAACATTAAATCTGAGCTGCGAAAACGACGTTTTCCGCAGCTCAGAGGGTCATGCGCGCGAGGGCTTCTCGCTGGAGGAAGAAATCCCATAAATGCCGCTTACTTTTGGATGATAAAGCGATTATTCTTCTGAACACCCACAAATGTGGGTGTGTTCGCAGTTGTCGGTATCTGTTGGAATCCGACTGTCATCGAAAGGAGAGCCGCATGTCGAGCCTCAACGGTAAGTCATTCAACCCTGTTATGAATCGCAGGAGCGTTATCGCGAGCGCAGCTGGTCTGGGGGTCGCGGGTATTCTAGCCGGTTGCTCCTCTGAGGGTGGCGACAGCGGTTCCGCATCGGCCAACTCCAACGGCGGCGAGTTCAAGATCGGTGCCATCGGCCCCAAGACCGGTGCTGCCGCTTCCTACGGCATCTCCGTGTGCAACGGCGTCGAGCTCGGCTGCAAGGATTTCTCCAACGACACCTATAACTTCGTGAGCAAGAGCGAGGACGACGTCGCCGACGGCGAGAAGTCCGTCACCGCGTTCAACACGCTTGCCGACTGGGGCATGCAGGCGCTCGTCGGCCCCACCACCACCGGCGCTTCCGTTGCCGTGGCCGAGGTCGCCGCTCAGGATCCTCAGATTTTCATGATCACCCCGTCTGCCTCTTCCACGGACGTCACCAAGGGCAAGAGCAACGTCTTCCAGGTTTGCTTCACCGACCCCAACCAGGGCGTCAACGCTGCTAAGTTCCTTGCTGCCAACTATGGCGACGAGAAATTCGTTTTGTTCTACAACTCCGGTGACTCCTATTCTTCCGGCATCGCCGATGCCTTCAAGGAGCAGGCTGCCGAGTCCAAGCTCGAGATTGTCGACGAGGAGACCTTCAAGGACGATTCTCAGACTTCCTTCACCAACCAGCTCACCAAGGCCAAGGAGAAGGGCGCGACGATGATCTTCGCCCCGATCTACTACACGCCGGCATCTGTGCTCCTCAAGAACGCAGCCGATATGGGCTATGACGTCAAGATGATGGGCTGCGACGGCATGGACGGCATCCTGGGCGTCGAGGGCTTCGACACCTCCCTCGCCGAGGGCCTGCTGCTCATGACCCCGTTCTCCGCCGACGACGAGAAGAACGCCGACTTCGTGAAGGCGTATCAGGACGCTTACGGCAAGACTCCCGATCAGTTTGCCGCAGACGCCTACGACGGTGTCCACGCGGTTGCCGAGGCCCTGAAGGAGGCTGGCCTTTCCGCCGACGTCGACCCGGCAGAGGCTTCTCCCAAGCTCGCCGAGGCCATGACCAAGATTACGGTTGAGGGCCTGACCGGCACGCTGACGTGGAATGATAAGGGTGAGGTCCAGAAAGATCCGACCGCGTACGTCATCAAGGACGGTAAGTACGTCCAGGCCTAAGCGCCGCGGAGTGCTTGCACATACGTGCACGTAACATAAGCAGGGGCGGAAATATTCCGCCCCTGCTTTTTCCCTATCGGGGCAAGGTGTATTTCTTGACCGTTACCCCTGTTTTACGGGAGGGTTTCGCCCCTTGTATGCCGCATTGGGGGCGGCCTATCCTAATCGAGTCACATAACGAAAGGAGGGTGTGAAACATGACGGTATTCATCCAGTATCTGGTGAACGGCCTGTCCATGGGCAGCGTCTACGCGATCATCGCGCTTGGCTACACCATGGTCTACGGCATCGCCAAGATGCTCAACTTCGCCCATGGTGACGTGATCATGGTCGGCGCATACGTTTCGTTTTGCGCCACATCGTATCTTGGGCTGCCTGGCTGGCTTTCGGTGGTCCTCTCCGTCGTCGTATGCACCGTGCTGGGCATGCTCGTCGAGGGCCTTGCGTATCGCCCCCTGCGTGCCGCGGGCCCGCTTGCGGTCCTTATCACGGCAATCGGCGTTTCTTACTTCCTGCAAAACGCCGCGCAGCTGCTGTGGGGCGCCACGCCCAAGAACTTTACCTCGCTGGTCAAGTTCCCGGTTCCGGCATTTTTGGCGCAGTTCAACGTTTCTGCGGTGTCACTCGTCACCATTCTCGCTTGCATTTTGATCATGGTGGCGCTCATGTGGTTCACCTCCAAGTCCAAGATGGGCAAGGCCATGCGCGCCTGCTCCGAGGATAAGGCGGCCGCTCAGCTCATGGGTATCAACGTCAACCGTACCATCTCGATGACGTTTGCCATCGGCTCTGCCCTGGCGGCCATCGCCGGCGTGCTGCTGTGCTCGTACTCTCCGGTGCTGCAGCCCACGACCGGTGCCATGCCTGGCATCAAGGCCTTTACCGCTGCCGTTTTTGGCGGCATCGGCTCCATTCCCGGTGCTTTTGTGGGCGGCGTCCTGCTTGGCATCATCGAGGCCATGGCACAGGCGTACATTTCCACGTCGCTCGCCAACTCCATCGTGTTCGCCGTGCTTATCGTGGTGCTTCTGGTCAAGCCCGCAGGTCTTCTGGGCAAGTACGTTCCGGAGAAGGTGTAGGTGGGCATCATGAGCTTCCTCAAGAATAAGCAGACGCGCTCCGATTTCATCACCTACGGTCTTGTTATCGTGGCGTTCTTGGTGGTCTTCTTCATGCAGGCCAACCATATGATTCCACGCATGTTCGCCGGCCAGTTGGTGCCCATCACCGCCTATATCGTGATGGCCATTTCCCTGAACCTCGTGGTTGGCATTGCAGGCGACCTTTCGCTTGGCCATGCTGGTTTTATGAGCATCGGCGCCTACACGGGCATCGTCACTGCTGTTTCCATGCAGGCGGCGGGTGCCCCGCAGACGCTTGCGCTCGTTGCGAGCATCGTTGTCGGTGCCGTCTTTGCTGCCATTGCCGGTTTTATCATCGGTATCCCCGTGCTTCGCCTGCGCGGCGACTACCTGGCCATCGTTACCCTCGCTTTTGGCGAGATCATCAAGGAGGTTGTGACCTGCCTGATCGTGGGCGTCGATGCTCACGGCCTGCATGTCGTGTTTAATCTTAAGGGCAACGCCACGGTCAACGACTTGCATCTGATGGACGATGGTATCGCCATCATCAAGGGCGCTCAGGGTGCCTCGGGCGTTTCCACCTACTCCACGTTCGTGGCCGGCTTCGTGCTCATCATGATTGCGCTCGTCGTCGTACTCAACCTGGTGCGCAGCCGCACCGGTCGCGCAATCGAGGCTGTGCGCGACAATCGCATCGCTGCCGAGAGCGTTGGTATCTCCGTTACCAAGTACCGCATGATCGCCTTTGTGGTCTCTGCTGCTCTTGCCGGCGCTGCCGGAGCGCTCTTTGGCGGTAACTTCTCACAGCTCTCCGCCACTAAATTCGACTTCAATACCTCGATTCTTATCCTGGTGTTCGTGGTTCTGGGCGGCCTGGGTAACATGCGCGGTTCCGTCATCGCCGCTGCGGTGCTGACGATTCTCCCCGAGGCGCTGCGCGAGTTCTCCGATTACCGCATGCTCGTCTACGCTATCGTCCTCATCCTTGTGATGATCTGCACCAACAGCCCCCAGATCCAAGGCTTTATCGCCCGCTTTAAGCCCAAGAAGAAGGGGGAGGTCGAAGCCAATGTCTAAGTTCGAGTTCGAAAAAGGCAAGATGGTGCCCTATCCCAGCCGCGCCATCGTTCCCGATCGCGACGTCAACGAGACGCCGGCGCTCGAGTGCATCCACCTGGGTATCGAGTTTGGCGGCCTGAAGGCAGTCGACGATTTTAACCTCACTATCGGCAAGACCGAGATCGCTGGTCTCATCGGCCCCAATGGCGCCGGCAAGACCACCGTCTTCAACCTGCTTACCAAAGTCTATCAGCCCACAAACGGAACCATTCTGCTCAACGGCCAGGATACGAGCGGCAAGTCCGTAAGCCAGGTCAATCGCATGGGCATTGCCCGTACGTTCCAGAACATCCGCCTGTTCTCGTCCATGACGGTCGAGGACAACGTCAAGGTTGGTCTGCATAACCAGGAGAAGTACACGGGCCTCGAGGGCGTTTTGCGCCTGCCCAGCTATTGGAAGCACGAGAAGCAGGCTCATGAGCGTGCCATGGAGCTGCTCTCCATCTTCGACATGGAAAAGCATGCAAACGATCAGGCCGGAAGCCTGCCCTATGGTGCCCAGCGCCGCTTGGAGATCGTGCGCGCACTCGCGACCAATCCCTCCCTGCTGCTGCTCGATGAGCCCGCAGCTGGCATGAACCCGTCCGAGACGGCGGAGCTCATGGAGAACATCGTCAAGATCCGCGACACCTTTGGCATCGCCATCATGCTGATCGAGCACGATATGAGCCTGGTCATGAACATCTGCGAAGGCATCTGCGTGCTTTCCTTTGGCAAGGTCATTGCTAAGGGTACGGCCGAAGAGATTCAGAATAACGAAACCGTCATCGAGGCCTATCTGGGCAAGAAGAAGGAGGCGTAGCGCCATGGCAGAACCGATGCTTTCCGTATACAACGCCAATGTCTGGTACGGCGCCATCCACGCCATCAAGAACGTTTCCTTCGAGGTCAACGAAGACGAGATCGTGGCCCTGATCGGTGCGAACGGCGCCGGCAAGTCCACGACCCTCAAGACCGTTTCGGGCCTGCTGCGCTCCAAGACGGGTTCCATCAAGTTCCAGGGCGAGGACATTGCTCACACGCCTGCCGATAAGCTCGTTGCCAAGGGCTTGGCTCAGGTGCCCGAGGGACGCCGTGTCTTCTTGGAGATGTCGGTGGAGGAGAACCTCGAGATGGGCGCCTATACGCAGCCCAAGAGCACCATCGCCCCCGGTCTCGAGCGCGTCTACGAGCAGTTCCCGCGTCTGAAAGAGCGCCGTCGCCAGGTGGCAGGTACTCTTTCCGGCGGCGAGCAACAGATGCTCGCCATGGGCCGCGCTCTCATGAGCAACCCCAAGCTGCTCATGCTCGACGAGCCTTCCATGGGCCTCGCCCCTATCCTGATCGAGCAGATCTTCCAGATCATCGAGGAGCTGCACAAGGCCGGCACCACGATTTTGCTGGTCGAGCAAAACGCGCAGATGGCGCTCTCTATCGCTACGCGCGGTTACGTGATGGAGACAGGCAACATCACCTTGAGTGGCACGGGTCAGGAGCTTCTGCACAACGACGACGTCCGCCGCGCCTACCTGGGCGGCTGACGCTTCGCAACATATTGTTCCATCCAAGGGCGACATCGCATCAACGGGCGGTGTCGTCCTTTTGCTTTGAATGAGTGCCGACCCTTTCGGACCCGGGGCATCTCTGTCCCCTCATGCTCAGACATACTCGCGCTCTTGCGAGCGCTGCGTAACTGCGCGTGAGGGGACAGAGATGCCCCGGGTCCTAGGACAACTGCTTGATTCAAGTTGCAAGCACGGTACCTTGCCGGAAGGGGACTGCCGTTGCCTCCACGCGCAGTTACGCAGCGCTCGCAGAGCGCGAGTATGTCTGAGCATGGAGGCAACGGCAGTCCCCTTCCGGCGTAGGTGGGAAAGCTTCCCGTGTAATGATTTCGCCTGGGCACGTCGCAGACTTGCCTGCCTCCGCAAGGGTGCGCGATACTGCTATCTACATGAGACCAAGGGGGCAGACATGGCGCTGGTATTCGATGTAGTAAAGGCGAAGGGCAAACCGGACGATAATCGTCGGCCGGGTACGTCGTGCCCGTTTTGTGACGTCGACGGGCTCGAGAATATCATTCGCCGTGACGGGGACCGCATCTGGTTGCAGAATAAGTTTCGCACGCTGCGCCAAACCATGCAGACTGTGCTCATCGAGTCGGCCGATCACGACGCGGATATCACTACGTATGATCCCGAGGAGCTCCATGGCGTGATTCGCTTTGCGCTGTCCTGCTGGGAGCAGATGATTGATTCGGGCGATTATCGCAGCGTCCTCATGTACAAGAACATGGGTCCACTCTCGGGCGGCAGCCTCACCCATCCTCACATGCAGATCGTCGGCCTCGAGGAGGAAGACGGCTATGCGGAAATCTCCATGAAGCACTTCGAGGGCGTCGATGTCTGGAAGCGCGGTCGTGTGCGCGTTACTATCTCCACCGATCCCGTCGTGGGCTTTTTCGAAGTAAACGTCATCTGCCCTCAAGGTCTTGCTCATGGCGATGCGCCTGAAGATATCGAGGATACGAATCGCTTTGCCGATGCGCTTCAGGCGGTGGTGCGCTACGTCCTTAATGAGCACCACGGCGGGCGCGCTTCGTCATATAATCTCTTCTTCTATCACATAGAGGGAATGACGATCGTCAAGGCGCTCCCGCGCTGGGTGGTTTCGCCCTATTTTGTGGGCTATCGCCTAGCGCAGTGCAATGCCGAGACAACGCTTACGCACGATGCCGAGCGTCTGCGGGAGCTACTTGACGCGCACGCTTGATGTGGCGGCACCGTTTTCGTTGGCCTCGCCGATGTTCGCTGCCGGGGCGTCCTCATCATAGAGGCGATGGATGAGCGCGCCAAAAAATGCAGCGAGCATTTGCTGGAACAACGTGCCGCACATCACGGGGAACACAACTTCGCCCGGAAAATACTGGCTGGCGATGACCGCGCCTGAGGAGATGTTACGCAGACCGCAGGTGAAGCTCATAGTGATGAGCGTTGGCTGCGGCTGATGCAAAAGGCGCGCGACTAACATGCCCCAGACATATCCGCTGCAGGCGTAGACAAAAATGAAGAGCGCCACGGCGACGCGCTCCCAGGTCATATGGAGCACGTAAGAAGACATCGCGGTCGAATTCGCCGTGATGATGATCACAAGTAGCGCGCGGCAAGCGGGGGAGATGGCGGGAGAGAGGCGCTCGTGCCCCCATCCATGGGTTAGCTCGTTGACCATCATGCCTGCGAGTGCGGGGAGGGCGATCATCAACACCATGTCGAAGATCATTTTGGCGGCGTCGATTTGAATCGAGTGCCCCATCAGAATCTGAAGCGTGAGCGGGATGCTAAAGGGTGCGAGCACGGTAGAGACCAGGATGACGGCGAGCCCGAGGGGTCCGTCACCGTGGAACATGCCAACCCACATAAAGCTGACCACTGCTACGGGCACGCTATATTCAAGAAGGATGCCGGTGATGAGGTTGACGTTGCCGGCGAATAGCAGGCTTGCCAGAAAATAGGCGAGCGTGGGCATGAAAACCTGGCTTATGAGCAGGATGACGATGAGGTCTTTGGGGTGCTTGAATACGCCAACAAGCTGATGGACAGTATTGTTGAGAGACCCTTGAAATGTCATGAAGGCAAACATGACGGGCACGACGGTGCGAATGGGCGAGAAGACTTGGGGAAGGAGCACTCCGGCCGCCACGCAGCAGGGAACGATGAGGGGCATCTTGGAACCAATCAGGTTTCCAAATGCATGCCAGCGATCCATGAACATCGATAGGGTCCTCTTTCATATTGCTTCCGCGCCGACAATCGGATGTCGCATATCCGTGCGGATAACCATCGAATCAAGGGCGAGTATAACGCCGTGCGCACGATGGAGATGAATGCGATCTGCGCACGGTCTTTCTACCAGCGGCTGAAATACGATGGATACCTTCAAGGGCTTACCTGCACATTGCGTCCACTTGATGCGTATAATAGATGGCGTTCAACAGCTCGGCCTGCCGAAGCGGGCCCACACATCAAGGAAGTGCCCTCATGCGCCCATTTGGTTTCGCGCATGATTGCTGCCATCGCCGCCATCATGCCTCTCACGATTGCGTTCCTCGCAAACACTTTGCGAGGAGGTGTGCTGCGCATGCCATCGCTTAAGACATCCCATCGCTGGGTCGTTGCCCATAACGATATCAATCTTGAACGAGAGCTTTCCTATGCGCTTGGTGTGGCCCCGCTGGTGGCTCGCATCATGGTTGCTCACGGTATCGAATCGACCGAAGAAGGCCGTCTCTTCCTCACTCCGTCGCTTGAGCGCGACTGGGCAGACCCTTCGATTATTCCCGGCTTGAGCGAGGTGGCCGATCGCGTGCAGGCGGCTCTTGCCGCAAGCGAGGTCATCGCTGTCTTTGGTGACTTTGATGTCGATGGCATCACGTCGACCTGCTTGCTCACCGAGGCGCTGCGCCACCTTGGCGGCACTGTTCACCCGTTCATTCCGCACCGCTTTGACGAGGGCTACGGTCTTACCGCCGGTGCGCTCGATCGAGTGGTCGAGGCGTGCGCGCCAACGCTCATCATCACGGTCGACAACGGCATTGCGGCCAAAAACGAAGTGCAGCAGATTATCGAGCGCGGCATCGATATCGTGGTCACCGACCATCACGAGCCATCCGACCTTGTTCCCCAGGGCATTCCCGTCGCCGATCCCAAGATTGCCGACGAGAGCCCCTCGCGCGAGCTCGCCGGTGCCGGCGTGGCGCTCAAGCTCGTACAGCTGTTGGGGGCGCGCCTGGGGGAGCCTGATCTTTGGCGCGCCTACACCGAGGTCGCAGCGCTTGGCACCGTGTCGGATATGATGCTCCTTACGCCCGAGAATCGCGCGCTTGTGGCGGACGGCATTGCCCATATGCGCACCTCGACGCGTCCGGGCTACGTGGCGCTCGCCTCTGTTGCTCGCGCCGACTTGCACACCATCACGGCCGATGCCCTCTCTTTCTCACTCATCCCGCGCCTCAACGCTGCGGGCCGTATGGCAGATCCTGCTTTGGCGCTCGATTTGCTGATGGCGACCGACGCCATGGAGGCGGCGCGACTCGCCGCCCAGCTCGAGGAGATCAATCAGGATCGTCGAGATATCGAGGGCAAGCTTGCCGATGAGGCCATGGCTCTTGCCGAGGCCAGCTATGACGGCGGCCGCGTAATCGTCGTGGGCGGCGAGGGATGGCACGAGGGCGTGAAGGGCATCGTGGCGAGCCGTCTTACCAATCGCTTCCACGTTCCCGCGCTTCTTTTTTCCGTACAGGACGGCATCGCGCGAGGATCGGGCCGCTCGGTTGGCTCCGTCAACCTGTTCGATGCGGTCGAGCGATGCTCCGACCTTGTGATTCGTTTTGGAGGCCATGCCGGTGCCGTCGGCGTGACCATCGAGGCAGATAGACTTGACGAGTTTCGCCGCCGCATGGGTGAGACCCTAGCCCAGCTTCCCGCCGAGGACTTCGAGGACACCGATGAGGTTGCCGCCGTGGTCAAGCTCTCCGAGCTCGATATCAACACGATTGAGCAGATTTCGGTGCTCGAACCGTTTGGGCAGGGCAACAGGGTTCCGCTGCTTGCGGCTACCGGCGTAACCATGACGGACCGCGCCGCGGTGGGCAAAACGGGCGATCACATGCGCTTCGTCGCCACCGATGGTATATCGAGTGTTCCCGCCATCATGTTCCGCGTGCCCGATATCGATCGATGTGTGGCATGCGACGCGGTCGTCGACCTTGTATTCGAAGCCGTGGCGGAGCGCTGGCAAGGCCGCGTGAAGCCTAAGCTCATGGTCAAAGACATTCTTCGCCATGACTCTGCAGCTCCTAAGGACGATGGCGCCGACGACGCGCCCATCATGGCTTGTGCGGCTGTGGCAGACGATGCCGACGTCGACGCTCCCGATACTTCGCGCCGCGCCATGCTCGCCCGTCTTCCTTATGATGAGCTGACGCGTACACTCATCCATTCGTTTATTGGATGTGCGGATCCGCATCCCGCGCAACGCGATGCGCTTGATGCCCTGGGCCAGGGCAAAAGCGTCCTTGCGGTGATGGGCACCGGGCGCGGAAAATCCTTGATCTTCCAAGTTCATGCTGCACGCGAGGCGCTCTCCCATAATCGTGCGAGCATCTTTGTCTACCCCCTGCGCGCCCTCGTGGCCGATCAGTCGTTCCATCTGGTTTCGCGCTTTTCTCAGCTGGGGCTGCGCGCGGCGGTTCTTACGGGCGAGACGCTTCCCGCCGCCCGCGACGCCATCTTCTCGCGTTTGCGCGCCGGCTTGCTCGATGTGATCCTCACCACGCCTGAGTTTCTCGACATTCATCGTTCGCGTTTCGCGCCGGCGCGCATCGGATTTATCGTTTTCGATGAGGCGCATCACATGGCTGCGGCAAAGGGCGGCGACCGTAGCGCCTATCTCGACATGCCGGAGGTTTTGCAGTTGCTGGGCTCGCCCCAGGTTCTGGCTGCGACGGCTACCGCCTCTCGTTCTGTTGCCGAGGAGATACGTCGACTTCTTCCCATCAGTGAGATTGTGGTCGACGATACGGTGCGTGCCAACCTGAATCTGGAGGACGAGCGCAACTTGCAGGCGCGCGAGAACTGTCTCGTTTCCATCGTCGCCACGGGAGATAAATGCGTGGTCTACGTCAATGCGCGCGACGCCGCCGTCACCCTTGCTCGTACGCTTCGTCGTCGTATTCCTGAGCTTGGTCCTGCCATCGCGTTTTATCACGCGGGCCTTTCGCGAAGTGACCGCATGCGTGTCGAGAATGCCTTTAGAAGCGGCGAACTTTCCTGCATCGTGTCCACGTCTGCCTTTGGCGAAGGTGTTAACTTGCCCGATATTCGCCATGTCATCTTGTATCACATGCCGTTTGGCGCCATCGAGTTCAACCAGATGAGCGGCCGTGCGGGGCGCGATGGCAACGCCGCCCGTATCCACCTGCTCTATTCTGCCCGTGACGCCCGCATCAACGAGCATCTGCTCGATGCCTTGGCGCCCACGCGCGACGAGCTCGTTGTCCTGTATCGTGCGCTGCAAACCATGTGGCGCGCAGCTCGAACCAAGACGGGGGAGGACTCGTTTGCGGCGACTGACCTCGATATCGCGCAGATGTGCCTTGCTATCGATGCCCGTACACATGTCGATGAGCGATCGGTTTCGTGCGGCCTCGGCGTGTTCGAGGAGCTCGGGTTTGCGTATGTGAAAGGCTCGGATGCAGACCGTCGCATCGCCATGACCGAGAATCCGGGCAAGGTTGAGCTTTCGCATTCCATTCGCTACCTCGAGGGCATGCGCACGCGCATGGAGTTTTCTGCATTCAAGAGCTGGGCTTTAGATGCATCCGCTCATGATATGCTTGCACGAGTTAACAGGCCCATCACACCGCGGGCTGAATAGGGGGGATCACCATGGGCAGCGCTGCTTCTCATGCAAACGCTGCGCCGCATTCCGGTGCAGTTGTTCATACGAACCAGGAGGGCAACCTGCGCCCCACATCCGAGCTGCTGCACATTACGTGCGCCGATGACCTGCCGTATCAGATCATGGCAGACAGCTACGATAAGCTCGCGAGCCTGTGCCGTAAGAACATGAGCGAGGAGGACCGCGCCAAAGTCGAGCGTGCCTACTGTTTTGCCGCCGAAAAGCATGCGAAGCAAAAGCGCCGCTCGGGCGAGATGTATATCAACCATCCCGTCGAGGTGGCCATCATCTTGGCCGAGCTCAACATGGACTGCGACGTGGTGTGTGCAGCGCTCCTTCACGATACGGTGGAGGACACCGAGACGTCTCTTGATGATGTGGCAAGCATCTTTGGCCCAACTGTTTCCGAGCTCGTCGACGGCGTGACCAAGCTCACCAACATCGAGGTCGACAGCATGGACGAGAAGCAGGCGCTCAACCTGCGCAAGATGTTTCTCGCCATGTCGCGCGATATCCGCGTGATCATCGTCAAGCTTGCCGACCGCTTGCATAACATGCGAACGCTCGCGGCCCTTCGCGAAGATCGTCGCCTATTCAAGGCACGCGAGACGATGGACGTGTACGCACCTTTGGCCGACCGTCTGGGCATGAGCTCCATCAAGTGGGAGCTGGAGGACCTCTCGTTCTTCTATCTCGAGCCGGAAGCTTATCAGCGCATCGCGCGCATGGTGGCCGAGAGCCGTGAAGTGCGCGAACGCTTCTTGGCCGAGACCATCAAGACGCTGACCGATGAGCTCAAGCACGCGGGCCTCGAAGGGTTCCAGATCAAGGGCCGCTCCAAGCATTATTGGTCCATCTACCAGAAGATGCGACGCAAGGGCAAGGAATTTTCCGAGATCTACGACCTCGTGGCCCTGCGCGTTATCACCAATACGGTGGGCGATTGCTACTCTGCACTCGGCGCGGTCCACTCTCTGTGGCATCCCATGCCCGGGCGATTTAAAGACTATATCGCCATGCCCAAGTTCAACAACTATCAGTCGTTGCATACGACGGTTATCGGTCCCACGGCTCGTCCGCTCGAGATCCAGATCCGCACGTACGAGATGCACGAGCAGGCGGAATACGGCATTGCCGCCCACTGGCTCTACAAGCGTTCGGGCGGCTCCACCGCTTCCAAATCCAATGATGCCCAGCGCCTGGACGACCAGATTAACTGGCTGCGTCGCTCGCTCGACTGGACCGTTTCCGACGAGATCGACGATCCCAAAGAGTTTCTGCACTCGCTGAAGGTCGATCTTTTTGACCAGGAGATTTTCGTCTTCACGCCCAAGGGCGAGGTCATGAGCTTGCGCGCGGGGTCGACGCCGCTCGATTTCGCGTATGCCGTCCATACCGAGGTCGGTAACCATTGCGTTGGCGCTATGGTTAATGGCGTGGTTGCCCCGCTCTCGCACGAGCTTGCCATGGGCGACCGTGTCGAAATCTTGACCAATAAGGCGGCGAAGCCCTCGCGCGATTGGTTCAACATCGTGCGCACGCCCTCTGCCCGTTCCAAGATTCGCCGTTATTTTGCCGCTGCGACCAAAGATGACGATGCCGTCTCCGGTCGCGATACGCTCGCAAAGGACCTGCGCAAACGCGGCTTTGGTATATCCACGCCCCGTTCCACGCGCGCTCTTACCGAAGTCGCACACGACTTGAATTTCAAGCAGCTTGAAGACCTTTTCGCCGCCGTGGGCGCCGGCAAGGTCGCTCCGCGTATGGTGTGCAATAAAGTCGAGGCCCTGCTCGATCCTAAGCCTGCCGACACGGCGGCCAAACAGCCCGACGAGATCGTTGCCGAAACGATTAAGCAGGTCCGCGGCACCCGTCGTCCGCCCAAGCGCAAGCGCAAGCCCGCGAGCTCGGGCGTTGTTGTCAAGGGCGGCGATGGTCTGCTGGTTCGCTTGGCTCACTGCTGCAACCCCGTGGTTGGCGATGATATCGTCGGCTTCATCACGCGCGGCCGCGGCGTGTCGGTCCATCGTGCCGACTGTCCCAATGTCAAGGGCCTCATGGAGCACCCTGAGCGTATGATCGAAGTTTCGTGGGACGATGGCGCCGATGCTCTCTTCCAGGTTGAGATTGTGGTCGAATGCCTCGACCGCATGGGGTTGCTCAAGGACGTTACCATCGCCATCGGCGATGCGGGGGCCAACATTCTCTCTGCGGCGACATCGACCGATCGCGAGGGGATTGCCACACTGCGTTTCTTGGTCGAGATTTCCGATGCCAGCGGCCTGGATGCGCTGCTCGCCGCCATCAGCCGCGTGGAAAGCGTCTTCGATGCCCGTCGTCTCATGCCCGGCGAGGGCGGCGGCGCGCAGATGGCGCATCGCCATCGATAAAACGAGGGGTGCTTTATGGATAGCAAATTGCCTTTGAGGGCGAATTTGGAGCTCGAGGGCTGCGGTTCGCTCCAGGTTGCGACCATCGTTAACGGTCCGATTCAGACCAATACCTATATTGTGGTTTCCCAGGACCATGCCGTGATGATCGATCCCGCATGGGAAGGGGAGAAGCTGGTCGAGCGCGCCTCAGCTCTGTTTCCCACCGCGCATCTCGATGCGGTTGTTTGCACGCATGGGCATGCCGACCACATCGGCGGCGTAGCGGGCGTTCGCCGTGGTTTGGGCGAGAACGTCCCCTTTATGATTTCCGCGCTTGACGCACCGCATCTTGCCGAGGCAGTGCGCAGCATGAAGATGACATGGGGCATCGATACCGAGATGCCGCCCGCACCCGATCGCTTGCTTGAGGAGGGCGATACGATCAAGGTGGGAGATGCGTGCCTTCAGGTACTGTCGACCCCCGGCCATACGCCGGGAGGTATCGTGCTGTTTGCCGCCACTTCGGATGCGAACATCGCATTCGTTGGCGATACCCTTTTCCCGGGAGGGCATGGTCGTGTCGATCTTCCCGGCGGTAGCGAGGGGCTGATCATGCGCTCACTTGCACGCATCGGTACCTCCTTGCCCGCAGATACGTTGTGCTATGTGGGCCATAACGGTACCACGACCGTTTCTCGCGAACTCGATTCGAACCCCTTCATGGCTTATGCGCTCCGCCACGAGCGTTAATCCTTTCGTTTCGAAGAATATCGAAGCTTTCGTTTTGCTTATGTGAAAGTATGTCAGATGGCATATTGCGGCCATGCACGCATGGTATGCTTTGCTATGTCATTTCGGCACTTCGAACTAGGGGGTTCGTATGCTCGTTAACGCAAGCGACATGCTCAAAAATGCTGAGGCCGGCCATTACGCTTTGGGCGCCTTCAACACCAACAACCTGGAATGGACGCTCGCCATTCTCCAGGCTGCCGAGGAGGCCAAGTCTCCGCTCATCATGCAGTGCACGGGTGGCGCTGCCAAGTGGATGGGCAGCTACAAGGTTTGTGCCGATATGGTCAAAGCTTGCGTCGAAGCTCTCGACATTACGGTTCCTGTTGCTTTGCACCTCGATCATGGCTCCTACGAGGATTGCTTCAAGGCCATGGATGCGGGCTTTACTTCTATTATGTACGACGGTTCCCACGAGACCGACTTCCAGACCAACCTCGATCGCACCAAGGAGCTTGTAGAGCTCGCTCACTCCCGTGGCCTGTCCATCGAGGCCGAGGTTGGCGGTATCGGCGGTACCGAGGATGGCGTGACCTCTTCCGGTGAGCTCGCCGATCCCGAGCAGTGCAAGCAGATTGCCGACCTGGGCGTCGACTTCCTCGCTTGCGGCATCGGCAATATCCACGGTCTGTATCCGGAAGACTGGAAGGGCCTTTCCTTCGAACGTCTGGGTGAGATCAAGGCTCTTACCGGTGACCTTCCGCTCGTTCTGCACGGCGGTACCGGCATTCCCGAGGATCAGATCAAGAAGGCCATCTCCCTCGGCGTTTCCAAGATTAACGTCAACACCGATCTTCAGGTTGTCTATGCCAAGGCTATTCGTGAGTACATTGAGGCCGGCAAGGACCAGCAGGGCAAGGGCTACGACCCGCGTAAGCTCATCAAGCCCGGTCGCGAGGCCATCGTCGCCCGCACCAAGGAGCTCATGGAGCAGTTTGGTAGCGTGAACAAGGCCTAAGGCCGCTTTGCGCAATGCCCCGGTTTCGTTTCTTCGCATGTGGAGAAACGAGCCGGGGCTTTTTGCGTTTCAAGCTTTTGCATGCGGAAAAAGTTTGTGCACACCCTTTGGGCCTCTTTTTAATATGGTATAGTTGCTAACGCACCTTAGCGTGCGCCCGAGTGGCGGAATTGGCAGACGCAGTGGACTCAAAATCCACCGGTGGCGACATCGTGCGAGTTCGAGTCTCGCCTCGGGCACCATTCGAACAGTGGGGACCCCAGCAATGGGGTCCTTTCTTGTGGACCCCGAACTCGCGTGAGCGCGCGGAGCGTAAAGCAAACAGGCCTGCGGCCTGTTTGTAGCGAAAGCCCTTCGAGTCTCGCCTCGGGCGCCAGGAGCTCGCGTGAGCGCGTGGCAAAATTTATCATGTGCGCTCTTCGTGGAGTAATCCACACTGTGCTACGATACACATCGCACTGTTTGTGCAGTAACGAAGCGGAACCCGAGGGTTCCCACCTTTCGGCGCCAATGAGCAGCTGTCTGGTTCTAAAAAAGAAGATTTGTGCGGTGGTTGTGCTGCATAACCTTGTTTTGAAGACCCGGATATCGCTTTGCGGTTCCGGGTTTTGTTTTAGTTTAAGAAGGAGGTTGGGACAATAGCTAAGTCTGATGACACCCGCATCAACGGGGAGATCACCGCGAGCACTTGCCGACTGATCGGTGTGGATGGCTCGCAGCTGGGTCTGTTCGGCATTCGCGATGCCCAGCGCGTCGCCGATGAGCAGGGCCTTGACCTGGTGGAGATCGCACCTAATGCGGAACCGCCTGTGTGCAGGGTCATGGATTACGGCAAGTTCAAGTACCAGCAGGCAATGAAGGCCAAGCAGGCTCGTAAGAACCAGTCCAAGGTCGAGGTCAAGGAAATGAAATTCCGTCCGAAGATCGACGTGGGCGATTATGAGACCAAGAAGGGCCATGTGCTGCGTTTCCTCAAGAAGGGCGCACGCGTCAAGATCACCATCATGTTCCGCGGCCGTGAGATGGCCCATCCGGAGCAAGGTCTTAACGTGCTCGAGCGTCTCGCTGAGGATCTTAAACCGTTTGCTACGGTCGAGTCGGCTCCTAAGCTCGAAGGCCGTAACATGCTCATGCTCCTCGCTCCCATCAAGGGCGCCTTCGATACGGAGGCCACCGAGGAAGCATCCGAGAAATAGTCTTTGTAACCGATTAAGGAGAAGTTCATGCCTAAGATGAAGTCCCACAGCGGCACCAAGAAGCGTTTCCGCCGCAGCGGCACCGGTAAGCTCATGCGTGCCAAGGCTTTCAAGAGCCACATCCTGACCAAGAAGACCACCAAGCGTAAGCGTGGCTTCCGTCAGGAGACCGAGATTGCTGCAGCTGACGCCAAGGTCGTCAACGCACGTCTCGCTGGCCGCTAAGAGCCAATTCCCCGTTTTATTTCGCTTTCTATCCCGTTTGGAGTTGATTTGATATGGCACGTGTCAAGCGCGCAGTGAGCGCCAAAAAGAAGCGCCGTACCGTTATGTCTCGTGCGAAGGGTTACTACGGTGCCTCTTCGCGTACGTACAAGGCTGCTAAAGAGCAGGTCCAGCACTCCCTGCAGTACCAGTATCGCGATCGCCGCGCCAAGAAGCGCGAGATCCGCAGCCTCTGGATCACCCGCATCAACGCAGCCGCTCGCATGAACGACCTTTCCTACTCTCAGTTCATGCATGGCCTGAAGCTCGCCGGCATTGAGCTCGACCGCAAGGTCCTTTCGCAGATGGCTTACGAGGACATTGAGTCCTTCAATGAGCTTGCTGCTGTCGCCAAGAAGGCCCTCGAGGCCTAAAGCCCATTCTCTATAGGGTATTTAGAAACGGGACGTCGTCAGACGTCCCGTTTTTCTTTGAACGGCGTTTATAGATATATAGGCGGTAGTAGAATATGTAGGAAATGTGTAGGTTAAAACTGAGTATTGCGGAGGGTAGGGGCCTCCGGTAAATTATTTCCTCGCCGAAGGGAGCGGCGCAACTGAGCGCAGCACTTCCGGCGGGTACCTTGAGAACCGGATACCGCGGGTGGAGCGATTGCATATCGCCTCCATCCGGGACAGATGCACTAAATCA
>CAKTVB010000005.1 GCA_934621295.1 uncultured Collinsella sp.
ACCCCGGAGGAGTTCCGGAGCCGGCCCCTTGCGGCGTAGTTCTTATTTAAGCCGTCCAAGTTTTGGGACGCAGTTCATCATGTGGCGTGCAGGGGTTTTACTGTTCAACGCATGCCGATTAAAACTTTGCGCCTGTAGAGTTGGGACGGGGGCGGAACGGCATGCATGTGATAATCACGGCAAGACCCGATTATGATATGGGGGTATTGCCATGTTTTGCACCAACTGCGGAGCGCAGCTGAGCGAAGGTACCAAATTCTGCACGAGCTGTGGCGCTCCTGTCGCCGGTGCCGGTCCTGCTCTTGAGCCGGAAGCGCAGCCGTCTGCTGATGTTGCGCCCGATTCCGCGCCGATGCCTGATCCGGTATCAATTCCCGAGCCCGTTTCGGATCCTGCGGAGGCCTTCCAAACCGCATCGGAGCCGATGTCTGAGCCGGTCTCGGAGACTGAGCCCATGGCGATTCCGGAACCTATATCCTCCGGGTTTGATTCTGAGCCTGAGCCTGTTGCGGCGACAGAACCCATGACGATTCCCGAGCCCGTGTCCGGACACGACTCCGAGCCCACGCCGGAGTCCGCGTCGGCCCCCATGCTGGAGCCGTCATATGATTCTGCCGCTGGCTCTCAGCCTGCGGCCGAGACGGTGCCCGATTTCCAACCTCCTTCGGCACCCGACTTCTCGTCTCAGACCGCGACGTCCTCGCCTAAGAAGAACACAAAGCTGCCCATTATCATCGCTGCCACCGTTGTCGTTGTTGCTCTCATCGTTGGCGGGTTCTTCCTGCTGGGAAAGGGTGGTTCTAGCAAGCTTGCCGAAGAGGTCACCCCTCAGATTGAGGAGCTGCTGGAAGAGGAGTACGGTGACTCCTTTGAGGGCTTTGCTTCCAACGATTATGTCGAAGAGGCCAAGTATCACGTCAAAGACGTCGAGGTGTCGGATATTGAGGAGGAAAACGGCCGCGTAACCGCGACCGCCGAGGCAACTATCCAGAATCGATTCTTCGTTTCCGAGGCAACGTTTACGGTCAGCGCCCATATCGATAGCGACAATGAGATTTCTTCCGTCCGCTTTGAGCTTGAAGACCAAACCACTACGCCGCGTTGCGGTGTTACGCGCGACGACGACAATGGTGGGGCTGCGCTCGATAGCGAACTTTCGTCCGATAAGAAAAGCTGCTCTGTTGAGACTACCGGTTGCTGGGTTACCGGTGGCACCAAGGTCGCGAAGAAATATATCTTTACGGGCAAGAAATGGGAGCTCGATAGCTCGAACACGACGGGTGAACAGAATCAGTGGGATGTCGCGGGCACGTACTATAGCGGAGACGACTACATCGAGATCACCAATTGGGACAACAGCCGCCATACGGCGACGGTGAAGTTCTATATGGAGTGCAGCCTTAATCTCGATAACGGCTCGGAGGACTGCTCGGTTACCGCTACGCTCGATTCCGTTCAGATTATGGATGCCGGCGACGATTACTATTGGTTCCGATTCGAAGATTATGGCGCCAAGACCAGTACCGGCAGGCCTGCATTTGTCCACGTTGACGTCTATTTCAATCCGACCGAAGAGGGCGAGCTTGCGCTCTTCGCGGACGCTAACGCTGTGAACGAGAACGTTTCTAATGAGGATGGCTACGCGGCTGCCAAGACCGCAATGGAAGTCGAGGTGTCGGAGGAGAGCGCTTACTATGGCGTCTACACCGATCTTTCCGACTTCGAGAAGAGCGAGGATGCGTTCCCCTACAATTACATGTACTATTATCGATAAGATATTCTGAGTAAAACAGGTTACCTACCGCGGGGCGCTGCAGCAATTGAGCTCGGCGCCCCGCGTCATGTCTGCAGCCTCGATGGGGGATTGCTTGAGGATGCGCGAAGCTTCTCGATTGCTGGGGCAATAGGCATCGAGCAGGGCGTGGAACCGGGCGTTATGGCTGGGCTCCAGCAGGTGTACGAGCTCGTGGACAACGACCATTTCCAGGCAGAGGGGTGGGTATGCGGCGAGCTGCGTGTTGATGCGAATCGTCTTGCGCGCGGGCGTGCACGAGCCCCAGCGTGTCTTCATGGCCCGGATGCTCCATCGCTCGGCGTGTACGCCCATGGCTACCTCGGCTTGTTCCACGATGCGCGGCAGCGCCTTTTCCAGTTCCAGGCGATAGAGTTGTTGGATTGCGGCCGTATTGGGATTGATTCCGGTTGCGTCTGCGAGTTTGCCCCAAAGGGGGATGAGGCCGCCGCGGTTTGGCCCGTCGGGCCGTGCCTGCATGCGAGTGGCTTGTTCGGCGCGCTCGACGTGCCGCACGATCCAGGACGCATGCCGATTGAGAAAATCTTCGATCTGCTTGTCGCTTGCTTCGTTTGGGGCGCTGCAAAAGACGCTTGCGTTGGTACGGACATGCAGGTTGAAGTTCTTGACGCGCTTGCGTTCGACGAGGACGGGCACATCGCGCCCATCGCGATGAACGCAATGCTGGCTAGACTTCATGCCCTCTCCTCTCGGTCGGTTCATGAGCGTTTGTCATTCTAGCGTTTATGAGACGATGCGCCATCTTTGGCGACGATGCCTATAATAGGGCCTCGTGAACAAGCGCGCCCGCGGGTGCTGCTGCGAGAGAGGACAATCCCCATGACCAACGTCGCCATCCTGTTCGGCGGTATCTCCACCGAGCACGATATCTCCCTTAAATCCGCCGATAACGTTATCGCGGCGCTCGATTCTGAGCGCTTCTACCCGGTGCTGATCGGCATCGATCGCAACGGCTCCTGGTTTCACTATACGGGCGATGTTGCCGATGTGGTGACGGGTGCCTGGGAGGAGCACGATTGTGCTCCCGTAGTGCTGATTCCCGGCAGCGCACCCGATGCTCGCGGCGGTTTCCTCGAGCTTGTTGACGGTGAGTTCCGTGAGCTTGAGGTTGACGTGGCCCTTCCTGTCCTCCATGGCCAGGGCGGTGAGGATGGCACCGTTCAGGGCACGCTCGAGGTTTGTGGCGTCCCTTACGTGGGCTGCGGCGTGCTTGCAAGCGCCGTGTGCATGGATAAGGATGCGAGCCATCGCCTTGCTGCGGCTGCCGGCGTGCGTTCGCCGAAGTGCGAGGTACTCTACCGCGGCGCTCCTGCTGAGGACGAGGCAGCGGTGGTGGAGAAGTGCGGTGGATATCCCGTGTTCGTGAAGCCTGCCCGCGGCGGCAGCTCGATTGGCGTTTCCAAAGCGAACGATGCGAACGAGTATCGCGCTGCGCTCGATGCCGCCTTCGAGCTCGACGAGAAGGTCGCCGTTGAGGAGAATATCACCGGTGTCGAGGTCGGTTGTGCTGTCGTGGGCGATGCTGTCCATGGCATGCGTATGGGCGAGGTGGATGAGATCGTCGTCCATGGTGACGGTTTCTTCCGCATCCATCTGGAAAAAGACCCGGGCGCAAACACCGAGCTTCGCTGTCCGTCCGAGCTCCCCGCGGATGTGCTCGAGCGCGTGCGTGAGGCAGGACTCACGGTGTACGAGGCCCTCAACTGCTCGGGCTTTGCGCGCGTGGACCTGTTTGTTACGCCCGAGGGCGAGGTCGTGTTCAACGAGGTCAATTCTACGCCCGGCATGACGTATTACAGCCGTTTCCCGCAGATGATGCGTGTAGCGGGCCATGAGCTGGGCGATGTGCTGGCAGGTCTTATCGATACGAAGCTTGGACTGTAGGTAGCGCGCCTCGGTGCGAGGCGATTGTCCAATTGCTAAAGAGGGGCGGGCGCGGGATGCAATTCAATGCATCCCGCGCCCGCTTTGTTACTCGGATGGGGCCGCGACCTAGAGGCGCTCGAAGAAGGACAGAGCGTTCTCAAAGCAAAGCTTGCGCGTGATCGTTTCGCCAAAATGCTCGATGAGCATCTGCTGGAATGCGGGGAACCTGGAAGCATCCGCCACGTACTCGGGTACATCGGCTCCGTCGAGGTCGCCGCCGAGCGCGATGGCATCCTCGCCGCCGAGCTCGAGCCAGTGCTCGATGTGGCGTGCGGTGGCGTCAAAGGTGACCAGCTCAGCCGACGTATCCTTGTTGGCGCCGTCGACCAAGAAGCCATTGCAGAAGTTGAGGCCCACGACGCCGCCGGCGTCGCGAATGACCTTGAACTGGTCGTCGGTGAGGTTGCGCACGTGTCCGCAGATGGCGCGCGAATTGGAGTGGCTTGCTACGAAGGGTCGCTTGGCGAGGGCAGCTACCTCGTCAAAGCATTCATCATTGAGATGCGAGACGTCGAGCACCATGCCGCAACGCTCCATCTCGGCAACTGCCTGGCGACCAAGATCGGTGAGGCCTGCGTGAGTATCGTGTCCACTGGCAAGCGGACCTGCGGCGTTCCACGTAAGGGAGGCCATGAGCACGCCGGCGCGTTTGAGGGCCTCAATGAGGTTGAGGTCGTGCGCGAACATGCGCGCGTTCTCGATCGTGTGGATGCAGGCGAATCGACCCTGATCGAGGGCGGGGCGAATGTCGCTTGCAGCATGCACCTCGGTTGCTTCGGCATGGTTGAGGTTCGTCTGGGCGCTGATGTGCGCCATGATCTGCGCATGGAAACGCAGGGACTGCTCGGGGGAGAAGCAATCGGGGACGAACGTGGCAAAGCACTGTGCCCAGGGGGTGCTTCCGGCCATGTCGATCGAGATGGCGCAGTCATTGTCCTTGAGGGAGAAGTAGCGCTCGGGGCATTCGGCGTCGTCTGGGGTGAAGAATTCGTCTCCCGAGACGGTCTTGAGTTTGCGATCGATGGTTTGCCAGCCCAAGCGATCGGCGGTATCGCAATGTAGGTCGAGTACGGGAATAGACATGAAGCCTCCTGTTGGTGCGGTTTTAGTCTCGTCCATTCTACACGTCTACGCGTAGGCTACGCTCGTCCGATAGGTCGGATTGCAGCGTACGGTTTGGGGTATAGTTGACCCTACGTGTCCGCTCCGGCGGGCAAAATCGAGTTTTCACTGAAATGAGGACGATATGTCAAACGAAGGCAAGAAGGTGCGCGCCCACTACCGCGGCACGCTGGATGATGGCACCCAGTTCGATAGCTCCTATGATCGTGGCGAGCCTTTGGAGTTCACCTGCTGTGCCCACCAGATGATTCCCGGCTTTGATGCTGCCGTGAAGGACATGGAGGTGGGCGAGAAGAAGACCGTCCATATCCCGTGCGCCGAGGCTTATGGTGAGCGTCGCGAGGACTTGGTCATGTTTTTCCCCGCCGCACAGGTTCCCAATATCGATCAGATTCACGTGGGCGATAAACTCGCGCTTTCCGGTGCTGGCGGCCAGCCCGTTCCCGTTACGGTTGTCGAGGTGACCCCCGAGGGCGTCAAGATCGATGCCAATCACGAGATGGCCGGCAAGGACCTCAACTTTGAGATTGAGCTCGTAGAAGTCCTGGGCTAATTCAACCCGGATAAAACGAGCAGGAACGGCGACGTTACACCAACGTCGCCGCTCTTTTTTGATTCCTAGCCCCTGAACCTCGTCAAGGCAAGCTGCGAACGCATGGAGCATGTCCCCGCAGCCGAGAGCCGGCATCCCCCTCCCGGGCGATTCCGCAGCGTAGCGAGGATCAGCGAGGGAAGGAAATACCGGCTCTCGGCGTTGGGCCTTTAAGCCCCCTTGACGTTCATGGCGCGCATTGCGTTCAGAATCGCTATGATTGCCACGCCCACGTCGCCAAAAACTGCGAGCCACATGTTAGCAATGCCCAGGGCCGCAAGTGCGAGGATCAACAGCTTCACTGCGAGGGCAAACACGATGTTTTGCCAGACGATGCCCATGGTTTTGCGCGCGATGCGCATGGCGCGTGCGATGTTGGAAGGCTTGTCGTCCATCAGCACGATGTCGGCTGCCTCGATGGCCGCATCGGAACCCATGGCGCCCATGGCGATACCGACGTCGGCGCGCGTGAGGACCGGGGCGTCGTTGATGCCGTCGCCTACAAAGGCGAGCTTGTGTTTGGCATCTTCGTTCGTCAAGAGCTTCTCGACACGCTCTACCTTATCGGCGGGGAGGAGCTGCGCGTGGTACTCGTCCAATCCGAGCTGACGGGATACGGCAGCTGCTACTTCCTCGCGATCGCCCGTAAGCATCACGCAACGGCGCACGCCCGCGGCGTGTAGGCCGCAAATGGTTTGCTCGGCATCGTCTTTCACAGTGTCAGCGATCACGATATGGCCAGCGTAGGTGCTGTCGACCAACACGTGAAGGATCGTTCCCGTAACTTCGCAACCGGGTGCCGTGAAGCCCGCGGCGGCAAGCATCTCGGCATTGCCGACGATGACCTCTTTGCCATCAATGGTGGCAAAGATGCCGTGGCCCGCCTCGTTGCCGGAGTTCGTGATGCGCTTGAGGTCGAGCTCACCCGTGTAGGCGGCGCGGACAGACTGCGCGATGGGGTGGTCGGAGAAGGATTCCGCAAGGGCTGCCATTTCGAGCAGGGAGCGCTCGGTGTAGCCGTTTTCGGGATGGATCGCTACGACCGAGAACGTGCCGCGCGTGAGGGTTCCCGTCTTATCGAACACCACAGTGTCGACTTCGGCAAGGGCCTCCAGGTAGTTTGAGCCCTTAACCAGCACGCCGATCTTGGAGGCGCCGCCGATGCCGCCGAAGAAGCTCAGGGGCACGCTGATTACCAGTGCGCAGGGGCAGGAAACGACCAGGAACGTGAGGCCGCGCAGGATCCAGTCGGACCAGGCCCCTGTGATAAGTCCGCCGCCCAGCGCGAGCAGTGCTGCAGCGCCGGTGATGGCGGGCGTGTAAACGCGGGCGAAGCGCGTGATGAAGTTTTCGGTCTTGGCTTTCTTTTCGCTGGCGTTCTCCACAAGCTCGAGGATGCGCGAGACGGTGGACTCGCCAAAGGGCTTGGTGGTTTTTACCTTGATAAGACCAGTCATGTTGATACAGCCCGAGATGACCTCGGTGCCCGCTTCCGCATGGCGGGGGACAGACTCGCCGGTGAGGGCGGCCGTGTCGAGTTGGGTTGCGCCCTCGACGATGACGCCGTCGATGGGCACGCGCTCGCCGGGCTTGATTACGATGACGGTTCCGCGGGCCACCTCGTCAGGATCTACTTGTTTAAGGTTGCCTTCGGTATCTTCGATGTTCGCATAATCGGGCGCGATGTCCATCATGGCGCTAATAGACTTGCGGCTCTTACCTACGGCATAGGCCTGGAAGAGCTCCCCTACCTGGTAAAAGAGCATAACGGCTGCGCCTTCCGCCATGTGCGGGTCGGTGTCGGGAAAGAGCACCATAGCAAAGGCTCCGAGCGTGGCTACGGCCATGAGGAAGCTCTCGTCAAAGGCTTTGCCGCGTCGAATGTTGTTCCAGGCTTTTTTGAGAACGTCGTGGCCGGCGATGATAAATGGCACGAGGAAGAGAATGAAGCTTGCATAAACGCCTCCGGGGTTTCCGAAAGAGCGTTCGAGGACGCCTAGCTCATCCAGTGCATATACCGCGACAAAGATTGCAAGCGCCACAAGGATGCGATTGCGTTTTTGTTTGAGCGACTCCTTCTTGCGGCGCTTCTTCTTTTTCTTTTTGGGGTCGGCGATTGCCATGATTCAAATTCCTCCCATTTGAATGTGTGAACACTCGCTCATATAACTTTGCGAATGAAGGCCGCAGCAACTGCGGCCTTGCTGATGCGTGGGCTAGAGAATGATTTCGCAGTCCGGCTCGGCATCGGCGGTGAATGCAACCACGCGGTCGAGCACCTCATCGAACTCGGCATCTTCGGCTTCGAGCGTGAGCTTTTGCATCATGAAGTTCACGGACACGGATTTAACGCCCTCGAGCTGCGCGAGCTCGTCTTGGAGCTCGCGAGCGCAGTTGGCGCAGTCGATTTCGTCGAGCTTGAAAGACTTTTTCATGATGGGTTCCTTTCCTGTGCTGGCGGCATAGGTACGGGCCGCGCTGTTACCTTGCTGGATTGCTATTCGCAGATGTGGCTCATACCTTGATTGAGCATGGTGTAGACATGATCATCCGCGAGCGAGTAGAGAATGTTTCGACCGTCGCGGCGAAATTTGACCAGGTGAGAGCTCTTGAGCGTGCGCAATTGATGGGAGACGGCCGATTGGGACGTTTGCGTAGCGTCAGCAATATCGGCTACGCATAGTTCGCGACCCATGAGGGTGTAGAGGATCTTGATGCGCGTGGTGTCGCTAAAGACCTTGAAGAGGTCTGCGAGGTCGTAGAGCAACTCCTCCTCGGGGAGGTCTTCGGGGGAGCAAGCTGCTGCGAGGGGAGCGTCATATCCGTTGGGGCTGCTTATAGGCTCCGGGGACTGTTCGTTCATGGCAACATCCTTTCATATGAACATGCGCTCATATTTTCTAGTACTGATTATATGAATGTATGCTCATGTGTCAATGGAATTCCGCTGAGCACCTCTTTGTTTGGTTGAAAGCGACGGTGGAAGGGGTGAGATTGTTGCCGTTGAGATATCGCAACCGTGGTGGATGGTCGGACACCGTGCAAAATTTAAGGTATTCAGCACAGGGATTGGAATTTTTATCATGTTGAAGGGTCCAAATAGACAAAATGGATGCGATACTCCACAGATGTTGAAATGTCATCTGGATAGAGCGTCCAATAGACTTGCCTGAAACATAATAAATAGGTCAAACAGTTGAATACTTTGATTTTTGCACGGCACCAGGGTATCTATTCCTTTATTCGAGTTCGATACCGGACCCAAAAACCTTGCCCTCAAGTGTGGAATCACTTGTGTTGCCGGCGCGAGCCGCTTGATGCTCGAATGTCTGCATGTCGTCAATTTCTGGAACGGCGTTGATTGACGGGTC
The DNA here is from genome assembly GCA_934621295.1 of uncultured Collinsella sp. Lineage (GTDB taxonomy): Bacteria > Actinomycetota > Coriobacteriia > Coriobacteriales > Coriobacteriaceae > Collinsella. The sequence goes on from CAKTVB010000005.1 coordinate 8,825, forward strand.
GTCAAGGATACCGTCAAGCAGGGCCTGTTCGTAGTTGATTCGGTTTTGTTCTTCACGCTCGCGGCGAATCTTCTCCTCGAGCCGTTTCTTTTCCTCGAGATGCCTTCTAAGTACGAACTTTCTCAGCTCCTCCTGCTTGGCTCTAAAGTCCTTTGGGAGGCGCGAGGGGCGGATGCCTTCTTTTCGCTGAATTACCTCCATGACTCGGGCAAACGGCTCGGCATGCATAAACGAGTGTCTGCCGATGATGATAATTCCATAGCCCATGGCTGCAAGGGCGTTTTTGCGCTCTTCATCGACAGCGCGGTTTTCTTCCGTATCGTGATGGAAGCCGTTGTATTCAATGTCGATGCGAGAACGCTTGAGGTATGCGTCCATGTAGAATTTCGTTCGTCTCGTGAGGTCTTTTGCGACGCTGGCAACCTTGATCTCATAGTCGGTCTCGATAGCCCTTATTCCCAGACCACCTTCATTTTTTGGTAGCGCAAGCATCATGACAAAGGCTGTTTCCATGGGTGAACGGCAGCCGTCCCGTACGCACTTGATGGCCTTCCGTGCTGGAATGAGCCCATCGCAAGCGGAAAGCGTATTGAAGAAATGCTTGAGTCGTGCAGTCGACGTGAGGGCTGGCCTTTCACTGTACGAGGTCGTTGAGCCCGTTTCCAGGGAATAGGCTCCGCACAACTCGAAGTAGTATTCAACAAGTTCGCGAAAGGGCAGATAGGTTGCGGCTTGAAGGGCGCACAGCTCAACTCCGACTATCGAGATGTCGTCGGTGAGTCTGATGAATCGAGAGCTCGAGAACCGTTTGGCTGAGACGCGGGTCCTGCACCCCGTGAGTCTGCGCATGCCGTTGCGTTCGAAGACCATTGTCTCAATAGGGTCGTTTTCGTCGAGTTTCACATTGTGAGCAGCGAGCCATTCCGAGGCATCGTCAACGAGTTTTCTGCTTGGATGTGACTTGAGGATAGTGGCATCGCTACAGGGCTCGATGCCGTTGCGCGCAATCGAGTGGACGATTTGATAGACCGCTCTTGCCGTGGTATGTGATAAAACGATTCCCATATATCGATGATGCCATATGCCACGGCTTCCGCTTGGGAGATATCGGTATTCGAGCGGCGATTTGGCAGAAGCTTCTTTGATTGGGCGAACCTGGCCGTTTTGGGTTTCCCGACGCGGTTTGGGCCCGAGGGGTCACAAGGCCGGGCGTAACGGTTGCGCGGCAATCCGTTGCGCCCGGTCGGTTTGGGTGCGTCCGATTATTGGACTATTTGGCGAAAAGGCTCTTCTCGTTGAACTCCGCTTGCACCGTGCGAAGCATGAGGTCGGTGTCGTCGAGGCCCAGATGCTGCTCGACCTCGCCCGTGGCGAGGGTACCGCGGCGGCGTGCCCAATTCTCAAGCGCGGCAGGGGAGCTTTCGCGCGGAAGGGTCTTTACCTCGCCGTCGAGCCTGCGGCAGATCTCGCGCGAGTCGATGACGATGATTTTGCCTTCGCGGCGCGCCTCGGCATAGCCCTCAAGGTGCAGCTTGAACCAGGAATCCTCGAAGGCGGCGTTGTGCGCCATATAGGGGTACTTTTTCATGAGCTTGAGGATCTGCTTTTGCAGCGCTTTGTTTTCGCGAAAAGGCGTCTTGCCGTCGATATCCTCCCAGCCGATGTGGTGGATTTCGTTGAGGGGAACACCTGTTTCGCGGTACATCTCGGGCAGGCCGCAATAGTGAGCCTCGGCATTGTGTGGGGTCGCATCGCTCGTGAGCTCCATGATCTCCCAGCCCACGTTGATGATGTAGCCGCGCTCGGGCGCGCGCCCCGTCGTCTCGATGTCGATGCCAAGCACGGTGCCCTGGATGGGTTTGCGCGTGAAGGCGACGCCGAGCGCCTCGCGGTCGCCGCGGATTTCGCGCATGACGGCGGAAGCGCTGCGACGCTGCATCTTGCCGATGGCGGCGCATGTGTCTGCATCGGACAGGCTGCGGGCAAGCATGGAGGACGGCTTGTTGCGCAGGCGCGTCTCGCCCACGTGGTCGCACAGTTCGCGATTGCGATCGGCGAGGTCCATGATTACGTCGTAGCCGAAGGATGGTTCGGGATTTGTGTTCCATTCGTCAACAAGGGCTTTGAGAGCTTCTTCGCTGCGCAGGCGCTCGGATTCGACCATCTCGTAGCCGCCGCCAAAGATGAACATGGGAATAAACGGTTGCATCGAGTATTCAAGTGCTTGTTGGGTATTCATAGTCGCACCTTTCGCCGTGGGGAAATAGAGGTTTGCTGCTCGTGGCAGTTTACCAACGGAAACTTTTATGTTGAACTATCATCTTCAGTACAATAAATTATTTCAAGCCTTAGAAATCAAAATCTCGGTAAAGCCATCGATGGGAGCATACGCTGCATGGATTTGATTGCGGATATCGTATTGGATGCCGGCAAGGATACGCTGGCCTTGGTGCCGTTTTTGTTTGTGACCTATCTGGCGCTCGAAGTGCTGGAACACGTGGCGGGAGACCGCGTTAACAACACGATTCGTCGTGCGGGAACGGCCGGTCCCATTGTGGGCGCCCTGCTGGGCATTTTTCCGCAATGTGGCTTTTCCGCTATGGCGGCGACGCTTTATGCCGGGCGCATCGTGACGCTGGGAACGCTAGTGGCGGTATTTCTATCCACATCCGATGAGATGCTACCCATGCTCATGGCAGAGCACATGCCCTTAAAAAGCATGGCGACCATTTTGGTTATCAAGGTGATCGCGGCGCTCATTACGGGCTTTTTGATTGACATGGCCGTGCGCGCTTTGCGCAAAAACGCGCGCGTCCATGCAACGCTGCGCCAAACCGTGCTTGGCGCCGCTGCAAATCCGAACCGTGTGAACTGCGGTCATGGAGACCACAGTGAAGGCGATATTGTCGATGAGATTTCCGAGGCGGGTGTGAGCGCCGACCACATCCATGAGCTGTGCGAGCGCGATCGCTGTGGGTGCGAGGAACGCGTGGAGCACCATCACCATCATCATGACGACGATTTGGAGCATGCGCATGCTCACGCTCGCGAGCACATCCATGATAGCGAGCACATGTTGGTTTCGGTCGTTCGGAGCGCGCTGTCCCATACCGTGCAGGTGAGCGTCTTCATCTTCTTGGTGACGCTTGTGCTGGTGGGCATCTTGGATACCGTGGGCGAGCCGGTACTCGAGCAGGTGCTGCGCGGCAACGAGACGCTTGCAGTGTTTGCTTCTGCTCTGGTGGGCCTCATTCCCAACTGTTCAGCGAGCGTGGTCATCACGCAGCTCTATCTCGAGGGCGTGTTGACGCTTGCCCCCATGCTTGCGGGCACGCTCATCTCCGCTGGCGTGGGCTATCTGGTGCTCTTCCGCACCAATCGTTCGGTACGCGAGAACATGGTCGTCGTCGTCATGCTCTATGGTATCGGCGTCGTGTGGGGGCTGTTTTTTACGGCACTGGGACTCTAGTCAGTGCCGAGTTTCGGTTGGGCTCACGCTTCCGGTCCGGGGCTCACGCTTGCCTTGCGAACTTATGCACGAACTATTTGCGTAGCAGCTCGGTTAGGTTGCGACGAAAGCGCGTACGGTCTGAGCCTCTAAATGGTTCTGGTCCACGCGTGCGCCCTCCGGCGCGACGCACCTTTTTCTCTTCATGACGAATAAAGAGCTGCATGTCGATGGTCGCTTTGTCGTACACGCGGCCTCTCACGCCGATGGCGGCCGCCCCGCGGCCCAGAACCATGCTTGCAAGACCGATATCTTGCGTCACGACGATGTCGTTTGGCTGAAGACATTCGATGATGGCGAAGTCGGCGCTGTCCGCCCCAATCGAAACGTCGAGCACGTCGACCCAAAAACCGTCATGATCGGCATCGCGTCCCTGTGCCTTTTCCGGCGTGCGCGGATCGCTGTGGCGGATGTGGCGCTCGAGGTTTTGTGTCGTGTTGCCCACGATGACAACGGGCGTGTGAGCGTCGCGGGCACAGGCGAGTGCCTCGCGCGTGACAGGGCAGGCATCGGCGTCGATAAAAAGGACTCGTCCGCGCGGGGGAGCTGCGTCCTCCTCATCCCACATGTCATATTCCTCGTCTTGCCCGAAATCTTTCGGTAGGTCCTCGCCGAGGTCAATGGGCATCTTTTCATCGTCGCGGACAAAGGGGTTATCAAAAGCGTCCGCATGGGACATGCTCTCTTCGTTCATGTTCTCTCCGTTCGTATCGTGCACTCTCATTGTACGCTGCCGTGAAGACGCTTCCGCGGCGGTACAATGGCGCGAAGCCGCAAACGAGAGGGGACTCCCATGACAGAGCAAGAGAACATTTCTGTGCAGGCCGCCTCCGCGCGAGACGAATACGGTCTTGCTCAGATGGACAGCCTTGTTGCTTCGTGCCGGAGCTTTCGTCGCTTTGACGAGGGGCGGCGCGTGCCGGAGGGGTTCTTGCTCGAGTTGGTCAACATGGCTCGTCTGTGTGCCAACGGCGCCAATCGCCAGCAGCTGCGCTTTCGCGTGGTGAGCGACCCTGCGGCATGTGATGCGGTGTTTGCCGAGCTTGCCTGGGCGGGCTATTTCAAGGATTGGGCTGGTCCCGTAGCGGGGGAGCGTCCCACCGGTTATGTAATCATCGCTGCCGAGCGCGGCGCTGCAGGGAAGCCCGCCGCGCCTATTGCCGAGGTCGACTGCGGCATCGCGGCGCAGACCATGATGCTTGCCGCTCGCTCTGCGGAGCCCTCCTATGCAGGCTGTATGCTTAAAGCGTTTACGCCGCGTTTGATAGACGTACTGGGCCTCGATGCCGATCGCTATGAGCTCAAGCTGGTCTGTGCTTTTGGTCTCCCTGCCGAGGAAGTGCGCTTGGAGCCGCTTTCCGCCTCACCGGATGGTTCCATCAAGTATTGGCGCGACGACGCCGGGGTGCACCATGTGCCCAAGCGCTCGCTTGAGGATGTTTTGATCTAGCGCGACTGTTGCCTGCAGTCCCTGTCGGCTCCCGGAGGAACCATGACCAACGACCTGTATCTTGTTCGCCACGGCCAGACCCTGTTCAATCGTAAGAAGATGATTTCGGGCTGGACCGACTCTCCGCTCACCGAGCTTGGTCTCGAGCAGGCGCGCCGCGCCGGTGCGTTTCTGCGCCAGCGGGGCCTTGTCTTTGATCATGCCTACACCTCGACACTCACGCGCACACATGTAACCATCCAGGCCGTCATGCCTGGTATCGAGTTCGAGCAGCGCGCCGGGATTCGCGAGTGGTTCTTTGGTGAGTACGAAGGCGAGCGTATCTCTTTGATGCCGCAGCGCCCCTGGGGCGACTACTTTGCGCACTTTGGCGGCGAGTCGCAGCAGGAAGTTCGCGATCGCATGATGGCGACGCTGGGCGATGCCATGGAAGCGCCGGAAAGCAGGTGCGTTCTCGCCGTTTCGCATGGATCGGCCATCAAAGAGTTTCACGATGCGGTGCTGGGCGATGCCGCCGATTTGCTAAAGCCGGTGCCTGGCAATGCTTCTACCATGCATTTCACCTATGAGGATGGTGTCTTCGCGCTGCAGGAGATTTTCACGCAGGAAGATTATGCGCGCGAGCTGGGTGTCGAGCCACTTTAGTTGCGATTGCGGTTCCCTGCAGGTTGGAAGCAGCGGGGGATACGTTGCATCTGGAGTATGAGTTGCCCTTCTGCTGTCGATATCGGCGGCTCGGAACCCCTATAAAATGCTACCGCAACAAAACAATTCGAAATCGGTACCCTATTTCAATTTCTTTAAGTAGAGAGCCATTTTGGGCGATAAAACCTCAGGATTCGTAAACGCCGAAAGAGTCGATACTTATCAAAACTGAAATAGGGTACCGATTTCGACAAGTTTTGAATAGCAACCCTCTGTTGTGCTTTGGAAATACGCGCTGCGGTCAAGAAAACCATCTCCGGCTAAAGGATTCGGGCAGAAGAATCAAAGAAAACCCCGCACATGCTGTTCACTGCACGTGCGGGGTACTTTTTCAAAATGCAGGGATCAGACCGAGTTGCTACAGTTTGGCAATCTGGTGTGCGAGAAATCCGAGGGGCATGGTCGGTGGGGTGGCCTCGCTGTCATCTGCGGGATAGAGTGCGAGCAGAACATAGTTAAAAGGCTCTCGTCCTGTGAAGGTGCCTGCCGCTTGGGCCTCCTTGCGAGCGGTTCGCGCATGGGCAGCCATGGAGGCGAGAATGCCCGACGAGCCATCGCTTACTGAGGGAATCTGCTGCACCATGGTGCGTACGGCTTCGACTGCTTCGGTGCGGCCGATATGCCAGATGCGGTGACGCGTTCCTGCAGGATCGTAGAGATCATACAGAGGCGCGCCCTGTTGCGCGGCAGAAAGAATCACGTCTAAAACCGGTTGAGGCTTGTAGGTAACCGGTGCAGGCGTGCACTGAAGGGCGGGACATGCACCGGACGGCGCTGCCTCAACGTCCTGTGCGATGTCACATGCGAGCGATTCCAGGGTGCAGATACCGACGAGCGCCGTCTGGCGGGAGCCATTCGCTGCCGTGTTTTCATACAGGTAGTAAGAAAGGTGCGCGTCCTTAAGCAAAATCCCCGCCTCTTGCGCCTGCATGACGGTATCGGCTGTGGCCAATACATCAATCGGTTGGGAAAGGACCTCGATCACGTGGTCCTCGGCAGGACGAAGGCAGGGAAATGGCAGGATGTTCATAGTGGTTAGGAGCGCTTCTCCGCTTTGCAGCCGCACTTGGGGCAGGTGATGAGAATGCGCCCCTTGCCGCGCGGCACGGAGAGAATCTGGCCGCAGTTTTTGCAGCGGAAATACATCGTGGTCTTGCGGTTGACGAGCATCTTCTTGGCGGTGCGGCCGGCGCGTGCCATACGCTCGGCGCCATGCTTGAAGGGCAGCTTGTCAAAGAGGCCGTCGAGAGCGGGCGCCTTGGAGGTGAGCTGGCGGAACTGGTCGTTCTCGCGCTCGCGGGCAGGGAAGTTCTTGGAGATAGCGCGCACGATGGCGAGCACGATGACGATGATGGCGATCCAGGTGAACAGGCCCACCTTCAGAAGAGCGCCCAGCAGGGCGATGATTACGCCCAGGGCTCCGAGCGCACAAGAAAGATCGTCAACGCCGTAGCGGTCGTCCATGAAATGCTTCAGCTTGTTCAAGAAATCCTGCATGGAATACTCCCGGTCGAGATGTTAATCGTTAAAAGAATACTCACAGTTTTACCCACATGCAACGCGAAAAGTGCAGTTTCCCGCACATTCCCGCACCATGGGATACGAGAGGGTCGTTATTTAGCGAGTTTTTCGATAACGCGGCCGATCTCGTCGAGCTTCTGGGCTTTTTGCTCCTCGCTGCCATCTTCCAGGGCACTGCGTACGCAGCCTTCGACATGGGCCTTGAGCACATCGGCGTTGATGCGTGCGATGAGCGACTGCGTGGCCATGAGCTGGGTGGAGATGTCGATGCAGTAGCGGTCGTCATCAACCATCTTCAAAATGCCATCGATCTGGCCTCGGGCAGTTTTGAGCAGGCGCGCTATCTTGTCGTGATCTGCCATCATGGCCGGTGCCTACGCTGCCTCGATGGAGACGACGGCAAAGTTCTCGCTTGCGCCCTCGATGGCGGCGGCGAGGGCCTCGGGCGTCGTGTCCTGTGCGCACTCAACCTCGACGGTGTTGGTCTCGTGGTCGGCATCGGCGTCGGTCACGCCAGCGACCTTGAGCAGGGCCGCCTCGACGGAGGCGTCACAATGTCCGCAGTGCAGGCCACGGGTCTTGATCTGGTACTTCATGGTTTGTCCTTCCTTAGATGTTTGACAGATATATTAGCAACTGCGCGGCCGAAACCGGCGCAGGCGCAGCGCGTTGGTAACCACGCAGACGCTCGAGAGGCTCATGGCCGCGGCGCCGAACATGGGGGAGAGCTGCCATCCCAAAACCGGATAGAGCACGCCGGCTGCCAAGGGAATGCCCATCGAGTTGTAGAAGAGCGCCCAGAAGAGGTCCTGCTTGATATTGCGGATAACCGCGCGGGAGAGCTCGATGGCGCGCGCCACGTCGGCAAGGTCGCTGTGCATGAGGACCACGTCCGCCCCCTCCTTGGCAACGTCGGCACCTGCTCCGATTGCCAAGCCTACGTCTGCTCGGGCGAGAGCAGGGGAGTCGTTGATGCCGTCGCCCACCATGGCCACGCGGTGACCTGCCTGCTGCAGCTCGCGCACGTGGCGTTCTTTGTCGGCGGGCATGACGTCTGCAATCACGGAAGCGCTGTCGATCCCTACGGCGCGCGCGATTGCCTGCGCGGTGACGGCGTTATCACCGGTGAGCATCACGGAACGGATGCCCAGGTTGGTGAGCGCCCGGATTGCGTTGGCGCTTGTAGGCTTTACCTCATCGGCGACGGCGATGATGCCCACAAGCTCCCCGTTTTTGGCAAAGAGCAGCGGCGTTTTGCCCTGCGCGGCAAGTGCGTCGAGCGTCCCGTCGTCGTAGGTGATGTCCAGATCGTCCATGAGCCTGGCATTGCCCGCGGCGATGACGTTTTGACCCTCGCGCGCTGTGACACCCCGCCCGGGGATGGCGCGAAAGTCATCGACGCTGCGAGCAACGATGCCCATCTCGTCAGCGCATTCCATGATGGCTTCTGCCAGGGGATGCTCGCTGCCGCGCTCGAGGGCGCAGGCGAGCTTCATCAGTTGCTTTTGGGTCATGGCGCTGCTGTCGTCGCGCACCTGGGGCATGATGTCGACCACGGCGGGCTTGCCGCGCGTGATGGTGCCGGTTTTGTCGAGCACGACGGTATCGATCTTGTGGAGCGTCTCGAGCGCTTCGGCGTTTTTGAAGAGCACGCCCATCTCTGCGCCGCGGCCGGTGCCCACCATGATGGCTACGGGCGTGGCGAGGCCGAGCGCACAGGGGCAGCTGATCACCAGCACGGCGACGCTTGCAGTGAGCGCCTGCGTGACGCTTCCGCCTGCAGCGAGCCATACGAAAAAGGTGACGGCGGCGATGCCCAGCACTACGGGCACAAAGACGCCCGCCACTTTGTCGGCCAGGCGCGCGATGGGGGCCTTTGTGGCGTTGGCATCCTCGACCAGCTGGATAATCTTTGACAGGTTGGTGTCGGCGCCCACGCGCGTGGCGCGCAGGTCAAACGAGCCCGTACGGTTGATGGTGGCGGCAAACACGGTGTCGCCCGCGGCCTTTTCCTGAGGGATGGACTCGCCGGTGAGGGCGCTTTCGTCTACGGCTGAGGTTCCCGCGACCACGATGCCGTCGACGGGGATGGATTCACCGGGCCGGACGCGCAGAATCTGTCCAACTTGGACGAGTGCGGCGTCGACGGTGCTTTCGCTGCCGTCTGGGCCCACGAGGTGCGCCTGCTTGGGGGCAAGGTCAATAAGCCCTTCGATAGCGCTGCCCGTTTTTGATTTGCTGCGGCATTCCAGGTACTTGCCTACGGTGACGAGCGTGAGGATGGTGCCCGCGCTTTCGAAGTACAGGTTGTCCATGGCAGTCATCATAGCCATGTGCACCTGGGCGCGGGCGAGTTGGTCGGCCATGACGAACAGCGCGTAGACCGACCATCCCACGCTCGCCGCAGCGCCGATGGCGATGAGCGCATCCATGGTGGGGGCGCGGTGCGCGAGGGACTTAAAGCCGTTGATAAAGTAGGCGCGATTCATATAGAGGATGGGCAGCAGAAGCATGAGCTCGGTGAGGGCGAGCGTCATGGAATGCGCGTGGTCGGCGAAGATTGCGGGCAGCGGCCAGCCGAGCATGTGGCCCATGCCCAGATAGAACAGCGGGATGAGAAAGACGATGGAGACGATCAGACGCGTCTTCATGGCGCGGGCCGCAGCTTCGAGCTTCTTGGTGGGCGACTCCATGCGCGCTGCGCGTGCCGGGGCGGCTCCGGCTCCGGCGGTGTCCGCGAACGCTATCGGAGCTGCGCTATAGCCGGCCTGGTCAACGGCGCTGCAGATGATGTCTGCGTTACAGGCGGCGTCGTCGTAATCGACGGCCATGGAGCCCGAGAGCAAGTTGACCGAAACGTTTGACACGCCGGGAACGTTTTCCACGGCGCGCTCTACATGTGCCTGGCATGCCGCGCACGTCATGCCTCCAACGTCGAATTTCTGGTGAGCCATGGGCGATGGCTTCCTTTCTATCGATGCATGCGTGCGTCCAGGCGTAGACGGTTGCATACGGGTTGACCCCTCTCGATTTGTTTTCAAGATACCCCCACCCCCAGGGGGTGTCAACGGGTGAAGGGGGCAAAACCGATTGCGTTTATTCTCCGCTTCAGCACCATTCGCCGTCCCGTGCCGCTCCGCTTGCCGAAAACATGGGGTTCGAGTGTGGACAAGCGAAAGCCGTGCAGCCTATCTCGGGCGCCATTTATACTTCTCTGTTGGCGAAACCTGCTCCATCGCCCATTAGCGCGCGCTGTCATTCCACTCGTTTTTCGTGCGCGGACGATTCGCCCCATGCGAACCCATCCTTTTCGCATGGTGTCATTGCAATCCATACCAACACTCACGAGCGCGGTCGCGAACCGGCTTATGTTTGCATGCGCCGCGAGAGAACGGATATACCTTCATGTCTTCTACTATCGTTGAAGAAACGAACGAGAACCTGTCTGTCGAGGAGGAGCCGACGGTGCGCTTTGCCGACCTTGGCCTTTCCGACGCTGTGATGCAGGCCGTTGCCGACATGGGCTATGAGACCCCCACGCCCGTGCAAGCGGCCTCCATCCCCGAGGTCTTGGCTGGCCGTGACATCCTGGCTGCGGCTCAGACGGGCACCGGCAAGACGGCTGCCTTCCTGCTGCCCACTATGTCCAAGCTGGGCCATGTGGTGCCTCCTGCAAAGAAGGGCGACCGCGGCCGTCGTCGTCGCAACGCCGCGCGCGGACGTGGCCCGCTAATGCTCGTCATCACCCCCACGCGCGAGCTCGCCCAACAGATCGACGAGGTGTGCACCACCGTTGCCAAGCGCACGGGTCACACGGCTGTGACCGTCGTGGGCGGCCTGAGCTATGGCCCGCAGAAGCAGGCTCTTGCTCGCGGCTGCGACATCCTGGTGGCAACGCCAGGTCGCTTGGTCGATCTGATCGAGCAGGGCGCCGCCAATCTCGACGAGGTGGGCGTGCTCGTCCTGGACGAGGCCGACCGCATGCTCGACATGGGCTTTTTGCCCCAGGTGCGCACCATCGTGAGCAAGTGCCGCGAGGAGCGCCAGACGCTTTTGTTCTCGGCCACGCTCGACGAGGAGCGCGTGGGTGCCATTACCGATCTGGTCCACGAGCCCGCTCGCGTGGAGATCGCTCCTGTCACCTCCACGGCCGATACTGTCGACCAGTACGTGGTGCCCGTCTCTATGGACGAGAAGAACGGCCTTCTGGCCGAGGTCCTCAAGAAGGAGGGTCCCGAGCGCGTAATCGTGTTCGTGCGCACCAAGCGTCGCGCCGATACCTGCGTGCGCCGTCTTGCGCGCAGCGGCTTTAAGTGCGAGGCCATTCACGGCGACCGCAGCCAGGGCCAGCGTCAGCGTGCCCTTGCCGCCTTCCGCGATGGCCGCGTCCAGGTTCTCGTGGCAACCGACGTTCTCGCTCGCGGCATCGATGTCTCCGACGTGCGCTACGTCATCAACTTCGATGTGCCCGAGGAGCCTACCGACTACATCCATCGCATTGGCCGTACGGGCCGTGCCGGCGAGGAAGGCTGGTCGCTCACGTTTGTGACCAAGGCCGACATCGCTGAGTTCTTTGACATCGAGGCCCTGATGGGCAAGACCGCCGACATGTACGATGCAACTGGCTTGACCCTTGGCTCCGACCTGCCGCGCATCAACCCCGATCGCGTGCCGGCCGATCATGCCACGACCAAGAACGAGCGCAAGCGCCGCAAGCAAAAGGAAAAGCGTCGCGAGAACGCCGCCAAGCGCGCGGCCGCCAAGCGCAGCGATAGCAATCGTCCGGCCCGTCCCAAGCGCGCGGGCAAGGTGCGCGTTCGTGCCGAGGAGGCCGTGGAGACCACGGGCGCCGAGACTGCGCCTAAGGCCGAGACTCCCGAGGTGAGCGGCAACCGTGCCGAGCGCCGCGCCGCGAAGTTCGCCGGTCGCGAGCGTGAGTTCGATCGCCGCGAGCGTCGCCGCGAGTCCGATCGCTCTCGCCGCGGGTCCCGCAAACCGGGCGCCGAGCGCGGAGGCAAGGGCGAGGGCAAGGACGAGCGCAGCGAAGAGCCTCGCTTTGATCGCGAGAAGAAGTCCTCTCGCGGCGGCGCCAAGCGCGGTCGCGGCGGTGCGGCGCTTTCTGCTCGCGGTCGTCATGGCTCCGATGTCGATACTCGTACGCGCAACGGCGAGGAAGTTCGCTTTAACGGTCGCGCCAAGCACGATACCTGGCGCAACTATGACGAGGGCGAGTATGGCCGTGGCGGTCGCGGTGGACGCGGTGGCTACGGTGCCGGCGCGCGCTCCGGTCGCGGTGGCGGTCGCGATAATCGTGGCAGCTACGGCGGCGGCAAGCGTGGTGGGCGTCGCGTGGGCGATCGCGGCGGCAAGCGCTAACGGATAGCCGTTCGGGGCGCGGTGCCTTTGGGTGCCGCGCCTTTTTTATGCCTCGATCTGCTGCGGGGCCTATGACATACAGATAAGAGCGACGAGCATCGGGATAGCATATGTGGGAAGAATCGCTTGCGTGAGGGCGGCAGTTTCGCGGATGTAGCCGCGCGACCACGTGCGGCGCGCGCTGGAGGCGCCCACGCCTATAATGCTGAGCCCGGCGGCCGCGGCAAACATCGCGCAGCGCGGAAGGTGGTAGTCGGTTGAGACCACGGCAACGCGTGCTCCTGTGTCCAGGTGCTCCTCGATCAGGCGGCGGGAGTAGCGCATGTTCTCCTTGGTCGTGGTGGAGCGATCTTCGTCGATGATGAGTTCGCCCGGCACGCCTTGCTCTTCGAGATACTGGCCCATGGCGGTGGCCTCGCTCACGCATTCGTCCGCGCCTTGCCCGCCCGAAACTACAATATGCGCGCAACATCCCTGCCTGCGCCACAGCTCGAGCGCTCGATCAAGACGCGAGGTAAGAAACGGGGAAGGACGGTTGCCCCTAAGCGCTGCGCCGGGCACGATGATGACGTCTACGCGATCTTTCGGGTCGCATCGATGCGTGCGGGCGTACCGATCAAGCGCCGCGATGCTTAGCGAGAACCAAAGGCCGCATGCGCCCAGCGCCTTTGCGCAGAAAAGGGCCATGCCGTGCCATTTTGCAGCCGCCGCAAGAGCTGCGGCGAGGGGACAGGCGGCAACGCAAAGCGCGAGAATGCATCCCAGGCAAGCGATTAAAGAGACGCCACGGGCGCGTATCGATGTGCAGGCGTGGAGGACGAGCGATCCCGCGCGCCACCAGCAAATCAGGACGCACGCAATAGTGGCGCCATAGCGGATGCGCTGTGGTGCATACGCGCATGCGCACGCAAGCACCCATGTTGTTGCGGTCATAAGGGGGATCGCGCGGGCAAAGGAATGGGGGTATCGCCTGAGACAAATCGCGTAGGCGATAATGCACGCTAGGGGAACAAGCGATTCGAATGCCACAGCTGCCATGATGCTCCGAGCGCAATGCCGAGGGCTAATAAAAAAGCTCCAACAAGGTTGGAGCTTGAAAGGTCAGGGTGGAGACGAAGGGAGTCGAACCCTCGGCCTCTGCCATGCGACGGCAGCGCTCTCCCAACTGAGCTACGTCCCCAAGACAAGTATCTATGATAGCAAGACGATGAATACTGTCAACTAAGACACACAAAAAGGGCCGCCCCACGCGTCACGAAAATGAACCCACCTCAACAAGGTGGGCGCCCTCATCGCTCTCTCCAGCGTCCTTAACAACGAAGGATACCTGTACCAGAAACGACTGTGTGGGCTCCCTAAATAAACTCGACGGTTCACCCAGTTGCTTCGCGTGGGGCGGAACAACTTCATCATAGGGCACCACATATCCAATACCAGTCTTGACTTATGGCAATCTATGTCACAAGATGAAAAAACAGGTCTCGATGCCGTTGGCGGCACGGGCATATCTCATGAGAATCTTAAAGACGCCGCAGGTAGAAGCGGCGTTTTTCATATGGAGGCGTTGTCTTGACCACTCAATCTGTACCGATAGCTCCTGCATCCTGTGCGCTGTGTCCCAGACGCTGTCATGTTGATCGCTCGGCGGGCGCGACCGGCGTTTGCGGTGCCGACGGTACCCTGCGTGTGGCTCGCGCCGCCCTTCACATGTGGGAGGAGCCGCCCATCTCCGGCGAGGCCGGGTCGGGCACCATTTTCTTTAGCGGATGCTCCCTTAAATGCGTCTTTTGCCAAAACCATGAGATCTCGACGGGAAACTTCGGCCTAAAAATCGAGCCGGAGCGTCTGGTCCAAATCATGTTGGAACTCCAAGACCAAGGTGCCCTTAACATCAATCTCGTTACGGCGACGCACTATGCCCATCTGCTGCCCTGGGCTATCGGTCGCGCGCGCGAGGAGGGGCTTTCCATCCCCATTGTTTACAACACGAGCGGCTATGAGCTTGAGCAGGCTGTGCGCGATCTGGGTGATTTGGTTGACGTGTGGCTTACCGACTACAAGTACGCCTCGCCCGATCTTGCCGCCAAGCTTTCAAACGTGCGCGATTACCCAGGTGTCGCGCGGCGCGGCTTGGCACAGATGTGCCGCGAGATCGATCGTCGTGGCGGCATCGTATACGACAAGAGCGGCACGATGCTGCAGGGCATGATTGTACGTCACCTGGTCTTGCCGGGCCATGCAGACGATTCGTGCCATGTGCTCGACGCGGTGTGGGATGTAGCGGGCGACGTGCCCATCTCGGTGATGAATCAATACACGCCCAATGATGCCATGCGCGCTGCGGGCGGCGACCTTGCTCGCGCGGTGACCGACGAAGAATATGAGCGCGTGCTCGATCATGCCGACGACCTGGGCTTTACCACCATGTTTTGGCAGGAGGGCGGTGCGGTTGACGAGAGCTTCACGCCTGCTTTCGACACCACCGGCGTGTTGCGCGCTGCCGATGCCTAGGCGTCGTGGATGTTGATGGTGCGCGGAAGCTGCGGCCGCAGGGCTGTCACTTTGGATAATACGGGTATACTGCAAGCCAATGCGAACCGCTTCGCATGGATTTGTTGCCCTGCGAAACGCTGAAAACGAGGTGTTCCCATGACCGATACCGAAGCATCGCCCTTAAGCGATGACGAGCGCGCCGAGCTTGAGGCTCTGCGTGCCGAGAAGGCACGCCGCGAGGAGGAAGAGCGTGCGCGACAGGAGCGTGCTGAGCTTGAAGCCTTGCGTGCCGAGCAGCAGCGCGCCGATGCAGCCAAGACCCGGGGGGCCGAGCGCCCCGCGCAGGTAGCGCCCGTAAAGGCTGCGCCCCGTCCCGCATCTACCCAGGAGAAGCCCGTCGTTGACCCCGACCACCTCACCTTTGGCCAGAAGATGGTACTGGGTGATGCCAACGATGACGAAGATGTTCCCGGCATGCCGCCGGCGCAAAAGATCATCGTCGGTCTTGCGCTCCTTTTTGTCGTGGTCGGTGCCGCCTGGATGTTCCTCCATCAGTAATAATTCGTTTAATTAACCCCTGTCATTGGAGATGCCATGGCGCTGACAGATGTTTCTCGCCCCACCGATGTGGCGATGCTTACCGACCTTTATGAGCTCACGATGGCTCAGGGCCTGTGGGAAAACGGCAAGCTCGAGGAGCGCGACTGCTTTACCGCGTTCTATCGTGACAAGCCCTTTGGCAGCGCCTACGCCGTGATGTGCGGCACGTCCGACCTGCCCGACCTGGTGGAGAACCTACGCTTCACCGACGAGGACGTCGACTATCTGGCATCGCTTTCCGCACCTGCGGGCGGGCGCATGTTCAACCCTGCGTTCCTCGAGTACCTCCGAGGCTTCCGCGCGCATGTTGATATCGACGCGGTGGCCGAAGGTGACCTCGTGTTTCCGCGCGAGCCCATGGTGCGCGTGACCGGCCCCGCGCTTGAATGCCAGCTGCTCGAGACAGCACTGCTCAATACCATCGGCTTCCAGACGCTTGTTGCCACCAAGACGGCGCGCGTGGTCGCTGCCGCAAAGGGCCGCCCGGTTGCCGAATTTGGCCTGCGCCGCGCCCAGGGACCTGATGGCGGCATGGCCGTTGCCCGTGCGAGTTACGTGGCAGGCGCTGCGAGCACATCCAACGTGCTCGCGGGCCGCAAATACGGTATCCCCGTCTTCGGCACGCACGCGCACAGCTGGGTGATGAGCTTCGATACCGAGCTCGAGGCCTTTCGCGCTTTCGCCAAGTCCATGCCCAATAACTGTACGCTGCTCATCGATACCTATGATGTGCGCGAGGGCATCGAGAACGCCATTACGGTGGCGAAGGAGATGGAGGCGCGCGGCGAGCGTCTTTCGGCCATCCGTATCGACTCCGGCGACTTGGCCAAGCTCTCTGCCTACGTGCGCGATCGCCTGGATGCAGAAGGGCTGGGCTACGTTAAGATCTCGGTTTCTAACGACCTGGACGAATACACCATTCAGTCGCTTTTGTCACAAGGCGCGCCCATCGATTCCTTTGGCGTGGGCACCAAGCTCGCCACCTGCTACGATCAGCCCGCACTCGGTGGCGTCTACAAGCTTTCGGCGCGCCTCGAGGATGGCTGCGACGAGTGGACCCCGGTGGTCAAGCTCTCCGAGCAGCCCTACAAGCGCACCATCCCGGGCCGTCAGCACATTCGCCGCTTTATGGACGAGGTGGGAAGCCCCGTGTGCGACATGATTTATGACGAGATGTACATGGAAGGCGAAGGCGACACGCGCGGCGCCTCTGTTGTGAGTGTGGACGATGCGGCCCTGGTGGCAGATGTATCCGGCCTTTCCAGCCGTGAGGTCATGGTTCCCATCGTGCGCGACGGGCGTGCCGTGGCCCCGCGTGAGTCCATCGAGCTCGCGCGCACGCGTTGCCGCGAGGCTCTCGATTCACTCGACGGTGTGTACAAGCGTTTTCTGTATCCGCAATCCTACATGGTGGGTATGGAGTCCGGCCTTGCGCGCCTGCGCGACGAACTCGTGCGCGAGCGCATGGCCGAGACCGCTCCGACTCTCATGTGGAAGAAGCGAGGCTAAAGTATGACAAGCGATGTTAAGACAATGGTCGTGAAGATCGGCTCTTCCACAGTGGTGGGGGAGGGCGGTCGCATCGACCGCGCGTTCCTATCCGACCTGGCGCGTCAGGCGGCAGAGCTGCGCCGTCTGGGCTGGAACTTGGTGGTGGTGAGCTCGGGCGCCATGGCGTGCGGGTATCCCATTTTGGGTTTTAGTTCCAAGCCCAAGGGCGACTTGCCGAGCCTGCAGGCGTGCGCCTCTGCCGGCCAGTGCATTTTGTGCGCGGCCTATGACGAGGAGTTCCACGCGCATGACATCTTGACCTCGCTTGTGCTGCTCACGCGTCACGATACCGCACGTCGCTCTTCCTATCTGCATGCGCGCGATGCGTTGCTGCGCCTGGTGGAGCTTGGCGTGGTGCCGGTCGTGAACGAGAACGACACCGTGAGCGTGGCCGAGATCAAATTTGGCGACAACGATACCCTGGCGGCGCTCGTGAGCTGCCTGGTTTCGGCCGATATGTGCGTCACCCTCTCCGATATCGACGGTCTCTATACCGCCAATCCTTCGATTGACCCCGATGCGCGCTTCATCCCCCGCGTGGAGAAGATCGATGCGACGATTATCGGCTCCGCAGGCGATTCGTCCACGTCGGTGGGTACGGGCGGCATGATCACGAAGATTCGTGCGAGCCGCATCCTCATGACGGCGGGTATCGAGAGCGTTATCTGCTCTGGCTCCGAGCCAGATGCCCTGGTGCGTATCGCCCGCGGCGAGAGCGTGGGCACTCTGTTTGTGCCGCCGGTCAAGCATTTGGATATCGCCCCGCGCAAGCTGTGGATCGCTCTGGGCGACAAGACCCATGGCTCCGTGACGGTGGATGATGGTGCGGCACATGCCCTTACCGATAACGGCTCATCCCTTTTGGCTGTGGGCATTCGCGGCGTTGAAGGTTCGTTCGCCGCCGGCGATATCTTGGATGTCAAGGACGCGAGCGGCATGGTTGTGGCGCGCGGCATCGCCGAGGCGGATTCCGATACGCTCGAGCTCGCGGCGGGCCGCCGACAGGAAGAAATCGAATCCAACCGCTTACTGGCACAACTGGCGGGCAAGCCTGCCATCCATCGCGACAATTTGATCGTGTTCGCATAGGGGTGCACGACTTTTATTGAGTGGTTTTGAACGGGTCATGGTTTTAGGTGCGCAGCATCTTGGAGCATGGCCCTTTTTCGTAGAATTCGCACGTGCGGGAAGCGCCGGTGATGCCTTCGCCGGTTGCGCAGGACTTGACCGAGCAAAGACCAAGTCCTCCGACCGGCTGCTCAGCCTGCGATCCCCTTGCCACTGTCTCACTCTGTAATGAATTCCACCCGGTCGAGTTCGGGGACGTTGAGGGAGATGAGCCTCTCGGCCGTCTCGCGATCGCGCTTGTCGAGCTCCGCCTCGGTGGTGACGCGCGCGATAATCTCGCGTTTGGTGCCGTCTTGCGAACCATCGTTTGCGAGGGAAGTCTCGACACCCACGGTGTAATCCTCAAACCCCGGCACCACAGCGGCGAGCTCACGTGTGGTTTCCATCACGCCGTAGGCGTCGGTGACGCCCGATTCGGCCGATCCGATGGAGCCGGCTGTCAAAACGAGACAGGGGATGGCGAAAATCGCCGTGCCGATGATAATGCGCCGGCGGACGATACGCGAGAGCTTGTCTGCAAGGGCACTTTCCTCGTCGGTGACGATACCGTCGTCGTTGAGGTCGCGTTTGAGCGGTATGCGCAGCATAAGCAGCACCGCTTCGGTGCCCAGCGCGATGAATACCACGTTGATGCCAAACTCATAGAGCGCTGAGAGAAAAAGCGATAGGTCCCATGCGGCAATGCCGTACCCCGCGGCGCACAGGGGCGGCATGAGGGCGGTAGCAACGGCCACGCCTGCGATGAGCGTCGAGGGTTCCTGCTCGCGTGAATTACCCAGGCCTCCGGCAAAGCCGCCTACAAGCGCTACGGTGAGGTCCCACACGGTGGGCGACGAGTTGTCCACGAGGGCGGGCGTAATCGTGGAGATGGGCGAGATCTTAAAGTAGAGCGTCGATGTGGCAAGGCAAAATGCCATCTGCAACAAAAGTCCCGTGAGGGCATCGCGCGTGACGTTGCGGTCGAGGGTGGCGATACCGTAGGCGATGGCCAAGACCGAGCCCATGAGCGGGCAGATGAGCATGGCGCCGATGATGGCGATGTCGGAATTGATGTCGAGGCCGATGCTCGCGATGAGCATAGCGACGATCAAGATGCACAGATGCGTTCCGTCAAGGCGCGCCCCGTTGACAAAGCGCTTGCGAATGGCGTTGTACGGCGCGCGCCCCTCGCGAATGTTGAAGGCGCGCTTAAGGAAGCGCTTCGTGCGCATACTGGCCTTGCTGTGCCACGGGTGGATGCCGTGGCGTCGGTGGTGTCGCTCGCGCAGGCGCTTGAGCTCTTTGCGATCAAGTTCCATGGTCGTTCTTGCGTTCCTTTTCGCGTCTTTCACTCAGCTAGAGGATTCCCGCGAGGTCTCCGCGCATGAGCGCCTCGTCAAAAAGATGCTTGAATACGATGTCGCCGTGCAAGCCGTCGTGCTCAAACTCATTGGTGATCCAGGCATGGGATGCGCCCACATGGCTGAGGGTATCCAGCTGCAAGGTGGAGTCGACGTACATGTCATCGAAGTAGACGGCTGCCTGCAGAGGCACCTCGTTTGCGGCGAGGCGCTGTGGGTCATAGATGTGATCCCAGGAGGTGTCTTCCATAAGGAGGTCCATCGCTGGCGCAAAGGGCTTGAGCTCGGGCATTTCTTTAAACATCCAGGGGAAGGCTGCCTCGCCGGTGAGCATGAGAGGACGTGCGGCGGGGTCGAACTCTGCGCGGCGCGCCTTTTCTGCGGCGGCTGCCCAGTGGATGGGCATGGTGTCGCCATCGGCGTAGATGAATTCCTGCAAGGTCCAGTACAAGGGATTCGTGGCAGTGGTGGTGCGCGCGAGCGCGCTCATCAAGAACCCATCGGAGATGATGGGTTCGGTGCCGTTCAGTGTTCCATCGCCGTCTTCAAAGGCATGGTCCATGATCCAGTGCATGCGCTCAAAGCTCGGCCTCATGCCAAAGTCGCTGCCAAAGAGCTGCAGGCGCTCGACGGTCATGGGGTTGCCGTCGGGAAGGGTTGCGGGCGCGGCGGCGAGCGCGTCGGCAAGTGCCGCTACGCGTTCGACGTCTTGCGGATAGCGGTCGTAGTACTGGCGCGTCTTTGCGGCCATACGTGGGAAGGTGTGCGCGTAGACGTCGCTGGCGCTGGCGGGAACATGGGGGATACCGCCGCAGGTAAAGCAGGCGGCGAGGCCCGCGGGGAAGAGCGACAGGTACGTGAGGGTCAAAAAGCCGCCATAGCTTTGGCCGAGCGACACCCAGCGCTTTCCGCCAAACTGTGTGAGGCGTAGGTACTCAAAATCACGGACGATCGAGCTCGCGAGGTAGCGCTTGAGGAAGTCTGCCTGGGCGCGGGCGGCATCGGCTCCGGCGGCAGCCGCGCGAGCACCCAGGGCCTCGATCGCCTTGCCGCTTACGCGTCCGCTGCGTCCGCATCCGCGCTGGTCGGGCAAGACGATGCGGAAGTGCTTGATGGCCTCTGCGATCCAGCCGTCGCTTGTGGGCGAGCAGGGACGCGGGCATTCGCCGCCAGGGCCGCCCTGGAAAAAGACGAGCAGGGGGAGGTCGTCGTTCTCTCGTCCCGGGGCGCACAAGACGCGGTAGAACAGCTTGATGCTCTCGGAGGCACCGGGGATAGGTGCGGGCATGGCACCGCGGCGCATGGTGGAGCCCACGGCGAGCAGCGCCGGCTCGAGTCCGCGCCAGTCAAGAGGGACGTCGATGGAATGGTCCTCGACATAGAGGCCGGGGACGTAATAGCTGGCAAGTTTGGTCATGGTTGCTCCTTTGGGATTGTTCGATGTAATCATCATAGCCAATGGGTCTTGGAGTGCAGGCTTCGGTGGGCGTGCATTTCCAATCGGGACATGTGTCCAGCTCGCTGCGACGGTGGGGCGGCATATCGTTTACCATGGAGGCAATTGGCATATAGATGGAGGTTTCCATGGAAGACATCGCAACGTATGTGGAGGGGCTCGCGGCTGCAGCGAAGGCGGCATCGAGGCCTTTGGGCTTTGCCTCTGACGAGCAGCGCGCAGGTGCCGTGCGCGCTATGGCTGCCGCCCTGCGCAATGCCGAGGCGGCGATTCTCGAACAAAACGCGCTCGATATGGACGCTGCTGTTCAGGCGGGCACGAGCGCGGGCCTGCTCGACCGCCTTAAGCTCACGCACGAGCGCATCGAAGGCATGGCCGCAGGACTTGAGAAATTGGCCGAGCTTCCCGACCCGGTGGGGCGCGTGCTCGAGCACCGTACGATCGACTGCGGTCTCGATCTGCAAAAGGTGAGCGTGCCGCTGGGGCTTGTCGCCATGGTCTATGAGGCGCGCCCCAACGTGACGGCCGACGCTGCTGGCATCTGCATCCGCACCGGCAACGCCTGCATCCTGCGCGGCGGCTCGATGGCGCAGCGCTCCTGCGTCGCCATCGCCCATGCGCTTGCCGACGCCGTGGAGGCTTGTGGCTTCCCACGCGAGGCGGTGAGCATCATCGAGACCACCGATCGCGCTGCCACGGGAGCCCTCATGAGCCTTCGCGGCATCGTGGACGTGCTCATTCCGCGCGGCGGCGCGGGTCTCATCCAGCGCTGTGTGAGGGAGTCGCTTGTGCCCGTTATCGAGACGGGAACGGGAAACTGCCATATCTACCTGCATGAAGATGCTGACATGCAAAAGGCGCTCCCCATCATCGTCAATGCCAAGACGCAGCGCGTGGGCGTATGCAACGCCGCTGAGTCGCTACTGGTCGATGCGAAGATTGCCGATGCGGTGTTGCCCCAAGTGGTCGAGACCTTGCATGAGCATGGCGTCTTGATTCATGGTGACGTGGCGACCTGCGCGGCTGCGGCTGCCGCCGGTCTTGCCGAGGGTGCCGATTACGTCCCCGCGACCGAGGACGACTGGGGCCGCGAGTACCTGGCGCTCGAGATGAGCGTCAAGGTCGTGGCCGACGAGGACGAGGCCATTGCGCGCATCAATTGCTACGGCACGGGCCACTCCGAGGCCATCGTGACCGAGGACGTGGCTGCGGGCGAGCGCTTCTTGCGCGAGGTCGACGCGAGTTCTGTCTACCTGAACGCCAGCACGCGCTTCACCGACGGTGGCGAGTTTGGCCTGGGCGCCGAGATTGGCATCTCCACCCAGAAGCTCCATGCCCGCGGCCCCTTCGCCGCCGAGGCGCTCACCACCTACAAATACGAAATCCGCGGCTGCGGCCAAACCCGCCCCTAATGTGACAAAAAGTCGACAGGTTTATTTTGTCACCTTTTCACATCCTGTTCATATACGTGTAGGACCCGTGAAGATGTGACAAAATAAACCTGTCGATAAAGTGACACATTTTGAGGGGGAGGGGTGACCGTCCGCGGAGTGGGTAGATGCTTTAGCGTGGTGGCGTGTTACACTGGCCGATGGAAAAAACAGGCGCGCTGGTAATCGTTACCAGTGCACTCTTCGATATGACGGTGAGGTTCCCATGGATGTTGAAACCCTATTCGATCGCGAAGACGTCGATCAGCTTGTAAAGGCACTGCTTTTGCTCAAGAACGAAGACGATGTCCGGGCGTTTCTTAAAGATCTTTGCACGCCGCGCGAGATCTGCGATTTTGCCCAGCGTCTGACGGTCGCGCGCTTCCTCGATGCCGGTGAGCCCTACGTCGAGGTTCAGGCTCGCACTGGCGCCTCGTCCACTACGGTGAGCCGCGTCTCGAAGGCCTTGAACGGTGAGTTTGGCGGTTACCGTCGTGTGCTCATCGAGCTCGACGAGGCAAAGTAGACGCCGCTTCAATCTAAAGCGATCGCTTTTCAGGCTCCGCTCCCTTGGGGCGGGGCCTGTTTTGTTTGCGCGCGGCACTCGCCACGGCATCGCCTGTCTGCACGGGCGTGTAGCATGGTCGGTAGCAAAAAGAGTATGTGGGAGGACCATGGCAGTTCATATTCGCATCGTCGATTCGGCTGCAGAGCCGGTCGGCGCGGAGCTATCGACCATAAGCCGGGCGGTGACCGCGCATGGGCGCGTTGAGCTGCTCACCTCTTCGTTCGAAGAGCGCGAGACATGCCGTCGCGCGCTGGCGCGGGCTGGCTGCGGTCTTGGCGTTGAGGTCACGACGCCCGCTGGGTGGATCGCCTCGCTTTGGGAGCTGCTGGGAACGGGTACGCACCCGGTGAGCGCTCTTCAGCGAAGCCTGCTTATCGCCGATATCATCGCTTCCTGGGATCCTTCCGATCTGGAGCCGCTGCGCGACACTCTCGGCACCCGTTTTCTGCTCGCGTCCATGGCGCGCGACTTTTTGCCCTATGTGCTCGACGAGGCACGCATGGCACCCGCCTCGGATGCCGAGGATCTGGTGGCTCGGCTGCTTGGACGCTATGCGGATCGCCTTGCGAGCCTGGGCCTCGAGGAGCCTGCGACCGCTGCGGTCCGCTTGGCCCATTCGTTTGCAGACGAGCTTCCTGCCTGCGCTTCCTGCGTGGTCGTGCGCGGCATGCAAAAGATGCCTGCCTATTTGATGGACTTGCTCGCATCGGTGGGGACAGAGGGAGAATGCATCATTTTGCTCGCTCCCCAGCAGCGCGACGCCGCCGTTTGCGTCGAAGAGGCGTTTGCCGCACGCGGCGTTGAGGCTTCAATCGAGGAGTCTTCTATGCGCGAGCCGTCCGCATCGGTTCTTCCGGCGATGTTTCTTGAGGTGGCGGGCCCGCATGCGCGCGACCGCGCCTACGCGCAAATCATCTCTCGCGCGGCCGGGCAGGCCTGCGGGGCGAGGTCTGGCTCAGATGCCGTGGTTGCTGTTGTGGCGCGCCGTCCGGTGAAGGCGGCTTGGCAGCTTGCCGAGCGCCTCGCCTCTCAAAACGTGCAGGCGATCGCTCCCGCCGATGCCAGGTTCGAAGAGACGCGCACGGGTGCGCAGTTCAATGCCTTGTCCGATCTCGTGGCACGCATGAGGGCTGCGGCGGCGGGGGAGATTCCCGATTCCGAGTGGTGGCCTGCGCCTGAGCTTTCCGATTGGCTCGCTTGCCCGCTTTCAGGTTGCGATGCTTGGTCTGCGCGAGTTTTTGACAAGAAGATTCGTGGCAAGCGCGCTATGGGCGTCGATGCCGTGCTAAGTGAGCTGCAGAGCATCCAGACGCGCGTGACTTCTCAACGAAAGAAGCTCGATCCCGATAATCCCTGGGCTCAGGTTCCCGCGGTGTGCGCCGAGGTAGTGCAGTACCTGATGCAGGACCGCCCGGTCTCGGCGTTCAAATCGATGCTCTCGGTTGCGGAGGCGCTGCCCGCGTACGCTCTCGGAAACGCAGATGGCGCTGTAGCGCAGGAGCGCGAGGCATCCATGATCAAGATGGCGATCGGCCTGCTCATGGATGAGGCACGCGCCGTCGACGTTCCGCAAAGTGTGGCTACGGGCGTGCTTTCCGGTCTGAAGGTGGGCATTTGCGCGAAGACGGACGAGGTCAAGACTGACGACGGCTCCTCCGATGCCGGCGACGCCTCTGCCTCTCGGCCCGTGGCACGGTTCATGACGCTTGCAGCTGCCGCCGCAGCCTGTCCGGGCACCTTCGACGCGATGGTATTTTTGGACGTCGATGCCGAGGCCTACTCCCTTGCGGTCAAAGAGGACGCTTCCACCTTGTTGGGCGAGCGTCTGGCGGCGGCCCCAGTGGCAATCGACCCTGCGCCGTATCAGCGCGTGCTCTTTGATCGCGCCGTTCGCGCTTCGAGCGGCGCGGCAATTCTTGCGCGCGTGACGCATGATCGCCAGGCCAAGGATATTTATCCGGCCGCAATCTGGACTGAGCTTCGCGCGCGTGCGGGAGCCGCGGCGAGTGTGGAGCAGACCGACGAGGGCGATATCGTGCGCGATCTTGATCCTTCGGGTGCCGTTGGCCTCGATGCGTGCCAGGTCCAGTGCCTCCCCCCTCAGCAGTTGAGCGACGAGGCCACCCCTTATGTGGTTCTTCGTCAGCGCAACGAGGACGGTGAGCTGGTTGCGCGCCAACTTTCTGCCTCGCAGATCGAAAGCTATAGCTCTTGCCCTCTCTGCTGGTTTATTTCCTCGCGTGTGCGTCCCTCTTCGATTGACGCTGACTTTGGCAATATCGAGAAGGGCAACTTCGTCCACGACGTTATGTTCCGCTTGCATAGCGAACTGCTCGAAGCGGGCGTGGACCGCGTGCGCCCCGAGAACGTGCCGGCGGCTCTTTCTGTCTTGCACGAGGCGTTTGACGAGGTCCGTGCGGAGCACGCGCGAGGCAAGACGACGAGCTCCGGCGCGCTTGTGCCCCTCGACGCAGGCGAGCGCGCACAAATTGATGAGATTTTGCCGCAGCTCGAGCGGGTAGCGCGCTATGAGGCAGGGGCCCTCATGCCGTTCAAGCCCACATATCTCGAGTACTCTTTCAACGGTCTGGGCGTCACCTATGCCGGATGGCCCTTGGGCGGGCGCATCGACCGTGTAGATGTGGATGCCGAGGGCCGTGCAGCCATCATCGATTACAAGCATCGTGGCGACGTAAATCCCTTCAAGCTCAAAGATCCCACCGTTCCGCTCAAGGACGGCACGATTCCGGCGGAGGATGAACGCTGGCTCCCCGAGCACACGCAATCGCTCATCTATGCTCAGGCGATGCGCCGTGCCCTGGGCCTTGAACCGGCCGCCGCGCTTTACTTCTCCACGAAGGGACGCGCGCCCGCCATGCGCGGTGCCGCCGCGGCAGCGCTTGTGGGCGACAAGACCGATGAGAGCATGATTCCCGGACTGCGCGACGGCTTCCCCGCGGCGGAACACGGCGGAACCATGACGTTTGAGCAGCTGCTCGATCGTGTCGAAGATGCTATTGCGCAGCGCCTGGATGAGATGGCCCACGGTGTCGTCTGCGCATCCGAAGACCCTGTTGGCCGTTGTTCGTTTAACCATCCGTCTGGATTTGAGAGGAGGGGAGCGTGAGTACCATGGATCTCTCAACATTGATGCCTCAGCAGCGCAAGATTGTGACGACGCTCGATTGCCCTCTGTTCGTGTCGGCGGGCGCCGGTTCGGGCAAGACCTTCACCCTTACCCGCCGCATTCTGTGGGCGCTCTCCCCGGAGTCCGGTCCCTTTGCCGAGCATCTGGACCAGGTGCTCGCTATCACGTTCACCAAGGACGCTGCGGCAGAGATCCGCGAGCGCGTGCGCGCTGCCCTCATCGAGGCCGGCATGGCCGAGGAGGCCCTGACGGTCGACGATTCTTGGATCTCGACCATTCATGGCATGTGCTCTCGTATTCTGCGCACCCATGCTCTTGAGCTGGGCATCGACCCTGCATTTGAAGTGCTGGAAGAGGGCCCGGCCGCGGTCCTTATGGACCGTGCGGTGGAACACGTGCTCTCTGCCGCCCGCGATGAGCGCGGCGATGGCGCCGATCCTTTCGCTGAGCTCAAGACCTGGTATCCGCTCTATGGCGAGATCGGTCCTTCCGGTAGCGAGATGGGAACCTCGGCGCGCTCCCTGGTGCGTCGCCTGCTCGAGGTCTCCTGTGCGCTTCCGCATGGCATGGATGACATCCATATCGTGCGTGCGCAGGCGGATTTGAGTAGCCTTGCCGATGCGTACCGCCCCTGCTTGGAGGCGAGCCCCGGTGCCGCCGAGTGCGCACGAACGGCACTCGCCGCCATCGACGCCTTCGAGGCGAGCGAGAAGACCATGGCGGACCTTGGTGCTTGCATGCTGGCCTGCTCCGCTCCGCGTGCGAGCAAGGCGTTTCCCAAAGACCAGGTTTTGCTTCTTAAGGCCGAGGCGGCAGATAGCTTTATCAACGCGATGGTTGCGGTGGGCTCTGCCGCGACGGGGCAGCTCTTTGAGCTCGCTCGCCGCGTCGAGGCCGAGTACCGCGAACTTAAGCGCGCTGCGGGCGGTCTGGACAACAACGACCTTCTGCGCATGACCCACGAGGCCCTGCGCGATTACCCTTCAGTGCGTTCGGCTTACGAGAACCGTTTCAAACTCGTGATGATTGACGAATTTCAAGATACCGACCAACAGCAGGTCGACCTCATCTCCTATCTCACGGGCGAGGACGGCCGCGCGCTATGCACCGTTGGCGATGCCCAGCAGTCGATCTATCGTTTTCGCGGTGCCGATGTCGAAGTGTTTCGTCGTCAGGAGCGCTCGATTGCCCAGGCGGCCGGCAACGACGTCTCGCCCTCCCAAGGGCGCATCGTCAAGCTCGTGCGCAACTTCCGCAGTCACGCTCAGATTCTGGAATATGTGGCGCGTGTCTTTGATGGCGAACAGGGCGGCTTGATGCGCGACTTCCTGGATCTGGAAGCGCATGACGGCAGGCGCGATGCGCTGGTTGCGGCGGACGTTTCTCGTCGTCAGGCGATTTTCGTTGCCGGCGGCACCTCAGAGGAGCGCATTGATGTCAAAGCGGCGACGATTGCGGCTCGCTTTAAAGAGCTTGCCGATAAGGGTCAGCCCGTGGGTGGCATGGTGCTGCTTTTGGGCGGCATGACCTTTGCCGACCGCTACGCCGCCGCATTCCGCGCCCAGGGGCTCGATTGCGTGATCTCGGGCGGCTCGGTGTTCGCGAGCGCGCCCGAGGTGTCCGCCGTCCGTGCGCTTGTCTGCGCGCTTGCGAATCCTGCAGACACCGCCCAAGGGCTCTCGCCGTTGCTCGCATCTCCGATGTTCGCACTTGGTGTCGAGGAGTTTTTGGCTCTCGCTACCACCTATGACCCCGAGACGGGCGAGACGCGCCGCCGCAACCTGGATGCGGGCATCGCATCTGACGACGATGCACCCGGTTTTGGCGACCTCCCCCTGCTTCGACGCGCACGGCAGGTGCTCCGCTACGCTTTTGCACGCGTGGGGCGCGATTCCTTTACCCGGATTGCGCGCGATGCGATCAACGCCTCGGGATGGTTTGTTCGCCTGGCGCAGCGCGGTCCCGAGGGGCGTGCCGTCGCCGCCAACGTGCTCAAGGCCCTCGATGCCCTGCAGGATGCAGAAGATGCCCTCGGCAATGCCCCGCGACAGATCGCGGGCGCATTCGACGCGTTTTTGGCGGGCAAGGAAGCTCCCGGTGCTCTGAATGAGGGCGACGCCTCGGCGGTCCGTATTATGACGGTGCATGCCTCGAAGGGCTTGGAGTTCCCGGTTGTCGCGGTGGCAGATTGCTATAGCATCCATGCCAATTCTTCTCGCATGCAGATGCGCCGTGCAGCCGATCATGCCGACGTTTCGCTGCTGCCCAGTCGTTTTGCGGGCGGTCGCACGGCGGACGGGACGTTTGTCGCAAGCGCCGATGTCGAGAAGGCCTTCAATAAGTATTTCCGCGGCAGCGTCTCTTCTCCTGCATGGCTTGACCCTGAGCTTATGGACGATGTTTGCGCTACGGATTCTGCCGCGGGCGAGTTTGTTGCCATGCGCGAGGAAGACGAGGCGGCCTCGCTCGAGGAGCGCGCGCGTCTGCTCTATGTTGCCATGACGCGTGCCCGCGAGGTGCTCATCTTGGCGCTCGATGCGGGTGCGGGAACGGCGCGCAAGGCAGGCAAGGTTGCGGAGCTCAAGTTCAACGAGGACCGTGACCTTACCGCTGCCGTGCTCGATCGCATTTTGCCCAAGGGTATAGCGGACCTTGCCCAGGATCGCCTGGTGTTCGAGGGCTCTCGAAAGGGCGATTTCGCCTTCATTCCGCTAGGGGATTTTTCCTACGGTGAGTCTCGCTACATCGATATGACCGACGAGCTTGCAGCTACAGAGGATGCGTCTGAGCCCGATACAGCTTCCCTTCCCAATGACGGCGGTCCGCTTGATACCTTTACCCTTGCGTATCCCGAGCATCATCGTCTTCGCTCAACCGTCGCTCCGCGCGCGGCGCGTGATTCCTATAGCTACTCCTCGATGGCGGCAACGCTTGATGAAGAAGGGGAGGATCGCTTGCCCTCGCAGGGGTCGAACCTCGTGTTTATCCCTCGGGCAGATGCGCTTGACGACCTGACGGGGGACGCGCTCGAAGAAACGCTCGCTTCTTCCGACGTCGCCTCGTCGCGATCGCTCTTGCGCGAGGGCGATCCCTTTGCGCTCGGTTCGGCATTTCATGCTGCCGCACAATGGCTGATCGAGACGGGCGCCGCATCGTTGCCCGCCGCTCGCGCAGAGGCGCTGTGCTCGTACTGGAAGGTGTCGGACTCACAGCGCACTCGCTTCGATGCCGCGATTGAGCTTTGGGCCGCGTCGGACGTGCGCGCGGAGCTACTTAGCTGGCCGCGCGTCTTGGCCGAGGTCCCGTTTTTCTCGCTTGGTCTCGATGACGAGGAGCTCCGCCAGCGCTTTGGCAGCTTTGCGGAGGGTGCGATCGATGCTTTGGCTTACGATCCAGCGGACCCTTCCCGTGCGCTGGTTATCGACTACAAGACGGGCGGCTCTCCGGACGAGACTTCAAGCGAGCTGCAGGAAAAGCACGCCCTGCAGGCGCGCATTTACGCCGATGTCCTGCACCGTGCGGGCTTTGCCGAGGTAACGCTCAAGTTTGTGCGCGTTGAGGTCGAGGACCCTCAGGTGCCGGGGCAGCCGCAGGTTGTGACGTATCGCTTGCAGGCTTAAGCGTCCGCGCTGTCCTCGGCAATCAAAACCGCTCCGTTGCGGTCGGCATCGGCGATGATGCGTCGCAGCTCGGAGAGGTATTGCGTAAGGATCGGCGCGGGTCGGCGCTCATCGTGCACGATGTAGCCCACGAGCATGTGGGCATCCTCCGCAAGCGGGATGCTCGCCATGCCCGACTGCATCTCGGTCGAGAGCACGCCGGTAGACAGCGCGTAGCCGTTTGATGTGGTGAGCAGGTTCGTGAGCGTGCCGCGGTCCGACACGCGGATGTTGCGGGCACAGGGGATATACGAGTACGGCTCCTCGGAAAAGTAGAACGAGTTGGATGTTCCCTGCTCAAAGCTGTAGCGCGTATAGGGTGCGAGGTCTTCAAGGCAGATGGAGGGCCTCGCTGCGAGCGGATGATGCTCGCTTACAAATACGTGGACGCGCGCGTTGAAGAGCGGATGAAAGCTCACGCGCGCGTCGGCAAACGCCTTCTCCAGTACACGGCGATTGAAATCGTCGAGGTAGAGGATCCCCACCTCGCTGCGAAACGCGCGCACGTCATCGATAATCTGCGCCGTCGTGGTCTCGCGCATAGTGAACTCGAACTTCTCGTCATCGCATGCCTCGACCACATTGATGAACGCCTGCACCGAGAAGGCGTAATGCTGTGCCGAGACGGCAAGGCGCGCCTGCGGAGCCTCATTGTGCTCATAGCGCGCTTCGAGCATGTTTGCCTGCTCGACCACCTGGCGTGCGTAGCCCAAGAGCTCGGTGCCGTCGGCGGTTAGCATAACGCCGCGGCTGCTGCGTGTGAAGATCGATATCCCCAGTTCCCCTTCGAGCGATTTGACGGCGCTCGAGATGTTCGATTGTGCGGTATAGAGGTTTTGGGCTGCGGCATTGATGGAGCCGCTCTCGGCCACCGCAATGAGGAAGCGCAGTTGCTGCAGAGTCATGAATATCCTTTCGCTCACGTTGTTATCTATTATAACGATAACTGGCTACCATATTTTAGTGATTGACGTGAGGGTGCGACGATTTTACTATGCTAAACATACCAAGCCGATAGGGAATTGGCCCTGCGGAGATCGAGTTAGAGGGGAGGACCCGCAGATGTGTCAGGCCGAACGAATGCACAGCTCCCGGTTGCTGCGCACGCTGAGGACGACCCGCGACTCGCGAATGTCCCGATAGCGCCATGCGACCGGGAGCGTTAACGCCCCGTCTTTTCTTCCTGCGCTTTCGCGCCGATTTTGTTTAAGGAGAACATCATGTCCCAGTTCGTCAACAATCCCGAGCACACTTTTGGTTTCGATACCCTCCAGCTGCACGTTGGTCAGGAGACCGCCGATCCCGCATCCGATGCTCGCGCGGTGCCCATCTATCAGACCACGAGCTATGTTTTCCGTAACTCCAAGCACGCCGCCGACCGTTTTGGCCTGGCCGATGCCGGCAACATCTACGGTCGTCTGACCAACTCGACCCAGGGCGTCTTCGAGGATCGTATTGCTGCGCTCGAGGGTGGCGTGGCTGGTCTCGCCGTTGCATCCGGCGCCGCTGCCATCACTTATGCCATCCAGGCACTCGCCCAGGCCGGCGACCACGTGGTCGCTCAGAAGACCATCTACGGCGGTTCCTACAACCTGCTTGAGCACACGCTTTCTCAGTTTGGCATCGAGACCACGTTTGTCGATGCCCATAACCTCGAGGAGGTCGAGGGCGCGATTCAGGACAACACCACGCTTGTTTATCTGGAGACCCTGGGCAACCCCAACTCCGATATTCCCAACATCGATGCAATCTCCGAGATCGCACACAAGCACGGCCTGCCGGTTGTTGTGGACAACACCTTTGGTACTCCGTACCTGTTCCGTCCGCTAGAGCATGGCGCGAACGTTGTCGTTCACTCGGCTACGAAGTTCATCGGCGGCCACGGCACCTCGCTCGGTGGCGTGATCGTCGACGGCGGCAACTTTGACTGGAAGGCTTCTGGCAAGTATCCGCAGCTCGCCGATCCCAACCCCTCCTATCATGGCATCTCTTTTGTCGACGCTGTGGGTGCGGCTGCGTTTGCAACTTACATTCGCGCTATTCTGCTGCGCGACGAGGGCGCTTGCATCTCGCCGTTCAACGCATTCCTGCTGCTCCAGGGCACCGAGACGCTCTCCCTGCGCGTTGACCGCCATGTGGAGAACACCAAGAAGGTCGTCGAGTTCCTGAGCCAGGACCCGCACGTTGCCTCCGTCAACCACCCGAGTCTGCCCGATCATCCCGATCATGAGCTTTACCAGCGCTATTTCCCCAACGGCGGTGCCTCGATCTTCACGTTCGAGATCAAGGGCGGCCAGGAGGCAGCTTGGAAGTTCATCGACAACCTGCAGATCTTCTCCCTGCTTGCCAACGTTGCCGATGTGAAGAGCCTGGCGATTCACCCTGCAACCACCACGCACTCCCAGCTCACCGAGGCCGAGCTCGCCGACCAGGGCATCACCCCTTCGACGATTCGCCTCTCCATCGGCACCGAGAACGCCGAGGACATCATCTGGGACCTCAGCCAGGCCTTCGCCAAGCTCGACTAACGTGACAAAAAATCGACAGGTTTATTTTGTCACATCTTCACGTTTTCATCACATTTTATAAGTAAAGCCGGGTGCCCTCGTACGTGCGGGGCATCCGGCTTTTGCGTGGGCGGCGGATTTGCCGTGGGTTTGACGTGCTACCAGGAGGATTCGATTTCACGAACGCGCGCGAGCAGCCAGCGATTTTGAGGCACCAGCAAGCCGTGATGCTCGGCACGATCGATGATGGTGCCGGCGAAAAGCGCCACCTCGGTGGGCTTGCGATTGATGCGATCTTGGGCCATCGAGGGCATGCCGTTAGGGTCAAGCCCGGCGACGATATCGACCATCTCGTTAAGATCATCTTCTGTAAGGGCGATTCCTTCGGCGTTGGCAACGGCCTTGGCCTCGCGCATGGCAGCGATGAGGCAGCGGTTTTGCTCGTTGTCCGCAAGGGCGCTCCCGTACGTGCCGCCATATACCATGCACGTCTGGTTGATGCCCACGTTCATCATGAGTTTTGTCCACATGCGGCGGCGAATGTCCTGCTCTACCGTGTGGGAGATGCCCGCGCGTTCGAGCAGCTCGGCGATATCCTCAACAACGCCCGGCTCGGTGTGCGGCGCTGCACCCAGGCGAATCTCGCCCGGGTGGGTGAACGCGAGAGCATTGTCGATAAAGACGGCGTCCATGCCCTGCGTAATGGCAAGGACGAGGTGCTTCCAACCGTAGCGCGCGGCGATGGCCTCTTCGCTAGTCACGCCGTTGAGTAGCGAGATGATATGCGTTTCGGGGCCCACGAGGCCACCCATGCAGTCGATGGCCTCTTCTAGCCCCGTTGCCTTGACGGCGAGGATGATAAGGTCAACAGGCCTCGCTTGACTTGCGGGGATGGTAATAAAGTTCTGCTTCTCCCCGTTGATGAGAATTTGTTCGTCGCGGTGGCGCAGGTAGCGCTCCTCGTCCATCACATACTCAAGGCGCTCGCGCCCAATCGCCTGTGCGATCTTGCTGCCGTGGAGTAGTCCCACGGCTCCCTTTCCGATGATGGCGACGGTTTCGATGCGCATGCGGGTTCCTCTCGGTTGGGGTGGGATTCGCGTCCGTCTATGATAGCGCCGCCGTGTCCGTTCGCTGCGGTGAAGCGCGCAGGTTAACACTTCGCTGCGCCGCGGTATGATACTGACCGATGATGACGAAGAAAGGATGCGCATGCAGTACAGGATAGACCCCGCAAGCGGCAACAGACTTTCTGCTCTGGGTCTGGGGTGCATGCGTTTCCCGGGTTATCAATTGGGTAGACCGGATGCAAAGGCAGCGGAGGATATTATCTCCTGTGCTGTTGAGCGCGGCATCAACTACTTGGATACGGCGTACCTGTATCCCGGCAATGAGGCTTGTGTGGGCGCGGTGCTCGAGAAACTTGGTCTGCGCGATGACGTCTACATTGCAACCAAGCTTCCCCATGCTTCGTGCAAGAGTTTCGAGGACTTCAATCGTTTCTTTAACGAGCAGCTCAAGCGCCTGCGAACGGACCATATCGACTACTACCTCATGCACAATATCACGAGCCCCGCGCAATGGGAGCGCGTGGTGGCGTTGGGTATCGAAGATTGGATTGCGCGCCAGAAACAGGCGGGCCGCATTCGGCAGATCGGCTTCTCGTATCATGGCTCCGCCGACGATTTTCCGCGCATGCTCGATGCATATGACTGGGATTTTGTTCAGGTGCAATATAACTATGCCAACGAGTGCTATCAGGCGGGTACTGCCGGCGTGATGGAGGCCCATGCGCGCGGCCTTGCCGTGTTTGTGATGGAGCCACTTTTGGGTGGCCGTCTGGTGGATAAGCTGCCGCGCGCGGCTCAGGATATCCTGAAAAAGGAGTGCGATGGCCATCTTCAGACGCCAGCCGATTGGGGTTTGAGCTGGGTGTGGAATCATCCGCAGGTCACTATGCTGCTTTCGGGCATGGCGACACCCGAACAGGTAGATCAAAATGCCGCGATTGCCAGCGTTGCCCAGGCCGAAGCCCTGACATCCGCTCAGCTTGAGACTATCGCTCGCGTGGTCGAGGTCTTCGAGCGCTTTAACCGCGTGCCCTGCACGGGCTGCAACTACTGCATGCCCTGCCCGCAGGGGATCAATATTCCCGGGTGTTTTGCCGCCTATAACGCCAGTTTTGCCTACGGTCGTTGGACGGGCCTTTCGCAGTATTTCACCGCGAGTGCGGTGCGAACTTCTTCTCCCAAGCTGGTGAGCAACTGCATTCGCTGCGGCAAGTGTGCCCGCCATTGTCCGCAGCAGATCGATATCCCTGCACGGCTCGATGATGTGCGTCGCCGTCTTCAGCCGGGGCCCGTCGACCTGGCCCTTCGCATCATGGCTCGGCATCGGTGTGATGACGGCTCGCAGTAATTGCAAGGTGGCGTGAGGGTCTGGTGCTGGGGTCGCGCGGGGGTGGGGCGGGCAGCTGCTGTGGAGCTGCCTGCGTCCGCCATGCCGATAGCGATGACGACGGGGATTACGCTTGTCGCGCCGATGTGTCCTCTATCAAAAAATCGATGAAGGTCTGCGCGAGCATCGAGATGCCGTCCTTAGGCAGCGACGCGATGCCGATGGTCCGGTAGCGCCGCGGGGACAGGGGGCGCGCTACAGGATACGACTTGCAACTCTTGAGGATGAGCTCGGGCATGATCGCAACTCCCAGCCCGCCTTCGACCATAGAGAGTACGGAAAAATCGTCGTTGAGGACATAACGAATGTTCGCGGGCTTATCGGTCTCGTCGAGCACCGCGTTGATATCGTTGTCCGAACCTTGTGCCGGGATGATGAGCTTTTCATTTAGTAAGTCGTCAAGGGTAAGCGATCGTTTGCGGGCAAGTGGGTGGCCCTTGGGCAAAAATGCCAGCATGGGATCGCGGTAGAGCGGGGAGAACTCGAGACCTTCGTGGGCGGGCGCCGCCAAGAAGCCGCAGTCGACCTTGCCGGCGATAAGCATCTTGGTGATCTGATCGTAGTCTCCCGCCTGCAGGTCAAACTCAACACCGGGGTAGCGTTTCGTAAAGGCTTGGATGATGCGTGGGAGCCACTGCATGGACACGCTGGTGAAGGTTCCCACGCGCAGCGTGCCCGCCACTACGCCGCCAATTTGGTTGATGGTTTGCGCCAGAGCGTGCTGATCGTTTACAAGTGCCTGGACCGACGGCAGCAGGCGTCGTCCGTTCTCTGTCAAGGTGACGCCGCGCGCGGTGCGCGCAAAGAGGGTGAAACCCGTTTCTTTTTCCAGAGTGGCGATGGCATGGCTGATGCCTGCCTGCGTGTAGTGCACAGTCTGCGCGCACTTTGTGATGTTGCCGCATTCGGCGACCTTTAAAAAGATTTCGTAGCGGTTCACGTGCGAATTCCCGTCTTGGATAGCGTTTTTGATGGGCTGCTTGCGTCGTCTTGGAGCCATAACAACTTGTAATGTCTCTAATAATAATCATTCGCTTCTCAAATGAAAATCAGGGGGTTATAACTGTTCCGTCGAACGGAGCAGACGGGGTACGGAAAGGGGACTGCTCGATGGATACGAAGACCGCGCATTCGTTTGCATGGACTCAGGGTAAGGCTGATATTGCCCTGGGGCTGGTCGCCGTAGCTTGGGGAAGTTCCTATCTCCTTATGAAGATCGGCTTGGGCGGTATGGGTCCGTTCATGGTGATTGCGATGCGCTTTCTCATCGCGTTTGCCGTGGTGGGAGTCGTGTCGTTCCGCAAGATTGCCCATACCAATCGCGCCGTTCTCAAATGTGCAGCCGTGCTCGGCCTGCTCCTGTTCGGCCTTTTTGCGTTTCTCACCCATGGTCTCGAGACGACGTCTGCCTCAAACGGTGGTTTTTTGACCGCCATGGCCGTGGTGTTCGTTCCCATCATTAATGCGGTGCTTCAGCGTCGCGTGCCGCCGCGCCCCATCATTGCGGGTGCGCTCGTGACGCTTGTGGGCATTGGCCTGCTTTCGCTGCGCGGCGGACTTGAGCTTCATCCGGGCGATGTCCTTTGCCTGGCGAGTGCCCTTCTCTACGCTGTGTTTATTGTTGCCACCGATCGCTTGGCTCCCGGTTTTGACGGAATGGTGCTGGGCGCTTGGCAGCTTGGCTTTGCAGGCTTGTACGCTCTGGCGTTCTCCTTTGTGTTTGAAGCGCCAACGCTCCCGCAGACGTCGGCTCAATGGGGAGCTATTCTGGCTCTCGCAATTGTGTGCAGCGCTTTTGGGTTTGTGCTGCAGCCTGTGGCGCAGCCGCACACCACGCCCGAGCATGCCGCCCTGCTGTTCTCAATCGAACCGGTCGCTTCCGCCGTGCTGGCCTTTTTCGTGCTGGGCGAGACGCTCCCGGCGCAAGGCTACCTTGGCGCTGCGCTCGTATTGGCGGGTGTTGTGGTGGCGTCGCTGCCTAGCCGTGAAGGCGATCGGGCTGTTGCTCGTCTGGATGAATCTGCCGAATCAATGCCGGACGGCCCTGTACCGGTAATGTGACGCATGGTTTAGGACATTGGTCCGGCGGTAATCTGGTGCCGGGCATGGGTGACGGACATCTTGCGCCCTGATTATTCCAGCGAGCAGCGCACTGTGCCTTATGTTTCTCTCTTTTGTGTCCATGCTTGGGGAAAGTGTTGTGCGTTAATGTACATAATGATACCGATGACGCTTTTCTTTACTCTGTTGGCGTTTTAAGAAATGCTACCAAAACAAAACAATTCGAAATGCGTACCCTAAAATCAAAATGCTGAGTAGAGTGGCTTTTCGAGCTTCAAAATCCTGGGGTTTTGTTGATTCAAACGGCTGTCTACTTGAAGAATTCGATCTAGGGTACGCACTTCGAAGAGTTTTGAAAATCAACCCCCTGTACATGTGCGGTGAACGAGCGCCTGCGGGGCTTTCGCGGCGTGGTATTGCCCTTGAGCGACGCCTTGCGCACCACCTGCGCAAAAAAGAGGGCGCATCAGCCGATGCGCCCTCTCCATTACCATGACAGTTCAAATACCGCTTAAGGTCGAACCCCTGTCACTTCACAAACGTGGTCCAGCAAAAGATGACAAGTGCGACAACCATGACGATTGCGGCCACGATGCCCACGAACTTAAGGCGCGAGGTGCGTGTCTGCTCGCGGACGTTTTTCTCGGTTGCGGCGAGCGATTCTACCTGTTGCAGCTGTTGGGCTTCATACTGCTTATCAGAATCGATACGTGCGGCAAGCTGCTCGGTGATCTCGGGGTGGGCATGGATGTCGTTCGCATCTGCGAGGATCTCGGCTGCATCGTCGGCATCGTCTTGAGCATCTTGCTGTGCCTTCTGCTGATTCTTGAGGGCCTTTTCCTGTTCGTTGATCTGCGCGCGCAGTTCTTTCTGACGGGATTCGGCATCCTTGCGAGCGGCATCTAGGGCGTCGCGTGCCTCGGCGGTAGCGTTGGAGACATCACGGAACGAAGAGCGGGCTTCGTCGATAGGCTTATTTGCCTCGGTTACGACGGCCTCGGCGTCGGCGATGGCTTGGTCGAGCTCAACGGTGAGGCGGGGGAGCTGGTCCTTTGCCTGGCGGAGCTGCTCTGCGGCATCGGAGATGTCGTTTTCGAGCTCGATGCCGCGCACGCTGTAGGCGGCAGAGTTCGCGGAAGGATTGCGCTGGATTTCGGCGAATTCCTCGCGCAGTGCGTCGAGGCGTGCCTGCGCGCTCTCTACGGCCTTCTTTGCTGCGGCAAGGTTGGTTTCGCGATCGGCCTTGGCAGACTCAAGTCCGCGCTGAGCATCGGTTACGCGTCGTACCAGGCGATTTGCCCCTTCACGTGCAGAGGCTTCCTTGGACTCGGCTGCTTCGAGTGCCGACTTCAGGCGTTTTTCCGTTGCCTTATCCGCGTCCTTCATGGCGGAGAGATTCTGCTTGAGCTCTTCGATTACTTTGGCGATTGCCTGCTGTGCAGACACGGCTGCTCGGGCAGTTTCCAAGGAGTTGTTTTGGCGAGCGGTCTGCTCGGCAACAATCTGCGCGTAGTTGGCCTCGACCTCGCGACGATGTGCAAGCTCGTCTTCGTTTTCCTCGATGACCTGAGAAAGCTCGTCAAGATGATCGCGCGCCTCGCTGTGCGCGCGCCTGGCTGCGCTTACTTCGCGTACGGCGCCCATGCCCTGGGAGAGCATGGAGCCCACGCTTGCGGCTGCATCTGCGATGGCGGCGCCGGCTTTGGCGACCGCTTGTGCAGCGCCATCTTCCGGCTTGGAGTCGTGGTGTTCGATACGGGTTTCGGCTTCGGGAGCAATGGAAGCACGGCCTTCGCTTGCCGTCGAGATGCCGCCGTCAATAACCTCAAATCCCGAGGGCAGAGGGTCGGGATCGTCTCCAACCTGCTCATATTGGTCGCGCGTGAGGAAGCGCGGGATGTTTTCGGTATCGGACACGGTGGCGGCGACATCATCAAGCACGGGCACGCCGTCGATGGCGAGGGGAGTGCTGTCTTGCTGGCTGTCTTCTTCGTCGGGCGCAATCTGCTCGTCGGTGTCGGCGTCTTCGTCCGTCGACTCGCTCTCGTCATCGGCACGCTTTCCGTCCGTCGGCTCGCTTGCGCTGTCGGCGCGCTCATCGTCGTCGCGGCCGTCGTTGGCCTCCGCGGCGTCGCCCTCGGGGACGGCATCCTCTGGGCAAGTCGCATCGCCTGCTGTGGCCTCGATGTCCTCGACTTGGTCCAGGTTTTCCTGTTCGGTATCCGTATTCTCTATCTCGTCTACATCTACCTGCGAATTCGGCGTCTTGATGTCTTCGCTCATGGCGCTCCTATCTGTGTGCGCGGACATGGCGCACCTTACAAACGTTTTGTTCAATCTTATACCCGTGTGTGAACACCGGATGTCGGAGACGTGTCGCCATTCGCCCTATTCGGCGGCTTTTTCGGCACGCGTCGCGCAAACGCTCAGCTACATTGATGGTTTGAACCGCGGGCCCTTGCCCGTGGAGATTTGAAGCTTCGATGCGATAGGAGTATCACATGGGACTGTTTGACGGAAAGACCGTGATCGTAACCGGCGGCGGTAAGGCAACGCTCAAGGACGGCAGCGCTGGATCCATCGGCTATGGCATCGACATCGCATTTGCCAAGGAGGGTGCGAACCTCGTTATCACCGGCCGCAACGTGGCCAAGCTCGAGGCCGCCAAGGAGAGCCTCGAGGCGGAGTTCGGCATCAAGGTGCTGCCTGTGCAGGCAGACGTTTCGGCCGGTCAGGATAACGAAGCCGTGGTCCAAAACGTCATTGACAAGGCTATCGAGGAGTTCGGTCGCATCGACGCCGTGGTCAACAACGCGCAGGCTTCTGCCTCGGGCGTGACCATCGCCGATCACACGATGGACCAGTTTAACCTTGCCATTTACTCCGGTCTCTACGCGACCTACCTGTATATGCAGAAGGCTTATCCGCACCTCAAGGAGACCAAGGGCTCTGTAGTGAACTTCGCCTCGGGTGCCGGTCTTTTTGGCAACTTTGGTCAGTGCAGCTATGCGGCTGCAAAGGAGGGCATCCGCGGCCTTTCGCGCGTGGCTGCGAACGAGTGGGGCCCCGATGGCATCAACGTCAACGTTGTGTGCCCGCTTGCCTGGACGGCCCAGCTCGAGAACTTCGAGGCTGCGTACCCCGAGGCATTCAAGGCTAACGTTCACATGCCGCCGGCTGGCCACTACGGCGACGTTGAGAAGGAGATTGGCCGCGTGGTCGTGCAGCTGTGCGGTCCTGACTTTAAGTATATGAACGGCGAGACCGTCACCCTCGAGGGCGGCATGGGCCAGCGTCCGTAGGTTGCGGCTTTATTGCATTGCTCGACTGTCGAATGGACCCTGCGTTTGCGCGGGGTCCATTTTCGTGCGGAAACGACGTGCGATTCCGCGCGGGGGCGTCGGCGACTCGGTTTCAAGCGCCATACTCCTCGCGCGTAAAACATGTGCCCTTCGGGCTGCTTTTTGCTGGCGGGTGCAGCGCGCGCCGCCTCGCCGTAGAATGGTGCGTGCTGCTTCACCGCGCGCACTGCATCTTTTCGTCGAAAGGCTTTAATATGTCTCGCTCCATCTCCCGTCGCAATTTTGTTGAACTGCTTGCCGGGAGCACCGTCATCGCGCTTGCTGGCTGCTCTGCTCAAAACGGCGGCACCGGCTCGGCCGCATCCGGCTCCACTGCGACGGCCGCCGATGGCATCAAGGGCGCCAAGCTCACCTTTGTGGGCGACGACGCCTTTGCCCCGTATCGCTATATCGATACCGATGCAGATGGCAAGCACAAGGTTATGGGTCTCGACATCGCCATCGCCGACGAGATGGCTTCGCGCCTGGGCTTCACCTATTCCTTCGAGCCGCAGGACTTCACTGCCACGCTCGCGTCCATCCAGGGCAATGACACCGCCTTCACCATGGCGATGAGCGCCAACGCGGAGCGCGAGGAGACCTACGACTTCACGCGTGGCTACTATCAGCCGCTCGTGGGCGTGCTCACTATGGGCGGGGACCCCATCAAGAGCGTTGAGGACCT
The DNA here is from genome assembly GCA_934621295.1 of uncultured Collinsella sp. Lineage (GTDB taxonomy): Bacteria > Actinomycetota > Coriobacteriia > Coriobacteriales > Coriobacteriaceae > Collinsella. The sequence continues at coordinate 49,809 of CAKTVB010000005.1, forward strand.
TGCGGGCAAGTCCATCGCTTGCACCACCGGCACCGTGCAGAATAAGTTCATCACCAAGGTCATGCCAGACGCCGACGTCCATACCTACGACGGCGGTGACCAGTGCTTGCAAGAGGTGCTCGCCGGCCGCATCGATGCTTACCTGTGCGACGGCGCCGAGGGCCAATCTATGCGCGACGCCAACGAGGGCCTGGTGCTCGGTCTGCTCGATCGCTCCGAGACCCGTGACCATGTGGGTGTCTATCGTCTGATGGCCAATAAGGGTGCGAGCTTCGTGACCGAGCTCGACCAGTGCATCGGCGAGATGCTCGAGGACGGCACGATCGACAAGTACATCGAGCAGTACGTGGGCGCCGATTTCATGTGGAATGGCGACTTCTCTGCGTCGGGTACCTCGACCGTCGAGTCCCAGGGCAAATAGCCGCCCTACCCCCCGATCAGGCCTGCGTGCATGACGATGAAGTTCTATCTTCTGCAACCCTACGTATCGATGTTTATTGACGGCCTGGCCGTGACCAGTGAGGTTACGGCCGCGGCCCTCGTCCTGGCGCTCGCGCTGGGCTTTGTCATCGCCGTGCTCAAGGTGGTTCCTTGCCGCCCATTGCGCGCGGTGCTCGACTTCTACACGTCGATTTTTCGCGGCGTGCCCCTTATCGTCCTGCTCTTTATGGCTTACTTTGCAACGCCCCAACTCACGGGCTATAAGATTTCGATGTTCGCCGCCGGCGTCATCACGCTGGGGCTCAACGGCTCGGCGACGGTTTCGGAGACCGTACGCGGCGGCATCGAGGGCGTCGACCGTGGCCAGTATGATGCGGCGCGCGCTATCGGCTTGCCGCATGGCATCATGATGCGCTTGATTATTATCCCTCAGGCGTTGCGCTCGGTGATTCCCGCCCTTGTGAACGAGGTCATCACCGTGCTCAAGAGCTCGTCGCTTGTCGCCACGATCGGCCTTATGGACATGATGCGCGCGGCCCAAAGTGTGCAGGCGCTGACGTACCGCGCGTTCGAGCCGTTCCTGGCGGTGGCCGTCGTGTACTATCTCATCGTTATGGGGCTCACTGCGGCGGGTCACACCATCGAGCGGCGCTTTCGCCTCTAGCGGCGAGGGCTCTGCCGCGTGCGCGGCGCCTCGGCCTTCTGTCGCTACCTGAGCAGCTCCACAGTCGCCCCTTGCCGTGCGCGGGGCCGCTCGTGCGCACACCCTGTGACAACGCCGGAACCACACTGCGTGCGTGGTAGAATGCATGACGAATTCAGGGATCAGCTCGAGATGGGAGCATCATGGAGATTACCGAGGATATCCGCTACATTGGCGTCAACGACCACGACGTCGATCTGTTCGAGGGCCAGTACGACGTGAGCGAAAACGGCATGTCGTACAACAGCTATGTGATTCTTTCCGACAAGGTGGCTGTCACCGATACGGTCGACGCTCATTTTGTTGACGAGTGGCTGGGCAACCTCGAGGCTGCGCTCGACGGCCGCACGCCCGACTACCTGATTGTGCACCATATGGAGCCCGATCACTCTGCAGGTATCGCCGCTTTCATGGAGCGCTATCCCGAGGCCCAGGTTGTTTCCTCGGCCATGGCTTTCAAGATGATGAAAAACTACTTTGGCACCGATTTTGCAGGCCGCAGCGTTGTTGTCAAAGAGGGTAGCGAGCTCGACCTGGGCACGCACAAGCTCGCCTTCGTCGCGGCGCCCAACGTGCACTGGCCGGAGGTCATGTTCTCCTATGACGCGCACGACAAGGTGCTGTTTTCGGCCGATGGCTTTGGCAAGTTCGGTGCCAACGACATCGATGATCCCGAGGGCTGGGCATGCGAGGCGCGCCGTTACTACTTTGGCATCGTGGGCAAGTTTGGCAAGAACGTGCAGGCGGTGCTCAAGAAGGCTGCCGGCCTCGACATCCAGGTCATCTGTCCGCTCCACGGCCCTGTGCTCAAGGAGAACCTGGGTTACTACCTGGAGACCTACAACACCTGGTCTTCTTATCAGCCCGAGGACCGCGGCGTGACCATTGCTTACGCGAGCGTCTACGGCCACATGAAGCAGGCTGCCGAGGAGCTTGCCGCAGCGCTTGAGGAACGTGGCCAGAAGGTTTCGCTGTTCGACCTCGCCCGCGACGACATGGCCGAGGCGGTGGAGGACGCCTTCCGCTACGATCGCCTAGTCCTGTGCTCCATCACCTATGCGACGGGCATCTTCCCGTTCATGAGCACCTTCATCCACACGCTGGCCGAGCACAACTATCAGAACCGCACGATCGCACTGGTCGAGGGCGGTTCCTGGATGCCCATGGCCGCCAAGGTCATGAAAAAGCAGCTTGCCGAGCTCTCCGACATCACCTTCACCGAGGCGGGCGTCACCGTCCTGGGTGCGCTCAACGACGATTCACGCGCGCAGATCGCAGCGCTTGCCGACGAGCTTTCGGCATAGGGCTGTCTTTAGGGCTGGCGCGGTGACGCTTGCCGTCCTTCACGCAGAAACGCTATGTAGACGGCGCGGGTTTTGCTCCCGCGCCGTTTTTGTGTGCGAAACTACTGCACGTACATGCATATCAACAAGGAGCTCCAATACATGGATCAGTCCCTCTTCAAATACGACATCGTGGCCGAGGACCCCAAGACGCACGCGCGCGCAGGCGTTTTGCACACGCCGCACGGCGATGTCGAGACACCCATCTTCATGCCTGTGGGAACCAAGGCCAACGTCAAGGGCATTCCCACCGAGACGGTTAAGGCGCTGGGTGCGCAGATCGTGCTCGCCAACACCTATCACCTGAGCATGCGCCCGGGCGAGGACCTGATTGACGAGCTGGGCGGGCTCCACAACTTCATGAACTGGCACGGCCCCATCCTTACCGATTCGGGCGGCTTCCAGGTCTTTAGTCATAACGATGCAGTTAAGCTTTCCGATGACGGCGTGCGCTTTATCGTGACCGACTACGATGGTCGCCACGTGTTCTGGACGCCCGAGGACAACATGCAGATCGCCATGAAGCTGGGAAGCGACATCTGCATGCAGCTTGACCAGTGCCCCGGCTACCCGGCAACGCGCGCCTACGTGGAGCGTGCCGTGGAACTCTCGAGCAAGTGGGCCGAGCGCTGCTACGCCGCGCACACGCGCCCTGACCAGGCTCTTTTTGGCATCGTGCAGGGCGGCATGCACCTGGATTTGCGTCTGCGCTCACTCAGGCATCTGGAAGAGTGCGGCGACTTCCCTGGCTACGGCATCGGCGGCTACTCCGTGGGCGAGGACCACGAGACGATGTTCGAGACGCTTACGCCGCTTGCCTCTGAGTACATGCCGCGCAACAAGCCCCGTTACCTCATGGGCGTGGGCAACCCCACCACGCTCGTGCGCGGTGTGGGCGTGGGCATCGATATGTTCGACTGCGTGCTGCCTACGCGCACGGGCCGCATGGGCACGGCATTTTCCAGCCAGGGTCGCCTGAACTTCCGCAACGCTAAGTTCGCACACGACGATGGCCCCATCGATCCCAAGTGCACCTGCCCGGTGTGCACGGGTGGCTACAGCCGTGCACTCATCCGTCACATGGTCACGCAGAAGGAGATGCTTGGCGGCATCCTGCTTTCCGAGCACAACATCTACTTCCTGTTGGACCTGATGCGCCGTGCTCGCCAAGCGATTATCGAGGGCCGCTATGCCGAGTTCCAAAGCGAGTGGATGGCAAGCGAAGGCGCTGCAGACTATTAAGGGTGCGTGCCGCCGCGCCGTGTGGGTGTGCGACGGCCTATACTCACGTTGGGTTATCTGAGCATTCGAGGAGCCATTATGGGCAAACTGAGTTATATCGTTCGTTGTATCGCGCACATGGATTATGGCGCGCTGTTCCAAACGGTGGGGGACTGCCACAAGAAGAGCGGCAAGAACCGCGTGTGGCTATTTGCCGACGTGGTGAAGTGCGGCTTTAAATTTGGCGCTGGCTACAAGGACTACTCGCTGCTGGAGTTCTACAACATGAACGACGCGCAGCGCGCCACCTTCGTGACGCGAGGGGTCAATAACACCATCGTGCGCCGCCTGAATAATCCGGAGTATTACCACCTGGTAGACAACAAGAATGAGTTCTACGAGTTCTTTAACGAGTACCTGCATCGTGGCTGGCTGCATTTTTCCACCAGCTCCAAGGATGAGTTCCTGGCCTTTATGGAGGGTCGCGAGCAGATTATCGCCAAGCCGAGCGACCTGTGCTGCGGCCAGGGCGTGGAGAAGCTCAAGGTGGCGGACTTCGATTCGCTCGACGCTCTGTACGATTACCTGAAGAGTTCGGGCGCCGACCTGATCGAGGACGTGGTGGTGCAGCATCCTGCTATGGCAAAGATTTATCCGGGTTCGGTGAATACCATCCGCGTGTATACGGTGCGCCCCGAGGATGGCGAGCCCCATGTGATCTATGCGTGCATCCGTATGGGCAACAGCGATCGTCCCGTGGATAACATCAACGCCGGCGGCATGTATGCCGTGGTGGACCTAGAGACGGGAAAGATCGCAGGGGCTGCTTGCGACAAGGAGTTTCACGTGTATGAGCGCCACCCGCGCTCCGGAACCGAGTTGCCCGGCTATCAGATTCCCATGTGGGACAAGGTTATGGACCTGTGCCATGCAGCTGCGGCAAAGATTCCGGGCATGGGCTACGTGGGCTGGGATGTTGCCATTACCGAGGACGGTCCGCTGTTCATCGAGGCCAACAACCTGCCCGGTCATGATGCCTTCCCGCAGATGCCGAGTCAGGCCCCCGACCATATTGGCTTCAAACCGCAGTTCGAGAAGTACCTCGGCAAGCTGTAGGTGCTGATAGGGATTTGGGCGCGTTGCCCAGTCCCGACGAGTTGGTTTTAGCCGGCCCTTTTGTTTGTGTGCCGCCCCTTGCAGCGGGCACGTGGACAAAGGGGCCGGCTTTTTGCGTTTTGGGCGGGTTGCCGTGCATGGCAGGCGGGTGCCTGGTCGAAACAATACGGTTATGGGTAGGTTGAAGAGAGGATGCTGAGTAGAGGGCTCGTTTGTATGCATGTTTGTGCAGGAAAACGGTTCTTGTAGGCGAGGTCTACTTGCGGCTTTTGCCGCAACCTACCTATAACCGTATTTTTTGATTGCGAGGGCAGGGACTGACGTAGCTGCGGGAGTGCAGCCTGCACAATTGCAGTGCGCTAAACAGGGCACTTGCCGATTTCCATTCCGTTGTCCGCCATCAAATGTTCGGTGTCACTCTATGATGTGCCCGGCAGACGTGTCCGTGTGACGCGCGGTGCATTTTCCGATGTTTGAATGTGGGGTAGCTGGGCGATGAAGAATTTAAGGGTCCGGATATCGGTTTATATCTTTGGGCTCTTTGTCATGGCGATTGGCGTTGCGCTTTCGGTTAGATCGAATCTGGGAGTTTCTCCCGTCAGTTCCATTCCTTATACGATGACCTGCGTATGGGGGATAGAAATGGGAAAGGCGACGATCCTGTTCAGTATCGCTCTGGTCATGTTGCAGATTCTACTGTTGCGACGTGAGTTTCATCCTGTTCAGCTTCTGCAAATCGTTGCCGGCGTGGTGTTTGGCTACTTTACGACGTTCTGCAATTATCTGGTGACGTTTTTGCCAGTGGCCGATCTTATTGTCGTTCGCGTTGCCATGATATTCATGAGCGCATTCTTTGTTGCATGGGGTATCTTCCTATACCTCCCCACAAACCTGATCCCTCTGGCGGGGGAGGGCGCCATGCGCGCGGTGTCCCAGGTGACCGGTGTCGATTTTTCCAAGGTCAAGATTGGCTTTGACTGCACGATGGTTGCTATCTCGTTGACGATCTGTCTGTTCGTGATTCGTAGCCTAGGCAGCGTGGGCATTGGGACTATTCTTGCGGCCGTGCTGGTAGGGACGATGCACGGGGTTATCACAAAGCGTTTTGGTGCATTGAAGGATTGGCTGCTGCATCTTAGCTGTTGATTGCGCGGCGGCGCCGTGGCTAAACCGGTGTTGCAGCAAGTTGCGCCTACCGATTCGTTGCCTGAAGAACCAGAAGGCGACTAAGAAGGGTAAATAGGCAGGCTGCAATCGCTTTGTCCTGAGGTTTTCCCCGGACGCGTCAGGGCTTACCGTGCGCCCCCGTTAGCGGGGGGTCCTTGTCCTTTCATTGACGCATCATCTGTTGTCCCGGAGCTTTCAGCAGTTTAATCAGGTGACGTTTCGGGCCCATTCTAGCCGTCTCTGCGGCATTTCCTGCTGTTTCAGCGCTGGAAATAAAATAGAAAGGTTACCGGCCCTATGATGCATATTGTAGAACCTGCAAGGGCATCGAGTGGAAGGAGTCCAAATGAAGACGAGCATCGAAGGACGTCGAGCTTTGATTACCGGGGCGGGCTCGGGTATTGGCAGGGCGGTTGCCCAGCGGTTGAGCGAGCTTGGCTGCGACGTTGTCCTGGTGGGTAGAACCGGCGCCACGCTCAACGAGACCGCCGCCCTTTGTCCGGGTATCACCAAGACCGTCACCTGCGACCTCACGGACGAGAACAGCATTTTGGCGCTTGTGGGGTACATCCGCGCAACTGGCGGGCTCGATATCCTGGTGAACAATGCGGGCGTCGTGCAATCGGGGCCGCTGGAGGGCATATCGACCAAAGAGTTCGACGCCGTGATGGCAACGAACGTGCGCGCACCGTTCATCCTCATGCGCGAGACGCTGCCGCTTCTTAAAGCCTCGCCGGCGCCCGAGATCGTCAACATCTGTTCGGTCGTCGCCCATGAGGGCTATCCCAACCAGAGTGCCTATGTTGCGAGCAAGCATGCCCTGTGCGGTCTTTCCAAATCGTTTGCCAAAGAGGTCTTTGAGGACGGCGTCCGCGTTCACCTGATTTCTCCGGGCGGCGTTTTGACCGATATGGTGGCCAAGGTGCGCCCCGAGATCGTGGGAGTGCCCATGATTGCTCCCGAAGATGTTGCAGATGCGGCGGAGTACCTGCTCACGCATCGCAGTGATGCCGTTTGCGACGAGATTCGTCTTCACCGTGTGACTAAGGAGCCGTTCTAGGAGCTCGGACCCGCTGCGGGCGATGTTTGTCTGACGGCGCGTGGATGCATGGCGGCAGCGCGCTCGGCACATTTCTTGTCCACGCGATAGTTTACGATTTGTTAACGAGGAGGTGCCGCCATGTCCATATTCGTTACGGGCGATTTCCATTCTTGCGGTGACGGGTGGCACGACGGTTGGCGTCGACCCGTTTACCAGGACATTGTTGCTGTGAGGTAGCATTGGACTGATTGTCGGCTAGAGGCTGGAAGGAAACTGTCGAGGGCAAGGAGAATCATCATGGCAACCCTTCGAGACTGTATATACGGCCAGGCGGTTGGCGATGCGCTAGGGGTTCCGTTTGAATTTCGCGAGCGGGATACATTCGAGTGCACCAGGATGGCTGGCTTCGGTACACATGGACAGCCGGCGGGCACTTGGAGCGACGACACGTCCATGGCACTTGCGATATGCGGCAGCTATCGCGAAGTGGGGCACATCGATACCGATGACATCCGCACGAGGTTTCTGGCCTGGTATCGCGATGGCGCCTATACGTGTGACGGGCTTTTCGACATCGGTAACGCGACGGCGCGTGCGCTCATCGCAGGTCACGGCCTGTCTGGTGAGCGCGATAACGGCAATGGCTCGCTTATGCGCACGGTTTCTTTGGCCTTTTTTGATGTGACGGACGATGCGGTTCGCGCGATTTCTGCCATCGCTCATGCGCATCCGACTTCAACCGAGGCGTGCGTGCGAATGGTGCACGTTGCCAAGGCGCTTGCCGACGGCATGTCGGTTAGTGATGCCGTGGCCATGGGTGGGGTTGACGCAAAGAAGCCGCGCAGCTCGATTAGCTCTGGGGGATACGTTCTCCATACGTATGAGGCAGCGCTTTGGTGCCTTGCCAACACCTCGAGCTACGCTGAGTGCGTGCTGGCAGCCGTTAATCTTGGTGACGATACCGACACGACCGCTGCCGTCGCCGGCGCTCTTGGCGGTATTGTCTACGGTTTCGATGGTATACCTAGCAGCTGGGTGGATGCGCTCAAGGGCAAGGATGTTATCGAGGCATGCTTGCCGTAAAGGGCGGCAGCTTAGGGCGCCTTTCGCTTAGCGCGTCAGCTCAAAGGTCAATCCGTCGTAGATGCCTCCACGTACCTGGCGGATTCCGTCTTTTCGCCTGTATTCTGCGAAGCCGAGCTTTTGTGCTAGCGCGATCATGCGCTCGTTGCCCGGCCAGGTTTGGGTGAAGATACGCTGGCTGCCATGGGCTTTTAGATAATCGATGAAACCCGTGAGTGCCATGTTGGCAATGCCGCGCCGGCGGTACTGGGGGTCAAACACGCAGATGCCAATCGCTCTTCCAAGAGGCTCCGCATCGTGGTCGCCCACGATATTGCAGTCGCTATCAATCAGGTAGCTCGCGCACGAGCCTACGTGCTTGCCCTGATAGTCGATTTCAAAACGGCCGCGAAAGCTCGCGTCGGAATACTCGGATGCTTCGGAAACCCAGCGCCCGAGTTTCTCGACATATTCTTTGAGCTCGCGCTCGCATTGCTCGGGAGTGCGTCCTTCGTAGAGCCAGGGGGCATCCCAAAGCTGCCATTCGGTCTCGATGGTTTCCCATCGGATGTAGTCGGTGATGTCTTCCTGACGGATATCGCGCAGCGTCACATCGTCATTCGTCTGTATTACCAAGGCGATTCGCCCCCATACGCGGATTGTGCTGCTTTGAATTGTGGCACAAAGTTGTTTCTGGAGAATAACGGCTGGGCTTGGCGGAGGCGGGGCAGCTGCCAGGCGCGCCGTCGACGCTGTGCCGGCGCCCGCGCTGCCCTCCGATATGCAACAATAACCATTGCCCATTATCAGCGAAAGGAAACCCATGTCTCAGCGAAGCACCAGCCCGCTCAAGCGATCGACCGTGCGTCGAACGCTGCGGCGATTTTGGGATGTTACGCGCACGCAGCCGCTGATCGTCTTCCTTTCGGTGTTTTCGTCTGCAGGCTACATTTTCTTGCTCACGTTCGCCAACACCTATGTCATGGCCCTCATCGTCGACCGTGTTCAAGCTGGTCCCGTGGCGGGCGACCGGGTATTCGAGGTTTTTGGACCGTATATTCTCGCGCTCGTGCTCGTCAACCTATTGGGTCAGATTCTCTCCAAGCTGCAGGACTATACCGTCTACAAGCTCGAGATCGCCGGCAATTATCATCTGGCACGTCTGTGCTTCGACACGCTCTCCAATCAGTCCATGACGTTTCACACCAGCCGTTTTGGCGGATCGCTTGTGAGCCAGACGAGTCGCTTCATGAGCGGCTACACCGGTCTGGTCGACGTAACCGTCTACTCGCTGATTCCCACGATTACCTCGGTTATTTGCACGGTTGCGGCCCTGGCACCGGTGGTGCCGCTGTTCACGGCGATTTTGGTTCTCATCATGATCGTCTATATCGCGTTCGTGTGGGTGATGTACAAGCGCATCATGCCACTATCCGCCGCTACGTCTGCTGCGCAAAATAAACTCTCGGGCGTGCTTTCCGACGCCGTGACCAATATCTTGGCCGTTAAAACCTGCGGTCGAGAGGACTTTGAACGTGACCTATTCGACACCGCCGACCGTGCCGCGCGCGATGCCGAGACGGTTTCGATGCACGCCATGATGCAGCGCAACTTCACGACATCCGGCCTTATCGTTATCACCATGGCCGTGGTGAGCGTCTTTGTTGCAGGTGGCAACGCGTGGTTTGGCATTTCGGCCGGCGCGCTCGTTATGATTTTCACCTACACGTACAATCTCACCATGCGCCTCAACTACGTGAGCTCAATGATGCAGCGCATCAACCGTGCGTTGGGTGACGCCGCCGAGATGACGCGCGTGCTGGACGAGCCGCGCTTGGTGGCAGATGACGAGGACGCTCCCGAGCTCAAGGTAGGCGAGGGCGCGATTGATTTCGAGCACCTGAGTTTTGCCTATCGCGATGCCGCATCGGGCGAGAGCGTGTTCGACGACCTGACGTTGCATGTGGCGGCGGGCCAGCGTGTGGGCCTGGTGGGCAAATCGGGCTCGGGTAAAACGACGCTCACCAAGCTGTTGCTTCGCTTGGACGACGTCCAGGATGGCCGCGTGCTCGTGGACGGGCAGGATGTCTCGCGTTGCACCCAGCAAAGCTTGCGCCGTCAGGTGGCATATGTGCCTCAGGAGGCGCTGCTGTTCCATCGTTCCATTCGTGAGAATATCGCCTACGGGCGCCCCGATGCTACTGATGAGCAGATTCACGAGGCGGCCCGTCTGGCTAACGCGACCGAGTTTATCGACCGTCTGCCGCAAGGGTTTGACACCATGGTGGGCGAGCGCGGCGTTAAGCTTTCGGGCGGTCAGCGTCAGCGCGTGGCTATCGCGCGCGCCATTTTGACCGACGCTCCGATCCTGGTGCTTGACGAGGCGACGTCTGCTCTCGACAGTGAATCCGAGGCGCTGGTGCAGGAGGCACTCGAGAACCTCATGCGTGGGCGCACCTCGATTGTGGTGGCGCACCGCCTCTCCACGGTGGCGGCGCTCGATCGCATTGTGGTGCTTGCCGACGGCAAGATTGTTGAGGACGGCACGCACGCGCGGCTTGTGGATGCGGACGGCGAGTATGCGAGCTTGTGGGGCCGTCAGACCGGTGCCTTCCTGGAAGCGTAGCGGGCCCGTGCAGGTTGGTTGTCTGCGATGCGCGTCCCGGGCCGCTTTTCTTGTTAACGTGTGGCGGTAAATCGTGCAGAATCGGGCCGTATCTAGCCCGGTGGCGTTTCAAAAACCGCCACTCGTCGGGAGATGTTCGAAAAACCGCCACTCATTTGAAACGATGCAGCGGTCCAAGCGGGCGCCGTGCTCGCAAATGCATCAAAAACCGCCACTCATCCAGGAACAGCATCGTTCTCGATGGTCGGTATGTCCGTGGCCGCGGCAAGCCTGTCACTCATTCCGATCCAGCACCGCTCCAAGCTGCGCTACCGCTGCTGTCGACAAAAGGGCGCCGCCGACAGATGCACTGCGGCGGCGCCCTGGTGCCATTTTCTACCGGGTCGCTCGGCTACTTTCCAAAAATCGCGCCGAAGAGGCCCCTGCGCTTGGTCTTTTCCTCCCGATAAGCACCTTGGCTTGCCGTTGCAGCCTGTTGCCCGGTACCCTCGCCGCCTCGGCGGACAATCTGGTACAAGAACGGTGACTTGACGTATTTGACCTCGATGGGCGTTGCGTGCACGGTGCTTTCGCTCGAAAGGCGCAGGCTCGGATTGAGGGGCGCCACGATATGCGTCTCTCGTTTTTCGCTGAACACCACCGCCGCCGCGCGACCGGTCTGTCCATTGACGGCGATGCGCACTTGCTCGCCGTCTCGACCATCCGCCGCCGGACGGTCAACAAAGTACACGGGCACCATGACCAGGCCGTCCTTGTGCTTGCGCGCTTTGCGAGCCCACGCGCGAATGCTCTTCTTGTTGAATCCCAGCGCAGACTCGGCATCATTGCCCGCGATATCGAGCGCCAACTTATCGATAACGACGTTGTCCTTGGTTGAAGCGTCGACCGCGATCACGCGGAAGTCGCCTTCTTGCATCGCGGGATCGAATGGAGCGACCTTTGAGAAATCCCAGGGTTCGAGAATGCCCATCAGGCGAACGTCCAAGTAGTTGGCGCGGGGGTACGCCCAGTCGAGCACTTCGTAATACACCAGCGCTTCTTTGCTTAGGCCCTTGCCCGGGAAGGACGCCATCATGCGCAGGTCTGCAAGCGCCATGGGGAAGTAGAAGAGCATCATATCGTTTTGGATGGCATCTTCCACGTTATGGCCCGCAAAGGCATCGGGGTGTTGACGCACGAGGTGCAAAGCATTGGCGCGTGCCTGTTGCTCGGTAATCGTGCATGGAATTCCCTGGTCGGGAACGTATTCCGCGCCAACACCCATGGTCAGGCGCTTGCTGAATGTACCGGGCTTAAACAGGTCGGCGACGCCGATTTTATTGCCGCACGACGGGCACTCGAACACGCGCTGTGTCGACGAGCCCTCAAAGGCCGCACCGCAAAACGGGCAAGGGATGGTCACGTGCTCGGCTTCTTGGTACTCAGAAGCGGTGGCGCGGTCTTCCCATAGGAGATGCTCGAGCACCGACTGGTTACGCCAATGGGGATTGAAGAAATACCAATCGGGGTCTTCCGGTTTTTCGAGCTGCGAGACATGGGTGAGCTTGAGCAAGCCGTCGACAACCTGGAGCGGCTGGTGGCGAATGCCCAGGGCGCTTTTGGGTTCTCCCGCGCCTGGAGCCCACGGTATGGTCGTCCCGCAGTAGGCGCACTCGAATGAGCGGTTAGCCTGGTGCGAATACATGGGGCCGCCGCAGTTTTGACACTTGATGGCAAAGAACTCGTCCATAGGGTGAGCCTCCTTAACGCGTGGGCTGTTGCCATCAAGTATGCGCGAGGCCCACTGTTTGTGCCTAGACCCTTAGGTCCCGTTTTGGAGGCGCAGCGGTACCCTGCGGCGCACGGCCGCGTGGGTGGCCATTATGTGCCCGGCAGCCGTTGTGTGACCGCCCACGTTTGTGCCCGCAGATGCCCGTGCTGCAATCGCCAACGCGTGCATGTGCCAACGCCCGCAACCGTCCTACTGATACCTCAAACACTCCACCGGGTCGAGCTTTGCTGCCCGGCGAGCAGGGTAGAAGCCAAAGATCACGCCAATGCCCACGGATACCGCAAAGGCGAGCAGTACCGTCGTGATGGAAAAGCTTGGGACGATGCTCCCGCTTGCGCCAAGCTCACTCAGGATGCCGGAGTTTGCGGCAAAAAGCGTCAGTGCCCAGGCGAGCAGGTATCCGATGACTACGCCCAGGATGCCGCCCGTGATGCATATCGCCGAGGATTCGGCCAAGAACTGGGCTGTGATATCGCGCCTGCTCGCGCCGAGTGCGCGGCGGATACCAATCTCGCGGATACGCTCCGTGACGTTGGTGAGCATCATGTTCATGATGCCGATGCCGCCCACCAAAAGCGAGATGCCCGCCACGGCGCCCATGATGAGCGAGAACGAGCCCATAAAGGAGTTCATGGCGTCGATAGCGCTTTTCATCGAGCTGACCATGACGTCCCCGCCCTCGTCATCGTCACCGCTCAATCCCTTGAATTCCTGGATCTTGGTCTTAATGGTGCCGCACAGCTCGTCGATATCGGCGTCTTCTCGCGCGAGGGCCGTCACGCTGGGGAACACGCTATACGACTCGGTGAAAAGATTGGCAATCGTCGCCCTCGGCATGATGAGCGAGAGCGACCCCAGGGATTCGGCGCCGTTATCGACCACGCCGACAATTCGCACATCGCCGCTCGAGACCTTGACCGTCTTTCCGAGGGCGTCTTCCATGTTTTGCCCAAAGAGCTGCTCGGCGCCGTTGCGGCTAATCATCGCCACGCGCGCGCCAGTCTTGGCTTCGGCATCGGTATAGGAACGTCCGCAGAGGGGCTTGTCATATCCCTTAATCTTGAGCACGGATATGTCCATGCCCTCGGCCGAGACGTTATATGTGGTGTCGCCTTTTTGATAATCGGTATAGGCGTTGTCGATGATGCCTATCTCCTCGATTTGGGGGATCGTCTTGCGCAGTTTCTCGATATCCGAATCGGTGAGATTTTCTGATGAATAGATTTGGACCATGCGTGCCGCATTGAGGCCCAGACTGTCGATGAGGCCATTTTGGATGCCGCCGATGAGAGATGTCATGGCGATGACCGAGGCGATGCCGATGACGATGCCCAAGATGGTGAGCAGACTTCTGCCCTTGTTGGACTCAAGCGAGTGCAATGCCTCGCGCATCAAATCGCGGGTGCTCATAGCGTCGCCTCCTCTCGTGGTTGCAGGGTGGGAAGTGCGGCGATGTCGGATCGAAATCCGGTGGCGCTGGCAGCGTTGGCGGCACTTCGCGTGTGCGCCACGCCCGGAATATAGGCACCTGCGTGCAAGCGGCCGTCGCGAATGGTTACGGCGCGATCGGCTTCGGCAGCGATGCCGGGATCGTGCGTGATGAGCACGATGGTCTTGCCGCGCTCTTGGAGCTTGTGGAACGTCTCCATAACGAGTGCCCCCGTGGTCGAGTCGAGGTTTCCCGTGGGCTCGTCGGCCAGGATGATGGGCGGGTCGTTGACGAGCGCTCGCGCGATGGCGACGCGTTGCATCTGGCCGCCCGAAAGCTCGGATATGCGATGGTCCCAGTGGTCGACGGGGAGCGTCACCGCCTGCAGCGCATGGACGGCGCGCATCTCGCGCTGAGAGCGCGGCACGTTGGTGTAGGAGAGGGGGAGCATTACGTTCTCGATGACCGAGAGGCGCGGCAGCAAGTTGAAGCTCTGGAAGACAAAGCCGATACTCAAGGCACGCACCTCGGTAAGCTCGTCGTCATCGAGCTCGGCCACGTTGAGTCCTTGCAGGAAGTAGTCGCCCGCCGTCGGCTTGTCCAAACAGCCCAGGATGTTCATGAGGGTCGACTTACCCGAGCCGGAGGGGCCGGTGATGGCCACGAACTCACCTGGCTCCACGGCCAGACTCACGTTATGAAGGATGTGCGCGCAGCCGGCTTCGCTTTCAAAGATGCGATGCACGTTGCGGATGTCGATGACGGGGCGCATTACATGTCCTCGTAGGTGATGTCTGCCGGGGCATCTGCGTCGCTGGAGCCATCGGAGCCGGCGCCCGTGTCGACCACGAGGGTGTCACCGCCGCGAAGCTTGGTCACAGGGACATTCGGATTGATCTCGTTGCCCTGGTCGTCGTGTTCGGTTTCGACCTTGCCCACCACGGCCTCATCGTCATTTTGGGTCACGACGGTTACTTCAACGCGGCGGGTCTCGGTACCCGTCTCGTCGGTTGCCAGGTTGACGTAGTACGTGTCTCCATCATCGGTCATGAGAGCGAGGGTCGGAACCATGACAACGTTGTCAAGCTGTTCGGTGATGATCGAGACCTCGGCGGTCATGCCAGGCTTCAGGCGATTGTCGGGAGCATCGATGAGGATGTCGACGTCAAAGTTGACGTTGCCGCCGTCATAGTCGGAATTTCCGCTCGCTACCGAGGCGATGGCGGTGACGGTTCCCTGGCTCACGATGTCGGGGAACGCGGGGTAGGTGATGTCGGCGGTTTGGCCCACGGCGATCTTTGCGATGTCTTTTTCGCTCACCCGGACCGTCACCTTCATCTTGGAGAGGTCGGCGATTTGCATGCACTGCTTGCCGCCGCTGGTGTCGCCTTCGCCCATGACCATGCCGCCCGAGACGGTGGCTCCCACCTTGGCATTGAGCTCCACGATGCTGCCCGAGCTGGGCGCCTTCACGGTGCGCTCGGCGGCGCGGGCATTTGCCTGGTCGAGGGCCGCTTGGGCGGATTCCACGGAACGCTGGGCGCTCGAGACGGCGCTTTGCTCCGAAGAGGTGTCGGTGGAGACGGGGTTGCCTTCGTCATCGATAGCGGGGGCGTTTTGTGCGCTGGCCAGGGCCTTTTTCGCGGCGGTCAGATCGTCCTGCGCCGCGGCGAGGGCCCGCTGAGCCTCGGCCACATCGCGATCAAGGTCGTCGTTTTTGATGGTCATGAGCACGTCGCCGGCTTGGACTTGCTGTCCCGCCTGGACGTTGATTTCTGCCACGGTTCCATCGACGGTGGGAGAGACCACCGATGCCGAGATGGGCTTGAGCTGGCCTTTTGCCTCAACCGAGGTCGTGAACGTGCCTTCCTGGACCATCTCGAGCACGGGCTCGTTTGTGGATTGCGGCTTTGAGTTCATAACAACAGTCACGATGACGGCGATGAGCACGATGCCGACAATGACGCCTGCGACGATGCCGCGGCGGATGAGCTTCTTGCGGCGGCGCTCGGCACGCTTGGCTTTGAGCTTGGCGTATGCCTCTTCATCGGAGATGGAGGCGTCTTGCTGCTCGGGGTCTGCGGTGGTCAAGAGCGGCAAGGTCTCGGTCGAGTCTACGGGCAGGTGCTGGACTTTGTCCTGGGAGGTGTTGGGATCCTGAGGCATGGGGTCTCCTCTATAGATTCGGTTTCCTCGATGGTTTACATGCTTTCCTCGAAAGTTTACATGACGACTTTGGGCGGCGCGTCGTGTGTGCGCTTTCTTACGAGCCTGTTAGGAACTGATGGGCGACTCGGGTGGTCGCACCCTGCGCACATGAAGCAAATTCGAGCGCTATGCAGTCACCCTTAATCGTCGGGCTTCATCCCCTGCGCAAATGAAGCAAATAATCCCATTTGGAGGCACGGTTGCGGGCTCTAAATGGGATTATTTGCTTCATTTAGAAACGTGGCGAGCCTGTGCCCGCTCCTGTCCCCCTGGTCGCTCCTTGATTCCGGGGGTATCAAACGCTCAAAGCGGGGATAATACGGCCAAGACGATAAACCAGGGAGAATTATGAGTGATAGCCTGCATATCCGGTCCGAAATCGGCCGGTTGAAAAAAGTCATGCTCCATCGACCGGGCAGGGAGTTCCTCAATCTCTCGCCGGACAGTATGGGGCGCTTGCTGTTCGATGACATCCCGTATCTTGCCGCGGCGCAAGAGGAGCACGATAGATTTGCCGAGCTTCTGCGCGAAAACGACGTCGAGGTTCTGTACCTCGATCAGCTCGTTGCCGAATCGATCGCGTCGAGCGCGGCTGCCCGGGAGGAGCTTCTGGATAGTTGGCTTGCGCAATCGGGTGTCTCGTCTCCTTCGATTCTCGAGGTGGTGAAAGATCGGCTCGATGGGATCGAGGACCCTCTTGCCCTTGTGGACAAGCTGATCGAAGGCGTAAGGGCTGACGAGCTTGAGCTTTGCGCGGGCGGGGCGTGTCGTTCGCTTGCCGATGTTGTTGCGGCAGACGGTGATGAGCGCGGCGGCCTTCTTATCGATCCCATCCCCAACCTGTACTTTACGAGGGATCCGTTTTCCATCATCGGACAGGGTGTGTCGCTCAACGGCATGTGGTCGGTCACGCGCCGTCGCGAGCCGTTGTTTGGGCAGATCGTTTTCAAGCATCATCCTGCCTATGCAGGCGTGCCCGTGTGGCATGAGCCCGGCCATGAGGCGAGCGGATGCATCGAGGGCGGCGACATTCTCGTGCTCGGTCCGAGTACGATCGGTATCGGTATTTCCGAAAGGACCAATGCTGCTGGTATCGACGCCCTTGCCGAGACGCTGCTGTGGGGGAGCCCTGCCTCTGGCGTCGATCGAATCTTGGCATTCTCGATTCCGCGCAAGCGTTCGTGCATGCATTTGGACACGGTGTTTACACAGCTTGATGTCGACGCCTTTTTGGTGCATCCCGGGATTCTCGGGACGCTTAAGGTCTTTGAGCTGACGCGTAGGACAGCTCCGCACTCGACCGTCGTCAGGAGTCTCGAGGGGATGCCACTTGAGAGCGTGCTTGCCGATGCAATCGGGGCCGATTCCGTTCGAATCTACGAGTGCGGTGGTGGCGATCCGTTGGCGGCTGCCCGCGAGCAGTGGAACGACGGCGCCAACACGCTGGCCGTGAGTCCCGGCAAGGTCATCGTCTATCAGCGAAATTCGGTCACAAATGATCTTCTGTATAAGAACGGGTTCGATCTTATCGAGATCCCTTCGTCCGAGCTTTCGCGCGGCAGGGGAGGCCCCCACTGCATGAGCATGGCCTTTGAGCGAGAGGATTTGTAGGTATAAGTTCCCGGTGCAACAAAGCGCGGCGCGCAGATGCCGATCTCTGCGCGCCGCGCTATTTATATGGGCACGTATGTGGGCACGTTTTGTAGGGAGGCTTGAAGTTGCTTAGCCCCACACGCGCTCGGCCACACGCTTGACGAGTGCGACCTTGGCCCACTGCTCATCTTCGGTGAGCTTGTTGCCGCATTCGCAGGAGGCAAAGCCGCACTGCGGGGAGAGGCAAAGGTTCTCGAGGGGCACGTACTTGGCTGCCTCGTTGATGCGCTCGATCAAGACCTCTTCGTCCTCAAGTCCGGGCTGCTTGGAGGTCACGAGGCCCAATACGACCTTCTTACCGGGAGCTACGTACTTGAGCGGCTCGAAGGTGCCAGCACGCGGCGTGTCGAACTCAAGATAGAAGGCGTCGACGTTCTCATGGGCGAACAAGTAAGGCGCGATGGGATCGTAGCCGCCCTCGAAGGCGTACGTCGAGTGATAGTTGCCGCGGCACACGTGCGTGGTGATCGCGAGGTCCTCGGGCTTGCCCTCGATGGCGAGGTTGTTGAGGCGAACGCCCAGCTCAGAGACGTTCTGGACGTCAACCGGGCCCATGCCGGTCTTGGCTACGAAGTCCGTGTCGCAGTAGATGCCCCAGGTGCAGTCGTCAAACTGGATATTGCGGCAACCGGCGGCATAGAGGTCGGCAATGACGGTGCGATAGGCTGCGGCGATATCGTTGATGAGCTCTTCATCGGTCGGGTAGACGGAACGCAGGCTCTCGATTTGGCCATCGCATCGGTCAAGGATCACCTCGGAGTAGGTCTGGACAGGGGCGGGAATGGTCTGGCGCGCCGTTTGACCGTCTTCCTCGAGAGCCTTTACGAACTTGAAGTGCTCGACGAACGGGTGGTTCTCGCCAGAGATCTTGTCGGTAACGACGGCGGTATCGGCTGTGGTCTCCTCGTCATGGAACATATAGCCGGTGCGGCTCGTGCGGCGCTCGATGCCGTTGAGGCCCCACATAAAGTCAAGGTGCCAATAGCTGCGGCGGAACTCGCCATCGGTGATTACGGGGAGGCCGGCAGCCTTTTGTTTGGCTACGAGGTCGCGGATGGCAACGTCTTCGACGGTCTTGAGCGCGGCGTCATCGATGATGCCGGCAGCGTGATCGGCGCGGGCCTGCTTAAGGACATCGGGACGCAGGAAGCTGCCGACGATGTCATAGCGAAACGGTGCGTTATGGGTGATGGACATTATGGTCCTCTCTCTGGTTCGGTTGGTGAACCAGAGTATGGCAGCGGCTTTTGTCATAGGGAAGTACTAAGAATCTATGGACATATATAGGTATTAACTATGGCATAGCAGTGGGGTTTCATTCGGGTTTTTTGGTTGTGCCAGTTTGGGGCAGGTTGGGAGGGGCGGAGCGGCGGTTTTCGCGGAAGCGCCTTGACCCAGTTAACGGGCTTGCGCTCGTTGAATGCTTCGGGTTTTTAATGCCGCTGCAAGTGCTTCGCCGCGAACCCAGCAAATGGGCTGATGGTTTTCAAATGTATAAAAAGTTTCAAATCAGCCGTAATAATGTATCAAGCTGATCTTGGTCTTTTCCTTTCGGTGCTTTGTGACGTTCAATTGCGAGAGCGCTGCTTCGAACTGGCGGAAAAATGGAAATATGTACGATGCTAAGAGTCGATTGAGTGCAGTTGGTTTATTGGCTGCTTTGAAAATGCTTTATTCACCGGAATGAGGACTGTTTGCCCGGGCGCCTATCGTACATATTTCCATTTTTCCGCCAAAACGATTGGGACGCCGCATCAAAATCGTCTGACGGGACAAAATCAAACGCAGCTTTAGGATATGAACGATTGAATCAATCGAATTCATTGTGGCGTGGACGCTCCCGGCAGTCTCGTCCTACCTGTGTTGCTACCCGGCTTTTGTTCTAGTTGCAGCTTTCGCTTGACGACTCTATGTCGCCGGCACCGCAAATGTGTCCGTGCGATTCAATCCATGGCAAGCCGGGTAGGTATGCCATAGGCCAACGGTGCCGCGGTATCGATACCGCGGAGAAGAGGAGGAACCATGTCTAAATACGCGGGAACCCAGACCGAGAAGAACCTGGCTGCAGCCTTTGCTGGCGAGTCGCAGGCAACCAATAAGTACACGTACTTTGCTTCCGTAGCAAAGAAGGAGGGCTTCGAGCAGATTGCCGAGATCTTCCGTAAGACCTCTGCAAACGAGCAGTATCACGCCAAGATGTGGTTCCGTGAGCTTGAGGGCATCGGCAACACTACTGAGAACCTCGCTGCTGCTGCCGAGGGCGAAAACTTTGAGTGGACCGACATGTACGACGGCTTTGCCAAGACCGCTGAGGAGGAAGGCTTCCCCGAGCTCGCCGCGAAGTTCCGCGAGGTCGGCGAGATCGAGAGGCATCACGAGGAGCGCTACCGTGCCTTGCTCCATAACGTCGAGACCGCTGCCGTCTTCGAGAAGAGCGAGGTCAAGGTATGGGAGTGCCGCAACTGCGGTCACGTCGTCGTGGGCACGAAGGCTCCGGATGTCTGCCCGGTTTGCAACCATCCACAGGCCTACTTTGAGGTCAAGGCCGAGAACTACTAAGGTTCGGTAAGCCGCCACATTGACAAGTGCCACATTGACCAGAATTATCGCCACGGTACCGCGCAGGTACCGTGGCGTTTTTGATGCATGCTGTACCGGGGAAGTATGTTTTGCGTCGAGTCCGCGCGGTCATGCTAGGATGGTCAACGAACTTTGACCAAAGGGGATGCCGATCGTGACCATGCGCACCGATGATTTTGATTACAACCTGCCCGAAGAGCTTATCGCTCAAGCGCCTGCCGAGCCGCGCGATTCGTGTCGTCTGCTCGTGCTTGACCGCAAGGGGAGTGATGCGGCCGATGCCGTGGCGTTGGAGCATGGCGGTACGGTCGAGCATCGTATCTTCCGCGACATCATCGACTACATCGAGCCGGGCGACCTGCTCGTCATCAACAAGACCCGCGTGATGCCGGCGCGCCTGATGGGCCGTAAAGCCGAGACCGGCGGCGTGGTGGAGACGCTCCTGCTCAAGCGCCGTGAGGATGTCGACCCCTTGGGCCATGTGTGGGAATGCCTGGCCAAACCCGGTAAACGCCTTAAGCCCGGCGCGAAGATCGAGTATCGTGCCGGTGGCGCCCATGCTCCCGAGAACGCGCCGGTCGTGCTGACGGCCGAGGTCACCGACTACGTCGAGGACAGCCGCGGCGGCCGTCTGGTTCGCTTTGAGCCGCAGGGTACCGATTCCTCCACGGGCGAGCCTCGCACGCTCGATGAGGCCATCCATGTTGCGGGCCACGTGCCCCTGCCTCCCTACATCACTGATTACGAGGGCGACCCCGAGAAGTACCAGACCGTCTATGCGATGCCCGAGGAGCACTCGGCTGCGGCGCCCACGGCAGGTCTGCACTTCACACCCGAGCTCATGCAGCGTATCGAGGACAAAGGTGCGCGCTTTGCCGCCGTCGAGCTTGAGGTGGGCATCGATACCTTCCGCTTGGTGGAGGAAGACGACCCGACTCAGCATGTCATGCATACCGAGCGCTACCATGTGCCTGCCGAGGTGGTCGACGCTGTGCATGCCACCAAGGCAGCGGGCCATCGCGTAATCGCTGTCGGAACCACCGCGGTGCGTTCGCTCGAGAGCGCCTTCGACGCGGAGGCTCCCGTGGCCGAGAAGCCCGTGACCGCACGTTATTTCGAAGGCCGTGCCGATGGCGCCGATACTCTCTGCCGTGGCGACATCACGGTGCACGAGAACGCGACTACGCAGCTCTATCTCATGCCGGGCAGTACCTATCACGTGGTGGACGCGCTCATCACCAACTTCCATGTGCCGCGCTCCACGCTCATGATGCTCGTCTCGGCGCTCGCCTCGCGCGATCAAGTGATGGATGCCTACGAGCAGGCCATCAAGGCGCGGTATCGCTTCTTCAGTTTTGGCGACGCAATGCTCATCGAGTAGGACTCTTGCCGCATACGTCCAAATATGAAGGACCTGTGAAAATGTGACAAAATAAACCTGTCGATTTGCTGTCACAGATTTGCTGTCACATCGATACGGAAAAAGGGGTTGCCCGGCGTGAGCGGGGCAACCCCTTTGTAATGAAGAGCGTAGTGAAGGCTGCTACGCCTGGGCTACTTCTTGATCCAGCTGAACATGGAGCGGATCTTCTCGCCGGTCTTCTCGATCGGGTGCTCGTTGATGGCCTCGCGCTGCTCGAGCAGCCACTTGTGGCCGTTGTTGCAGTCGTCCACGAACTCCTGGGCAAAGCTGCCGTCCTGGATGCGGGCGAGGATCTCCTTCATGGCGCGACGGCTCTCGTCGTTGATGACCTTGGGGCCGGCGTAGTACTCGCCGTACTCGGCGGTGTTAGAGATGGAGTAGTTCATGAAGTGGATGCCGCTCTCGTACATGAGGTCGACGATCATCTTCATCTCGTGGTAGACCTCGAAGTAAGCGAGCTCCTCGGGATAGCCAGCCTCGGTCAGGGTCTCGAAACCGGCCTTGATCATCTCGACGAGGCCGCCGCAGAGCACGGCCTGTTCGCCAAAGAGGTCCTCCTCGGTCTCATCCTTGAAGGTCGACTTGATGATGCCGGAGCGAGCGCCGCCCAGGCCCCAAGCGTAGGAAAGGGCGATATCCCAGGCGTCACCGGTGGCGTCCTGGTACACGCAGGCCAGGTCGGGCACACCGGAGCCCTCGGTGTACTGACGACGAACGATGTGGCCGGGGCCCTTGGGGGCGATCATGATGACGTTGACGTCCTCGGGAGCCTTGATGTAGCCAAAGTGGATGTTGAAACCGTGAGCGAAGCACAGGGTGTCGCCAGACTCCAGGTTGGGCTCCACGAACTCCTTGTAGACGGCGGGCTGGGTCTCGTCGGGGGTGAGGATCATGATGACGTTGGCTTCCTTGGCGGCGGTGGCCATGTCGGTCACCTTGAGGCCGGCCTCGCGAGCCTTGTCGGCAGAAGAGGAGCCCTCACGCAGGCCGACGCGCACGTCGCAGCCGGAGTCCATGAGGTTGAGTGCATGGGCGTGGCCCTGGGAGCCATAGCCGATGATGGCGACCTTCTTGCCCTGGATGATGCTGGGATCGCAATCCTGCTCGTGATAAATCGTTACTGCCATGTCGTCTGTCTCCTTAAAGAATCGTTGGTAGGTGTGACATGTGCGCCCGTGAGGGCTATCTATTCGCCGGATGGGCGGATAAACCGTTAGGTAGGTGCGCGGTCGTGCGGGTTTGCGCGGCGCGCGGCGTGCAAAGCGTTACAGGTCGTGGTCGTGTGCCCCACGGGACATCGCGATCTTGCCGGTACGTGTGAGCTGGCGGATGCCGTAGCCGCGGAAGAGATCTTCCATAGCGTCGAGCTTGGAAGGGGTTCCCGTGGCTTCGACGGTGAGCGTGTTTTTCCCCACGTCGACCACCTTGGCACGAAACACGTTTGCGATCTCGATGATCTCGTGACGGCGCTCGGGCGTGGCGAGCACCTTGAAGAGTACGAGTTCGCGCTCGATGGCGTCGGCTTCGGTGAGGTCGGAAATCTTGAAGACGCTCACGAGCTTATGGAGCTGCTTGGTGATCTGCTCAAAGCCCACCTCGTCGGCTTCCACGATGATGGTCATGCGCGAGAGCGTCTCATCCTCGGTAGGGGCGACGGTGAGGGATTCGATGTTGAAGCCGCGGCGCGAGATCATGCCGGTGACGCGCGAGAGCACGCCGCTTTTGTTCTCGACGAGAACGGACAGGATGTGCTTCATGCTCACTCGCCTCCCTTCTTGGGCCCGAAGCCCTTCTCGCTCACGCGCACGCCGCCAAGGGTGACGTCGAGCGCACCGATGATGTCGTCGATGGGTGCGCCGGGGGCGACCATCGGGTAGACCGTCTGGTCAATGGGGATTTGAACATCCAGCAGGTAGGGTCCCTCGGCCGAGAGCATCGCATCGAGGGCCTCGTCGACCTCTTCGGGCTTGCTGATGCGCGCGGCCTGCCAGCCGTAGGCGTCGGCGAGCTTGACGAAATCGGGGTTGGCGTCGAGCTCGGTGAACGAGTAGCGCTCGTTATAGAACAGGCGCTGCCACTGGTGCACCATGCCCAGGGCGCGGTTGTCCATGATGAGCACCTTGACGCCCACCTTGTTGATGGCGGCGGTGGCCATCTCCTGCGAGTTCATCTGGAAGGAGCCGTCGCCTGCGATGCAGACGACTTCATCCTCGGGGCAGCCCACCTTGGCGCCGATGGCGGCGGGAAAGCCAAAGCCCATGGTGCCCAGGCCGCCGCTCGAGAGGAACGTGCGCGCGTGCTCGCGGTGGATGTTCTGGTGCGCCCACATCTGGTGCTGGCCCACCTCGGTGGTGACGATGGAAGCCTCGGGATTGAGCTTGTCGGAGAGATGCGACAAAACGACTTCGGGTGCGATTGCGCCCGGGAAATCCTCGAAGTCCTCGGTGTAGAGCGGCCAGCGATCGCGCCACTCGCACACGGTCTTGACCCATTCGGCGCCAACGGGCTGCGCTTCGGTCTTCTCCAGGCGGTCGTTGATGGCGCCCAGCACGACCTTCGCGTCGCCCACGATGGGTACGGCCGGGTCGATGATCTTGCCGATCTCGGCGGGGTCGATATCGATGTGGATGACCTTAGCGTGTGGGGCAAACTCATCGACCTTGCCGGTCACGCGGTCGGAGAAGCGCGCGCCTACGGCGATGAGCAGGTCGCACTCGGTAACGGCCATGTTTGCGTACTTGGAGCCGTGCATGCCCACGGGGCCGAGGTTCAGCGGGTTGGAGCAGCGCATGGCGCCCTTGCCCATGAGCGAGGTGACCACGGGGATCTGCATGCGCTCGGCAAGTTCGGTGAGCTCGGAGCAGGCGTGGCTCGTTACGATGCCGCCGCCGGCGTAGATGAGCGGGCGCTTGGATTCCTGGATGCAGGCCACGGCCTGGCGCACCTGCTTGGCGTTGCCCTTGTAGGTGGGGCGGTAGCTGGGCAGGCTGATCTTGTCGGGATAGTGGAAGACCATCTCGGCGCTGGACAGGTCGCTCGGGATATCGATGAGGACGGGGCCGGGGCGACCGGTGCTCGCGATATAGAAGGCCTCGCGGAACGTGCGCGTGAGGTCGTCGGTGGACTGGAGCAGGAAGGAGTGCTTGACCACGGGCATAGTGATGCCCACGATATCGGACTCTTGGAACGCGTCGGTGCCGATGACGCCGCGCGTGACCTGGCCGGTGATGACCACGAGGGGCACGGAGTCCATATAGGCGGTAGCGATGCCCGTCACCGTGTTGGTGGCGCCGGGGCCGGAGGTGACCAACACCACGCCCACCTTGCCGGTGGCGCGGGCATAGCCGTCTGCCATATGCGTGGCACCCTGCTCGTGGCGGGCGAGCACGTGGTGGATCTTCTTGGAGTCGTACAGTGCATCGTAGATCTTGATGGCCTGGCCGCCGGGGTAGCCAAAGAGCGTATCGACGCCCTCGGCCTCAAGGCTGGCGATAACGCCCTGGGCGCCGGTCATGGTTTTGCCCTCGTGCTCGGTCTTCGAGCCGGGACCGAACGGACGGCCCTCGATGGCGGCCTTCCTCATCGCGAGTTTCTCTTCGAGTGTCGTCATCCGATATACGCCCCCTTATCTGCGCTGGAAACGAGTTTTGCATACTTGGCGAGCACGCCGTGGTCGTGCTTGGGTGCAGGTGCTACGAAGGAGGCGCGGCGAGCGGCTATCTCCTCGTCCGAGACATCGACGTCGAGCTTGCCGCCCTCGATGTCCACGGTCACCATGTCGCCCTCATGAATAAGAGCGATGGGTCCGCCGGCTGCTGCCTCGGGACTCACATGTCCGATGCACGGGCCCTTGGAGGCGCCGGAGAAGCGGCCGTCGGTGATGAGCGCCACGCTGGTGGAAAGGCCCATGCCGCAGATGGCCGAGGTGGGGGTGAGCATTTCACGCATGCCCGGGCCGCCGGCGGGACCTTCATAGCGGATGACCACCACGTCACCGGGGTTGATCTTGCCGCCGAAGATGGCCTCGCAGGCCTCTTCCTCGGAATCAAAGCAGCGGGCGGGGCCGGTGTGCTTCATCATCGAGGGGTCGACGGCCGCCTTCTTGACGATGCCGCCGTCCGGGGCGATGTTGCCGTGCAGGACGCGCAGGGCGCCTACGGGCGAGATGGGGTTGTCGTGTGTACGGCAGACCTCGCCGTCGGCGGGCTTGGTGCAGGTCTTCAGATACTCGGGCAGGGCTCCCATGCAGGTGAGGGCGCTCGTGTCGAGTAGGCCGAGCTCGGCCAGCTCGTGCATGACCACGGGCACGCCGCCCACGGCGTACAGGTCGATGAGCGGGCGCGGGCCGGAGGGCTGGAGCTTCACCAGATGCGGGGTGCGCGCGGATGCGGCGTCCCAGTCGTCCATGGTGATGGGGCAGCCGGCCTCCATAGCGATGGCGGTGAGATGCAGCACCGTGTTGGTGGAGCCGCCAAAGGCCATGTCGCATTCCATGGCGTTGTGGATGGCGGCGGGAGTGATGATGTCGCGGATGCAGATGTTCTTCTCCAACAGCTCCATCACCTTCATGCCGGCGTGCTTGGCCAGGCGCAGGCGCTCGGAGTAGACGGCGGGGATGGTGCCGTTGCCGGGAAGGGCGATGCCCAGCGCCTCGCACAGGCAGTTCATGGAGTTGGCGGTGAACATGCCGGAGCACGATCCGCAGGTGGGGCAGGCCGAGTCCTCAAGGTACTTGAGCTCCTCGTCGGTCATGGTGCCGGCCTGGACCTGGCCCACGCCGTCGAACAGCGAGTTGAGGTCGGTGGTGGGGCCGCAGGTGCAGCCCTGCTTGTGGCCGGGAAGCATGGGGCCACCCGAGACAAAGACGGTGGGCAGGTTTACGCGCAGAGCGCCCAGCAGCATGCCGGGGACGATCTTGTCGCAGTTGGGGATGCATACGGCAGCGTCGAAGGCATGGCCCTGGACGGCGATCTCAAAGCTGTCGGCGATGGTCTCGCGCGAGACCAGGCTGTAGTGCATGCCGTCGTGGTTCATGGCGATGCCGTCGCACACGCCGATAGTGTCGATCTCGAACGGCACGCCGCCGGCCATATAGATGCCGGCCTTCACGGCCTCGGAAATCTTGTCCAGGTTGTTGTGGCCGGGGATGATATCGCTTTTAGAGCTAAAGACCGCGACGAGCGGACGATCCATCTCCTCATCGGTGAGTCCGTCTGCCTTAAGGAGGCTGCGGTGGGGGGCTCGGGCCAATCCGCGCTTGATGGCATCGCTTCGAAGTTGCACGCTCGTGTCTCGCTTTCTCGCTGCGTTGGATACTCAACGGTGTGGTGAGAAAATGCGAGCCAGATAGCAGTGCCCATCGCTCGATGCCTATGACGGAAGGCTTCCGGCCAAAAGGTACTTGCGCCAATCGGGACCGTGCGGGGGTGACCGCCGGCCGTGCGCGTTCGCTCGAGGCTGCTCGAGGGGATGTTCGGAACCGTCCACCGCAGGTTCTCAGGTCCGCCTGCTTGCTGTGGGATGGATGAGGCTCCTACTCGCCCTGTCATCGCATTTACTCGTTGGCGGCTACTATACAGGAATATTGCTGCCAGCGGTAGAAAAAGTTTGGCAAAAGGCAGGAAATACTCTAGACGGCTAAAGTTTGCAGGAAAATAATAATGCCCCCGTGATCTTGGACGATCGCGGGGGCATGCGTTTTGATGTGCGTAGCGGGAGCGGCGGGTTTGTTTACAGCTGGGTCTGAACGATCTGCGGAGTGAAGCCGGCTTCGGCGAGCGCCTCGACGATCTGCCGCTTGTGCTCCTCGCCATACGCCTCGATAGTTACACGCAGCTCCACCGCGGCGTTGCGGTTGGTGGTCACGAACTGGTTGTGATCGAGTTTGATGACGTTGCCGTTTTGCTCGGCGATGGCGCTTGCCACCTTGAGGAGCATACCGGGGCGATCGGGCAGCATCGTGGAGACGGTGAAGATGCGTCCGCGCTGGATCAGGCCGTGCTGCACGACGCTCGCCATGGTGATGACGTCCATGTTACCGCCGGAGAGGATGGAGACCACGCGCTTGTTCTCGGCGGGCAGGTGCTTGAGCGCCGCCACGGTAAGCAAGCCGGAGTTCTCGACGATCATCTTGTGATTCTCAACCATGTCGAGGAAACAGCCGATGAGCTCCTCGTCGGGGATGCGAATCACGTCGTCGAGGTTTTTCTGCAGATAGGGGAAGACCTTGTCGCCCACCTCGAGCACAGCGGTGCCGTCGGCGATGGTGTTGGCATGGTCAAGCTTGACGGTGTGGCCAGCTTCGAGCGCTCGCGTGAGGCTGGGTGCACCCTCGGGCTCCACGCCGATCACGCGGATCTTGGGGTTGTACAGCTTGGCAAAGGTCGAGACGCCGCAGGACAGGCCGCCACCGCCCACGGGAACCAAGATGGTGTCGACCAACGGTAGCTCCTGGATGATCTCCATGGCGATGGTGCCCTGACCGGTAGCGATGGTCTCGTCGTTAAAGGGTGGGATATAGGTGAGGCCCTCGCGCTCGGAAAGTTCGATGGCGTGTGCCTGTGCCTCGTCGAACACGTCGCCAAAGAGCACGACTTCCGCGCCGTAGCCCTTGGTACGCTCGACTTTGATGAGCGGCGTGGTGGTGGGCATCACGACCACGGAGCGTGCGCCCGCGTGCGAGGCGGCGTAGGCCACGCCCTGTGCGTGGTTGCCGGCGCTCGCGGTGATGACGCCGCGGTCGAGCTCCTCCTGGCTGAGCTTGGAGATCTTGTAGTAGGCGCCGCGCAGCTTATAGGCACCCGTGCGCTGCATGTTCTCGGGCTTGAGCCATACGCGGTTGCCGCATTGCGCGGAAAGCGAGGGACTCTCGATCAGCTTGGTTTCCTGGGTGACTTCCTTGACCTTCGCGGAGGCCTCCTCAAATGCCTCGAGGGTGAGCATGTCTGCCATATGCACTTCCTTTTGATTTTTGCGCGTACGCCGCCGGTGATTTGCCTATAGTAAGGCAATCGGCTTTTCAAAATGTTGAGGTTTATGCAAAAAGGAGTGCGCACTCATGGAAGAGACTCGTTTCGGTGCACGTACGGCGCCGGTGCCACCGCTGTTTCGTATCCACGATGCAGACGTGGTTCGTGCCGGCAAGACCATTTTGCATGTGGACGATTTCAGCTTGGCGGAGGGCGAGCACGTAGCGCTGCTCGGTCCTAACGGTGCGGGCAAATCGACGTTTATCCAGCTGCTTACGCGCGAGGTCTTCCCTCTGTACCGCGATGAGCCGCCCGTGCGCTTCCGCGGACAGGAGCGCCCCTTGCTGGACGACATCAAAAGCGCCCTTGGCATCGTGAGCTCGACCATGCACGAGCAGGTGCGTGTGCACCTGCCGGCAGAAGAGATCGTATGCGGCGGCATCTTTGGCACTCTGGGCCTGCCCATGCATCGCGAAGTGAGCGACGCCGATCATGCATGTGCACTCGAGGCACTGGACCGCTTGCATATCGCGAGCCTTGCCGACCGCGACATCATGACGCTCTCCACCGGCCAGGTGCGTCGCGTGCTTGTGGCGCGCGAGCTGGTGCGCAACCCCTCTGTGCTGGTTTTCGACGAGCCCTGCACGGGCCTTGATCCGCAGGGTATGTATCACTTGCGCGAAACCATGCGCACGCTCGCCGCTGACGGCTGCTCTATCATTCTGGTCACGCACTATCCGGAAGACATCATTCCCGCTATCGACCGTGTGTTGCTTATCAAAGATGCGTCCATTTTTGCCGACGGTTCCAAGCGCGAGCTGCTGCGCGACGACGTGATGAGCGACCTGTTCGACGTGCCCCTGACCGTGAACGAGCATGATGGCTGGTACTCGCTCTACGGCGCCCATCGGGGATAGGGGACTGCGATGTTGACGATTGGGTGTCATCTTTCCATCTCCGATGGATATGAGGCAATGGGCAAGACGGCACTGTCCATCGGTGCCAATACATTCGCGTTTTTCACGCGCAATCCGCGCGGCGGTTCCGTGCGTCAGCTCGATTTGGGCGATGTAGCCGCACTACGTTCGCTCATGGCGGAGCATTCGTTTGGACCGCTTGTGGCGCATGCTCCCTATACCTATAACCCCTGCTCTGCCAAAGAGCGTGCGCGCGAGTTTGCGCTCGAGGCGATGGGGGAGGACCTGCGTCGTATGGAGGCGCTGCCGGGCAATTACTATAACTTCCATCCTGGCGCCCATGTGGGCCAGGGCGTCGAGCGCGGCATCGAGCTCATCGCCGATACGCTGTGCCAGGTGATGTTCGAGGGGCAGCGCACGTGCGTATTGCTTGAGACCATGGCGGGCAAGGGCACCGAGGTGGGAAGTCGCTTTGAGGAACTCGCGGCGATTATTGACGCGGTGCGTGCTCGCCGGCTCGAACTGGATGAGTGCCTGGGTGTGTGCCTGGATACCTGTCATGTGAGCGATGCTGGCTACGATATCGTGCATGATCTGGACGGTGTGCTCGATGAGTTTGACCGCGTGGTGGGGGCTTCGCGCCTGCGCGCCGTGCATATCAACGACTCCAAGAATCCCTGTGGCGCGCATAAAGATCGCCATGAGGTTATCGGTGCGGGATACCTGGGGTCTGCGGGGCTTGGCGGGGGCGA
The DNA here is from genome assembly GCA_934621295.1 of uncultured Collinsella sp. Lineage (GTDB taxonomy): Bacteria > Actinomycetota > Coriobacteriia > Coriobacteriales > Coriobacteriaceae > Collinsella. The sequence continues at coordinate 80,231 of CAKTVB010000005.1, forward strand.
GGACGTGTTTGCGCGCATCGTTTCTCATCCGCGCCTGCGTGACCTGCCGTTTATCTTGGAGACGCCCAACGAGCTTGCGGGCTATGCGCGTGAAATCGAGTTGCTGCGGGGTCTGCAGGCCGACTAGCCGTTTTCCCGTTTGTTTCCAATTGTGGATAAAAATAAGTCTATTTTGTTACAGAGCACTTTTTCGGAGGGCCATTATGCACGGCGGAGCATAATGGCCCCTAGTTTTATGCGTTCCTGACCAAGAGGGGGCGCGTGGAAGGAGAAAAGTATGTACAAGTTCAAGAAGTTTGGCGCTGTAGTCGCCGCAGGCGCATTTGCCGCTGTTCTCGCCCTCGCCGGCTGCTCTGGCAACGGCGGCACCTCCGCGGGTAGCGCCGATGCCGGTTCTGCCGCGAAGTCCGACAGCGTGCAGCTCGTCACCGAGGGCAAGCTGACCGTGGGCACCTCTGCCGAGTACGAGCCGTTCGAGTATATGGAGGATGGCGATTACAAGGGCTTCGACCTGGAGCTCATCCAGAAGATCGCCGAGAAGCTCGATCTTGAGGTCGAGTACAAGAACGTCGACTTCGACTCCCTGGTCGCAGGCGTCGCCAGCGGTACCAAGTACGACTGCTCCATCGCAGCCATCACCGCTACCCCGGACCGCAAGAAGGAAGTCGACTTCTCCGACTCCTACTACATGGACGATCAGGCTATCGTCACCCTTAAGGACAACACCGCCATCACCGGTGACAACTATGCCGACGAGCTCAACAAGGAGGGCGTGAAGATCGCCGTCCAGTCCGGCTCCACTGCCGAGTCTTTCGCCAAGGAGAACTTCCCCAATGCCGAGCTCGTTCCCTTCAAGAATGCTACGGACTGCTTCTCTGCACTCCAGGCTTCCAAGGCTGACGCTCTGGTGACCAACCGCTCCGTCGCTTCTCAGCTCACCGCGTCTTCGTTCGACAACTGCCAGACCATCAAGCAGATTAGCACCGGCGAAGAGTACGCCATCGCTGTTAACAAGGACAATCCCGAGCTCACCAAGAAAATCAACGAGGCTCTGAAGGAGCTTACCGAGGACGGTACCGTTGACGCTCTGATGGAGCAGTACAACATCAAGTAGTTTGTTGTCCCGCTTGTAGCCATCCGGCCCCTTTCGCTCACGGCGGGAGGGGCCTTTGCGCGTATTCGCGCGTGCTTTGGCGAGCGGGAGCGTAAGGAGTTTTATCGTGACTGAACCCGTGAACACAACACTCGGCGGCGCCCGTGCGCTTCTGCGCCGCTTGGTCGTTGCCTGCGCCCTTGCGGCATGTGCTTTAGGCTGCGGCGCCGTTTTGGCCCCCGCGCCTGCCTGCGCCCTTGAGGTGCAAAAGCTCACCGCGCAGCCCAATGCCGATGCCGGCAGTGATGTCCTGGGCGGCAAGGAGACGCGCCTGACCTGGGAGTTCCAGGCCGATGACGATGAGGCCCTCACCGGCTTTACCGTTACCCTTCCACAGGGGACCGAGTTTTCCACTGAGGATGCGCGCGTGACCATCCTGTCCGGCGAGGACCTGATGGACCGCACCTTCGTGAAGCCTAAGTACGGCGTCGACGGCCAGACGGTGAAGGCAACCTTCCCCGAGGCAACCGAGGCGGGCAAGTACTTCCGTCTGGAGCTTTACCATGTGGTCTTTCCTGCACAGGGCGGCAGCGAGCAGCTGAGTGCAACCTATGAGCTTGCCGATGGTACCGAGAAGGACGTATCGAACATCCCCGCTCTCACCATCAAGGGCACCACAGCGCTTGACCAGCTTGAGTCGTTCCTCGAGGAGCAGCCTTGGGTTGAGGCGTGGAACTCCAATCGCTTCATGCGCCTGTTCCTCAACCCGCTCATCATCGTCTCCAGCTTGCCCATTGTGTTCTCGGGCTTTTTGATGGCTCTTGCCATCGTGCTCGTGGCGTTTCCGCTGGCTATTCCCTTTGGCTTTATCCTTTCGCTTATGCGCATCTCCAACTCGCGCATCCTGCACGGCGTCTCGGGGTTCTATATCAATATCATCCGCGGTACGCCGGCGTTCTTGCAGATCTACATCGCGTTTTTCGGCCTGCCGCTTGCTGGCGTGAACATCGGTAACTATCCGCTGGGCGTTATCGTGATGGCTATGAACTCGGCGGCCTACCTGTGCGAGATCTTCCGCGCAGGCATCCAGTCCATCCCGCCGGGACAAAACGAGGCGGCTCGTTCCCTTGGCATGAATCGCATGCAGACGATGCTCTATGTCATCATTCCGCAGACGTTCCGCAATGTCTTGCCCACGCTTACCAGCGAGTTTATCTTGCTGTACAAGGATACGTCGCTGCTCGCCGCCGTGGGTGTGATGGAGATCGTCATGTACGCCAAGACGATCGTCGCCACCACCGGCTCTATCACTCCGTATGTGGTGGCAGCCCTGTTCTACCTGCTGGTCACTTTGCCGCTTACGCGCGTGGTGAGCGGTTTGGAGAACAGGCTTGCGGGCAAGACGCCTTCCAAGAAGAATTCCCCCAAGGGCACCCGTGGCAAGGTGAAGGCCGCTGACGCGACCCTTTAGGACCGAAAAGGAGATCTATCTATGAGTGAGAACAACGAGGTCCAGGAGGGCATCACGGCTGAGGATGACGTGATCGTTCGCATTAAGGGCTTGCATAAGAGCTACGACGACCTGGAGGTTCTGCGCGGTATCGACATCGACGTGCACCGCGGCGAGGTTGTGGTCGTGCTTGGCCCTTCCGGTTCCGGAAAGTCGACCATGCTGCGCTGCGTCAACCTGCTCGAGAAGCCCACGGGCGGTCAGATTATCTTCGAAGGCACCGACATCACGGCCAAGGGCGTGGATATCAACGGCGTGCGCGCCAAGTTGGGCATGGTGTTCCAGCAGTTCAACCTGTTCCCGCATCTTTCGGTCAAGAAGAACGTCATGATCGCCCAGCAAAAGGTGCTCAAGCGTTCCAAAGAGGAGGCCGAGAAGATCGCTATCCAGGAGCTGGAGAAGGTCGGTTTGGGTGACCGCGTGGACTTCATGCCAAGCCAGCTTTCGGGCGGTCAGCAGCAGCGCGTTGCCATCGCCCGCGCTTTGGCCATGAACCCGCACGTGATGCTGTTTGACGAGGCCACGAGTGCGCTGGACCCCGAGCTGGTACGCGACGTCCTTGCTGTTATGCGCGACCTTGCCCAGGGCGGTATGACCATGATCGTGGTCACGCATGAGATGAAGTTCGCGCGCGACGTTGCCGACCGCGTTATTTTCATGGACGGCGGCGTGGTTGTCGAGCAGGGCACCCCGGCGGAGGTCTTTGACCACCCCAAGTCCGAGCGCACCCGCGAATTCCTCGGCCACATCTCCTAACGTGACAAAAAGTCGACAGGTTTATTTTGTCACATCTTCACAGTTCCTTCATATCATGGGATGTTGATGGCGCGTTCCCGTTGAGGTCGATCCTCGGCGGGGCGCGTTTTTCTTCCGATTAGAGGTTGTGTCCGGATGGCATGCTACTTTGATGTCAGTTACAAAACGAGCGTAAGGATTACCGTGTTTAGCATTGAAGAGAACCTGTTTGATTTTGCATTTTGCCCCATGCCCGCTTTTGCCTATCTGAGTGAGCTTGCCGCTCCCGAGGATTGGGGCGAAAACGATCGCGTGCTCAAGAACTATCTGACGTTTACGTTCAAGCGTGCTGTCCATCTGTACAACAAGGCGGTAGAGGTGGGGGAAGGCTGCTCTGCCTTGGTCTTTCAGCATGACTGCTGCCTGATGGATACAGGTCTGTTTACGGAGCGTTTCGAGCCCATCTACGTGCTGTTTGAGCCCAATGAGCGACCGGATGCCCGCCAGCAGTGGTTCCTCAAGGGCTTTTATAAGGCGAGCGACCCGCGTCTGATCGAGTTCAGCGTGCTTCCCGATCGCGTGCACTTTAGCGAGAACCCTGCCGACTTCGTGTTTGATTATCGTCTTGAGGTACGGACCAATATCGACCATATCTTGGGCGATGCCGAGAATCTCTCGCGCATACCGGAGCAACTCAAGGGCGATGACAAGGCGTTTTTGCTGCGCCACGCATTTGAGGGTGCCGTCATGGAGGCGAGTCGTAGGGCCGCTGCGAATTACACCATCGCCGTGCCGCAGTACTATAACGGCAGGATTCAGCTGCTGCTGCCGCTGTGCCTGACGGGGGATACCCCGGAGCTAGCTCTCACCATTCAGCGCGAGGACGGTTACTATTCTGCTCGCACGTGCCTGACGCTTGATATGGCGTACAACAACGCTCGTCTGATCTGCCGTCCCGAGGCGCCCTGGATCAAGGACGCTGCTTGCTCTGATGAGTGTACTGGCTAGCGGCTGCGGCCTGGTGGTTTGAGCCGAAGGATGACGACGCCCCCGCCGAGATTGATTCTCGGCGGGGGCGCGTTGCGTTTGGGGTCATGTGCGCACCAGGGCCGGGGCGTGCTCCGGTGCGATGCGCGTCGTTGCGATTTCCACTTGCGATAAGCAGGGCGGCGCGTATGGCAGCGGGGCGGCGCGGGTGGCAACGGGGCGGCGCGGGCGACAACGGGTGGCGCGGTCGGGCTTCTGGTTAGAGCGCGGACTCGTAAATCGCGCGGGCATCGTCCAGCGTGAGCTTCTTGAAGTTGCCGAACACCTCGCCACGCGTAATCTTGAGGCCCGGCAGCAGGCTATCGATGTCCTCGGGCTTCATGCCAAACTCCGAGAGCGTGCGCGGCATGCCGAGGGAGCAGAAGAACTCCTGAAGTTCGTTGATGGTCTCCAGCACAGCATCTTCGATGGCCTGCTCGGGCGTGACATCTACGCCGTCTGCCTCGGGGTCTACTGGCTCGATGCCAAAGATTTGGCGACCAAACTCCAGGAAGCGCTCGGGGTGCTCGCGCCACACATAGCGCATCCATGCGGGGAAGATCACGGCGAGGCCGGCGCCATGGGTGATCTTCACGTCAAAGGCCGAGAGCTCGTGCTCCATGCCATGGCAGCTCCAGTCGCCGTCGCGGCCACCGGCACATCCCAGGCCCAGGCCTGCGATGCCGTTGTGGGCGAGGGTGCCTGCCCACATGATGTTGGCGCGTGCATCGTAGTCCTGCGGATCCTCCATTACGCGTGGTGCTGCGTCCATGATGGCGCGAATCAGGCCGCAGGCGATGTTGTCGGTAACGGGAACTGCGGGCTGGCCGGAGAAAAAGCGCTCCATGATGTGGGCGCACATATCCGTGATGCCTGCTGCAGTCTGATAGGGCGGCAGGGTGAAAGTGAGCTCGGGATCCATGAAGGCCATGACGGGGCGGTTGAGATCGGTGTTGCAGCCGCATTTGAGGTGCTCGGCATCGTTGCTGATGACGCATGAGTTAGATGCCTCGGAGCCCGATGCGGGGAGGGTGAGCACGCAGGCGACGTCTACGCGCTTCGTCGGCGTCGCGCGCTTGCGGAAGAAATCCCAGACATCGCCGTCATAGGGAATGCCCATGGCGATGGCCTTGGCGCAATCGATAGCGCTGCCGCCGCCCACGGGCAAGATCAGGTCGACGTTTGCTTCGCGTGCGATGCGCATGCCTTCGCGAACCGAGGAGATCTCGGGGTTGGGACGCACTCCGCCAAGTTCGACATGCATGATGTTTGCAGCGTCGAGTGAGGCCTTGACGCGGTCGAGCGTTCCGGTGCGCACCACGGAACCAGTGCCGTAGACTAGCAGCGCCGAGGTGTAGCCGGCCGCTGCGACGTGCTCTCCCACGTGGTCGGTCATTTTGCGGCCAAACATGATGCGCGTTGGCGAATAGAAGGAAAAATCGTTCATGGAACGCCCTTTCTCGATAGTGTCGTGGCGACATCAACTATAGCGCCCGCCGATGGGGTCGACGGGCGTTGTTTGGGCGGTGACGCAAATTTGTTGAGGTGGGGCGCTCGGCAGTTGCGCACATGCCGCTGCCGGACGGTTTGAGTTTTTCAGTAGACGGCAAAATGTGACAGATTAAACCTGAGGACTTTTTGTCACATAGGCTTCTAGCTGGTAGTTTATTAGGCGAATCCAATCAGTGAACGGTCGGATGTGACAAAATAAACCTGTCGTTTTGCTGTCACGCTGCTAGGCGAGTTGGGCGCCGAGGGCCTGGCACGCGGCAATGCCGTCGTCATCGGGCTCCTCGTTGATGATGAGGGAGTCGATAACGTTGACACCGGCCTCCTCGGCATTTTCTTTCCAAGCGTCCATCCACTCGCCGCTACCCCAGCCGTAGGAGCCGAAGAGCGCGACCTTCTTGTCGCCCAGGCTGCCCTTAACTTCATCCCACATGGGCAAAAACTCGCTGTCTTCAAGCTCCTCTGCGCCCATGGCGGGGCAACCAAAGGCATAGGCGTCGTATTCCTCGGCTGCGGAGAGGGAAAAATCGGCGGCTTGAATCTGGGCGACGGTTGCGCCCTTCGCCTCGGCCCCCTCGGCCACTGCGGCCGCCATCGCCTCGGTGTTGCCGCTGCCGGTCCAGTACACTACTGCTACCTTGCTCATGTTGAACTCCTTTGTTCGATCGATGCCCGGATGGGCAGGATTACCGTTGTGCGTGCTGTGGGTGCATTGCATTGCGCCCGTTTACCGTGAGGCAGCGAAGGCCTTGTCCGCATTGATATGCGCGGGCGTATATGCGTGCGCAGCGTCGGTAACGGGCAAACGTCTGCCTGGCTTGGGTTTGGTTGGCGTATACCTTCCAAGGGCCAACTTCGAGGTAGTTTTGCCCGCGGTTTTCGATGAAGCCGATTACGTCTTCGTAGGGATAGCCCAGGAAAAAGCCGATTTCGTGTGGAAACTCACTTCGGCAGGCGCGATTGCTGCAGGGACAGGGCTTGCTTCCGTCGTGTGCTCGCTCGGCATTAGTTCTTGGACGATCCTGCAGGCGACGTGCCAGCTCATCGAGGCATGCCTCAAGATCGCCGATGCGATACCCTTCGCCTCCAAGCGGACGCGCTGCGCGTCGATCGAGAAGATAGGCTGCAAGTTCGCAGGGGCGGTACACGTAGACGAGGGCTCCGCAGCGCTTCCAGGCCAGAATGCGGATCGCGACCCCGGCGCTTGAAACTTGGCGCTGGCAATATCTCGCTGCTTCGAGGAAGGCCCGTCTGCGCGCGTTTGCCCCGTCTTGGTCCGAAGGCGTCTGTGCCGTGAACGAGCCGGGGAAGGTGAACAGGCTGGCGGGCTTCAGCGCCGCCAGAGTGGGGGAGCAGTTGCGCACGATGGCCTGTTCAAGTGCCTGGACATCGATGGGCCATGTCATAGCGTTCTCCTCTCGTGGTTTCGCCTCGCCGTGGGGAGCAGCGGGTTGTTGCCATAAGTTAACTATGGGGAACTTATAGCCTTGCGGCGTCGCGGTCAAGAGAAAAAGTCAACTTAATTAAACTTATATGTTGAGCAATGGCTCTCGCCCCGGGCGGGGTATAGTCGGCGACGCGTGAGCTCGGGGGGGGTGTCCCGCCGCGGTCGGCACGGGCGCGCTCGTGCTAGTCGACAACGCATAGGCACGGGGAGATGTCTACCAACAAGAAAGGCGCATTATCATGCCCATATCTACCATCATCGTTGTGATTATCATTGCCGTGGGACTCTTTTTCGGTTTCTCGCGCATCGTTGCCAGCTTTTCGGGCAAGAGCTGCTGCTCGGATGGGCAGAAGCGTGCGCGTGTTAAGAAGGCCATCGTGGCCGATACCGACGCCTCTCACTATCCGTATCAAGCAAATTTCCTCATCGGCGGTATGAGTTGCGAGGGTTGCGCACAAAACGTTGCTAATGCCTTGAATGCCGTCGAGGGAACTTGGGCTACGGTTGACCTTGAGAGCCGCATCGCCACGGTTCGATCGAAGGCTCCGATTGACCAGCAGGTTCTTTCTGCCGCCGTGCGCGAAGCCGGCTACAACATCATGCAGCCGTAATGTTGCTGGCCGCGCGCGTGCTGCTGTGCTGCGGCTCAGGTGGGGCTCGGCGGTCTGCTCGGCGTGGCGGACGGTCGGCTCGGCGGGCAGTGGGACAAGGCAGGACGGCCGGAGCTCCGTTCTCGCTCCGCCCTCGGCAACTCGACATTTCGGCCAGTGGCAAAATGTGACAGATTAAACCTGTCGACTATTTGTCACATCGGTATCTACCAGGGATTTGTCTGGACACTGTCAATCGGCGAACGGCTAGATGTGACAAAATAAACCTGTCGACTTTTTGTCACATGAGGGGTAAGGGGCTTTTGGGTACACTTCCTTAAATTTGAATTGAGGAGGACGCACATGCCCTATTACGGATACGGTTACGGCTACGGAATGGATCCGCTTTACTTGCTCGTGGTGCTTGTCTCCACGGTCATCGGCCTTGCCGCCCAGGCGTATATCAAATCGACGTACGGCACCTGGTCAAACGTCAAGTCCGATGGCATCACCGGTGCCGAGGCGGCGCGTCGCATGCTCGATGCCAACGGCTGTCAAAACGTCGGCATCAAAAGCATCGGCGGTACCCTTACCGATAACTACAACCCTACCGACAACAACCTCTACCTCTCGCACGATAACCAGTATGGCGGGTCGGTCGCGAGCGTTGCCGTCGCTTGCCATGAGGCGGGCCACGCCGCTCAGCATGAGCAGGGCTACGCGATGATGAAGCTCCGTTCGGCCCTGGTGCCCGTCGTGAACCTCACCCAGAACGCTTGGACCATCGTCTTTATCCTCGGCGTTGCCTTGAATCTTGCGGGCCTGACCACGCTTGCTATCATGCTCTTCTCGTTCTCCGTTCTCTTCCAGGTCGTGACGCTTCCGGTCGAGATCGACGCGAGCCGTCGCGGCGTGCGCTATATTCAGGAATCGGGCATGAGCGCTCAGCAGGTGCGCGGCGCCAAGAAGGTGCTTACCGCGGCTGCGCTTACGTATGTGGCGGCGGCCCTTTCCTCGGTGATTCAGCTGCTCTATCTGCTTGCTCGCACCTCGCGTCGCAACGACTAATCCAAAGCCGATTGTTGCAATAATTTGAACCTGCGAATATCTATCGCGTCGTTCCTGTCCGGGCGGCGCGATAGACTTGTTATCTGATTGAATCGATGCTTGATATAACACAAGAGAGGGGGCTGATAGTGGAAGGCTGGAACTTGACCGGAACCTCTTCGGGCTCGTTTATCGACTTTGCGAACGCCATGGCCGATAGCGAGACCGCAAAACAATCCGCCGCGGGAGGGGATGGCGACGCGCTCTCCGTTTCCCAGGCGGTCGAGATGGCGGCGAATGCGCTCGATGCCATCCCGCAGCTCACGGTGATTGGCGAGGTAACGGGTTTTCGCGGCCCCAACGCCCGAAGCGGCCACTGCTATTTCCAGATTAAGGACGATTCCTCGGCGGTCGATTGCAAAATCTGGCGCGGCGTCTACTCCAAGCGCGCCTTCGATTTGCGTGATGGCCTGCAGGTGCAGTTCACCGGTTCGTTTGATTTGTACAAGCCCACAGGGCGCATGAGCTTTATCGCGAAAAGCTTCTCGCTTGCAGGGGAGGGTCTGCTTCGTCAGCAGGTGGCGGCTCTTGCCGAGAAACTTCGTCGCGAGGGCCTTATGGATGAGGCTCGCAAACGCCATGTTCCCGTGTTTTGCAATCGTGTGGCCGTGGTCACGTCGCTTTCGGGTGCAGTGATCGACGATGTGAAGCGCACGCTCCGCCGCCGCAATCCGCTGGTGGAGCTTATCTGCGTAGGTGCGAAAGTTCAGGGCGAGGGGGCTCCTGCCGAGCTTATCGAGGGCCTGCGCCGCGCTGCCGCCATCGAGCCTGCTCCCGACTGCATCTTGCTTGTGCGTGGAGGCGGCTCGTTTGAGGACCTCATGACCTTTAACGATGAATCCTTGGCTCGCGCCGTGGCCGCTAGTCCAGTGCCCGTGGTGACCGGCATCGGCCACGAGCCCGACACGTCCATCTGCGACATGGTGAGCGACCGCCGGTGTTCGACGCCCACGGCTGCAGCTGAGTCGGTGGCTCCCGCTCTTGCCGATCTCATCGAGGTAACCTCCACGCGCGAGCGTCGTCTGGCGAATGCGATGGGCGTGCGCCTAGCTGCGGCTCAAGATGCTCTCGATAATGATTTGCAGCGCGCGCGGAGGGCTATGGACGCTCGCCTGGAACGTTTGCGCCTCATGCTCGATGCTGCCGCTGCCCGCCCCTGCCTGACCGACCCCACGGTCATTGTCGATCGCCGTCGCGTGGAGCTCTCGCAGACTGCCGAGCGCCTGGACGCGGCTATCGAGCGCTCGCATAAGCGCTTTGCGCAGCAGCTTGACCTTGTGACACCGCGCCTGCGCGGGGCTACTGCCGGTTTTGCCAAGAAACGTCATGCGCTCGAGCTCGCTACCTCGCAGCTTCGCCACGCAGGCGCGAGTCTTCTTAATGACCCCTCCTCGCAGCTGGCGTCTTCGGCTGCAGCGCTTGACGCGCTCTCGCCGCTCAAGGTTCTTGCGCGCGGATACTCGATTGCCTATGCGCCGGCGGGTGTGCTCACGAGTGTTGTCGACGCGCATCCAGACGACGAGGTTCGCATTGCACTCGCCGACGGCAACGTGCATGCGCGCGTGACATCTGTCGAGGCGGCGGACAACCTGAGCGTCGATACCGCCACCCCTGCGAGCTAGCGGGAGCCTATCGAGAACCTATCGGATATGGATACCTTGGATGAAAGGGATTTGACTATGGAGAACCAGACCAACGTGGACGAGCTGAGCTATCGCGAGGCTTCGACCGAGCTTGAGCACATCATTCGCAACCTTGAATCGGGCGATATGGAGCTTGAGGCCTCCCTTAAGAGCTATACGCGCGGCGTGGAGCTGCTTCGTAGTCTGCGCGGTCGTCTGGCAGATGCCGAGCAGAAGGTCTCGGTGCTCATGGCCGATATCGACGGAAACGATGTGCTGCAGCCCGCAGATGCAGCGAGCACGGAGGACAAGCCGAGCTTCCTGTAAGGATGCTCCCGGTCCTGACACCCGCATAAGATAGATGCGGCCGGCTTGCCTATGCTCGCCGTATAATCGAGGAGGCCTGCATTGTTGTGGCCTTGTGTCCGCTTGCCGCGCCCTGTGCGGTTGCGGCAACGGATTTGCGACTCAGTATGAAAGGACCCAATATGGAAGACTGCATCTTCTGCAAGATCGCCGCTCACGAGATTCCCTCCACCGTGGTATACGAGGACGATCAGGTTATCGCCTTTGACGACTTGAATCCTCAGGCACCCGTCCACACGCTTGTTATCCCCAAGGAGCACTACGCCAACATCTGCGACGGCGTGCCGGGCGAGACGCTCGCCGCCATGGCCCATGCCGTGGACGAGGTCGTGCGCGCAAAAGGCCTTACCAGCGGATTCCGCGTGATCACCAATACCGGCGCCGACGCCGGCCAGACTGTGATGCACTTCCATATGCACGTGCTGGGCGGACGCGACCTCGGTGAGAACCTCATCTAAACACATATGAGAACGTTTCCCCAGCGTCAACGTCTAATTTGGTTGTAAATACCCTGTAGCAGTTGCGTATTTTGCCTATACGGATGGCGTGTTTGGCGTATTATGGGCAACGTTGTGTCGAGGGTGCGCTCTCGGCGCGCTCGGAAGTATCTTGAAGATAGGAGATTCATGAACGTTCTTGTTGTGAACGCAGGCAGCTCGAGCCTCAAGTATCAGTTGCTCAACACGACGACCGGCGAGGTTTTTGTCAAGGGCAACTGTGAGCGCATCGGCATCGATGGTTCCTTCATCGGCCACTCCGAGAATGGCAAGAAGGACACCCTGGAGGTCGCCCTGCCCGATCACAAGACGGCCATCAAGCATGTCTTCGATATCCTCAAGACCGTCGACCAGCCCATCGAGGGCATCGGCCACCGCGTGGTTCAGGGCGGTTGGTACTTCCCCGAGTCCAAGGTCGTTACCGACGAGACCCTCGGTTGGGTCCGCGAGGTTGCACCTCTTGCCCCGCTGCACAACTATGCCGAGGCCGATGTTATCGAGATCTGCCGCGACATGTTCCCCGAGCTGGGCAACGTCATTGTTCCGGACACCGCGTTCCACTACAACATGCCCGAGCACGCCTGGCGTTACGCCATTCCGCGTGACGTGGTCGACACCTACCACGTGCGCAAGTACGGCGCTCACGGCACCTCGCACCGCTACATCTGGCGCACCGTCGATGAGTTCACCAACCACGAGACCCACAAGCTCGTGAGCTGCCACCTGGGCTCCGGCGCCTCCCTGTGCGCCATCGAGGACGGTCAGTGCATGGACACCACCATGGGCCTGACCCCGCTCGACGGCCTGGTTATGGGCACCCGTTGCGGTACCGTCGACCCCGCTACCGTGTTCTATCTCAACCGCGTTGCCAACATGAGCATCGACGAGATCGACACCATGATGAACAAGCAGTCCGGTCTGCTCGCCGTTTCTGCCAAGTCCTCCGATTCCCGTGACATCGAGGAGGGCATGAACCAGGGCGACGAGAAGTGCGCCATGGCTCTCGAGATGTTCTACTATCGCACGAGCCAGCTCTTTGCCGAGATGGCTGCCTCCATGGAGGGCGTGGACACCATGGCCTTCACCGCTGGTATCGGCGAGAACTCCGTGACCATGCGCCAGGGCGTTGCCGACCGTCTGGCTTGGATGGGCGTCAAGATCGATCCCGAGCTCAATGCCATCCGCTCCGACGATCCGCGCGTCATCTCCACGCCGGATTCCAAGATTCGCGTCCTTGTGGTTCCCACCAACGAGGAGCTTATGATCGCTCTCGACGTTGAGGCTCTGCTCGGTTAATCCGTAGCTGTTCGCTCGATTGATTTATGCGCCCGGTTGCCTGTGCGACCGGGCGTTTTTTGTTGGGCGGGCGCCCGCTGTCGACAATCGTGGCGAAGCGATTGTGCCTTTTCGTGTCGTAGCTCCATGCCGCCAGCTCTTTAATGAACATCCCGTATTAAGATGTCTTCTTTTTATGTACTGCGATGCCGTCAGACTCGCCCGCGCCCCAATTGAAGCCGCTGGGGGGATTGGTATTGCCTTGCTGACTTACTCAGCCGATAGACTTATGCGTAACTGTTGGTTGGAAGCATCAATTTTCATCAAGACGTGCTTTGTACTGTTATAGGGGAGAGGAGACAGTATGGCCAGGCTTCACGTTATGGAGCGTAGCCACGCACAGGCGGTCATGGATGACCTGCACGACGCGCTCGGCCGCAGGCTGGCGGTAAGCTCGCTTGCACCGTGCCCCGTCGAGTTCACGGCGGCGCTTGCGCGCATGTGCTCGACGCAGAGTTGCGGCAAGTGCACGCCGTGCCGAGTTGGACTGCGTGCGCTCGACGATCTTTTGCAAGATGTGCTTGAGGGAGACGCCAACGACGACACGCTCGCGCTTATCGAGCGTACGGCCGAGACGATCTACTATTCGAGCGATTGCGCCATCGGCTACGAGGCTGGTGAGATGGCCCTCACGGCCATTCGTGGTTTCCGTGACGACTTTGAACACCACATTCAGCATCATAGCTGCGGGTTCGACAGGGCAGAACAGGTTCCCTGCGTTTCCGGTTGCCCTGCTCATGTTGATATCCCCGGCTACATCTCCTTGGTGGAGGCCGGCCGCAACACCGATGCCGTCAAGCTCATCCGCAAGGACAATCCGTTGCCGCTCGTGTGCGGTCTTGTGTGCGAGCACCCGTGCGAGATGCATTGCCGCCGCGGCATGGTGGACGACCCCATGAACATCCTTGCGCTCAAGCGCTTTGCTACCGAGCATATGGAGTGCGACTACCGTCCCGCAATCGCGCCCGCCACGGGCAAGAAGATTGCCGTCGTCGGCGGTGGTCCTGCCGGCCTTTCGTGCGCATACTACCTGGCCATCATGGGTCACAAGGTCACGATTTTCGAGCAGCGCCGCCATCTTGGCGGCATGCTTCGCTATGGTATTCCCAGCTATCGTCTGCCTCGCGAGCGCCTGCAGTCCGAGATTGACTGGATTCTCGATTGCGGTATCGACGTCGAGCTCGAACATTCGGTCGATGCTGCGGAGCTTGAGCGTCTCGGCTCCGAATTCGATTCCGTCTATCTGGCAATCGGTGCGCATGCAGACAAGAAGCTCGGCCTTCCCAACGAGGATGCGCCTGGCGTCGAGTCTGCGGTGAAGATGCTTCGCGCCATTGGCGACGAGGCCATGCCCGATCTTTCGGGCCAGCGCATCGTGGTCGTGGGTGGCGGAAACGTTGCTATGGACGTTGCCCGTTCCGCTGTTCGCCTTGGCGCAGAAAAAGTTTCCATCGTCTACCGTCGCCGCATCTGCGATATGACGGCACAGGACGCCGAGATCGCCGGCGCACAGGCCGAGGGTTGCGAGATCCTCGAGCTTACGGCCCCTGTTGCGGTTGAGGTCGATGCATCCGGACATGTCTGTGGCCTGCGCGTCCAACCTCAGATTATCGGTGAGCCTCGTCGCGGCCGCCCAGCCCCTTGCGCTTCTGAAGAGGGCGAGCGCGTGGTCGAGTGCGAACGCATCTACGTGGCCATCGGTCAGGATATCGTCTCCGCACCCTTTGAAGCCGTGGGCGTTGCTTGCAAATGGGGACGTATCCTCACCGAGCCCGATGGAAGCGTTCCCGGGTTCGATGGCCTGTTTTGCGGCGGCGACTGCCAGACCGGTCCTGCTACCGTCATCCGCGCCATCAACGCGGGCAAGGTCGCGGCTGCCAACATCGACCACTATCTGGGATTTGACCACAAGATCGGCATCGATACCGAGCTTCCCACCCTCAAGCTCAAGGGCCTTCACAAGTGCGGGCGCTGCGAGCTCAAGGAGCGCGAGGCCGGCGAGCGCACCGGAGACTGGGAGCTTGTCGAGCAGGGGCTCTCGTCCGAGGAGGCGCGCCAGGAGGCGTCGCGTTGCCTGCGCTGCGACCACTTTGGCTTCGGCTCGTTCCGCGGAGGGAGGATTGACCAATGGTAACGATTACGATTGACGGTAACGTTTGCGAAGTGCCCGCTAACATGACGATTCTGGAGGCGGCGGCTTCTGTAGGCATCAAGATTCCGACGTTGTGCTATCTCAAGGATCTAAACGAGGTGGGCGGTTGCCGCGTGTGCGTGGTCGAGGTCGAGGGCGCCGAGCACCTTGTTGCCGCGTGCAACAATAACGTCCTTGACGGCATGGTCGTTCACACGAATAGCCCCAAGGTCCGTGCGGCGCGCAAGACCAACGTCCAGCTGCTTCTCTCGCAGCATGATTCCTCGTGCACCAGCTGTGTGCGTTCCGGCAACTGCACGCTTCAGACCGTGGCCAACGACCTTGGCATCTATCGTCTTCCGTATAAGAAGCATGTTGAGCACAACTCCTGGGACCGCACCTTCCCGCTCATTCGCGATAACGAGAAGTGCATCCGCTGTCTGCGCTGCATCCAGGTGTGCGAAAAGGTTCAGGGCCTTGGGGTTTGGGACCTCACCAACCGCGCTTCCCATGCTTCTGTGGACGTGCGCGGCCGCAAGCCCATCACCGAGGTTGACTGTGCTGCGTGCGGACAGTGCATTACCCACTGCCCTGTAGGTGCTCTTCGCGAGCGCGACGATACCGAGCGCGTCTTTGACGCCATGGCAGATCCGAACAAGGTCGTCATGTTCCAGATCGCTCCCGCCGTGCGCACCTCCTGGGGCGAGGAACTGGGCCTTTCCCGTGAGGAAGCAACGGTCGAGCGCCTTTGTTCCCTTTTGCACGCGATGGGCGCGAGCTACGTGTTCGACACCGATTTCTCTGCCGACCTCACCATCATGGAGGAGGGCTCCGAGCTGTTGCATCGCATTGCCGAGCATGACGCTGGCGGCGAGGACTCCCCGGCGCTGCCGCTTATGACGTCGTGCTGCCCCGGCTGGGTTCGCTACGTCAAGGCGCGCTATCCGCAGTTCGTGCCCCAGGTCTCGACTTCCAAGTCGCCGCAGCAGATGTTCGGCGCCATGGCAAAGACGCATTATGCAAACGTGCTCGGCGTCGACCCCAAGGACGTCTTTTGCGTCTCGATCATGCCTTGCGTCGCAAAGAAGACCGAGGCGGCGCTTCCCACTATGGTGGGGGAGAGCGGCGAGCCCGATGTCGATGTTGCGCTTACGGTTCGCGAGGTCGTGCGCATGATCCGCGCCTCGCATATGGATCCCGCCAACTACGAGGATCGCGAGCTCGATCGTCCGCTCGGCTTTGGCACGGGCGCCGGTGTGATTTTCGGCACGACGGGCGGCGTTATGGAGGCGGCGCTGCGTTCGGCATACTTCCTTGTGGTGGGGGAGAATCCTGCGCCCGACGCCTTTAAGGAGGTCCGTGGCGCCGATGGTTGGCGTGAGGCTACCTTTGATCTCAACGGCCGTGAGCTCCGCGTGGCCGTGGCGCATGGCCTGGCAAATGCCGGCAAGCTGCTCGATGCGCTTGAGCGCGGCGCTGTGCACTATGACTTCGTCGAGGTCATGGCGTGCCCCGGCGGCTGCGTTGGCGGCGGCGGTCAGCCCATTCACGATGGCGTTGAGCTTGCCGATGAGAGAGCTGCGGTATTGCGTACGCTCGACCATGGCGCGAAGATTCGCTTTAGTCATGAGAATCCCGACGTGGCGGCCTGCTATCGGGACTTCTTGGGCGAGCCGCTCTCCGAACTTTCCGAAAAGCTTTTGCACACAGACCATACGGCTTGGGATATGCCGTAGTTCGTAGGTAAAAAATCGCCCTCCCTCGCTTTGACCGGCTGGTCGTTACGGGGGAGGGCGGATTCTTACAGCGCGAAGCGGCGCGTAAGGAAAGACTTTTGAGTAGAAGGGTTACTCGGCCATCTGAGCCTGGACGGCGGTGATGGCAACGACGCCCACGATGTCGTCTGCAGAGCAGCCGCGGGACAGGTCGTTCACCGGTTTGGCGATGCCCTGGAGCACGGGGCCGTAAGCCTCGGCACCAGCGAAACGCTGTACGAGCTTGTAGCCGATGTTGCCGCTCTCGAGGTCGGGGAAGACCAGGATGTTGGCGTTACCGGCAACGGAGGAGTGGGGAGCCTTGAGCTCGGCCACGGACTTCACGAGTGCGGCGTCGAGCTGCAGGTCGCCGTCGAGAGCGAGCTCGGGAGCCTTCTCGTTGGCCAGCTGCACGGCTTCCTGGACCTTGGTGGGAACGTCGCCCTTGGCGGAGCCCATGGTGGAGAAGGAGAGCATAGCGACCTTGGGGTCGGCACCGGGCATAAAGGCGCGCCAGGAGTCGGCGGAGGCGATGGCGATCTCGGAGAGTTCATCGGCGGTGGGGTTGATATTCAGACCGCAGTCGGCAAACAGCAGGGTGCCGTTCTCGCCGTACTCGGGGGTCTTGGTGCACATGATGAAGAAGGCCGAGACCAGCTTGGTGCCGGGGGCGGTCTTCAGGATCTGCAGTGCGGGGCGCAGAGTGTTGGCCGTGGAGTGGCAAGCACCGGAGACCAGGCCGTCGGCGTCGCCCATCTTGACCATCATGGTGCCAAAGTAGGTGGCATCGTTCATCTGCTCGCGGGCCTCGGGGAGGGTCACACCCTTCTTGGCGCGCAGCTCGGCGAACTTGGCGGCATAGGCCTCTTTGCGCTCGGCAGTGCGGGGGTTGATAACGGTGGCGCCGGGAACGTCGATCTCTGCGGGGTCGCCCAGGATGATGAGGTTGGCAAGGCCTTCCTCAACGATCTTCTTAGCAGCCTCGATGGTGCGGGGGTCCTCACCCTCGGGAAGAACGATGGTCTTCTTGTCTGCCTTGGCAGCAGCCTTCATACGGTCCAGGAAATCGCTCATGTCTCTCCTCATCTCTTTGCGCACGAACATTCAAGTTCATGTTGAGCTTTCCTTGTGTGGCACGAAACATTATAGGTACCACGCGCTATAATCCATACGACATTTTGTGCGCACTATAGAGCTTGCGCATCCGAATTTCCTGCAAGGAGCTGTAATGCAGATCACTTCTGGTCTACCGGAGAATTTTAACCCCGACGCATATGACATGATCGTCGTGGGTGCCGGATACGCCGGCGCCGTCTGCGCGCGCCGTCTGGCCGAAAACGCTGGATTCCATGTCGCCGTGCTCGAGCGCCGCGACCATATTGCGGGTAACGCCTACGATTACCTGGATGAAAACGGCATCCTTGTTCACAAGTACGGCCCGCACATCTACCACACCTTCAATGAGCGCGTGCACAACTTCCTTTCGCGCTTCACCAAGTGGACGGACTATCAGCACAAGGTTCTCGCCAACATCCACGGCACCTTGATGCCCGTGCCCTTCAACCATCAGAGCCTGAAGCTCGCCTTTGGCGAGGAACGCGGCGAGCAGCTCTTCAATAAGCTCGTGGACACCTTTGGCCGCGACGTCAAGGTTCCCATCATGGAGCTACGCAAGAAGAGCGATCCCGACCTCGCCGAGGTTGCGGACTACGTGTTCGAGAACGTCTTTTTGCACTACACCATGAAGCAGTGGGGTCAGACTCCCGATCAGATTGACCCGTCCATCACCGGACGCGTGCCCATCTTCATCGGTGACGATGACCGCTACTTCCCGCAGGCTCCGTACCAGGGCATGCCCGCCGACGGCTACACCCCGCTGTTTGAGCATATGCTTGACCACGACCTTATCGATGTTTACTGCGATGTTGACGCACGCGATATCTTCGAGATCGGCGATACCATCGTGCGCGTGTGCGGCAAGGTCTATGGCGGCGAGATTGTCTACACCGGTCCGCTGGACGAGCTGTTTGGCCTCGACCTGGGCGCCCTGCCGTACCGTACGCTCGACATGAAGTTCGAGACCCTCGATATGGACCAGTTCCAGCCGGTGGGTACCGTCAACTACACCACGAGCGAGGACTTCACGCGCATTACCGAGTTCAAGAACATGACGGGCCAGGTTGTTCCCGGTAAGACCGTCATCATGAAGGAGTACAGCCACGCCTACGAGCCCGGTAGCGGCCAGACTCCGTACTATGCGATCCTTGAGCCCGATAACCGCGCGCTGTACGAGCGCTACCTCGAGCGCGTTCAGGACCTTTCCAACTTCCATCCGGTAGGTCGTCTGGCGGAGTACCGCTACTACGACATGGACGCCGTGACCGATTCTGCCCTCAACCTGTCTGATGAGATTATCGCCTGTCATGCCTAATACCGCTTGCGCCAAGACTATAACCTTCGGCATTCCCAGCTATAACGCTGCTGCCGACATGGACCATTGCATCACTTCCATCTTGGAAGGCTCTGCCTACGCTTCTGACGTGGAGATCATCATCGTCGACGATGGCAGCCATGACGAGACCCCGCAGAAGGCTGACGAATGGGAGGCCCGCTACCCCGGTATCATCCGAGCGGTGCATCAGGAGAACGGCGGGCACGGCATGGCCGTGATGGCCGGTTTGCGCGAGGCCCAGGGCGTCTACTACAAGGTTGTCGACTCCGACGACTGGCTGGATGGCCAGGCGCTTTCTACCATGCTCTCCATCCTGCGTGGTTTTATCGAGCGCGATCTGCGCGTGGACCTGTTCATCTCGAACTACGTGTACGAGAAGGTGCACGAGGGCACGCACAACACTGTGAGCTACCGCATGGCGCTGCCGCGCAAGAAGGTCTTTGGCTGGGATGAGATGGGACGTTTCCGCCCCGATCAGAACCTGCTTATGCACAGCCTGTGCTATCGCACCGATGTGCTGCGCGATGAGGGCCTGCCCATGCCGGCACACACCTTCTACGTGGATAACATCTACGCTTACGTGCCGCTGCCGCGCTGCCGCACCATGTACTACGCCGATATCGACCTGTATCGCTATTTCATCGGCCGCGAGGGGCAAAGCGTCAACGAGGCCACCATGGTCAAGCGCTTGGACCAGCAGTTCCGCGTTACGCGCATCATGATGAATTCGTTCCATCTGTTCGACGATATCGAGAGCTCGCGTCTGCGCAGCTACATGATGGGCTATTTCACCATGATGATGGCCATTTGCTCGGTGTTTACCAAGCTTTCCGATGAGGAAGGCGCAGATGATCGCTTGAAGCAACTCTGGGCCGACCTCAAGGAGTTCGATGCCCGTATGTATCGCCATGCTCGTTATGGCGTGCTCGGTCTGTTTACTAACTTACGTGGTCGCGCCGGCGAAAAGACCACGGTGGGTATCTATCACCTTGCCTCGAAGATCTTCAAGTTCAACTAAGTTGCCTGCGGGGCGGGCCGATTTGCTAAAACATGGAAAGAAGGGGGCGTTCGCCCCCTTCTTTTTTCAAAACTTCTCGAAATCGGTACCCTAAATTGAATTGACCGAGTAGACGGCAGCTTTGCCCGCTCGTATCCTGGGCTTTTGCTGTCAAAAAATGGTCTCTACTTGGCAAAATCGATTTAGGGTACCGATTTCGAATTGTTTTGTACAAGTAGCATATCCTGCAGGTGTCAAAACTGGATTGAAAACCGTTAGAGAGCGTCGAGTGCGCGCTTGACGCGGGCAATGGGTAGGCCCACTACGTTGTAGAAGTCGCCATTGATGGCGCGAACGAGCATGCGACCGCCTACGCCTTGGATTCCGTATGCCCCTGCCTTGTCCATCGGCTCGCCGCTTGTCACATACGCTTCGATCTCGGCGTCGCTCAGCTCATAGAATGTGACGTCGGTTACCTCGACAAAGGACTGGCGTTTATCACCAGAGATAATGCAGACGCCAGTTGCTACCTGGTGCGTACGTCCGGAAAGATTGCGCAGCATGGCACGGGCCTCGGCTGCGTCATGGGGTTTTCCGAGCTTCTTGTTGTCGATGGCGACGATGGTGTCGGCAGCGACAACGGTCTGGCTTGCTGCCAAGGGCAGTGCGGCAATGGCCGCCGCCTTGGCGCAAGCCAGGCGTTCTACCAGCTCAAAAGGCGATTCTCCAGCGCGCGGAGTCTCATCGATATCGGCAGGGAAGATCTGAATGTCATAGCCGGCCTCGCGCATCAGCTCGATGCGGCGGGGGGATTGCGAAGCGAGGATCACAGCTGGATACCCTCGCGGACCTTGGTTACGGCAACTTCACCGGCGATGTCCTCGAGTACGGCGAGAGCAAAGGGGAGGGCTTGACCCATAGCCGATGCCGTGATGATGTTGCCATCGACAACAACGGTCTTTCCACCTGCATAGGTACCCTCGGGGAAGTCGAGCTCGAAGCCAGGGAAGCAGGTGGCGCGGCGACCCTCAAGAAGGCCCAGGTGGGCCAGGATGGAGGGTGCTGCGCAGATGGCGGCGACGTGCTTGGTTGCAGCGAACTCGCGCACAACGTCACACACGCGGCCATCGTTTTGCAGGTTGGTGGTGCCGGGCATGCCGCCGGGGAGCACCACGTAATCGTATTCGGAGAAATCAACCTCGTCGAAGGTGCAGTCGCACGAGACCGAGATCTGCTGGGCCGAGATGACGTCGCGCGTGGGCATGACGGATACAAGCGTGGCGCGAACGCCTCCGCGGCGCAGGATATCGACAATGGTCAGACATTCAATCGTCTCAAAGCCATCGGCGGCAAGAATGGCAACAGCAGACATGATTTCCCTCTCGGACGTGGTTGATGTTGGGGCTTTTATACCCCACTAGGCAAGGAAGCGTGTCAGAAAGTCGACAGGTTTATTTTGACACGCTTGGATTAAGGGGCGGTAAGCACGCGGTTGGCGCGGCGCATATTATCTGCGCGTCAGATGAGTGACAGCCTCGCAGTGGAACGTCTGGGGGAAGAGGTCCACCGGTGTGATGCTCACGGGTACGAAGGTCCCGTCGTCGCAGAAACGCTTGAGGTCGCGTGCGAGTGTGGCCGGGTCGCAGCTCACGTATGCGACGTCGCGGGCGGAGGTGCTGGCGATGAGATCGATGGCCTCGGGTGCAAGACCTGCGCGCGGCGGGTCTACGACCAGCACGTCGGCGTCCTCGTCGGGGAACTCGCGCACGGCATCGCCGCCGATGACGTCTACGTTGTCCAGGTGGTTGATTTCGAGGTTGCGACGCAGGTCGCGCACGGCGGGACCATAGGCCTCGACGGCGGCGACGTATTCACAGCGGCGAGCAAGCGGCAGCGTGAAGGTGCCGGCACCGCAGTAAAGGTCCACGGCGACCTCCTCGGGTTGCGGGTTCAGCGCCTCCATGACAACGTCGATGAGAATCTCGGCCGCCTTGGTGTTGACCTGGAAGAAAGACGGGGCAGACAGGCGCATTTGAGAACCGGCGATATCCTCTGTCCATGAGCCCTCGCCGGAGAGGACCTCGACCTTGGAGACGCGGCGAGCCTTCTTCTCGCCCTTGCTCATCACGCGGACCATGCTCGTTGAGGGCAGTGCATCGGAGAGCACGCGCGACACCTGGCCTCGGGGGAAGCCGCCGGTGGGCGTCCACAGGGCGACTTCGAGCGCACGCGTGCGGCGCGAAGCGCGGATGCCCACACGCTCAAGCGAAAGATCGTGCGAGTTGCCCAAAAAGCCCAGGGCGCCAGCGACCGCCTTGATGGCGCGGGAGAACTTCTTTTCGAAGAGGGGGCAGGCATCCACATGGATGATCTGCTGCGGATCGCGTCCGTGCAGGCCCAGGCGGAAGCGGCCGTTTTGAACGGTGGGCGCAAGCTCGATTTTGTTGCGGTAGCCCCAATCATCGCGGGTGGCGCGGATGGGCTGCACCAGGCGGGCGATGGCGTCGTCATCGAACTTGCCGATGCGCTTGAGAGAGGAGCGGAGGTTCTCTTCCTTAGCGGCAAGCTGCGCCTCGCGCGAGAGATTGCCCCAGGGGCATCCGCCGCAGATGCCCACAAACGGGCAGGGCGAATCCACGCGGCTAGGGGAGGGCTCCAGCACCTCGGTCACCGTGGCGCGCGAGAACGAAGAGCCGTCCTCGACAATCTGTGCCTCTACGACGTCTCCCGCAACGCCGCTCGCAACAAACACGGCCTTGCCGTCCTCGGCGTGCGCGAGGCCGTCCGGTCCGTACATCATGGATTCGATGGTGAGTTTCATGATTGTGCCCTCCTGCGTATTCAACCTGTTCATAGTAGCAGGTTGTGCAGGAGGGCACGGGTGGCGCGTGCGTGTTGACGCGTTCTCTACTTGGTCTTGCCGGTGATGAGCGTCTTGATGCCCATGCCGATGAGCCCCAGGCCCAGCTTGACGCGGCCCGGCTGGCGGCGGGCGAGCGTCTTCTTTGCGGCCGCCTTGGGCTTCGCGTGCTGGCCGCGAGAGCTACGAGGGCTACGAGGGCCATTGTCGGCATCGCGGGGTGCGGCTTTCGGCTCGGTTTGCGGCTCGGGCTCCACGATGGTCGCCTTCACGGGGATGCCGGCAGCAGGGGAAACCGGTGCATCAACGGGCACCGCGGCAACTTTGACAGCATTCTCGCTCGGAGCAGGGGCAGCAACTGGCGCGTCCTCGCTGTTTGCGTCGGCGTTCGGAGTCGCAGGTTCCCCTGCGCCAACGGATGCCGCTGCCGCATCAAGCTCCGCCTCGGCCTGCTGCTCCGCTGCGGGGCTGTCGCTGGGAATACCGGCAGCAGACGCCGCCTCGCGCTTTCGCGCGGTTTCCTTTGCAGCTTCGTCGGCATCGCGATAAGCGCGCGCCAGCAGGTATTCCTGCGAGTTGAACGGCGCCTCGCCAATGGAGCGAGCCACGGGCATCCACTCACCCTCGGGGGAGAGCTCGCGAGCCTTCACGTTATCCTTGAGCTGCGCCTTCACGTAGCGCTGCACCAGGGCGCGGCACGCGGGGTCCAGCACCGGGTAGGCGATCTCCACGCGGTGCTCGGTGTTGCGCGTCATCATATCGGCCGAGGACAGATAGATCGTGTCGGATTCCACGCCAAACGAGTAGATGCGCGCGTGCTCCAAAAAGCGTCCCACGATGGAGCGGATGTGCACGCCGTCGGTCTTGCCCTCGATGCCCGGTAGCAGGCACGAGATGCCGCGGATGATCATCTGGACCTGCACGCCGGCGCGGCTGGCCTCGGAAATCTTGTCGATAACCTCGCGGTCGGTGAGCGAGTTGAGCTTGAAGAACACGCGGGCGGGCTGGCTTGCCTGTGCCCGTTCGATCTCGCGGTTAAGGCCGCGCAGGATAAGCGGCTTGAGGCCCGCGGGCGCCACGCCAAGGTAGCGGTACTCGCCTTTGAGGTTGCCCAGCGAGAGATTGCGGAAGAACAGGTTTGCGTCCTCGCCGATGCCGGGATGCGCGGTCATGAGCATGAAGTCCGAGTAGAGCTTGGCCGTCTTCTCGTTAAAGTTGCCGGTGCCCAAAAGCGTGAGGCGCGTGAGCGACATGCCCTCGCGGTAGGTGATCTGGCAGATCTTGGAGTGGCACTTAAAGCCCTCTGAACCGTAGATGACGGTGCAGCCCGCCTCTTCCAGGCGCTCGGCCCACTCGATATTGTTCTGCTCGTCAAAGCGGGCGCGCAGCTCCATGAGTACGGTGACTTCCTTGCCGTTCTCCGCTGCGTCGATCAGGCTCTCGCACAGGCGGCTCTGCTTGGCCACGCGGTAGAGCGTGATGCGGATGGAGATGCAGTCTTCGTCAAAGGCGGCCTGGTGCACCAGATCGAGGAAGGGCGCCATGGCCTGATAGGGGTACATAAGGAGCTTATCGCCCTCAAGCACCTGCTCGCGCATGGGACGGGAGGGGTCGATATCGGGATTCTGCTGCGGCTTGAATGGGGGAAATAAAAGCTTCTCGCGCGCGTGCTCTGGCACATGGCTCTCGATACCGAAGACATAGCTCAGATCGAGCGGGGAATCTATGTTCAAGACCGAGCGCGATTTAAGGCCGAGCGACTTGCGGATGGTCTTGAGCGTGGAGGGGGCCAGATCTCCCGAGACGGAGAGAGCCACCGGCTGCAGGCGCAGGCGCTTCTTGAGGATGCGCTTCATGTGCAGACGGTAGTCCTCGTCTTCTTCCACCCCTTCGCCGTCGGGGTCGATGTCGGCGTTGCGCGTCACACGGATCACGGCGCGGTCAAGCGGCGTGTAGCTGCCAAAGCAGCTGTCAAAGCAGGCGAGGATGACGTCTTCGAGCAGGATATAACGGTATTCGCCCGCAGCATGCGGCATCTCGATCACGCGGTTGAGCGAGGGCGGAATCTCGATGAGGCCCAGCAGGTTCTCTTCGTCGACGCTCTCGATGGCGCATGCCAGATACAGCCCGCCGTTGCGCAGGTTGGGGAAGGGATGGCGCGGATCGATGACGAGCGGCGAGATGATGGGGGAGACGTAGGCTTGGAAGTAGCCTTCCACAAAGGTGCGCTCGTCGCCGTCGAGCATGTCGGGATGCGCGCGCACGATACCGTAGCTCTCGAGGGCCGCTTCGATGCGACGCTGCGCGTCAACGGCGCGGTCGATCATCGGCGGGAGGGCATCAAAAACGCGCTCGATTTGCTCGGCGGGGGTCATATTGCTCTTGTTGTCTACGGGCTGGCGTTTGAGCGTGGCCAAGTCCGAGAGACCGCCGATGCGCACCATGAAGAACTCTATGAGGTTGCTCTCGAAGATGGAGACGAACTTGAGGCGCTCGAACAGCGGGACCGTCTCGTCGAATGCCTCGTCGAGCACGCGACCGTCAAAGCGCAGCCACGAGAGCTCGCGGTTTTGCGTGTAGCTGAGGTCGCGGCGTTTGCGCGGCGAGACCTCGACCACGTTTTTCTTGTTCGAGTTCTTGCTGTCCTTGTCTTTGTCTTTTGCCATGACTCTTCCTTTGCATGTACTTTGCTCGACATCAACAATACTCGGCTTTTGAGTGGGTAGGGCCCTCATATCGGATTGTTGACCATATGATTACACGGGCGGTATTTTGCGAGGTAATGGGGTGCGGACCATCCCGTGTGCGGGGTGCCTTCCCACGCATGACGGGCGGGGACATTTTGTTAACAAAGCGTCCCTGCCCGCTTTACCCGTGCAGAGTGCGCGCGAACGTGTCATACTTCTGACCAGTTTCCCTGACGAAAGGACCTGCTATGGGCGTCAATATTTCTGGCCGCAGCTTTTTGAAGCTGCTCGACTTCTCTACCCAAGAGATCGAGTACCTGCTGGCACTCTCCCGCAACCTTAAGGACCTCAAGCGCGCGGGTACCCCGCACCGCTACTTGGAGGGCAAAAACATCGTCCTGCTCTTCCAAAAGACCTCCACGCGCACCCGTTGTTCCTTTGAGGTAGGCGCCATGGATTTGGGCATGGGCGTAACCTACCTGGATGCCTCCGGCTCGCAGGTGGGAAAGAAGGAGTCCATCGAGGACACCGCGCGCGTGCTCGGTCGCATGTACGACGGCATTGAGTTCCGCGGCTTTGCCCAGGCAGACGTTGAGGAGCTTGCCGCAAAGTCTGGCGTGCCCGTGTGGAACGGTCTTACCGACGAGTGGCACCCCACTCAGATGCTTGCCGACGTGCTTACCATCCAGGAGAATTTCAATTACGACATCAAGGGCCGCACCGTTGTGTTTATGGGCGACGCCAAGAACAACGTGGCGCGCTCGCTCATGGTGGTTTGCGCCAAGCTGGGCATGAACTTTGTTGCCTGCGGTCCCGAATCTTGCATGCCCGCCGCCGACGTGGTGGACGCATGCACGCCCATTGCCCAGGAGAACGGCTGCACCATCAAGCTGACGAGCGACGTGGCCGATGCCTGCACCGGCGCCGACGTGATCTACACCGACGTGTGGGTTTCGATGGGCGAGCCCGACGAGGTATGGGCCGAGCGTATCGAGCAGTTGGAGCCCTACCGCGTGACGTCTGAGGTTATGGCCCTGGCCAAGCCCGAGGCTATCTTCCTGCACTGCCTGCCCAGCTTCCATGACACCAACACCCAGGTGGGTGCCGAGAAGGCCGCGCAGTTTGGCATCACTGAGATGGAAGTGACCGACGAGGTGTTCGAGTCCGCGCAGTCCAAGGTCTTTGACGAGGCCGAGAACCGCATGCACACCATCAAGGCCGTAATGTACGCCACGCTCAAGTAGTTGCGCGCGACAATTTGCGAGTTTTGGCGGGGACGTTGCCCTTTGGGCGGCGTCCCCGTTGTTTGTCCCGGAGTGTGTCAAAAAGTCGACAGGTTTAATGTGACACATTGGGGGATGGGTCCGGGGGTTACGAGGCGTTAAAGCCCAAGCTTGGGAGCGTTGCCTCAATGGCACTTGCCGTGCGTTCCTTTAGGTATTCGCGGTTGAGTTCTTTCTTGTGATAGGCAAGATAGGTGTCCTTAGTTTTTTGGATGAGAGCATCGGTGAAGAATGACTCCCAGCTAAAGAACCGCTCCGAGTCAATAAAATCGGCTGGATGCTCGAGCATCTTTCGCATTTCGGTATCGTCGAATAGCCCCGAAGAAAGAACGAGCCACTCGAAGGACTCTGGTAAGAAAAGCTCGATGTTCTTTAGCCTTGTGAGTGCATAGACGGCTTCCATCTCGGGTCCAAAAGCGGCACCATCGGCAATAACCAGGAAGCTGGTTGCATTGCTTGCAAGAATGGTCGAGTAGATATTCGACTTTCCCTTTGCGCTTACGCAAGGAATGCCGCTTTTAAGGCACAAAGCGCTAAAGAATTCATATCCAGAGTTGGAATCTTCTACGATAACAAGCTCGGGGCGTTGCCCCGAGAACGATTGTTCGCTGTAGATGCGGTACGTTGATGTGTATATTCGGGAGTAGACGGGATACTTGGTCGTTGCCCGATTGGTGTTTTTTAATCCGTAGATCTCATCCACGCTATAGGGAAGCTGGGGGAGGGATTCGCGTGCTACAAGGACATAGTAGTTGTCGCTCTCTCTTGCGGCGTGAGCAAACTCATGGGAGCGCATGAACGCACTGTCTTCATCGATAAAAACAATGCTTGAACTGATTTCTTTAAGATCGCGTTTCCAATTGCGCCCGGAAAGGACGTGGCAGGGGGCATCACATGCAACGGAGACGCCACTGTCCGGCCCTAGCTGGTCGAACTGATCGATAAGCTCAAGAAGGGTCGTTTTGCCGGTTGCGCTGTTGCCTTGAAGAATGGTTAGGTTGCGACGGATATTCAGTTTGAATTTAACCCGGTTGTTCGCCACGGTGACTAGGTACTCGCCGCGCATTATGCAGTCTCCTTTAGGCAACGGAGCGCGATGGGGATAAGCTCGTTCATGGAGTGGACGATGTCGCCAGTGTTGGAGACGATCATGGTAAATCTGCCTTTACCAAAATCCATAAGATGGTAAAGATTGATGGTGATGTTCTGCTTGGCAGCGATTCGCAAAATCCAATACGAGCAGTTGTCGCCGCAGTTTGAGGCGTTGTAGACCGTCTTGGGCATAAAGTACATGAGTAGAAGCGTTTTTGTTCCGCTGGAGAGCTTCTCGGGAGGAATGATGCCCAGGGCTCTGGTCTCGATCGCATTGGGGCCGAGGACGGTTCCGCGGTCAATCGATTTGATGATGCGCTGGGCAAAGGGGTCTTCAAACCAGTCGGGGGAATAGACGTTGTTGAAATACACCGATGTGTTGTACACAACGTTTTCCATGTCGCCAAAATGCACGGTGAGCAAAGGTGCACCTTTCTGAGTCATTTATTGGGTTTAAGTATAGCCTGAATTTCTTGTTGCAGTTTTAGCGAGGGATGTTGATAAGCAGAGCAAATGCAGATGAATAGATGCTGAGCGGACAGAGCCGTTCACAGTCGGCCTAGAACTTTTGTCCGTGGGTTTCCAACACCTTTTCGCATACAGCAATGAAATGGCTTTGCCTGGTTACTTTCGGATAAGGATAATAGGTGGTCTCAAAACTTGGGGCCCAGATAGCTTTCTTGCTGCTTAACGATGTGTTGATTAAGTTTCGGCAATACACTTAATGACGATAACGATTACGTCGAGAACAGGCGAAAAGCATGCAGACACAATACAAGAACATTCTACACGGACGAGGTTTTTGGTGATCTTGCCCTGGAAGACCCCGTGCGCTTTAGGGAGGATTCGCCGTATCGCCCGGGTTCGCCCTATGCAGCATCCAAGGCGAGCTCTGACCTACTTGTTCGCGCATGGGCTCGCACATGTGGCTTGCCAGCTACCATTTCGAACTGCTGCAACAACTATGGTCCGCTGCAAAACGAAGAGAAGTTCATCCCCGCTGCGATAGAGAGCATTAAACGTGGTAAACATCCCCGATTGTATGGGGACGGCAAAAATGTTCGTGATTGGATTCACGTTAATGACCATGCCCGTGCTGTATGGACCATTCTGAATGAGGGCAGGTTGGGGGAGACTTATCTGATTGGCGCCAATTGTGAGCGGAGTAATCTTGAGGTCCTGCAGACGATTCTTGAGGCAATGGGCAAGCCCCGTGACTTCATCGATTGGGTGAGTGATCGCCCCGGTCACGATAGGCGCTATGCAATTGATGCGTCTAAGTTGCGACGTGAGCTTGGGTGGGTCCCCATACATGATGATTTTGAATCCGGATTGCGGGAGGTCATCGTGGCGCGAACGGCAATGAACAAGCGCGACTTGGCCGACTAATCCCGAAGGGTGTCGGAGCTTATTTTCAAATACATTGCCTTTCGATAGCTGTCATTTCACGATAATGCAATATGTATAGAAGCTCAGCCTGCTAAAATGATTGCTGCGTAATTGTCTAGAGATTGCAAAGGCCGTCTTCATGAATCGATTTAAGCATCTAATCAAAGCAGCTGCTGCTATTGCTCTCACCTACGTGCTGTGCGCGTCGGTGCTTCTGCAGCCTATGGCTGTCTATGCTGCTACGCTGCAAGCTCAGCAGCCTGCTGTCGAGGTGACTGACGCATCCGGTACACAGGATAGCTCTGCCGGGGACGTGTCTGATGACACGACCGATGGGGTGAGCAAAGACGCTGGCTCTGCGGATGCAGCGCAAGACGAAGCAACCCCCGCCGACGCTGCGGATGAAGACCAGACGGCGAACGAGGAGGACGCTGCGGCCCCCGAGTCTCTTGATGCCGGGGACGAGCAGACGGCAGATGATACCGTAATCGGTGACAGCGAGGCAAACTCCTGGCGCTACCAGAACGGCGAGCTGCGTAGCGACTTGCGAGATGACAATGCAACTGACCTTGGCGTCGAGTCGCGCTCGATGCATGAAATGCCCGAAGGCGCTACGTTGCAGGGTATCGATGTAAGCGGATACCAGAAAGATATCGATTGGCAGAAAGTCAAGGATGCAGGTATTGACTTTGCAATCCTGAAGATTGGCAATATCAATGCTCGCGAGCCGGATGGCTGGTATACCGATAGCTATTTTCAGCGCAATGTGACTGAGTGCGAGCGTCTGGGTATTCCTTACGGCGTATATGCCTATTCGTATGCAAAGAATGCTGACGATGCCGTGAAGGGTGCAGATCATATCATTGCGCTGCTAAAGGGCCATAATCCTACGCTGCCGGTATATCTTGACCTCGAAGATAACAGCATCAAAGATACCGATCATGCATCGATTGCAAAGGCATTCTGCAACACGATCTCTGTCGCTGGCTACACCCCCGGTATCTATGCGAGCGCCAGCTGGTTCAAAAACATCCTGATCGACCCGTGCTTTACCAACAGCGGCTGGGGCATCTGGACTGCTCAGTATTGGTATGGGCAGCGCTATGATGCCTCTTTGGGCTTGGGCCCGGAGTATCCTGCCAAGTTTGACTGCTGGCAGTATTCGATCCTCTCTACCGTGCCGGGCATCGATGGACATTGCGATATCAATTACTGGTATAAAGACGGTTTTTCTTCATCTAATGGAAAAACTTACTCTTTTACTGGTATCAAACTTTCAAAAAGCGAAGGGGTGCTCAAAGGAGACACCGTTAGCGTTTCTGCCGAGGTGACAGGCGAGACCGATGGCCTGCAATATAAGTTCTACTGGCAAAAACAAGGAACGGGCGCTGATGCCGAAATAAGCGGAGTTATTGCTGGACCTTCTGATAAATCTTCTGCTGAATGGACTGCTGATGAAAGCGGAACATATAAGGTCAGCTGCGATGTTATTGATTCGGAAGGCATCGTAACAAAAAGCACTACTTGCAACGTCGAGCGCTTCACCGTCGACGGCCTCGAGGCTCCCTCCTCGGCCCGCTGCGGCCAGGGGGTCTCCCTCAAGGCCAAGGTGTCCGGCGACGCCTCCGGCCTCAAGTACAAGTTCGTGTGGCAGAAGGACAACTGGAAGAAGTGGGGCGTCGTGGGCGGCTCGTCTCAGGACGAGCCCGAGGCGACCTGGACCCCGGACGAGCCGGGCGACTACACCGTCACCCTCGACGTGATCGACGGCTCGAAGGCGAAGCACGCCACCGCGAGCATCAAGGTCGCCGAGCGCTTCACCGTCGACGGCCTCGAGGCTCCCTCCTCGGCCCGCTGCGGCCAGGGGGTCTCCCTCAAGGCCAAGG
>CAKTVB010000006.1 GCA_934621295.1 uncultured Collinsella sp.
CGGCTGCCGTCGCGCAGGGATTAATGATGCCAGAGACCGGGGCCCCCGGGGGCGGGAATATCGGTCTGCACATCTTGAACACATATGGGAGGGACGGGGCGCCCTTCTCTCTTCTTTCCCTCTTATATATAAGCGGTCCTGCCATCAAAAACGCGGCGCATGCCTCCTTAACCGGAGCATACGCCGCGACTTACGCGATCTCGCCTTTATCTATATATGTACTGGCTCCTACGGCGGCGTGCCAAACGGTCGCCTTTCATTAGATACCGCCGTACTCGCCTTTCACGATGGCGGTGCCGGCTTCGAGCATCTCATCGCGAAGCTCAATCGTCCCCGCCTCGGCGTATATGCGCACAACGGGCTCGGTACCGCTGGGACGCAGCAGTAGCCAGGATTCATCGTCAAACTCCATACGTAGGCCATCACGGTGACTTACATGCACCGGCGCCCTACCTACAATGTTTTGAGGATTTAGCCCCGGCATAAGCGTCCGAAGCATTTCCACTTCCTCGTTTTGCAGGCGTATATCGCGACGAGCATAGGCAACGGGACCATAATGCTCATCAAGCTCGTCGATAAGCTGGCCCAGAGTTTTATGCTCCTTCGCCATCATCTCGCACAGCAAAACGTGTGCGTACAGACCGTCGCGCCCAGGAAAACGTTCGGGAAAACCAATTCCTCCGGTTTCCTCGCCTCCGATGACCACGCCGCCCTTTGCCATCTCCTCATAGATGTACTTAAAGCCGATGGGCTTTATCGCAAGGGGCAGGCCAAGCTCGCGAGCCATGCGACGCGTCTGAATCGATCCCGTGAGACCCATGGCAACGCGTCCATGTGCGCCGTGATGCTTAACCAAATGCCCCAGAATAAGCGTAAAGACCCGATGAGCGTCAATGTAGCGGCCGCGTTCGTCAACGGCGGAAATACGGCTACCGTCCCCATCGCAGACGAGACCGGCATGAGCCTTGGAAGAGAGAACCATCCGCTCGCAATCATCCACCCACGGCTCGATGGGCTCGGGGCGCAACGTCTGCGCATCAGGCTCGTCCGCGCCGTGGATCTCAATCGTCTGCACACCAAGAGGGCCCAGCACAGCGGGGAGATACCCCCGGGCCGAGCCGTACATGGGGTCATACACCAACTGCAGACCGGCATCGGCAATCGCCTGAATATCGATATTCGAAAAAAGGCTTTCGAGATACGGCGTGACGATATCCTTCTCGGTAAGGGGACCACGCGCCTCGGTAGCCTCAAGAGGAATGGACTCCTCCAAAGCGTCAATCACATCAGTGGTGCCCGTGCCGCCGTCCGCCATGCGAACCTTGATTCCCAGGTAATCGCTCGAATGATTGGAGCCTGTAATCATCAGGCCTCCGCATGCGCGCGGATCGTTCGCAATCGCCCAAGAGAGCGCCGACGTGGGCGTGTAGCGATCGGAAATCATAGCGACAAGACCAGCACCCGCCACGACCATGCCCGCAAGACGAGCGGCCCGCTCGGCGCCCTCGCGAGTGTCATAGCCTATGTAGACAATGGCTCCCGAATCGGTGCGAGACCACATCTGCGCCGCCGCATCCGCCAAGCGCACAACGTTCTCTTCTGCAAAGTCGCCGTCACGCCTCGCGTACCAGCCGCCTGTTCCAAAATGAATTATCGTGCTCATCTGCACTCTTTCTTACTCATAAAGGCCACGCGCAAAACTGCACGCGCCCCATATAGGCATCTGTTACCAGAAAGGCTACTCTTCGACAAGCCGATGGCAAGCGTCAAGCTCCTCGGCAATAGCGCATGTCGACGCAGGCGTAGCCCCACAGCAAGTGCCGATGATACGAGCGCCATCAATCGCCCATTGCACGGAAGCGGCAGCAAGGGCCTCAGCATCCTCGCTCCACCTCGGGTAGCCCTCATCATCACGCACCGCAAGACTCGAATAGGGGCGCACCATGATATATCCGTGCGAAGAGCTTGCCATACGTGGTACGCACGAGGTCGCCGCAACGATAGAGCAGCAGTTAACACCCACTGCCTGAGCACCGTGTTTCTCGGCCCAAATGCAGGCAGCCTCGATGTTCAAACCATCTCCCAACAGATTGCCCTCGTCATCGACAGCAAAACTGACAAACATGGGCATGCCGCCCGCGACGTCTGCAACACCAGCAACAGCAGGCTCGAGGTCGCGAATAGACGTGAAAGTCTCGAGCATACAGGCCTGAACGCCCGCAGCGAACAAAGCGTGCGCCTGTTCGCGATAGGCATCGCGCGCAAGGCGATACTCCGGCTCATCCTTGTGAAACCATTCGATACCGCACGGGCCGATCGACCCTACAAGGTTTCGACCGCCTGCCGCATGGGCAGCCGCCACGGCCTCCGCACACACCAGATTGACGCTCGATTCAATATGATCGCGCTTGAGCGCCGGCGCCGTTGCCTGAAATGTATTCGTAAGCAGTATCTGAGCGCCTGCATCGGCATACTGCTGGTGAATGCGCGTGACCTCCTGAGGTTCCGCCACATTCCAATAGGCAGCCGGCACATCTTGGGCCCCCAGCTCCGATGCGAGCATCGTCCCAACAGGCCCTTGCATAAGCAAGGCACCCGTCGACAGAAGACCGAGCAAGCGATCGGCGCCCACCCGGTCATAGGAGTCGGTTGGATACAGTTGATTTTGATCTTGGTCCATCGGTCTAATCCTTGCCGAGCCGATTATTCCTCGCCGATGCTTATACCCTGCTTCTCAAGATAATGGAGCCAACGCGTCATCGTATCCTCAGATACTGCATGTTCCATCATGCAGGCCTCAGCATCCGCGCGCTCAGCATCGACGCCGAGCTCCTGCGTCAAGAAGGCATTTAGCAATCGATGGCGATACCACACCGCTCGTCCCAACTCGCGGCCCTTCTCGGTAAGCAGAACCTTTCCGTAGTGAGATTGCTCGACCAAACCGCGCTCCTTAAGCGCGCTGATAGCCTTATTTACCGACGCCTTTGAGACATCGAGATGCTGAGCGATATCGACAGAGCGGATGCCTTCGCTAGAGCCGCTCTCTTCCTCGATGCGAACGATGCACTCGAGATAATCTTCATTTGCAGCTGTGAGATGCAGCTCACGGGAAGCATCAGTGGTATCCATGGGCACGCGTCCTTCCTAAAACCGTACACCTAGTGTAGCGCAACGGCGCAACAAGCCAACGGCCCGACCGTGCTAGAGTAACAGTCGTCAGTACATTGAGCATAAGGAGTCACTATGTCTGATACCCCAATGAGCGACGTCGTACAGCGCTTCTTCCGCTACGTTCAGGTTGATACACAATCTGCCGACGAGCACTGCGACCAGGTGCCCTCCAGCGCCTGCCAGTTCGATCTTGCCAATCTTTTGGCCGATGAACTACGCGCACTCGGCGCTGAAGATGCCCATGTAACCGAGAACTGCTACGTTGTCGCACACATCCCCGCAAGCAAAGGCGCCGAAGACAAGCCTGCCCTTGGCCTTCTCGCCCATATCGACACCACCGAGGCCGCTCCCGGCTTTGGCGTGAAGCCCCATATCGTCCATTACGAAGGCGGAAACCTCGTCGCGGGCGTGGTCGATGGCCGCGAGGTCGCTATCGGCCCCGACATGCTTTCCGATCTTGATAGCCTGGTGGGCGAAGACATCATTTGCTCCGATGGCTCCACGCTGTTGGGCGGCGACGACAAGGCGGGCGTTGCCGAAATCATGGCGCTTGTCGCTCGCATCCATGAAGATCCCAGCATCGAGCATCCGCGCCTGGGCATCTGCTTTTGCCCCGATGAGGAGATTGGCCATGGAGCCTCTCTGCTGGATATTCCCGCATTTGGATGCACCTATGGCTACACCGTCGACGGCGGCACCGTAGGTGAGCTGGAGTGGGAGTGCTTCAACGCCGCCGAGGCGACCGTCCGCTTTGAGGGCTACTCCATCCATCCCGGCTCCGCCAAGAATCGCATGGTCAACGCAAACGACCTGTTCGTTCAATTCCAGAGCCTGCTGCCCGCACACATGCGCCCCGAGCACACCGATGGCTATGACGGATTCATCCATTGCGAAAGCGTCTCGGCAACCGTCACCCACGCCACCGCTCGCTATATCATCCGCGATCATGACGCCGAGCTGTTCCAGCAAAAGATCGACCTCATGCAGCGTGCCGCCGATTTCATGAATAACGAGCTTGACCGTCCGCGCGTAACCGTCGAAATCAAACAGCAGTATCGCAACATGGCAGAAATCGTGAAAGACTATCCGCAGCTCGTGCAGATTGCTTGCGATTCCTACGAGGCCCTGGGCATCAAACCCCTCGTCCTGCCCATCCGCGGCGGCACCGATGGCGCGCAGCTCTCCTTCCGCGGTCTCCCCTGCCCCAACCTGGGCACGGGCGGCTATTGCGGTCACAGCGTGAATGAGTTTGTCGTCGTCTCGCAGATGGAGCGCGTGGTCGACGTCTTGCAGGAGCTTGCCCGTCGCTTTGCCGAGTAACGAAACCTCGCAGCAAACGCCTCTCGCCTCTTATTAACAAGATAGCCGCCGAGCCCGTGCCCGGCGGCTTTCTTTTAGTCTTCGGAGCTCGTGTCTTCTTCCGATGACGACGATGTGCTCTTATCGGTTCCGCTACTAAACGAGCTGGAATCGTTATTGCCAAGGTCGCCGACCGTACTTGACTCACTCGACGAGCCCATGGACTGCGGGCCTTGCGGATCCTCGCCGGCATCGACGCGCTCCATCATCTCCTTGAGCTTGTCCTCATAAACAAAGACATAGCTCTGGCCGTCGATGTACGTATCCTCGCCCGCCCAAGACGGCAAGTTGGCTGACCACATGTTATCGGTATCCATGCCGCGCATCGCGTTGGCAAGCGATACGATGTCCTGCACGCTGAGATCGGTAACGACCATGTCGGAGAGGGACTCGATGACGCCGGGCAGGCGCGTGATATCCATGTTGTTGAGCACCGCGTTCGCAAGGGCACCAATGACCTGACGCTGATGACGCATGCGCGTATAGTCGCCGTCGGCATATTGGTGACGTGCGCGGCAGTACGTAAGCGCCGCCTCGCCATCCATGTGCTGCTGGCCCGGCTCAATCGTAACCGGACCGGCCTCCGGGTCATCCACGCCGTCAGTAGCGTTAATATCAATGCCGCCCACGGCGTCCACGAGGGTCTTCATGCCATCAAAGCTGATCTCGGCATAGTGGGAAATCTCGACATCGCACAGCTCATTAACAGCATTGACCATACCCTCGGCGCCATCGTAGGCATGCGTCGCGTTGATCTTCATGGTCGAGCCTTTGTACTCAACCTTTGTATCGCGCGGAATGGAGATGAGCGTTACCTGCTTGGCCTTAGGGTCTACGCGCGCAAGGATAATTGAGTCGGCGCGGTAGGCGGTGTCGCCGGGACGGCCATCGGTTCCCAGCAGCAGCACGTAGAACGGATCGCGCGTGACATCGGAGTCGGTAAGAGACGAAAGCAATCCGCTGGTAATAATCTCACCGTTATTGAGCTTGGAAACAATCTTGCCAAACCACAGCCCGCATGCCGTAACACCTGCGATGAGCACGCCCATAAGCGTAAGCAAAATCGTGCGGCGGATGCGCTTTCCACGTTGACGTTGACGGGCGCGCTCGGAATAGCGGGCCACGTTCGTGCGACTGTAGACGCGACTGCTCGATTCGTCAGTCGCAGCGCGCATCTGCTGTACGGATTTTTTTCTCATAAGAAGGACCTGTCTAGTCGTCAATAGGATCGGGGACGGTAACGCGCTCCACATGCGCCCCCAGTTCAACGAGCTTCTTTACAAAATGCTCGTATCCACGGTCAATGTGGTGGATAGCAGAAACCTCGGTCGTGC
Organism: uncultured Collinsella sp.; assembly: GCA_934621295.1. Lineage (GTDB taxonomy): Bacteria > Actinomycetota > Coriobacteriia > Coriobacteriales > Coriobacteriaceae > Collinsella. Next base: position 5,865 of record CAKTVB010000006.1, read on the forward strand.
CGTCGGCAATAAGGCCAGCAACGGCAAGGGCGGCACCGCCGCGCAAATCGGGAGAGGTAACCTGGGCGCCCGAGAAGCCCTTGACGCCATGAATCATGGCGTGATGGCTCTCAATACGAATGTTTGCGCCCATGCGCACAAGCTCAGAGGCGAACATGAAGCGATTCTCAAAGATGTTCTCGGTGATGACGGAACTACCGTCTGCCAGAGCGGAAAGCACCATAACCTGAGCCTGCATGTCGGTGGGGAAACCCGGGAACGGCAGGGTCTGGATGTCCACCGGACGAATGGTGTCCACGCGATGCACGCGCACACCGCCCTCGATGCGCTCAAGATCGATACCCATGAGCTCGAGCTTTTTAAGAACCATACCCAGATGGTGCGGAGCGAATCCAACTACCTCGACACCGGCATCGCCAGCCATCAAGGCGCCTGCAACGATAAATGTGCCGGCTTCAATGCGGTCGCCGATCACGCGATGCGTGACGGGATGGAGCTCGGAAACGCCCTCGATAGTAACAACAGGGGTTCCAGCGCCGGTAATCTTGGCGCCCATCTCGTTGAGCATGTTGGCGAGGTCGACGATCTCGGGCTCGCGCGCAGCGTTATCGATAACCGTGGTGCCCTCGGCGCGAACCGAAGCCATGATGAGATTCTCGGTGGCGCCCACACTTGCAAACTCAAGCGTAACGGTCTCGCCATGCATCCCCTCACCGGCGTCGGCGTAGATGTAGCCGTGCTCGGTGTCGAACTTCACGCCCAGGGCCTCAAGACCCAGAATATGCATATCAATCTTGCGAGCACCCAGGTTGCAGCCACCGGGCATAGCGATTTTCGCCTTGCCCATACGGCCCAACAGCGGACCGAGAACCGCCGTCGAGGCGCGCATCTTGGCAACGAGCTCATACGGAGCTTCCCACTGGTCGACAGCAGAGGTATCGATAGCCAGGCTATGCTCGTCCACGACTTCGATCGTGGCGCCCATGCCCTTGAGAACCTTGCCCATCACATGTACGTCGGAAATGTTGGGCACATTGGTAAGGGTGGTTTTGCCCGGAGCAAGCAAGGTTGCGGCCATGAGCTTGAGCGCGGAGTTCTTAGCGCCCGAAACGCATACGCGCCCCTCGATCGGATGACCACCTTCAACGCGGATGATATCCAAACCTGTCCCTTTCAAAAAAAGGCCCGGGAGCACAAGTCTCCCGGGCATGATGTCCATCGCATTGTTGGCTGAGGGCAAAGCCTCAGCGCCTATTTTGCAAGCAGCAGCTTACACCATGCGATTTCATTATAAAGGTAGGCGCGACGCGCATCGTCTTCCGACAGATTCCTCAGGTTGTCTTCAAAACCTTGAAGTTCAACCTTAACCTTCTCGGCATCGACATCCGCCAAATCGCAGGCCCGCTCGGCCAGCACGATAACGGTGTCGTCGGCGATTTGAGCATAGCCGCCGCCCACTGCAAACGTGTGGTCAACCGTGTCCATATCCTTGTCGCACACGCGCACATAACCGTCTGAGACGGTGCAAATCTCGCTCGCGTGCTTGGGAAGGATGCCGCACTCGCCATCTGCAGAAGGCACGACCACAAACGCAGCCTCGCCCTCATAGGCACAATGTTCCGGACATACGATACGGATGAGCATGGCTTACTTCTCCTCCATCTTGGCGGCGCGCTCGCGCACGTCGTCAATCGTGGACGCATAGCGGAAAGCCTGCTCGGGCAGGTCGTCGCACTCGCCGTCGACGATTGCGGCAAAGGAGCGAACGGTGTCCTCGACGCGAATGTACACGCCGGGGTTGCCGGTGAACTGCTCTGCCACGTGGAACGACTGGGACAGGAACTGCTGAAGCTTACGAGCGCGGTTAACCGTAAGGCGCTGCTCCTCGGAAAGCTCGTCCATACCCAGAATGGCGATGATGTCCTGGAGGTCGGAGTACTCCTGCAAAAGCTCCTGAACCTTGACGGCCACGCGGTAGTGCTCCTCGCCCACGACCGAAGGGTCGAGAGCGTCAGAGGAGGACGCCAACGGGTCGATAGCCGGATACAGGCCGAGCTCGGCGATGGAACGCGAAAGAACGGTCGTAGCATCCAGGTGGGTGAACGTCGTTGCCGGAGCCGGGTCGGTCAGGTCGTCTGCAGGGACGTAGACAGCCTGGACGGAGGTGATGGAACCGGTCTTGGTCGAGGTAATGCGCTCCTGGAGGTCGCCCATCTCGGTTGCCAGCGTGGGCTGGTAACCAACGGCGGACGGCATACGGCCCAGAAGTGCGGAAACCTCGGAACCAGCCTGGGAGAAGCGGAAGATGTTATCGATGAAGAGCAGAACGTCCTGACCGCGATCGCGGAAGTACTCCGCAGTGGTAAGGCCAGCCAGACCGATGCGCAGACGCGCTCCGGGCGGCTCGTTCATCTGACCGTAGACCAAGCAGGTCTTATCGATAACGCCAGACTCGCTCATCTCGAGGAACAGGTCGGTGCCCTCACGAGTGCGCTCGCCGACGCCCGTGAATACGGAGGTGCCGCCGTGCTCCTGTGCGAGGTTGTTGATGAGTTCCTGAATCAGAACGGTCTTGCCAACGCCGGCGCCGCCGAACAGGCCCGTCTTGCCGCCACGGATGTAGGGCTCGAGTAGGTCGACTGCCTTGATGCCGGTCTCGAAGATCTCGGTCTTGGTGGTGAGCTCATCAAACGCCGGTGCCGGATGATGGATGGGGTAGTACTCATCGATCTGGGGCATGGGCTTGCCGTCAACGGGCTGGCCGATGACGTTCCAGATGCGGCCGAGGGTCTCAGGACCGACGGGCATCTTCATGGGCTCACCGGTATCGGTTGCGGTGAGGCCGCGCTGCAGGCCGTCGGTAGAAGTCATAGCGACCGTGCGGACCACGCCGCCGGGCAGCTGGGACTCAACCTCGAGAACCGTGCTCAGATGCCCCATCGGGGTATCGGCCTCGACCGTCAGTGCGTTGTAGATCGAGGGGACCTGGCCATCGAACTTAACGTCGACAACAGGGCCGATGACGCGAACGATGCGTCCTTCGCCTGCGGTCTCCCGCTTCGTGGCCTCCTCGACCGCCGCTTGTACGGTGGTTTCTGCCATTAGTGTTCCTCCAATGCTGCGGCTCCCGCCACGATCTCGTTGAGCTCGGTGGTAATGGAAGCCTGACGTACGCGGTTATACGTACGGGTGAGAGTCGCGATAATCGTGGTAGCGTTCTCCGTTGCCGAGTGCATCGCCTTACGCCTCGCGCCCTGCTCGGCGGCTGCCGAGTCAATAAGCGCCTGGTAAATGACGGTCAGGATGTAGGAGGGAATCAAATCCCCCAAGACATGCTGAGCGCTCGGGATAAACTTGAACGACGACGAAACGCGCTTGGGGCCCTCATCCTCGTTCTTGCGAGGACCATGAGCCATAGCGACCATCTCGGGATCGAGCGGAAGCAGGTGCTCGACGCGCAACTGCTGGTCGACACGGTTGCGGGCGTGATGATACACAACCTCAACACGGTCGATCTCACCTGCAACGTAGCCGTCGCAGATGTAGTCGGCGATCATGCGAGCGTCATCCAAGCGGGGGTCTGCCGAGAAGCCTTCGAACTTCATGACAACGTTACCCCTACCGGAGAAGTACTCGCTGGGCTTGCGGCCACAGGTGATGATCTGGGCCTCAATACCCTCTTCGCGCCACTCGCGGACGATGCGTTCGCACTCACGGTCAACATTCACGTTGAAACCGCCGGCAAGGCCGCGGTCAGACGCGATGACGACCACAAGACCGCGCTTTACCTGCTCATGCACGGCGAGCATGGGGCTGCCAGACGCAATGCTGGCGTCGGTTGCCACCGTGAGCATGACATCGGTAAGCGCCGTCTTGTAGGGCTCGGCCTGGTGCGCGCGATCGAGCGCGCGACGGATTTTGGCCGTAGAGACCATCTCCATCGTGCGCGTGATCTGCTTGGTGCTCGTGACCGAGGAGATTCGCTTCTTGATGTCGCGAAGGTTAGCCATAGAGCCTAGTTCTCCTCGGCACCGCCGTCGCTCGCGGAAGTCTCTGCAAGCTTAGCGGTGTAGTCGTTCTTGAAATCGGAGATTGCCTGCATGAGCTGCTCATCCAGCTCAGCATCGATCTTCGTGGAGCGCAGCTTCTCGAGAAGCGGCGCATAGGACTTGGTCATGTAGTCCAGAAGCGCTGCACGGAACGGCAGGACCTGGGAGACCGGAAGGTCGTCCACAAAGCCCTTGTTGCCGGCAAAGAGTGCAACGATCTGCTCGGTGACGTCAAACGGCTTGAAGCGCGGCTGCTTGAGCAGCTCGGTCATGCGGGCACCGTGGGTGAGCTGCTTTTGAGTGGCAGCGTCCAGGTCGGAACCGAACTGGGTGAAGCCAGCGAGCTCGCGGTAAGCGGCAAGGTCAAGACGCAGCGAACCGGAAACCTGCTTCATGGCCTTGGTCTGAGCAGAGCCACCGACGCGGGACACGGAGATACCGACGTCGACTGCGGGGCGCTGGCCCTGGAAGAAGAGCTCGGACTGCAGGTAGATCTGACCATCGGTAATGGAAATAACGTTGGTCGGAATGTAGGCGGAAACGTCGCCGTCCTGGGTCTCGATGATCGGCAGAGCCGTCAGGGAGCCATAGCCGTTCTTCTTGGAGAGCTTGCAGGCGCGCTCCAGCAGGCGGGAGTGCAGGTAGAAGATGTCACCGGGGTAGGCCTCACGTCCGGGCGGACGATGCAGCGTCAAGGACATCTGACGGTAAGCGACAGCCTGCTTGGACAGGTCGTCGTAGATGACCAGCACGTGGCCGCCGGGGTTATCCTCGGAAGCAGGCTCGCCATTCTCGCCGTTGTACATGAAGAACTCGCCGATTGCAGCACCGGCCATAGGCGCGATGTACTGCATAGGAGCGGAGTCTGCAGCGGTAGCGGAAACGATGACCGTGTAGTCAAGAGCGCCGTGCTGCTTGAGGGTCTCACGGATGTTGGCAACCGTGGAGGCCTTCTGACCAATAGCGACGTAGATACAAATCATATCCTTGCCGCGCTGGTTCAGGATAGCGTCGATGGCAATAGCGGTCTTACCCGTCTTACGGTCGCCAATGATGAGCTCACGCTGGCCACGGCCGATGGGGATCATCGAGTCGATAGCGAGAAGACCGGTCTGAACCGGCTCACACACCGGAGTACGCTCGATAACGCCAGGAGCCTTGAACTCGATGGGGCGCGTGTGAGTGGCGCGAATCTCGCCAAGGCCGTCGATAGGCTGACCCAGCGGGTTCACGACACGGCCGAGCATGGCACGGCTTACAGGAATGTCCATGATGCGGCCGGTGGTGCGGCACTCGTCGCCCTCCTTGATGATGTCGACCGCGCCGAAAAGCACGGCGCCGACCTCATCGCGGTCGAGGTTCTGGGCCAGACCGTAGACGGTCTCACCAGTATCGCTGCTCTTGAACTCGAGCAACTCGCCGGCCATGGCACCGCGCAATCCGGAGATGCGGGCAATGCCGTCGCCGACCTCGTCAACATGGGAAACCTCCTGCGTGTCAACGGTCGCGGACAGGCTGTCGAGTTTCTCGGCCAGTGCTGCGGCAATGCTTTGAGCATTGATCTCTGACATGATTAGGCTTCACCTCCGTTTGTAATACTCGTAGAAACGAGGGCCTCGCGCGCAGCGCGCAGCTGCGTCTTAACCGAGACATCGCGGCGCTGACCGCGGGCCTCGAGCACAAAGCCTCCGATGATAGAAGGATCAACCTTCTCGATGAGGAAGACCTTGCGGCCAAGGTCGCCCTCGCACTTCTCAGTGATAGTGCGGCGCAGCTCGTCGTCGAGCGGAACGGCCGTCGTCACGGTAACGCCCACCACGTCCTCGTCCTCTTCGGTCATCTCCTTGAAGGTGGCGACGATCTGAGGAAGAAGATCGAGCTGACCGCGCTCGAACAGGGATGCAATCACGGCGATGACCTCGGGAGCGGCATTCGCGATGATCTCAAGCTCGTTGAGATCGCGGAACACACGGTCCTCGGCCTTTGCGGCCTCCATGAGGGAGCGCGCGTAGGTCTCCAAAACCCTGTCCTGCATGCGGCTATTAGGCATTCAGGCTACCCGCTTCCTTGATATAACGCTCGATCAGGCGACGCTGCTCGCCATCCTGGTCGAGAGTCTCGCCCACGATCTTGGAGGCGACGGAAACGGAAAGGTCTGCGATAGAGGTGGCGGCAGACGCGTAGATAGCGTTGCGCTCGTCCTCAGCGTTGGCATGGGCCTTGGCGATGATGTCCTCGGCCTCCTTGTGAGCAGCCTCGACGATGCGGGCACGCTCGGCCTCGGCGTCCTTGCGGGCCTCGAGAACGATGTCTGCAGACTTGCGGCGAGCGTCGGTGACGAGCTCGTCGTACTCCTTGCGGGAGGCGATAGCCTTCTTCTTGGTGGTCTCGGCCTCATCCAGGCTGTCCTGGATGCGCTTACCACGCTCGTCCATCATGTTCAGAATCGAGGGCCATGCCACCTTGGCGGCAACAACCCAGATAAGCAGGAACGCGATGAGAGCAGGGACGAACTCGGCCATCTTGGGAACGAGGATGTCCGCACCACCGGCAGACTCCTCAGCAAACGCGGGCAGCGGGAACGCGAGCGCGATGCCCGCGATCGTCGCGGCACTCGCGGTCGCGCGATTGATGAACTTCATGTTCTTCTCCTTCTGGGACACAGTTACGCGTTTCTTCCCTAGGAGATGAGCGCTACGACGAAGCCGATCAGGCCAAGGGCCTCGGAGAATGCAGCGGCCAGAATGAAGACCGTGAAAGCACGACCCTGGACCTCCGGCTGGCGAGCCATTGCGCTGGTAGCGCCAAAAGCTGCGAGGCCGATTGCGATAGCAGCGCCGATAACGCCAAGACCGTATCCGATGTTACCCATTTTTTTGTTCCTCCTTTGTCGTGCGCGGTTGCGCAAGATTACCTTGGATTATGTGAACGGGCCGGGCGACCCGCTATCACCGAGCTAGTGAGCGTCGGCCTCCGCGATCTGAATGTACACGGCTGCCAGAAGCGTAAAGACGTATGCCTGAACGAATGCAACGATCATCTCAACCAAGTAGATGATGATGAGGATGAGCATCCAGGCGAGCGACGGCAGGGCGCCGGCGACGTGAGCCATCGTCACCTGCTCGATCAGGGGCTGCATGAACAGCGAGGCCATGATGGCGAAGGAGCCCATGACGATATGGCCTGCGAACATGTTGCAGAACAGACGGATAGCAAGCGTGATCGGACGCAGGACGAGCGAGAAGACCTCGATGACCCATACGATCACGTTGATCGGGAACATAACGCCCGCAGGCGCCAGCGACTTCCAATACCCGATAACACCGTGCTTCTTGGTACCGAAGACGATGAAGTAGATGAACGTGATGATAGCCAGGGCGGCAGTACAACCAATGGCACCGGTACCAGGCTTGCAGCCCGGGATAAGACCGATCACGTTGTTGATGAGGATGAAGAAGAACAGCGTGGTCAGGAAGGGGAAGTGCTTACGCCAGGTAGAACCCACGACGCCCTTCAGAACATCGTTCTCGACATACTCGATAAGGTACTCCACGCCATTGACGAAAAAGCCCTTGGGTACGAGTGTCTGCTTCTTCTTGAACGCGAGAATGACCGCGATGAAGACGACCGCTGCGATGAGAAGCCACAACGAGTACTGCGTGAGTCCGGCATCGAGAGTGCCGACCACGGGCTCCGAGGAGAACTCGGAGACGAGCTCGTTAATCGCATCTGGCAGCTTGGCAAAAGTGTCCAAGATTCCACCTTCCCTACGCCGCCGGCAGCCAACCGGCGACTCTTCCGTTACTTCGCTTTCACGACGGCCCAGGCAACGTAGGCAAGCTCAGCAAAAAAGCCGACAAGCTCGCCGATGGAAAACGCCACCGGATCGCCCTGAATCGAAAAGCGCACGTACGCGACGCCTGCCACGAGAATGACCGCAGACAATCCCAAAGCAAGCACGCCCAACACCATGCTGACGCGTCCGCGCCCGCGTATCACCGGCAACAAAGCCAAGGTAATCGGCAGGAAGCTGACGACGCCAACGGCAATCCCGGCCAAAACAAAAGGGCTCTGGGCAGCGAAGCTAATCCCCACTTAGAGTCCCTTCCTTCCGAACCGAGGAGCGTTTACCCCCATTAGGGCACACTCGGGCCCGCAGACGTTGCAACTATTCTAGGCACCCAACTTCAAAAATCAACCGCTTCTTTTTGTCATGGAATCATGCCAAAAAGGGATACGGCCGAATACGTGCTGGTAGCGAATAATGCCCCGGTAAGCCTTCGAAAGAAAAACGACGAGTGACAATTAATCATCACATGTTGAACATTTTTGCTGTTCAGCTTTCTTCGCCATCTTGTCGCTCGAACGCCCCGAGCCATATCGACCCCAGTACACGCGGGTCCTATTTTGCAGCCTAGTTGCTGCAATACAGCAAGCACAATGCGCAATCCAACCGTGAGCGTCCCGTATTCGGTCGCAAACGGCGTTTTTTGCTGGCAAAGATAGACCCTCCCACCGAAAATCGCTGGGAGGGTCCGCTTGAAACTGTTTGCGTTTTTTCGTTTTACTTCGTTCCAAAGATGCGGTCGCCGGCATCGCCGAGTCCGGGCACGATATAGGCGTTCTCGTTCAAGTGCTCATCGACAGAACACGTAAACAAACGAACGTTCTCGTCAGCGTCAAGGACTGCCTTGATTCCCTCGGGAGCCGCGATGATCACGAGCAGGCGGATATCTTTCACACCCTGCCTGCGCAGGTACTGAATCGCCGCGATAGCAGAACCGCCAGTGGCAAGCATGGGGTCGACAACCAAACATATACGTTTGTCTATATCGACCGGCATCTTGCAATAGTACTCGTGAGGCTCGTGGGTTTCCTCATCGCGATACATACCGATATGCCCCACGCGCGCCGCGGGAACGAGCTCGAGCAAGCCGTCGACCATGCCGAGGCCCGCACGAAGGATGGGAACGACCGCGACCTTACGGCCAGAGATCCTCTTGCAAGTGGTCTCGCAAACAGGCGTGGTAACCTGCACATCCTCCAGGGGGAAATCGCGCGTCGCCTCATATCCCTCGAATAGGCCAAGCTCCTTCACGATCTCGCGGAACTGCTTTGAGCCGGTATTCACATCGCGCAGAATCGACAACTTGTGTTGCACCATCGGATGGTCGACAACGGTCACGCGCGCCATATCGAACTCTTCTGCCATAGCCCCTCTTCTCTTCCTCGCAAGCATCGCGCACTAATATATATAGAACCATGCACTATATATACTACTAAGGTGTATGGGCCGCGATTACTTGTTGTCGTTAGCCATGATCTTGTCGACGCGCTGCTGGTGCCTACCGCCACCGAACTCGGTGGTAAGGAACGTCTTGATGATCTGCTTGTTCACGTCAAGATCGACAAAGCGGCCGGAAAGGCAAACCACGTTGCCATCGTTGTGCTCGCGGAAAAGCGCCGCAAACTCAGGCGTGGTGATAGAAGAGGCGCGGATACCCGCCACCTTGTCTGCCGTGAGAGCCATGCCGATACCCGTGCCGCACACAAGCACGCCGTACTCGGCGTCTCCGTCGGCTACCGCATGGGCAACCTTGTTGGCAAAGTCGGGGTAATCGACGCGATCATCCGAATCGGGACCGAGGTCGAGAACGTCTTGCGCAAGATCTTCTGCAAGATAGGCAGCCAAGAGCTGCTTTTGCTCGAATCCGGCATGATCTGAAGCGATTGCAACACGCATGTTTGATGTCCTTTCCGACATGTCGTTTCGATAATGATGGGGCATGCCGAACAACCAACGGAACTACCCGGCAAAAGCAAACCTCAGGAGGATACGGCACGCCCCGCGTTCACTGTACCACGTATAAGAGTCCTATTGAGAGGTCCTCGCACGCGCCACGGCATCGTGCCAGCCCGTAAGGTTGGACTTCACCTGAGCCGCATCGCCTGCCGGCGCAAACGTCTTGGCCTCGCCCATGTTTTGCAGCAAATCCTCGTGGTCCTCCCAGTAGCCAACAGCCAAGCCTGCAAGATAAGCAGCGCCCAACGCCGTGGTCTCGAGAGATTCTGCCTGCACGATAGGAATGCCCAGAAGGTCTGCCTGGAACTGCATGATGAACTCGTTGCGAGATGCTCCGCCGTCAACGCAAAGACTCGGCAGCTTGATGCCCGAATCCGCCTCCATAGAGCGCAGGACATCATAGCTTTGATATGCCATGGATTCGCACGCCGCGCGCACGATGGTCGCGCGGTCGGATGCAGTGGTGAGCCCGCAAATCATCGCGCGAGCGTTCGGATCCCACCAAGGAGCGCCCAAGCCGCTGAATGCAGGAACGAAATAACATCCCGAGTTGCCTTCCACCGAACGGCAGATGGCAGCGGTCTCCCCCGCGCTTGCAATGATGCCCATCTTGTCACGCAACCACTGAATGGTCGAGCCCGCATGGAAAATGGATCCCTCGAGGGCATAGCTGATCTTGCCGCCCTCGGCGATGCCGATGGTCGAAACCAGGCCATGTTCGGACTTCACGATCGTCTCGCCCGTATTCATGAGCATAAAGCAGCCGGTGCCGTACGTATTCTTAGCAGCGCCCGGCTCAAAACATCCGTGCCCGAACAGCGACGCCTGCTGGTCGCCGGCAACGCCCATGATGGGAGGCATATGCGTCATGATCTCGCTCGATACGCGGCCGAAATCTCCCGAGCTCCAGCGAACCTCGGGCATCATGGAACGGGGAATGTCGAGATACCTGAGCAGGTCCTCGTCCCACTCGAGCGTGTTGATGTTAAAGAGCATCGTACGGCTCGCGTTGGTGTAGTCGGTTGCATAGGTAGCCCCGCCGGTGAGGTTATAGATAAGCCAGGTGTCGATAGTTCCGAACATTAACTCGCCGGCCTCGGCTGCCTCGCGCGCACCGCTCACGTTGTCGAGAATCCACCGGATCTTGGTGCCCGAAAAATACGGATCGGGGGTAAGACCGGTCTTGGCGCGGATCTCCTCCTCGTGGCCGTCGACGATGAGCTGGTCGGCGAGAGGCGCCGTGCGGCGGCACTGCCACACGATAGCGTTGTAGATGGGCTGACCGCTGTCACGATCCCATACCACCGTGGTCTCGCGCTGGTTGCTGATTCCGATGGCAGCGATGCTATCGGAATGGATACCGCTCTTAAACTGGACTTCCATCATCACAGCGATCTGCGACGCAAGAATCTCCATGGGGTCTTGCTCCACCCAGCCGGGATGAGGACAGATGGTCTTGAGCGGTTTGGACGCTTGGGCAACGATGCAACCGTACTCGTCCACAATCACAGCGCGTACCGAAGTAGTACCTGAGTCTAGGGCCATGATGTAGTTGTTGCCGGTTGATACGGAAATCGTGTCGACCAAGCCCAGGTCTTTTAGCGTAAATGGCATGGTTAGCATCCTTTCCGAATAGGAGTGTCGATATCTGTCGCGCACAGGGCGGCTTCAAGATCGGATTGGGCAAGAGCGCCCACGCGAAGAAGGGTGATTTGGCCCTCTTCGCAAGAAACAATGGTCGAAGCTTCTTGGCAGACCGTTTTGCCGCCATCTATCGCCACGTCCACGCCCGCAAGAATACGTTCCTCAGCCTGCTCAAACGAGGCAGGTGCCGGCATGCCGTGCGTATTAGCGCTCGTCACCGCCAAGGGGGAATCGCAAGCACGAACCAGGCGTTGGATGCACTCGCATGCGCTTGCGCGCAACGCGACGGTGCCGTCCGCCGCCTGCATATAGAGGGGAACCTCATCGGAGGCCTTCACCACAATGGTGAGGGCGCCCGGCCAAAACGCGCGCGCGAGAACGTGGGCCGCACGAGGCACGTCCACACCGTAGCGATCCAGAGCAGATTCATCTGCCACGAGCCAGGGAACGGTCTGGGTGAGTTCGCGTCGTTTGAGCGAGAAAATGCGTCGGTATCCGCTCCCCTCGACAGGAAGCTCTGCGCACTGCCCAAAGGCAGCAACGGCAACGCCCACGCCATAGACGGTCTCGGTAGGAAGTAGGGCCAATGCGCCCGCAGCCAAACAGGAGGCAGCGTCCTTCACGGCAAAATCACCGCATACGCCTGTACTCATGTTGTAGATACGCCGCATGCATTCATCCCTTTCCAGCGCAAATCGTCTTGTCCCCACCATTCAGGGCTCGAGGTCAAGTGCCCATTGTTGCATGAAGCGCGCATCCGCGCCCATGCGGGCAGCATATGTGCGACAAACGGAAACATGCGCTCGGCAAAGGGGTGTATCTGTGATGGTTATATGATGCAAAAGCGCACTATAGGACGCATGTCTGCATCAATCGCGTGTACGAGGTTCAAACACGCGGGCAGCGACGATGCGGGGGCGACCGGTCAGGTCCTCCACAACGCGCACATCTCCCAATCCCGCCTCGCGGCACAGCCGGGCAGCCGAATCGCATGCCCCCTCAAAGAGCTCGCAGATAAATAGGCCGCCCTCGCAAAGCATATAGGGAGCAGCGTTAAGAAGGCGGCGGAAAATATCCAGACCGTCGTTTCCACCATCAAGCGCCAAATGCGGCTCGAAATCGGCCACCTCGTGAGGGAGCTCGCCCATTATCTTCGTGGGAATATACGGGGGATTCGAAACCAGTACATCGAACGTTCCCCATTCCCTCTCGCGATCAAGAGGGGAAACCAGATTGCCTAGACGAACGTCTACCACCTCGGGAGCGATACCCAAGCTCTCGCGATTCTTGGTCGCAAGCGCCACGGCGCGCGGCTCGATATCGGTCGCTACGCACATCACACGTCCAGCGCGCTCCGCTGCAATAGAAAGGGAGATGCAGCCCGTACCGCAGCCCACCTCCAACACCCTCGCACAACGGGGCGCGGGATCAGGAGTCGAATCGTCGCCTGCGGCAGAACGCTCAGGCGCATCTTTATCCGAAGCGCCATCCAAAACAGGCTCTAGAGCTTCTTCCGTCTCATCATTAAGCTCGTCTGGCTCAATGTGGCCAAACGTCCCCTCATCGGGACCATCCTGCTGCAAATCATCGGCATCATCCGCGGCTTGTTTTGCTGCGGCCTCGACCTCGGCACGGCGTGCGGCCTCGACCTCATCGTTCCAGGGCAGCTCAACGCGAACCCTCTGGTCCTTTGCATCGGCTCCCAAGACCTCTTGGTCAAGATAGGTAAGTACCTCTTCTACCAGCACTTCTGTCTCGGGGCGCGGAATGAGCACACCGGGCTCACAAGCAACATCGATAGTCCTGAAGGAAGTCTCGCCCGAGATGTACTGCAGAGGCTCGCCCTTCGCGCGACGCGCTACGGCCTGATGCATAAAAGAAAGCTCGTCTGCCGTCAGGGGCGTATCAAAGTTGGTGTAGATCCCAACGCGCGTCAGCCCCGTCGCCGCCGAAAGCAACCACTCAGCCGAGAGACGAGGACGCTCGATGCCGCGGGAACCGAGATAATCGGCCGTCCAATCAAGGCATTCTTTCACTGTCCAGTCTTTCTTAGCTGCCATGGCACACTCCATAAAGCGGGTCCGGGTATCGCCTAGCGATTCTAAAGCAGCGGTGGCGCCCATCTCTCAACAATGCGAAAAAGCAGGCAACCTGAGGCGCCATCACCATCTCAACACGCCATCTCTCCCCAGATTCCGCGATGTCTCTCCCCAAATCAAACAACGCATAAAAAGCCCGGCCGCCGTGGAGCAGCCGGACTCTAAAGCAACAGCATCGCGCCAGCTAACTACTAAAGATCGAGCATGTAGCGCGAACCGATAAAGTACTGACGGCCAATATAGACAGGCTTGTCATCCTGATCGAGGGCATATGTCGTAATGAACAGTAGCGGCTCAGAAACAGGCACCTGTAGACGGCCCGCGCGCTCACTCGACGCTCCCACGGCCTCGACCAGCACCTTCTGGTTCTTTACCGGCTTCCTTCCATAGAATTCGTCCAGCAGCTCATAGAGCGAATTTCCCTGAAGGTCGCACCTTGCGAGCTCCTTGTTCTCAACGTAAGGAAGGCACATGTTCTCTTCGAAGATAGGCTGCTCATCGGCAGTACGCAAGCGCTGAACATGCAAAACAAGATCGCCTTCATCGAGTCCAAAGAACTCACGCTCATCCTGGCGCGCAACGACGATTTCGCGATTGATGAGCTTTGCACCGGGAACGCGGCCACTCTTGCGGCAAATCTCACTGAAGCTCTGGGGCAGGCCACCCTGCAGCAGCTTCCTGCGCATGCGCGGCTCGCAGACAAACGTGCCCAGGCCACGTCGCTTTACCAAAAAGCCCGCTGCGCTCAGGTCTTCGATAGCGCGACGAACCGTAATACGGCTTACAGCGTATTTAGTCGAAAGCTCCGTCTCCGTCGGAATCTTATCTCCCGGAGCATACACGCCGTTATCGATAGCATATTTGATCTCGTCGTATATCTGTTGATACAGCGGCATCTCAAGCTGGCTCATGATATTCAGACTCCCCACTCGGCAGCAGCTCGCTTGCCGCTTGCATACTTCATAGTACAAGGTCATAAGGTCATATGTAATCCCAAAAGGTATATGACCAATCGAACGATACGAAAAAGGGTCCGATTTTTCGGACCCAGCGCCTGCGGCGCGCAGTGCACCATGCGCCGCGGGCATATACGAGACGGGTTAGGCGACTGCCTCGGTGATCTCGAGTCGCGTGAGCTCCGCATCAAGCAGGGCGATATCCTCGTCGCTCAGGCTCCACTCGAAGGCGGCGCAGTTCTCCTGAGCCTCGGACACCTTGCGAACGCCGGTGAGCGCGGTGGAGACAAAGCTCTTCTGCGTGCTCCAGTTAATGGCAATCTGGGCCAGAGGCTTGCCGTACTTCTCGCTCAAGACGTCCATGGTCTTGAGGAACTCCTGAATCTTGGAGAACATGGGCTCCTGATAGAACGGATAGAAGGTGGCGCGGAAGTCCTTCTCATCGAAGTTCGGCTTCTCGCGCACGGCACCGGTAAGGATGCCTGCACCCAGGGAGCCCCACGTCATGACGTCGATGTCGTTCTCCTCGCACCATTTAAGGTCGGAGAGGGCAGACTGGTTGACCATGGAGAACGGCAGCTGCACGATGTCGATATCGGCAACGGCGCTTGCGCGCTCGATAAGAGCCCTGTCGGAGTTGCACAGGCCGAGCATGCGAACCGCGCCCTGCTCCTTGAGCTTGTTGACGCAGGCCATCGTATCCTCGATGGGGGTGCCCAGATCGTCGGGCCAGTGCATGAGGTACATGTCGACGTAATCGGTGTTCAGACGCTTAAGCGATGCGTCGAACTCGCGCAGGACCGAATCGGGACGGCTGCAGTGAACGCCCTTACCGTCCTCGATGTAGGAACCGTACTTCGTGGCAATCAAGACCTGGTCGCGGATACCCTCAACGGCCTTGCCAACGACCTCCTCGGAGTGGCCCTCACCGTAGATGGGAGCGGTGTCGATCAGGTTGACGCCACCGTCGATCATGGCCCTGATCGCCTCGATGGACTCCTGGTCGTCGATCTCGCCGTAGCCGCCGCCCATGCTGTTCTTGCCGCCGATGGCCCACGTACCGACGGTGATAGCAGAGATCTTCTCGCCGGATTTCTTCATAGTCTTGTAACGCATTGTTAGTCCTCCTGGCACTGAACGCTGATTCGATACATTCCGGGCTTGCACGCCTCTTCAAACGCTTCCTGGATCTTATCCAGAGGAATCTTCTCCTCGACAAGCTGGGAGAAGTCGGCAGCGCCCATGTTGATCATCGAGGCGGCCTCGCGGAAGTCGACGGCGTCGGCACCGTAGGAGCCCACGATGACCATGCGGCGATAGTGCACGGTGTTGGGGTCGAGCTCCCACTTGGGCGCCGGGTAGCCCGCTGCGAAGATGAGCAGGTGGGCACGCTTCTCCTTGGCCATCTCGAGAGCCTGGGCGTAAGCGCCCGAAGCACCAACGGCGATGATGACGCCATCTGCGCCCTTGCCACCGGTAAGCTCGCGAACCTTCTCCACCGGGTCGCACTTGGAAACGTCGATGGTCTCCAGGCCGAGCTTCGCCGCGGTCTCGAGCTTCTTGGGCATCATCTCGGTGATGATGACGCGGCAACCATGCGCCTTGGCAACCAGGGCATTGAGGACGCCCATGGTGCCTGCGCCGATAACGACGACGGTCTGGCCGTACTCGATGCCAAAGCGGCGGAAGCCGGCGCAGCAGGTGCCCAGAGGCTCAAGAAGGGCGGCCACGGAAGGATCGATACCCTTATCGATCTTGTAGCAGGCAACTTCCTTGGCAACGGCATAGTTGGCACAGCCGGCGTTGCCAAAATAGCCATCCGAGTTGGGGTGATCGGCGCTCTGCAGCTTGGTGCACTCGCTCGTGCGGCCCTCGCGGCTCGGCTCAGAATAGGGGTCGTACTGGTAGCCGCTCGCGATGTAGTCGCCTACGGCAACGCTGTCGACCGCAGAGCCGACCTCGACCACGGTACCTGCCCACTCGTGTCCAAACACCAGGGGAAGCGGACGCTTGCGCGCGCCGTTGAACGCACCGTACTCAGAGGTGCAGATGTTGTTCGCATCGATCTTGACCAAAACGTCGTGCTCGCCCAGCTCGGGAAGCTCGCGATCGATCACCTCTGCCGTCTCAACCGCAGTGAGTACAGCTGTTTTTGCTTTCATGGTTTCCTCGTTTTCAGTCGTTGGTATTGGTTATTACAGCCGTCGGTTATTCGACGGCTCGAAAAGCGATGTCGGCGTGCTGCTTGGCGATAAGATCGAGCAGCATCCATTCGTCTTCGCCAAGCGAACAGGTCTCGCAAGCGTAGGCGCGCACCGCCGCGTCGTCCTTGAGCTCCACGCCCTGCTCGGCTGCAAGGCAATCAAGTCCATAGGCGATACCGCGTGCGAGATAGAACGGAACGATTCCGTGGCGCAAGCACATCAAGGCCGGTCCGACAAAGCGGTTGTCGTGCGACAGCTTCTCGTCGGTCTTTGCGATAACGCGATCGACCGGGTCTTTGACATCGGCATCGAGCTTGGAGTAGATGAATTCCACCCACTCGGCATCTTCTGCCGGATCAAAGGAGTACTCCTGCACGATGGCTGCGTGAGCTTCCTCGAACGCCGCCACGATGTTGGCGCGAATCCACGGGTCCTTATGGCAATCGCAAATGAACTCGTGACCGGCGGCCTTGCCCATGAAGCCGGCCATGGCGTGGCGCATATTGCCGCAATAGACCTTGCGGTAGATATGGCCTTGGGCACCACGGATGAAGGAGACGCTCTCGATCTGAAGCTGAGAGCCCTTCCAGGCATCCGCGTCGATCTCCAGTCCGGGATTCGCGGAGACAACTACCTGCCAGGGGTTGGCATCGGGGTCGCTCGGAATGCCGGCGGCGAGAACCATGACCTGGCAAACGCCCACATGCTCGCGGAAGTACGCGAGGTGTTCCTCGGCAAGCTCGTCCTCGATATACGAGACAACCTTTGCGGGAGCGCCCAGGGCATTCACGCACAGCAGGATATTGAGATCGCGCTCATTGCCAGATGCGTGACGCTGGGAGACGGCCTCGGCAATCACGCGGGCAAGACTCTTGAATGCCCCCTCGTACACACAGCACGCAGCGATGTCTACGTTCTGAAGAAGCGTGATGACCTCGGCGTCGGTGGTGCTATCGACGATATCGAAGTCGTCGATGCGCGTGGACTCGTCGACATCATGGCCGTCGGTTACTCGAACATCGTAGTAGCCCTGGGCCTCAAGCTTGCGCATGCCCTCCATGTACATGTCGTACAGGTGCAGGCGGTATCCTGCGCGGGAGAAGAGCAGGCCCACAACTCCCCTGCCGATCTTTCCCGCACCGAGAATCGCGATCTCGCGCGGGGATCCTTCAGTCGACATAAGATTCAGTCCTCCTTATGTCGCTAGGCGATGATGCCCAGGAGACGAAGAGCGACGCCGACGACGAGCAGGCCGAGCAGAAGAGGAATCACGTTGACCTTCTTCTTGGCAAGCAGCCAGTAGCACAGAAGCACGAGGCCAAGCGGCAAGACCTTGGGGCACACAGCGTCAAAGAGGCTCTGGACCAAGGTGGGGTCGCCGCCCGCCGCGTTCGGGATGGTGAGGGCGCAGGAGAGGTTGACGTTGAACGCCGTCATGGCACCGATGGCAGCAAGGCCGATAACGCTTGCAGCATAGGAGATCTTCTCCATGATGCCCGAAGACTCAGCCTGCTCGAGCAGCTTGGTGCCCATGTTGTAGCCGCTCTTGAGCGACCACCAACGGCAGATGAACTGGGGAATGTTGAAGATCAGCAGGAAGAGGATCGGGCCTAGGATGTTACCGGCAGAAGCCATGCTGATGACGACGGCCGTCGCGATAACGCGAAGCGTCGCGTGAAAAAGCGTGTCGCCAATAGCGGAAAGGGGACCCATAAGAGCGGTCTTGATACCGGTGATCGTCGAGGTATCGAAGTCATCGTCCGCAGCGTTCTGCTCCTCCATGGCCAAAACGACACCCAGGGGCAGGCCGCCAAGGTACGGAGTGACGTTGAAGTACTCGTTCATGTGGCGCTGATAAGCATCGATACGCTTCTCTTTGTTGTCCGCGTAAATCTTCTTGAGCGCCGGGATGATGGAGTAGGTGAATCCAGCATGCATCTGGCCCGGATAGTCGTTCATGCCGTTGAGGTGGATGTAGCGACCGTAAATCTGCGTCAAGTCTTTGTTCGTGAGCTTGCCGTTCGTGGTCTGATTAGAACTCATTGTCATCACCTTCATCAGCAATAGAAGTAGCGGGGTTCTCGCTGCGGGCCACCAGGATGAGCACGACAGCTGCAGTGGCCAGAGCGGTTACTGCGATTACGGGGAGCTGCAGGTAGGCAGCGAGGATGAATCCGATAAAGAACCAGGGGGCGAGCTTCTTGTCCATAATCATGGAAAGCAGCAGGGCGAAGCCGACGGCGGGAAGCAGGTTACCGCCAGATGCCAGGCCGTTGATCACATCGGTGGGGATAGCGGAGACCGCAGACTCGAGCGCGGTGCTTCCAAAGAAGACGGAAAGGAAGCCGATCAGGAAGTAGAGGCCAAAGGTGCCAACCCAGCTGCCTGCCCAGAACAGGGCGCGAGCCGCTTTGTCGTTATCCTTGGCGAGCTGTGCCTTCATAGCCTCGGCAAAGGCGTTGTTGATGAACTTGCAGAGCACGAAGGCAAAACCGCCGAGAAGAGCCAGGGGCACGGCGAAGGCAGTACCCACCGCGGCGCCAGCGCCGGTCAGAATAGCAAAGGCCGTCGAGACGCCTGCGGCGGTACCACCATCAGGGGAAACCGCAGCGCCAACCGGGAACGAACCGAGGAAGACGATCTCGAGCGTGGCGCCGATGATCGTACCGGTCACGGGGTCGCCCAAAACGAGTCCCATGAGAGCGCCCTCGACGATGGGGCGATTGAACATGCTGTAGCCGAAGAAGTATTCCATCTTGGAAAGACCGACTACCAGGCCAGCAAGCAGAGCTTGTACGAGCATTACCGTTCACATCCTTTCAGGACAGAGAGTGCGCGAGCAAGAATCTCGCGCGGATTATCAAAGTAGGAGGGACAGGTCATTTCGAGAGCGCAATCACCGTCAAAACCGTGTCGGCACAAGGAGTTCACGATGTTCGCAGCATTGAGAATGCCGTGTTCGTCTCCCCAGGCCAGGTGTGCGAAAACGCTCGGGTCGAGATTTGTCAGGTGCACGTAGCCGATCCTTGTTTCGAATTGCTCGAGATAGTCCTCAAGGTCTTCTCCACCGCGGGCAATCGTTCCGGTATCCAGTGTCACCTGCAAATTAGGACGGTCGATATCGGAGAGTGCCCGCGCCATCGAGGCGCGATCGGTAAGGAGGCGATACCGCTTGGGCGTAAGGGTTTCCAGGCAAACGTCGATTCCCTGCTCCCCCGCGATATCGCAAATCAGCCCAATGCTTGAAACCATGTTGTCCCAAGCTTTTGAAGGATCTTCATCGAGCGAAAACCAGCCGCCGTTTATCGAGATACGAGAACAGTCCAACATTCCCGCTAGGCGAACGATTTGCCGATAGTAACCTTCCGTTAACCGCTTGATATGGCAATCCGAGGACATGATGTTGTAAGCTTTTGGATTACCCTGTTCGGGGGTTAACGTGCGTACGCGCACCCTGTGCTTCCGAAGCCCATCAACAACTGCTTTGGCGTTATAGATATCGTGAGCGTCGATATTCACGTGGTTATTGCACAGCCACAAATCGATATCGCGTGTTCCCGTGGCTTCGATATCTCGCAAACAGGTATCGAAACTCCAATAGCGCCAAATCTGGTTGGTGGGCAGGAAGCGCATGGAATTACCCCTTAAGCCTTGCCAACGCAGCCGAAGACATGCATGTAGTGCTCGAGCGCGGCCTTGTAGCCATCGGCACCGATCATGTCGTACTGCCAGGAGCTGATCTTCTTCTTATCGGGATCGACATCGGGCGCGTAGTCTGCGTCGATAGCTTCCTTGACTGCCATATTGGAAGCCTGGGAGAGGTCGGTCCAGAGGTTGACCTTCTGGATGCCGCACTTGATAGCCTTGGCGATCAAGTCGTCACCGGTACCGGAACCACCGTGCAAAACCAGCGGCACGTCGACGCTCTTGGCAATCGTCTCGAGCAGGTCGAACTCGAGGTGCGGGGTGCCCTTGTAGGCGCCGTGGGAAGTACCGACGGCAACAGCCAGGCAGTCGACGCCCGTCTCCTCGACAAACGAGACGGCCTCCTCGGGATGGGTCAAGCCGGCATCGCGGGTTGCCTCGTACTCGACGCCCTGGCCAACGTGACCGAGCTCGGCCTCGACGGAAACGCCGACGGCATGGGCGATCTTCACGATCTCCTTGCTCTCTGCGACGTTTTGCTCATAAGGAAGCGTGGAGCGGTCGACCATGACGGAGGAGAAGCCGGCGCGAATGGCGCGGATGAGGTGATCGAACGGACCACCGTGGTCAAGGTTCACGGCAAACGGAACGTGCGGATACTTGCGCTCGTAGTAACGGGCGAGCTCGCCGACTTCCTCGATGCCAAAGACGCCGGGGCAGCCAAGAATCACCGGGGCATTGAGCTCATCTGCAGCCTGCAGCGCAGCCTCGATAGTAAAGCGATTGTAGACATTGGGAGCGGGGATTCCGTACCCGCCCTTTTTCGCTTCCTGCAGAAGCTCGTGCATCGGTTCCATCATGATAGGTTCTCCCTTTCTTTCTTAATGCGCATCGCGCATATGAACCGCATTGAATACGTGCGAATATCGTTACTTGTAGAGTTCTTTCTTCTCCGTCGGCACCTGACGAATCTCGAGCTCGACGCCGTTTGCAGCCAGCTCGTGCAGCTCGTCCTCTTCCTCCGGAAGCAGGAAGACTGCCTGGCTTACCTGGCGAGCGCCCTCGCGATTCTTGATGCCGCCGAGGTTGATGCTCTTGATCTCGGGTACGGCATCGCAGATGCGCTTGGCGTCGGCCACGCTGCCCGTGACGATGAACAGCTTGTACTTATCGGTAACGCCGCTCTGGAGCGCCTTGATGCTGTCGTCGATGGACTTAACGACAAGCTTCACGCCCTGGGGCTTTGCCAGGCGCAGCGTGGTCATCTTGAGGCTGTTTGTCGTTGCCTCGTCGTCTGCCACGAGAATGCAGTCGGCGCCGATGGACTTCGTCCAAGAAAATGCGACCTGACCGTGAAGAAGCCTGTGGTCGATTCGGAACAACTTGATCATGGTTTTGCCTCCTAAAACTCGTTAAGTTCAGCTAGTTGGTCGTCTGCCGCGGCCGCTGCCTTGGCTTCGACAAGCTCGTTGCACAGCACGATGTGCTCACGAGCCTGCTCTACGATCGACGGCAAGTTCGCGGTCAGATCCTCTGCGGGACACGTGACAACCTCGAACAAAAGCGCCAGGTTAAGGCCGGTAATAAGATGGAAGTTGTACTTGTCGAGCAGGCCCATGAACTCGTTGTTCACCGAGCCGCCCAGGATATCGGTCAGCACGACGAGCTCTGCATGCTCGTAGTCGTGCTCGGAGACGATCTTCTCCAGCTTGTCTTGGTAATCGACGCTCAGATCGACATATGCCGTGATGCACTCAACCGGAACTGCGTCGCCAAAGATCATCTTGAGCGACGAGGCAATGCCCTCCGAGAACATTGCATGCGTGGCGATTACGATTCGTTTCTCCACCGTTTTGCCCCTCCCAAATGAACCGAACTCGTTGTTACGGCCCCCATAGCTCGTAACCTCTTGTTCATCTGGTATGTACTATACGTCTATAACGTTTGTAATATTACACGTACCGTTCAACGGTCGAATAAACGTGATGAACGGCGTGCGAACGTCTGGGCACTTAAAGGATTCTATTTAGCAAAATACCTGCTAGATTGGTTATTTTTGGCATAAAGAGGCCCGGCTGCCGTAAGCAACCGGGCCTTAGGACGATTGATTCGCCAAATACCTTTGTTATATCGCGCGTTCTTTCGCGCGAGCCTTACACGGCCTGAGCGAGCTTCTCGGCACGATCGGCGGCGGCAAGGGCGTCGATTACCGTAGCGAGCTGGTCACCCAGAAGGACGCCGTTGTAGGTGGAGTTAAAACCGATACGGTGGTCGGTCACGCGGTCCTGTGGCTGGTTGTACGTACGGATCTTCTCCGAACGGTTGCCGTGACCGATCTGGCTTGAACGCTCGGCGCCAAGCTCTGCCTGCTGCTTTTCCAGCTCCATCTCGTACAGACGGGCGCGAAGCATCTGCATGCAGACCTCGCGGTTCTGGATCTGCGAGCGCTGCTCCTGCGACTGCACCACGGTGTTGGTGGGCAGGTGGGTGATGCGCACGGCGGAATACGTGGTGTTAACGCACTGACCGCCAGGACCGGAAGCGCAGTAGGTGTCGATGCGCAGGTCGGACTGGTTGATCTTGATGTCAATCTCGTCGGCTTCGGGCAGCACGGCGACGGTGGCCGTCGAGGTCTGGATGCGACCCTGGCTCTCGGTCTTGGGAACGCGCTGCACGCGGTGTACGCCGGACTCGTACTTCATGACGGAGTACACGCGGTCGCCCGTCACCTTGAACTCGATGGACTTGAAGCCGCCGGCCTCGGACGGGCTCGAATCGAGCACCTCCATCTTCCAGCCACGCGACTCGATGAAATGCTGGTACATCTTGAAGAGGTCACCCGCAAAGATAGCAGCCTCGTCGCCACCGGCAGCGGAGCGAATCTCGATGATGGTGTCCTTGTCGTCGTTGGGGTCGCCGGGAATGAGCATGAACTTGATGTCTTCCTCGAGCTGTGGAAGCTTTGCCTCGTTCTCGGAGATGTCCATCTGGAGCATTTCCTTCTCATCGGCGTCGGTCGCCTCGTGCAGCATCTCCTTGGCAGCCTCGATGTCGTCAAGCGCACCCAGATACTCGCGCGCGGCGCGCACGAGGTCGGTCTGATGCGCGTACTCCTTGTTGAGGCGCGTGAATTCCTTGATGTTGGAGGCAACGGAAGGGTCTGCCAGCTTTTTTTCGAGCTCTTCGTAGGCAGCGATGAGCTTCTCGAGTTTGTCGCGCATGTGCGGCTCCTTTATTTCGTTATGGGGAAGTTAAAATCGACAGAATGCGGCGGCCGCGGCGGCATGCCGCAGGCAATGGCAAAAGCAGCTAGAACATGTCGATCTTTTGATACATGGGCTCTCCTCGTGTAAACCTCCTCATAATACCCCGAAAAAACGGGCATCTCTGCAACATACATAAAACCGCTTTCATGCAGAGAGATCCGCGCACATCGCCTAGTATGATGGGCTATCGTACGCACGCATCAACCGGGAGCCAGGACATGCCAAACAACAGCCAGCCCATCGCCGAGAACGGCGAGCTTTTTGCCACGCATATCGGCGGAGCTGCCACGCTCGAAGGCGTGATGATGCGCGGCCGCGACCACTGGGCGGTAGCCGTTCGCTGCGAAGACGGCTCCATCTATACCGAGGAGCACGACCTGCCCGCCCCTGAGAGCCGCCCGGCGTGGATGAAGCTTCCGCTCGTACGTGGCTGTGCCTCTCTCGTAAGCTCCATGTCGCTTTCGTACAAAGCGATGGAAATCGCCGCTGAGCACGCGTTTGAGGAAGAAGGGGGCGAGGCAGCGCAAGCCGAAGGCACGCCAAATGTTGAGGTTTTGCCTGGCGAAGCAGCACCCGACGCGCCCGCGTCCGCCGCAAGCGAGGATAAGTCGAGCAGCGCCGGCGGTACCAATGCCAACTCGGCGTCCTCGGACGCCCCCGCTTGGCAGTTCATCCTCTCCATCGCTCTTGGTCTGGCGCTTGGCATGGGGCTGTTTGTAGCACTGCCCGTAGGCGTATCGAACCTTGTCATGGGACCCCTCACCAGCAACAACGCCATTGCTTGGAATCTGTGCGAGGCGCTTTTGCGTATCGTCGTCCTCATCGCCTACGTTGGCGGCATCGGGTTTCTTCCCGACATGGCGCGCCTGTACGGCTATCACGGCGCCGAGCACCAGTCGATCCATTGCTTTGAGCACGGCCTGCCGCTTACGCCCGAAAACGCCGCCAAGTTTTCGCGCATTCATGTACGCTGCGGCACCGCTTTTTTGGTCATGACCGTGATGGTCGCCATCGTGGTGCATACGCTCGTACCCGTTGGCGCCTGGGCAGACAGCCTGGGACTTGTAGGCATCCTGCGTTCGCTTTTTGTCTTTGCCTCGCGCATCGCCATGCTTCCGCTCGTCGCTGGACTTTCTTATGAGGTCACGGTCAAGTGGGCAGGCTCGCACCCCGATAATCCCTTGGTGAAAATCGCCCTGTGGCCAGGACTTATGATGCAAAAGCTCACGACGCGCACGGCGGATGAGGGAATGCTCGAGTGCGCCATCGCGGCCCTCAAGCTCGTAGACGAACACGAACGGAAGGCTCGATAGGGCATCGACGGGCCTGTTGCCGAGATGTCATCTGACAGGTATCCCACGCGGGTTTCTTGCCGGAAGGAATGACGATGGCGTCCCGAGCGATAACCTCTTGTCGAGATAATCGACGACGGTGCCCGGAGACGAGCTTCCTACCGGGGCGATTGGCATCCCGCATTCCCTGGCGGGCAGTTTTCCCGGGGCAATCGACAACATGCCCCATGTTAAGTATTGTTCCAGCAAATCAGTGGCGGAAAATCCAACGTTTTGGAGGCATTTTTTGCCGAAAAACGTATATGGAACCGCCAGTCGTTGAGCAACGTACGGCCTCCGGCGCACAACGGCCGGCACCCACCCGCCGGCGCACAACGGCCGGCACCCGCGGCCCACCGCCACACGGTCTACCGGCCGCCGCGCTCCTTGAGCTGCTTGTGCCTTTTTGCATTCAAGAGCTTAAGGACGTCAATCCCCTCGGCATGGCAGCGCACAAACAGGGGCGCGTGCCAACCATGCTCCTCGATATCGTCCTCAACGGCGTGCTTGAGCTCCGGCCATCCTTGCAAAAGCGCAATCGTGCGCCTGGTTGCCTCATGAGAAGTCTCGCTCGGATAGAACTCCCGTGCAAGCTCCTCCACCGTCTTGCCCTCGTCGAGAAAACCGTGCCGCAGCCCATCGCGCCGCGTAGCCATGCGCTCGTTGTGGGCCGCGTCGCGACAAACGGCGCTACAGTAATTCTTCTCGGGACCGCGATGCCCCACCACCGAAAACGGCCGGCCGCAGCGAGCGCAATACTTGATGCGCACGGCCCCCAAATCGCAGGAGAAGTCGTACCACAGCCAGGATAGATAGCTGCGAAACGAAAAATGCCCCGTGGCCCCACTGACGGAAAACACATCGACATAGGCATCGCCCAGGTGTGCCGTCACCAGCGCGCGCACCATAGACGCCATCTGCGGCAAATCCGCCTTCTCCAATTTCCCCGCGCACCCCCGCAGCTTTTCGTCATCAAGCCGATACCCGTCGCTCTCGACCCCCGAATAGACCTCCGCCGCCTCGAGCGAGAGGACCTCGCGTACCTCGCGGTCAACCGAAGGGGCCAAGTCGAGCGCCTGGCTCAAAAGACGATAGTCCGACGCAGTAATCTCATGCTCAAAAGAGGCCAAAGCGACCTCCACAACGCCATCTAAATCGGCATCCCCCAGAATAAACGCGTAATTGATGCGCCCCTCGACCTCTTCGCGCCGAATGAATCGCGGCACGCCAAGCCACGATGTGTACGCTCCATCGAGGGTCCTGGAAATCACAAAGAGGTCGAAGCTCGACCCTGTTCGAGGATTGTCGACACGCCAAAGAACAAGGTTTCCCAAGGCGGCCTGCGCCGCCGCTAGGGGCAAGGAGCCGTTTGCGCAGCGCTGCGCAGCAACGGCAAGGTCCGCCATGATGGCAGCGGACGCCCAAAACCCCATGCTTTCCTCGAACTCCTCGCCTTCTACCAACTCGCCGCCGTCTAAAGAGCGGGCATACGGAAAACGCGCGCAAAGCGGTCCATGCTCCAAGGCAAACTCGACGAGCCTCTCGACAGAAACCCTCAGCTGATACCCAGCGTCCGCAGGGGCCTCCTCACCCCACTGAGAAGGAAGTCTTCCGCGCACCGTAGTGCACACGGAAAGGTCCACGAGCGTCATGGCCGCACGCCCGTGAGCCGTTGCCTCCACAAAGGGCGATCCATCGCGCCCTGTCCCCGTAGGCGCCACGGGGCTAAACCTCAGCCCCCTCATATGAAAAGAGTCGCCCGGCCCGCCCTCGGCATAAATAGGCTGCACCGCTGCCGCAGGCACACTTCCATCCGTCTTGCGAATCTGAGCAAATGCATCGCGCCCCACGTACGTCCCCCGATTTTTATACTGGTTCAAAAACACTATTATTGCGTTCACGTTTATTTTAAATTGTTATCAGCCAAAACCACTCGGCCGCTTTCGAAAAAGAACTCGTGAAAGCGCGCTCGACGCACAAGCACGATGCAGATTGAAAAAAGAAAGGACAGCCTCATGCGGTGCCCTCAGTGCAATTGTGAAAATCCCGACGGGGCCAAATTCTGCACCACCTGCGGAGCCCCCTTTATGAATGAGAGGGTAGCGCCCAGCGGCAGTGACACCAATCCCGCCAGCTCGCCCGCCCCGACGGAAGTACGCCCCGCCGTATCAGACGACGCTTCTCAACAGTCTGCCGGAGACATCCAAAACCAAACCCAGCAAGCGCGCAAGAAGAGCCGCCGCAAAATTCCCATGGTATTGTTCATCGTCCTTGTGACCCTCGCCCTTGCCGCCACCGCTTTTGGCGCCTACTACGCCTACACCCAGATCCTGCATCCACAGCAGGAACAGGTCGAACAACCCAAGCAAAAGGGTAAGGACAAGCCCAACGACAAGAAGTCCAAGCAGGAGGGCAAAATCGAGAGCAACGACGCCGAAAAGCAAAACGCACGCCAGAAGGCCATCGACAACGCAAAAGCCGCGGGCAAGACAGTCCTTCCAGGCACGATTCGCATCTTTGAGACCGACGCCCAAATGACAGACTTCCAGGGAATCCAGAACCCCAATGCAGGGGGCTATGAGTGCGGCCCCTATGCAGTCTTCGCGTTTGATTCGACGGCTTATGTGACCGCAGGCCACGGGGACGGAAGCCCGGGATCGTCCAGCGAATCCGCAAGCATGGTTTTGCTTGCCCAAGGTTCCGATGTCGACGTATGGACCTCATACGACGGCAAGCACGTCACCTGTGCATTGGGGGCCATGTGGTGGCCCTCCGATACGGGCCTCCCCCTGGGCGAGCCACGCGCCCTGAGAGACGTCCAGGTTCTTCTCGACGACGGCGAGGAATTCTCCAACGTAAGCAACTCGCAAAGTAGCGAAACCAGCACGTCGGCCAGCTCTAGCAGCGCAGGCGACTACATCCTGCCCGATTCATCCACGCGCCTCTACAGCGCCAGCGAGCTGCAGTCGTACTCCCAGTACGAGCTGATGCTCGCCCGCAACGAGATCTATGCACGCCATGGCCGTGGCTTTAACGACCAGGAGATTCGCCAGTACTTCCAGAGCAAGAGCTGGTACCAGCAAAGATACACTGCCGAGGAATTCGACTCGCTGCCGAACAGCCCCCTAACCTCCATCGAGCAACAAAACATCAAGACCATCTACGACGTGGAGCATAGCAAGTAGCACCCCGCCGCAAAGCAAGCGAGCGTCCTGGCAGGATCAGGCATCTTACCAGGGCGCTTTTCTTTTCATTCTACAAAATGTGACAAAATAAACCCGTGGACTTTTGTCGTGTAATTAGAATGCCGTAATGGTAAACGTTCGCTCGTCGGTAGCACCGGGGGCGAGCAACGTGATGCCCTCTTTGTGCTCCAGCACGTCGTCCTCGGTCGTCAAGGTGGCATGACCCGTCCAGGGCTCGATAGCCACGAAAGGCGCGTCGGGCGCCATCGACCACACGCCCAGATAGTCAAACCCCGGGAAGTCAACGCGCACGCCATGGCCGCTGCGGCGACCGGTAAGTGACACGGTATTGCCCGGCACGTGGCTAAACACCATGGTGTCGTAGTCAAAGCAGCTGCGTGTGAGCGGCAGGGTATCGCTGCCGTCGAGTGCCACAAAGGTGTCGGTCGGGTCGGCCAGACCACCCGCTACGATCTTGGGGCACTCGGCGTGCCAGGGCTCGGCAAACGTGAAATCGTACTCATCGAAGGCTTCATCCGTTCCCTCGATGGGGATATTAAACGCTGGGTGACCGCCAACGGAAAACGGCAGCGTCACCGTTCCCGTGTTGGTAACGGAAAACGTCTGTGCGAGCGTCGCCTCGCCCACAAGGGCATAGGTCATGTTAAGACGGAAGGCGTACGGATACTGCTCGCGCGTCTCGGGGGAATCGCACAGCTCAAACGTCACCGATGTTCCATCGGCTGCAACGTCCACCACGCGGTGCTCGTAATTGCGCGCCACGCCGTGCTGCTTCATGTGGCACGGGCCCTGTTCGGACATCGCTTCACCGCCGCGGATATTGCCCACAATGGGGAACAGGATGGGAGAAGTGCGGCCCCACCAGCGCTCATCGCGCTGCCACAGGCACTCGCGACCATTAAAACGCATGCTCAGAAGCTGCGCGCCCATGCTGTCGACCTGTGCCGCGCAAGTGTCGTTTGTAATTGTGATAATTGCCATGGCTACCCCTTCGGCCGGTCGCTACTTGGCTTTAATCTGGCTGACGACGTAGTTTTGGAAGAACGTATCCTGAGCAAAGACCAGGTCATCCGCGCGATCGGTGTCATCGTCCTTCATGGCAGCGAGGACGTCATCATAGTAGACCGCGCCGCCCGTCTGCAAATCCACGAGCTCGCGCGCCTCGTCGTACGTGTAGTAGCTGTTCGGGTCAGTCGAATTCGTAATGTTGGCATATGCGATGATATACGAGTAGCGGTCGCACCAAACGTGCGCATAGCGGCCATTGGGAAGGCTTGCGTAACCCATCTGGGAAGTGCCGATGTCTCCCATGGGGCCGGCACCTTGGGTATCAACCAATATCGAACAAATCGCGCGCTTGGGATAATTCTTAGAGTAAACAACCACGGAATCGCCCTCGTACTTAACGGTCACGCGACCATCCCAATAAGAAGGCAGCTCGAGGGTATAGTCTGCGGTAGTGATGGTACGTGCAGCCTTGGCGTCGGCTTCCTTCTTAGCGGCAACGGCATCGTCACGGCGCTTGGTCGCGGCGGCCTTGAGAGCATCGGCGTCGGGGGCGCCATCGGTCGTATCCTTTGAGGCGTACTCGTACGCTTTGTTGATCTGCTCATCCGTCACATCAAGAGCGTCGATGGGGGTAAGCTCGAAGCCTCCCCTACCCGTAGCGTCAATCTCGGAGCCTTCCTCGTCTTTTGTCGTGAACGAAACCTCTACCTGTGTGTTCGAGATGCTAAAGACGGTGCCGTCGGCAGCGATTGGCGAAGCGGGCACCGAGAGCACATAGTTGCCCTGGCGCAGGTTAATGCCGCGTCCGTCGG
The DNA here is from genome assembly GCA_934621295.1 of uncultured Collinsella sp. Taxonomy (GTDB): domain Bacteria; phylum Actinomycetota; class Coriobacteriia; order Coriobacteriales; family Coriobacteriaceae; genus Collinsella. Next base: position 35,888 of record CAKTVB010000006.1, read on the forward strand.
ATGTGGCGTACTGGACCTCATCGACCTTCTCGCCTCGGGAGTCGGTGCCCTCAACATGCACCGGCAGGCGCGAAGCCCCGGCCGAGGTATCCCAGCCGTTCCCGCTCACCTTGATAACAACCACGTGCTCCGCCTTGGCGATAGCCTCGTCCTTCTCCCGTTGCGCCTGCTCGGCAGCTTCTTGCTGCTGATGCTGATAATTGATGAACGCCCAGGTACCGCCACCAACCACGGCGATTGCGACAATAACGCCCGCCACGATAGCGGCGATTTTACGAGGGTCCTTCTTCTTGGGCGCATTCGCACCGGCACGCGCCTTATCGGCAAGGGACTCGGGCGAAACTGGGCCGCCGCCCTCGCCCGAAGCGGAAACAGGCTTGGGCATCAATGCGGTTTTATCAACGGGAGCAGAACTCGACACGCCAAAGTCCGTCGTCACCGTGTTGAGCGACTCATGGGCAGCGGCAACGTCGGCACGATACTGCTCGGCATCCACATCGGGCTGCTCGAACGTAAGGGCACGCGTCTCGGCTCCCGCATCCGGCAAGGGAATCTGCACCTCGGGCTTAACCTTTGAGCCGCAGTTCGTACAAAACTCGGCACCATCCTCCAGCGGCGCCCTACAATTGCGACAGACCGGATCGGACACCGGCTCGGGCTCGGGCTCGATCGCAGCGGTGAGATCAGGCTCACCTTCAACAACAGGCGCTGCAACACCGGCCGCCTCGAGGCGCGCCCCGCACATGGTGCAAAACTCGGCATCGGCGGGAATGTCGTTGCCGCAATGCGGGCATACACGGGCGGCAGAACCCCCGGTCAACGGTGCGGCAGGCGCCTCGACCTTCGCCCCGCACGCAGTGCAAAACATCGAGTCGTCAGCGATTTCGTTATGGCAATGGGAACAGATCATGGATGCACCCCAACCTCGGCTTGTTCACATAGCCAAAGTATAAGCCTCAAAACAGGGTGCACATGCCGCCGTCTACAGGGCAACGGGAATCTGAATGCAGCAGAAGTCCTCTTGATGCTCTTCGTTATACGACGTCGCATCCATATAGCAAAAGTCGTAAGCGTTGCCCAACGCCGTAAGATTGTGCTCGTCCAGATACGATACCGCCTCGCGAATGCCTGCAGGATTGTATGGCATGCCCCATCGGCTAATGCACAGGTAGATACCCCCGGGTAAGCGCTGTGCTTGGCTGAGCTTCTCGGGTTCCACGCCCTCGGGAACCACGGCAAACGGACCTGCGCCCAAAATAGGGTTGTCGGAATGGAAGTACGAACGCTGCAGCATGGTGCCCCACCCGCGCATCGGCCTGGCGCCGGTCGTCTCGCGCAGGCGCTTTACCGCGCGCATGAGCGTAGGATGCAGCACCGAACGATCGATGGTGACATCGCCGGGGAAGGGCTCCACGATCACATAGCGATCGGGAAATGCCTTAAGCGTGGGCACGCCCTGGCGAGCCTTCCAATACGAAACATCGTTATAGAAGCTCAAACGCTCCTGCACGCTATTCCGCTCTTTTTCAAGCGCGACAATCTGCCCATCAAGCTCAGAGACACGCTCACGTAGCTTGTTGGCCATCTCTGCCACATCATACGAGCTGGTAAGCCGCATAATCTCATCGAGATCAACACCAAGATCGCGAAGCATACAAATCAGGCGCATGAGAGGAATCTGCGTGGGCGAGTAAAAACGATAACCCTTCTCGTTCACCTCAGCAGGGCCAAACAGGCCAATCTTGTCGTAATAGATCAAGGTCTGGCGCGAAACGCCAAAGATGCTCGCCATTTCGCTGATGGTATACATGCCATCCACGCAGGGCCCTCCCAACAAAGCAATCAAAAACCGACTCTATAAGAAGTGCTTAACGAACAAATCGCATCTCTATAATAACCCCCTCGTCCACCATGCACGAGTGATGATGTCGCGACGTTACTCCCAGCGCTTATAGCCCGAGCACTCGATACCAAACGCGGCGAGTGCCTTACACGCCATATGGTGAACCATATCCTGAAGCGTCGACGGGCCGTTATAGAACGTAAGCATCGGAGGCATGATCATGACGCCGGGCACGCGGCAGAGCTTTTCCATGTTGTCGATATGGATGGGAGAAAACGGCGTCTCGCGCGCCATAAGCACCAGGCGGCGCTGTTCCTTCATCTGAACATCGGCGGCACGAAGCAACAAATTGTCCGAATAACCGTAAGCAATGCCGGCAAGCGTCTTCATCGAACAAGGAGCGACAACCATGCCATCGATGGGAAATGTTCCGCTCGCAATGGATGCGCCGATGTTGCGATTGTCGTAGACCACATCGGCATAGGACGCAAACTCATCGAAATCCATCCCCAGCTCCTGCTTTGCCGTGATCTCGGCGCCGCGGGACATGACCAGATGGCTTTCGGCCCCTGCCTCGCGCAAACATTTAAGGCACTCAAGGCCCAGCAGCGAGCCCGATGCACCGGATACGCCAACGACGACACGCTTCTTGGAATCCATGGTGGTCTCCTTGTTAAACATAGCTTATGACCAGCAATTTCTGTGAACTGCGGCGCAGGTTCTCACATCAATCGTATCGCGAGAGCATGCGTTGCAACCCACCCTTTTAGGACAGACGAATGTCCAAAATGGAAAACGGGTCGGAGGCTTAATAGCCCCCGGCCCGTTCAAGCGACGAACTGTGGCGCGGCCCAAACGGACCAGTCGTCGCATTCCAAACCATGGACGCACGAAAGAGGGAGACGCGTCCATGCAAGGCGATGCCCATCAGTGCGCAAGGCAGGAAAGCAAGCGAGCATCATCCCAAAGGAGGGCGAGATTAGGCTTCGAGCTCGGCAGCCCACTTCTCCTTGTCGATCTCCATGAACTGGGAACGAACGAAGCGGTCCTTGAGAGCAAACGGCACGGTGGCGTCATAGATGACCTTGCACGCGATGCCGTGCTCGCGGATGGAACCGGAGACAGCGTTGTCGTTGGACGGATCGAGCACGTGGCAGTGGCAACCGGGGATCGTGATGATATCGGTGTCGGCCTGGAAGCGGGTGGTCATGGCCCACATGACGTCGCTCATATCAAAGATGTCGACATCCTCGTCAACCAGGATGCACTCCTTGAGCTCACCAAACGCGGAGAAGGCGAGCATGGCGGCGTTGCGCTGACGGCCCTCGTCGGAGGCTGCAGACTTCCTGAACTGCAGGATGGCGCAGAACTTGCCGCCGCCGCAGGGGGCAGCGTGAACGTTGAGCAGACGGCCCGGCATAGCCTTGTTGACCATGTTGAAGATGGAAGCCTCGGTAGGGATGCCTGCCATGGAAACATGCTCGTGCGAAGGGCCGATGCAGGACTCCATGATGGGGTTCTTGCGGGTGGTCACAGCCGTGACGTTGATGACCGGGCAGACCTTGGCGCCACCGGTGTAGCCGGGGAACTCGGGCATAGCAAAGCCGTAGCCGGCGGTGTCCTCGTTGACCATCTCGGTTGCGGAGAGGTAGCCCTCGATGACGTACTCGGCGTTAGCGATGCACTTCTGGTCGATGGTGAGGCAGTTAGCGAGCTCGACCGGCTTGTTGCGCACGGCGCCGGCGATCTGCAGCTCGTTGAAGCCGAGCGGCGTGGTGGGAGCCTCGAAGCCGCAGCCCATGTACACGGCCGGGTCGAGACCGATCTGGATGGAGATCGGCATGTCCTCGCCGCGCTCCTTGTACATGTCGAAGAAGTGACCGAGGTGACGCGAGCCCGGGGTGATGAACATCGTGAGCTTGGTCTTGTCGACGATAGCGAAACGGTGGATGGTGACGTCGGACATGGTGTTGTCCGGGTCGTTGCCCATAGCGAGGCCCATGGTGATGTAGGGGCCGCCGTCAACAGGGGTATTGGTGGGAGCAGGGATCAGTTTGTGGAGATCGAAATCGGGATCGTCAGCCTTGTAGACGACTTCCTGGCAGTCGATGTGCTTGCCGTCTTCGATCATCTCGGGCGCGACGAGGTTGTCGAACATCTTGCCCATCTCGAGGCCAAGGTGCTCCTCCTCGAGGCCCAGCATGGCAGCGACGCGCTTACGGCTGGCGAGCAGACCGATGGCGACCTTCGCGTCGGGATGACCCTTGACGTTGTTGAAGACCATTGCGGGGCCTTCCTTGGTCGGACGCATAACGGTGCCGCCGGAGCCCACGTGACGATAGACGCCGGAAACCTCGGCCTTGGGATCGACCTCGGTGTCGGTCTCCAGATACTGACCAGGCATGGTCTTCAGGAATTCGAGAGCGGAACGGAGGTCATGAATCTCGTTGTTTGCCATTGTTGTCTCCTTTTTCTCCTCATCTGAGAAACTGCAAACGGTTTTGAGACGGTCCCTTGCGGGCTCTTCGCGAGCGCCCGGCCACATCGGCCTATCAGGCATTCGGTGGCCGCGGGCGCAGGGCGCGACGCGAAGAGTGCTCAGGAAGGTCTTAAGTCGTGTCGTGCGAGCGATACTTGCGCGAGCTGTCGGGCGGCAAGCGCGCTCGGATTCGACTTACATCAGGCCCAGCGTGCTGAACCAGAAGGCCTCGACAAGAACCACCAGGAAGGTGACCACGGTCAGGGGGATACCCATCTTCATGGCTTCCTTGGAGGTGTAGCCACCGGCGTCCTTGCCCTCGCCGACCAGGATGGCCAGGTTATGGAAGGGCAAGATGTAGTGGAGGTTGATAGCGGTGAAGACGATCAGTGCAACGGCGATGGGCGAAACGCTGGTTCCCTGGACAAAGGTGAGGAACGCAGGGACGCAGATGCCCAGACCGGCCATGACGGAGCCCATGAACATGTGGATGACCATGGTCAGGGCGCAGACCAGCAGCGCGAAGAGATAGGGGTTCGTAGGAACGGTGCTGGGAAGCACGACGTCGGCGATCCAGGCGTTCATGCCGGTGGCGCCACCGACGGAGCCGATTGCCATAGCGGCGGTCAGGAACATGAGGGTCTTGATGTCAACGGAACCCCAAGATGCGGGAGTCAGGACCTCGCCGATAACGGGCATGGCCATGAGAACGCCGATGACCAGGGTGACCCAAGCCAGGTAGTCGCCAGAAACGGTAAGCCACAGGGCGATGGCGATAACGAGCCACACGATGGTGCGAATCTCCTTCTCGGAAAGCTTGCCGAGAGCGGCCTGCTTGGCGAGAACATCCTCGCGGTCGTATACGAGCTCCTTGGAAGGCTTGAAGAGAGCAAGAGCGAGAACGATGGTGCACAGGGTTGCGACAACCATGGGGACGCTCATGTAGATGAACCAGTCAACGAAGCCGATAGCGGCACCGCCGTTGGCGCCATAGGAAGCGACGAGCGGGTTGAGGGTGGAGTCACCGGTCATGAAGAACATGGAGCAAGGCACGGCGGCGGCGAAGATCAGGAAGCCGAGCTTACCGCGGTCTTCCTCACCGTAGCCAGCGGACTCGGCGATAACCGAGACGACGGCCAGGATCAGGAACGCACGGGGGAAGGGATGCGGGATGAGCAGCGCGAGAACGAACGTCAGGGCGAAGATCGAGAGGATCAGCGACTTGGCGCTCTTCACGAACTTGAGCATGAATGCATAAGCGATGCGCTGGCCGAGGCCGGAGTCCTTCACCGCACCAGCGATGAGGTAAGCACCGACAACGATCCACATGGTGCCCTTGGTCCAGGCGCCAAATGCGACGGAGACGGTAGCGGCCATGCTCGGCACGCCATCGGCGTCGGGGACGACCTGCATGAGCACCAGCAGGGCGCAGTAGAGGATGCCCGTGTAACCAGGCTGTGCGACACCGCACGCCCACATCACGACGGCACCGAGCGAGAGAGCCAGGCAGTTCTTGCCACCCTCAGAGAGAGTAACGGAACCGAGGCTGTCCAGGGGAAGAACAAACTTAATCAGCAGAAAGACGACGATCGCCAGGAAGAAACCAATGTAGCGCTTCGTCAGAAACTTATTCTTTGCAGCTGCCATTTCTTCACCCTCCTTCCTTTGTCATGCGCCCCCTACCTGATAGGAGCGCTTGTACACGACGATTGAAACGTTGCGCTGTGTAGTTGGAATACAGTCAAGATAATTGATGAACTCGGTGCGCTGAACGGTTTTCAGCAACCGATGAGCGGTTTAGCGTGGTGCAGCGCGCACGTTTCCCTTTACACGCCACGCGGATTTCGCTCTAGAACTTGACCATGACTTGAATGCAACAAAAGTCCTGTTGATGGATATCGTTATAGGACGTGGTATCGAGCAGGCAGAAGTCGAAGGCATTGCCCAGAGGCTCGAAATTATGGTCGTTGAGCCACTTCATGAGCCGCTCGGCCGCATAGCCCTGGTACGGCATGCCCCAGTAGCTCATGCACGCATAGAGGCCCTTAGGCAGCATCACCACGTCGGATAACTTTGAAGAATCCACGCCCGCAGGCACAACGGTAAACGTCGCTGCCGGGCGGTACACGAGCTGGCCTTCATCGCCAAGTTCGCCCTTTACCTCGGTGAGCATGGTGCCAAAGCCGTCTACCGGCACGCCGTCCTCCACCGCGCGAAGCTTTTTCATGCTGCGCATGAGCGTGGGATGCAGCACCTCGCGGGTCACATCGGGATGAGGAAACTCCTCTGCCACCACAAGGCGCTCGTCGTATTGCTTGAGAATGGGAGTATCGGTCACATCGCGCCAGCGCTCGACCGACTTGTAGTACTTAATGCGCTGGTCGATAAGCTCGCGCTGCGTATCAAGCTGGCCGATGCGACGGCCTATCTCCGCTTTGCGCGCCACAAGGTAGTCGATCAAGGCGGGAATATTGCGCGAATCGATAATGTCCGCGATTTCCTTGAGCTCGATGCCTAAGTCTTTAAGCAGACAGATAAGGCGCAGCGTAGGAATCTGCGTTGGAAGATAGAAACGATAGCCATCATCGTTGACCATCGCGGGGCAGAACAGCCCGATCTTGTCGTAATAGATTAAGGTTTGGCGAGTAAGGCCAAACAAGGAGGCCATCTCACCGATTGAATACCAATGTGACTCAGCTCGAGCCATGCTCATCATTCCCATCGAGATAGAATCGATGGCGCCCAGCGCGCGACGCGCGGACGCTCTGCCTGCGCTGGGCGTTTGCACGAGCTTCAGGCACGCTCGATTGCTAACCAGCGATGGGTTGTATTTTTGTATACGAGTCAGTATAGGGCGAATGGCGATGCGCGGGCGCATGCTCTCGATGAGCGGCATGCTCCTCTCAGGCAGCGGCCTGTAAAGCAGCTATACACCCTTCCATATGCATAAGAACCCGCATCCGGCCACCAAAAAGTGACCGTCTGCAGGTTCTCAGATGAGGGCTGGCACAGGAGGTTCATTTGACAGCTCGAACCAAAGGAAAGCGCCAGCGCGAAAAAGCATACATGAGCGGGTGCGCCCGCACAATCTGGAAGCAGGCGCACCCGGCAAGATCCTAGGCCTTGAGACTAGAAAAGGGGATTAGTCCTCGAAGCCCGGGACCCAATGAGAGGCGTCGACATCCATGAACTTGGAGCGCTGGAAGCGATGCTTCTGGTCGTAGGGCACCGTACAGTCGAAGATCGTCTTGCAGGCGATGCCGTGATCGCGAATGGAGGGGTCGCACGTAGGATCGTTCGACGGATCCAGCGGATGGCAGCGAACGCCCGGGATGGTGATGACGTCGTGATCGGCCTGGAAGCGGGTGTTCATAGCCCAGATGACATCCTTGATGTCGAACGGATCGACGTCCTCATCGACCAGCCACACGTGCTTGAGCTCGGGGAACGCGGTGAACGCGATGAGTGCGGCCTGGCGCTGACGGCCCTCGTCAGAAGGAATGAGCTTCTTGAACTGGATAACGGCCATGTACTTGCCACCGCCGGGGGTAGCAGCGTAGACGTTCTGCACACGGCCGGGCATAGCCTTGTCGACCATGGAGAGAATCGACGCCTCGGTGGGGATACCGGCCATGGAGACATGCTCCTCGGACGGGCCGATGACCGTCTGCATGATGGGGTTCTTGCGCGTGGTGACAGCCTTGACCTTGATGATGGGAAGTGCTGCCTGGGCGCCGCCGGTGTAGCCCGGGAACTCGGGCATAGCCTTACCGGACTCGGAATGCTGGTCCTCGCGAACGCGAACGTCAGGCAAAAGCTCGCCCTCGATGACGTACTCGGCGTTGGCGATGCACTTCTCGGGGATGGTCAGGCAGTCGGCCATCTTGACGCCCTCACCGCGGATGGCGCCGGCGATGGTGAGCTCGTTGAAGCCGAGCGGAGTGGTGGGAGGCTCGAAGCAGGCTGCGATCTCGATGGCGGGGTCGACGCCGATGGAGATGGAAATGGGCAGCGGCTTGCCGGCCTTCTCTGCCTTCTCACGGAACACGGTGAGGTGACGAGCGCCGGGAACGAAGTACATCGAGATCTCGTCCTTGCTCTGCAGGCACAGACGGTGAATCGTCACGTCGCTCTCGCCCGTCTCGGGGTCGGAGGCGTAGCACATGCCCATGGTGATGTAGGGGCCGGCGTCCTCTTCGGTGTTGGTGGGAGCGGGGATGAGCTTGCGGATATCGAAATCGGGATCGTCTGCCTTGTAGACGACCTCCTGGCAAACGGCCTCGTCAGCCCCGACGTTCTGCACGGGGATGGGATTCTTGACAGCGTCGTTGAGCAGGAAGCCCAAGCGCCTGGGGTCGCAATCGAGCAGATGGCCGACGCGCGTACGGCTGGCGAGCATACCGATGGCAACGCGGGCGCCCGGATGGCCCTTCACGTTGTTGAAGATCATCGCCGGGCCCTCTTTGGTCGGACGCATAACGGTGCCGCCCGCACCGATATGACGATACACGCCAGAGAGCTGGGCGCGGGGCTCGACCTCGACATCGGTCGTGACCAGCTGGCCAGGGATGGTCTCCAGAAGCTCGACAGCACTACGGAAATCAGTGACCTTATTTGCCATGTTTACCTCCAATGCAAAAGGTGACCACTCGTGTGGTCCGTTGATTGGAGTGTAGAAGCGTATAGTCGCTGTACGTGCAAGCAGTAACCTGAAAAAGAGCCGAGTAACACCGTTCACCTGCGAAAATAAACCGTTGAGAAGTCGCTTCCATAAGGCGTGTACAACGCTGGCGCCAAAGCCCAGCACCTCGATACAAAAGAGCGCGGCACCTTGCGGCACCGCGCCCTACAACAAAGCATTGTGGTTAGGCCCATCGCAGCAGCGGCCTATTTCCTGCAGCAAAACTCGATCAAAGCGTCGTCTTTGCGAGCGAACATCACATCTTGCTCCGGCGTGTCCTCAAACGGGCCGAGGATAACCTCGTCGCACCAAGCGGCGGCTTCGTCGAGATTGTCCGTTACAAACGCTACATGGCGATGCGTCTTCATAATCTCGGGAGCAGGCGAGCCTTCCTCAAAATAGAGATACTCGACCCCGTCCGGAGAATCGGCAGGATTGGAAACCCATAGTTTCATGGGTTCCGCGTTGCGCATGCCCTCGCGCTTCTCCGCTACAGGCACACCCGAATGATCGAACGAAAGCTTCATGGACAGACCTTCCCTTCTCTATTCTTGGCAAAGCTCGGCGAGCTTTGCGCGAATATCCGCATCCTCAAGTGCCAGACGCGTCCACGGAGCGAGCGGCTCGGGATGACCCGCGAGATAGGCGTCGATCTCGTTCAAACGCACCGGACGCACCTCGGAAATCTCCTGCTCGTTCACGTACAGAGAGCCCGTATCGATGCGCGTGGCGAATACGGCACACCATTCGCACTCGCAGTTGCCGTCACCGTGGTCCTCGCGGTACACGATCTGCCCTAGCTGCTCCAACGGAGCCTGATCGGGCGTAAGGCCGCACTCTTCCTGCAGGCGACGCGCGGCCCCTGCTGCCAGCTCCTCTCCTACTTCGGGATGGCCAGCACAGCTATCGGAAAGCACACCGCCCCACAGGCGCTTGAGCGCACTGCGGCGGCACAGCAGCAGATGGGCGTCATCGCCCGTGCCCTCTACCAAAAACGTCTCGAACGCCTGGTGCAAAATGCCCTCGCCCGCATGGGCCTCGATGCGATCCACGGGACCGATTACGCTGCCGTCCTCATGCACGGCGAGCACTTCGTCGGCCTCGTCCCACGTTGCGCGCAGCACGCGGGCTACATGCTGCCTAAGAGCATCGATGAGCTCTGCCGTGGTATCGAGAACGGTCTGCAAGTCGTCTTTGCTTGCGTGTTCCACGTGGAAACCCGTAGAGCAGGTGCAGGGCATCTTGAACTCAGTAGCGAGCGCTGCACAGATGTCGTGTGCCGGAATCTCGTCGCGATGGCAAGGCACGGACAGGATGCTCACCGTGGCGGTTCTTCCCGGCTCGGGACGCGGAATGGCCTGCGCCGTGGCGCCCAGGTGAGCGTACTCGGGCGAGCACGCATAGACGATGATGCCGCGCGGCGTGACCGTCACCACGGCCTCCAGAGCGAACTTGCCCTCGCCCACGCGAACATTTGCAGTATGCATCTTGCTTTTGGGGGCCTCTTTCATGGCACGTCCTTTCCGATACGTTCTACCTGGTATTAATTTCGACTATATACCTGCTATACGTTCAAGGGCACCTTCTATGAACGGCATCTCTTGTCTCGGGTTCGGCACGCAAACGAGCCTGCCAAACAGATCTGCGCCCATAAAAATGCCGCAGGGCACAATGCCCCGCGGCTCGATGGTACTGCTGGCGCGATTGTTGTGCGGCCGCTACGCCTGAGTTAGCACCCGCGCTAGCGCGCAGTGTCTATGGGGAAGCAATCCAGAAAACGGTTTCCGACCTTCAAACATGCCGCTATCTCCGCCTACTTCTCCAGCGGCGGAATGGGAGGCAGGATAGGCAGTTTGTCGATGTCCTCGGGCTTGATCTTAAAGCGATCGTGGACCACGGGGTGCTCCGTGGAACGCCAGGAATACTGGCAGGTGGTGCAGCCGTAATACTCCCAGACGCCCGGAACGGGGCTGGTCGAGATGGTCTTGATGGTTTCGCTATCGCAACGCGGGCACTTCATGTGCTAATCCTCCTTTAAGGCATTTTCATTAGGGTCAAACGGCAGGCTTATTTGTTCTTAGCAGCCCACAGGTTGGCGAGCAGCTTGGCGTAATCGGCCGTCTCGGCCGGATCGCTGAGCATCTCGACCTCGCGCGTGACCGGCTCAGGACTGATAGGCGTCGTAGCATCGATAACGAGCTTTGCGGTGATGCCGGGAATCTCCTCGGTAGGATTGAGCGTCATACCCGGGCAGTTGGGGATGACCTTGACGTCCTTGTCCGGACGCACGCGAGTAGAAAGTGCCCACATGACCTGGTTGAGGTCGAACGGGTCCACAAAGTCATCGACGACGATCACGTTGTGCGCGTACTGAGCACCGTGCGGTGTGCTCATGATGCGGAATGCCGCGGTGGCTGCCTGGCCACCATAGCGGGGCTTCATGGAGATGATCTCGGTCATGCCGTGGGTATACATGGCGTTGACCGCCACGACTTCGGGCAGATCCTTCTGAATCTGCTTGAACAGCGGCACCGAGGTGTTAAGGGCAACCAGATAATCGCACTCAGTCCAAGGCATACCGATGTAGAGGCTCTCGAAGATGGGGTTGGTGCGATAGGTCACATGCGTGATCTTTGCCTCAAGCTGACGACGGGCGCCGGAGACGGAGCCGGTGAACTCGCCGAACGGACCCTCGATCTTGCGGACGCGAGGCTCGATGTAGCCCTCGAGAATAACCTCGGAGCCAGCGGGAACGAAGAGATGCTCGTCGGTGTCGGCACGAACGATCTCGGCAGGCACGCCGTCGTTCAAGGCGCCCACGAACTCGTACTCGTTCTGCTCGTGTCCAATGGGCGTGGAGGCCATAAAGGTGACGAGCGGAGCGTTGCCCAAGGCGATAGCGATATGCAGCGGCTCGTTGCGGGCCTCGCACTTCTTGAGGTGAACAGCCATATCGTGGGACGGGATAACCTGAATGCCCAGCGTATCCTTGTCCTTAATCTGGATGCGGTAGGTGCCCACATTCATCTTGTTGAAGTTGTCCGGATCGTCCGGATCGGCAGAGACCAGCGCGAACTTGGAGAAGTAGCAGCCGGCATCCTGATCGTTGATGCGATAGAGCGGCAGCAGATGGAACAGATCGATCTCGTCACCAGAGGCGGCATCGAGCGTGTTCTCCTTGCAGGGAGCCTCCTCGCGGGAGAGGATCTTGGGCTCCACGGGATAGGTGTCCCAGCGACGATTGAGCTCGAAGAACTGCTCCTTGGTGGGGGTGTTCTTGTCCATGCCCATCATGAGTGCGTGGTTTGCCCAAGAGCCGTGAACGTTGGTGACGATACGCGTGCCCTCGGGATAGCCCGCGATGTTGTCGAACATCACAGCGGGGCCGTTTTGCATACGGGCGGCAGCGCGGCAAGCAGAAGACACGCCGGGCTCGGGCAGTACTTCGTCGGTGACGTGCAGAAGCTGGCCCTCCTCCTCAAGCGTATCGAGGAACGAACGCAAATCTTGATAAACCTTGGTCATGTGGACTCTCCCATCCAAAGGGGCTTGCGGTGCCTCTATGTAAACGCAACGGGAGCATCACGGAAATTCATCGTTGTTCTGCCGCTATTCCAAATCCGGCATAACCCTCATATCGACGAACCCGTTATGAACGATTTGGAATATCGACTGGCTAAAGTGGGAGAAATCAAATGACTTGCCACCCCCTATCATGGAATCGTGTAAAAGCAGCCTGCTGTTAACGGAGGCAGTATGGACTTCAAGAAAATCGAAGCGTTCCTATGCGTGGCCTCTCAAAAGCAGTTCACGGCAGCGGCCGAGAAACTCTATACCTCGCAATCGGCGCTATCCAAGCAGATGAAGCAGCTCGAAGCAGAAATCGGCACCCCGCTCTTCAAAAAGACGAGCACCGGCGTCGAGCTCACCCAGGCGGGCTGGGAGTTTTACTACTACGCGCGCCATGCGCTTCCGGAACTTCAAAGCACGCTGGCGCACATCGAGACCTGCAAGGGGCGCACCAAGGCATTCATCCGCTTTGGCTCCCTGCCGTTTGTGGAGGACTACGGCATCAGCGATACCCTCTGCTCGTTTTGGTCCAAAAATCCTGGGGTACAGATTGAATTCTCCGAGCGCAGCCAGGAGGACCTTGTCTACGCGCTGCAGCGCAACAAGCTCGACCTTGCCATCGTCCGCTTCGACATGCTCGATCGCTCACAGTTCTCGACACGCAAGATCTTGACCGACGAGCTTGTTGTCGTATTCAACAAGCACAACCCCCTGGCGCATCGCAAGAGCATCGATCTTGAATCCCTGCGAAACGAGCAGTTCATCCTTCCCACCGAGCGAAGCGACCTTTCGCAGGTATTCATTAACGCCTGCAAAGAGCACGGGTTCTATCCCGGTGTTCCGCTCACCCATTCGCGCCACTGGATGCTGCTCAAAGCCGTGCAGCGCAATATGGGCACCACCGTCATGCCGCGCGGCATGGCCACGCCCATCCATGCGAGCGATATCGTCTGCGTCCCGTTTGAAGAGCCCATCGAGACAACCGTCGGCTTTGCCTGGCTGCCCGAGGTCTCCCTTAGCAGAACAGCCATGGAATTCGTCGACTTTGTTTGCACAAGCTATAACGAGTAGGCGGCACAATTTAATAATCCCGAGGCGCTCGTCTGAACCGTTAAACCAGACGCTAGATTTCGCTCGACCGACGCTGCGTCGCCAGAGCGTCGTTACGCATGGCGCTCGATACGCGTGGCCCTTCCATACACAAAAAGGCCGCGAGAGCGTATGCTCTCGCGGCCCGATACCGCTTGCCGAAACGATGGGCATGCCTGATTTACCCATCACCCCAGCCTCGGATGAGGTGCGACCCCCTGGTCTTTAGACCTCCAGCGGCGGAACCGGCGGGATTACCTGAAGCTTGGCAATCTTGTCGGCATCCAGCTTAAACACGTCATCGACGCGAGGGGTCTCAGTAGAGCGCCAGGAATAGAAGCAGCGATCGCACTGATAGACTTCCCAAACGCCTTCGATAGGCGACTTGGCGATCGTTGAAATCTGGTCATGTTCGCAACGCGGGCACTTCATGGTTTTGTCCTCCTTTAGGACGTGGTTTACCAAGCTGCCGTCTATGGGCGCGCAAAATCCACGCGCCCAATCACGGCAAAGAGAGAGACGCTTACTGCTTAGCAGCCATCAGATCGGCAATGATCTTGGCGTACTCAGCGGTCTTGGCGGGATCCTTCAGGAGCTCGACCGAGCGGGTAAGCGGCTCGGGATCGACCGGCGTGGTGGCGTCGATGATGAGCTTGGCAGTCATACCAGCGACTTCCTCGGACGGGTTGAGCGGCATACCGGCGCAGTTGGGGATAACCTTGACGTCCTTGTCCGGGCGCACGCGGGTCGAGAGGGCCCACATAACCTGGTTGAGGTCGAACGGGTCAACGTAATCGTCAACGAGGATGACGTTGTGGCAGTACGGCATAGCGTGCGGCGTGGAGAGCAGCTTGAAGGCAGCGCCCGTTGCATGACCACCGTAGCGCGGCTTGATGGAGATAATCTCGGTGAAGCCGTGGGTGTACATAGCGTTGACGGAAACGACCTCGGGGAAGCCCTCGTCATGCAGCTGCTTGTAGATAGGCACGGAGGTGTTGAGTGCCATGAGGAAGTCGATCTCGGTCCAGGGCATGCCCAGGTAGATGTTCTCGAAGATCGGGTTGGTACGATAGGTCACGTGCGTGATGACGGCCTCGCACTGAGCGCGGCAACCGGAGTAGGAACCCGGGAACTCGCCGAACGGGCCCTCGCAGGTGCGGACGCGCGGATCGATGTAGCCCTCGAGGACAACCTCGGCGCCGGCGGGCACGTAGAGGTGATCGTACAGGTCGGACTTGACGATGTCGGCAGGCACGCCGTTGTTGAGAGCGCCCACGAACTCGTACTCGTTCTGGGTGTAGCCAACGGGGGTGGAAGCCATGAAGGTCACCAGCGGGGCATTACCGAGGGTCACGCAGATGGGGAACTTCTCGTTCTTCTTCTCGGCCTCAGCGAGCTGCTTGGCGATGTCGTGCATGGCCAGGCACTGCATACCGATGCGGTTGGCGCCCTTGACCTGAATGCGGTAGGTGCCGACATTCATCTTGTCGAAGTTGTCGGGCTCGGTGGGGTCGCCGGTGATGATGGAGGCCTTGCCGATGAACATGCCGCCGTCCTGCTCGTTGATGCGATAGAGCGGGAGCAGATCGAACAGGTTGACGTTCTCGGCGCCGTCGATGACGTTCTCCTTGCAGGGAGCGTCATCGCGCTCAAGGACGTTGGGCTTAACCGGGAAGAGGTCCCAGCGGCGGTTCAGCTCGAGGAACTGATCCTTGGTGCTGGTGTTCTTGTCCATGCCCATCATAAGAGCGTGGTTTGCCCAGGAACCGTGAACGTTGGTGACGACGGTGTGGCCAGGGCCATAACCCTTGATGTTGTCGAACATGACAGCAGGGCCGTTGGTCATGCGGCTGGCAGCGCGGCCGGCAGAACCGATATCCGGCTCGGGGAGGACCTCATCGGTCACGTGGACGAGCTGGCCCTCTTCCTCGAGCGTGGCGAGGAACGAACGAAGATCCTGATACACCTTTGACATGAAAGCTCCTTTCCGAAAGCTTCCGAAGAACGTGATTTCAGTTTCACGCCTCGCAACCGTTCGCGCGATTCCCTTGCGGAAGCACAACTTTCCCTGGTGGAATAACGTATGGATACGGGTTTGGGTTATTCCATTTCGGCAACTTCGCACGTCCCCAATCGTCCAATTCATGGAAAACGACGCTTTGACGTTGCGTTTTTTGCCGTATCGTAGAATGTGCAATTTTCCTTATAAGAAAAATGCGAATAAGAGGGCACATTTTAAGGAGGTCTGCATTATGGATTTGAGAAAGCTTGAAGCGTTCCTCACCGTCGCGAATACCGGTAAATATACCGATGCCGCCGAAAAGCTTTTCATCTCCCAATCGTCTCTCTCAAAACAGATGGCCCAGATGGAGCGCGAGCTGGGGGTCAAACTGTTTAAGAAGACGCGCAGCGGCGTAGAGCTCACACAAGCTGGTTTCGATTTCTACTCATATGTGCGCAAGATGCTTCCGGAATACCACCGCGCCGTCGATCGCCTCCAGATGTATCGCGAGGGTGGCACGTACCCCTTGCGCATCGGTTCACTCCCCTTGGCAGAGGAATACGGCTTTGCAAACGCCTTCAGCTCCTATTGGGCGCGCAATACCTCGGTACAGATCGACTACTTCGAGCGTAGCCAAGAGGATTTGATCGACAAGCTCGATCGCCACAAAATCGAACTCGCCCTCCTGCGCGTAGACATGCTCGATCCCGACAAGTACTCCTATGTCCCCCTTGTTCTCGACGAGATAGTCGTCGCATGCTCCACCAAGCATCCGCTCTCAACCCACGAGCATGTGGGGCTGGCAGAGCTTCGCAACGAGGAGTTCATCCTTTTGGAGGAAAAGTCCGACGTGACGCAGATCTTCCGTCGAGCTTGCGAAAACCAGGGGTTCTTCCCCAATGCGCCCCTGCATCACTCGCGTCATCGCATGCTTATCAAAGCCGTGCAAAACAACATGGGCATCACCGTGCTGCCGCGCCGCCTAGTATCGACCTACCTGGCAGATGACCTTGCCATCATATCCTTTAAGCAGCCGCTCTACTCCACCCTCGGTCTTGTATGGCTTGCCGAAGAGCCGCTTACACCCATCACTCAAAAGTTCATTGACTACGTATGCACCGACTTCAACGTCAACAGCGGACTTGAGAACTAGCACCTGCTCGCCCGTAGCAAAACCGATCTTTTGGCATCGCCTTCCAGCAACGGCAGCGATGCACCCATGCTGCTCCGTTTTGATTTATTACGTACTCAAAACGTGGTATTAACGGTATACAACTACTAATATGTGGAATAGCAACAGCGTTTAGAAGGCGCACCCATCATTTTGCCGCGGTGCTTCAATCGCCGGCACGGATCGAAAGGACCGCGTATGTTCTGCCCTAAATGCGGCACCAAGAATGCCGATGAAGCCAAGTTCTGCGTCGAGTGCGGAGCCACGCTGCCCTCGCGCCCTCAGGCTCCTGCCGCAGCCCAGCCCACCCAGACGCCCGCGCCAACGCCGCAGCCAACTGGCGCGCCCAAGCCTCAACCCAATCCCTTTGCCACGCCCAAACAGCAGGCAGGTCCCTTTGGCGCAAACGCACCCGCCGTGCTCTCCTCCCTGCCGAGCGACCCCTTCGCTCTTGCCGGCATCGTTGCAGGCATCGTGATGGTTATCTCTTACTTCCTGCCACTCGTGGGCGTCTCTGTATATGGCTTCTCGTATAGCATGAGCGGCTTTAACATGACGTTTGGTGGCAAATACTTTAGCGGCGAGTTCACCAATGTCATCTACCTGGTTCCCGGCATCGCCGCCCTGCTCGTTGGCCTTTTGGTAAAGAAGCCGCAGCCGCGCGCCATCGCCCAGATCGCCATCGGTGCCATCACCATCATCGCCTTCCTTGCTTTCATGGGTTATATCAACGAGGAAACCTATGGCGTCGGCAAGATGAGTCTTGCATTCTACCTGTTTATCATCTGCGGCATCGTACTTGTCGCTTGCGGCATCAAGACGATCCTCGACAGCAAGAAGGCAACCCCCACTTTCTAGTAGACGCCCCACACGTCAATCGAGCGTCTCTGCCAAGCGGGACAGGACCGAGCATGGTCTTGTCCCGCTTTTTGCTGCACACGGTTTGACATAGTCCGCGCGTCCCATCACCATACCCATGAACAACATGCACGAGAGGAACCACCCATGGCAGCAGCTCAGCCGCAAAAAATCAGGATGATCGCCGGTCTTGGCAACCCGGGCGAGGAGTACGCACAAACGCGCCACAACGCCGGATTCAAAGCGATCGACGAGCTCGCTCGCCAGGCAAACGTGACCTATTGGAAAAACCAGGCAGGAGCCGAGGTCGCCTCCATCCAGGTTAACGATGCCGAGGCCGAGGGCGGCAAGCGCGAGGTCATCCTGGTAAAGCCCCAGTCGTACATGAACACGAGCGGCGGCCCCATCTCCAAGCTTTGCGCCCAGTACAAGATAAGTGTCGAAGAGCTGCTGGTGATCCATGACGAGCTGGACATCCCCGCAGGTGACGTACGCATCAAGGTGGGCGGCGGGCACGCCGGCCACAACGGCCTGCGCTCGATCATCGACAAGATGGGCAGCCGCGACTTCAGCCGCGTGCGCGTGGGCATCGGCAACCCTCCGGGACGCATGCCGGTGGCAGACTTCGTGCTCAAGCAGCTCCGCTCCCGCGAGGCGGAAGATTTTGATGAGACCACGGTGCGTGCCGCCGAGGCTGCGGCAACCGCGCTCACCCGCGGCGTGATCTTCGCCCGCGACCACGTAAACGGCGCCGCCGCCAGCAACGGCAAACACTAGCGGCCACGTTCTGGACGAGTCCCTCCAAACCCATTCTTAAACCCCTCGTCAACCTTTGCCGTTGACGGCAGTTTTGCATGATAAAGCACTCGGCAAAGCTATAATTGAACGCGGTATGCGCAAAGGCGCAAGATGCCCATGGGCCAATCGCCCGCCCCTGGCTTTGCGCGCACATGCCACGGCAACACGGTTGCAATTGAAAGCGTCAGTTACCTGCGTATTTCTGCCGTTTTCACAACAATAGAGAGGGGTTCTATGTACAAGATCCTTGAGAAGACGCAGTTCTCGGAGAAGGTGTTCAAGTTCCGCGTCGAGGCGCCCGCCATGGCCAAGCATGCACATGCTGGTCAATTTTTGATGGTCCGCGCCAATGAGTGCGGTGAGCGCGTGCCGTTCACCCTTGCGGGCTGGAATG
Organism: uncultured Collinsella sp.; assembly: GCA_934621295.1. Taxonomy (GTDB): domain Bacteria; phylum Actinomycetota; class Coriobacteriia; order Coriobacteriales; family Coriobacteriaceae; genus Collinsella. Next base: position 54,773 of record CAKTVB010000006.1, read on the forward strand.
CCGACGAAGGCTGGGTCGAGTTCATCTTCATGGTGATCGGCAAGACCACCGAGATGCTGTCCGCCTACGAGGCTGGCGACGCTCTGCGCGACGTCACCGGTCCCCTGGGCGTTCCCACCGAGATGCCCGACGGCCCCTGCGCCGTTATCGGCGGCGGCGTTGGCTTGGCCATCGCCTTCCCCGTGGCCAAGCATCTGATCGAGACCGGTCACGAAGTGCACGCCATCATGGGCGCTCGCACCAAGGACCTCCTGCTGCTCGAGGATCAGTTCCGCGAGCTGCTCGACGACGAGCACATCCACATCACCACTGACGACGGCTCCTACGGCGAGAAGGGCGTGGTTACCGCCCCGCTCGAGCGCCTGCTTGAGTCCAAGGCCGTCACGCAGGTCTTCTGCGTGGGACCCGTGCCGATGATGAAGTTCTCGGCCATGACCGCCGAGAAGTACGGCACCCCCATCACCGCCTCGCTCAACCCCATCATGGTTGACGGTACCGGCATGTGCGGCTGCTGCCGCGTCGAGGTCGACGGCAAGACGAAGTTCGCCTGCGTCGACGGCCCCGATTTTGACGCCACGAAGGTCGACTGGGATGACCTTCGCGCCCGTCAGGCTGCATACCGTACCGAGGAGGGCCAGTCCCTCAAGGCCTATGAGGAGGGGAGCTGCGCATGCCACAAGTAAATGGTCGCTTTGTTCCTGATATGAAGTCGCCGCGCACCCCGGACAACGAGGAGCCGGCAGCCGAGCGCGCATGCGATTTCCGCCCCGTCGACAAGGGCTTCACCGAGGAGATGGCACTCGCCGAGGCCGAGCGCTGCATGGACTGCAAGAAGCCGTTCTGCGTCGAGGGCTGCCCCGTTAACATCAACATCCCCAAGTTCATCAAGCAGATCCGCGAGAAGAACTACGGCGGCGCCCTGGATACCATCCGCGAGGAGTCCATGCTTCCCGCCATCTGCGGCCGCGTGTGCCCGCAGGAAAATCAATGCGAGGGCAAGTGCATCCGCGGCAAGAAGAGCGAGCCGGTGGCTATCGGCCAGCTCGAGCGCTTCGTGGGCGACCAGCCCGAGCTTGCCTCCAAGCCTGCCATGAAGCCCAAGAACGGCAAGAAGGTCGCCGTCGTGGGTTCCGGCCCCTCCGGCATCACCTGCGCTGGTGAGCTCGCCCGCAATGGCTTTGACGTCACCGTGTTCGAGGCGTTCTTCACCGGCGGCGGCGTGCTGGTCTACGGCATCCCCGAGTTCCGTCTGCCCAAGGCGGTCGTCAAGCGCGAGATCGACGGCCTGGAGGACATGGGCGTCAAGTTTGAGTACAACTCCGTCGTGGGCAACATGGCCACGGCCGAGGAGCTGTTCGAGCAGGGCTTCGACGCCATCTACGTGGCGACCGGCGCTGGCCTGCCCAAGTTCCTCAACGTCCCCGGCGAGAACCTGCCCAACGTCTTCTTCGCTAACGAGTACCTCACCCGCGTGAACCTCATGAAGGCGAACAAGTTCCCCGAGTACGACACCCCCACCAAGCACGGCAAGAACGTCGTGGTCTTTGGCGGCGGCAACGTGGCTATGGACGCTGTCCGTACCGCCAAGCGCCTGGGCGCCGAGCGCGCGATCATCGCTTATCGCCGCACCGAGGACGAGATGCCCGCCCGTCGTGCCGAGCTGCACCATGCCAAGGCCGAGGGCGTCGAGGTCATGCCGCTCGTCTCCCCGCTCGAGTTCATCGCTGGCGAAGACGGCACCGTGTGCGCCGTCAAGGTCCAGAAGATGGAGCTCGGCGAGCCCGACGAGTCCGGCCGTCGTCGTCCCGTGCCTATCGAGGGCGCTATCGAGGAGATTCCCTGCGACGTCGCCATTTCGGCCATTGGCACCAACGCCAACCCGTTTGCCTCCAAGATCGGCGGCAAGATGGAGCTCAACAAGTGGGGCTACATCATCGCCGACGAGGAGACCGGTCAGACGACCGATCCGCGCATCTGGGCCGGCGGCGATATCGTGACCGGTGCCGCCACGGTCATCCTGGCCATGGGCGCCGGCAAGAAGGCCGCGGCCTCCATCACCAAGAGCCTGCTGGGCGAGTAATCCCCGTAGACACGAGCCACATAACGGCACAAGCCCCGTCAAGCATACGCTCGGCGGGGCTTTTTCCTATCGAGTCAGAATCACTCTTAGGCGGGGCGACCTTGGCTGCCGTCTTTACAGAGGACCTCGATCATAATCTCCAGGGCACGGGCTGCCATGGCAGGATCCATAGAGGGCTTGACCTCGCCCGTTGCCGCCACCTGCTCGGGGCACTGCGGCACATGAATGAAGTCGACCAACATGTCGGGGTGGTGTTGCTGCGCAAGATGGCGCACGCTGTAGAACAAATCGTTGCAGCAGTATGTACCTGCAGAATAAGAAACCGCTGCGGGTATACCTTGCTCGCAGCAGGCCTGCACCATGGCATAGACCGGTGCGGCGGCAAAATAAGCGTCGGGACCTCCCGCAACCACAGGCTCGTCGTGCGGCTGGAACCCCTCGTTATCCGCAATGCGCGCATGACGATGGTTGATGGCCACATACTCGGGCGTCACCTGAGCACGCCCGGCGGCAACACCCGTGCACAAAACAGCATCGGGCCGTTCCCGCCCAATAAGCTCCTCAACAATCCGAGTGGCCTCACCAAACACAACGGGCACGCGTTCAACCACAACGTCAATGTCTGCCACGCGCTTCGGCAAGCGACGCACGGCTTCCCATGATGCATTGATGCTGTCTGCACCAAATGGTTCAAATCCTGTAACGAGAACCTTCATTCAATCCCTTTCGACAAAGCAAAAGACGCCCTTCGCGCAGAGCAAAGGACGTCTCGATTCCAGCGAAGATAGCAACGTACGGCAGCGGGCCTATTCAGCAGCCTCGGGAGCGGCGGGCGCACCCTCAACCTCAGCAGCAGCACGCGCCACAGCCTCCTCGCACACGCCAAGTTCGCGCAGCTTATAGCGGTACGCAGCGGCGATAACCTCGACACATCCTTCGCGGCCAAGCTTGGCGCGATTGACCACGATGTCCTTACCGCTCGTCATCTTCCATTTACCGCCCGAGTAGCGCTTGTAAAACGCCTCGCGCATCTTTTGCATCTGCTTGACGAGCTTGGCACCCTTTTTCTTGTTGAGGCCGCGCTTCTTGCGCACAATCTCAACGCGATCCTCAAAGGGAGCCGTCACCAGCACGGCAATGTGATTGGGATTGTTGCGCAGGAGGTAGTCGGAAAGACGGCCCTCGATAATGCAGCTGCGCGTGGCACCCAAATCGACAATCACCTGCGACATGGATTTAAACAGCTTGTCCGAAAGCGAGCGTGAATCCACGCGATCGGGCAAAAAGGCTACGTTGTCCATAGCAAGTTGCTCGTCGTAGGCCGCCATCTTGTCGAGCGACTCGCCCTCACGCATGGCAGAACGAACCAGCAGCTCGTTGTCGTACAGAGGAATGCCCAACTCGCAGGAGAGCATCTTGCCAATCTCGTGGCCCTCGGCACCAAAATCGCGGGCAATGGTGATAACCACCGGCTGACCCGCTCGCGTGGCTTCGCGAAGAGCGCGACGCTGCTCGATCTTGTCCTTGATAACCGCCATCGGTCTTCCCTTTCACATACGAGAGGAGCCTAAAGTGGGCCCTTCAGGCAAATCATCCAGTCAAACGCTCGGCTACGCAGCAACAACGCGGCGCTGATATGCGCGGACGATGAGCGAGATGCCGAAGTTCAGCACGAAGTATAGCGCGAAGGTAAAGCCGTAGAGGGCAAGTACCTGCGAGAGGTCGGAAGTCTGGGCCATAACGACCTTGGTCGAATACATGAACTCCGCCACATTGATGCCGGCGAGATACGACGAGTCCTTGATCACCGTAGTGCACTGGCTAAAGAGTGCCGGAATGATGGTCTTGAACGTCTGCGGCAAGATAATCAGGCGCATGGTCGAGAAAAACCCAAAGCCCTGCGACTGCGCGGCCTCAAACTGGCTCTTAGGGATAGCGTTAAAGCCGCCACGGATGATCTCGGCCATAACGGCAGAGGTAAAGACGGTAAACGCCAACACGGAAATCATCACGTCGTTGCCCTTGACCGTGAAGTAGATAAAGAGAATCCACAACAGGTTAGGCGTGCAGCGGAAGAGCTCGATATAGGCGCTCACCAGCAACGAGAGCGGGCGCAGCTTGCCGGTGCAATACTGCTTGACCATCGCGAGCACGGTGCCAAAGATAATCGAGAAGATGATGGCGAAGAAGGAAATCTCGATAGTCTTTGCAAAGCCGAGCATGATGAAGCTCAGGTTGTCTGCATTGAAGATCTGCATCTCTTAGGCCTCCTTTGCAGCAACGTCGGTGATACCGGGAATCACCTTGGCGCGTGGGCGACGCTTGGAGCGACGCTCGAGCCACTGAACGAGCATGGCCAACGGGAAGCAGATGATGAAGTACATCACACACGCAAGGATATAACCCTGCAGATAGCCATAGGTAGAAACAAAGCCATCGGCGTTGTACATCAGGTCGCCGCCAGCGATAAGCGCGAGCACCGACGTGTTCTTGACCAAGTTGAGCGCCTGGTTGCACAGCGGAGGCAGGATAACCTTGAACGTCTGCGGCAAGATGACATAGCGATACGCCTGAACACGGCTAAATCCCTGAGAAAGCGCCGCCTCCATCTGACCACGCGGTACCGATTCGATGCCGGTGCGGATAACCTCGGAGACATAGGCGGCGTGATAGAGGCCTACGCCCAAAAAGCCCAGAGCAAACGAGGAGATGCGCACGGGAGATGCCGCCCCGGTGATGGCCTGGAGCAGCTGAGGGCCCGCCATGTACATGAAGAACACCTGGACCGGCAGCGGCGTATTTTGATAAAACTCCACGTAGATGCGGCTAATGGCACGCAGCACACGCGAGCGCGTGGTGGAAAACACACCGAGCAGGGTGCCCAGGATCAGCGAGAGCGCCAAACCGGCAATTACAACCTGCAGCGTGACGAAGAAGCCATCCCAAAAGCTTCCCATCTCGCTAAAGGTCATCTCCCATCGCATGGAGTCGAGGAGTCCTTCAAGCATGGCGAGAGTTCCTTCCTAACTTACGAACACATATCGCCCGGACGCGTTGACGCCCGGGCGATTAAGAACCGCGAAGCGCACAATCACGCTCGTCGCGGCAACGGTATCACCTTAGAGCAGGCCCCACTTGGAGATCTCTTCGTCAATCCAGCCGTCCTTCTGGAGCTGCTGGATGGTGTCGTCGACGGTCTTGGACAGGTCGCAGCCCTTCTTGGTGGCCACGCCGTACTCCTGGGCACCGAACTCGATCTCGGGCTGCAGCAGCTCGCAGTCATCGGTGGTGTAGGTCTTAAGCGTGGAGCGGTCCATGGCAAAGGCGTCGACATTGCCGGCGTCGAGCGCGCTCTTGATGGACGGATAGTCCGGGAACTCCTTGAACTCGGGAGTAGCGTCGATCTTCTCGTCCTCGAGCATCTGCAGAACCAGGTCCTTGGTGGTGGAACCCTGGGAAACGCCGATGATCTTACCATCGAGGTCGGCCATCTTGCTCATACCGGAGTTCTTCTTGATGAGGATGCCCACGTGGTCGGTACGATACGGAGTCGAGAAGTCCCAGCTCTTCTTGCGCTTATCGGTGATGGTGTAGGTAGCAGCGATGATATCGAGCTGGTCGTTATCGATCAGCGGACCGCGGGTCTTGGGCGTGACGTCGGTGAACTCGCAGAGCTCCTTCTCGACGGCCTCCTCGTAGGAAACACCGAGGACGGCAGCGGCAATCTGATAGCAAAGGTCGATCTCGAGACCCTCGTACTTCTTGGTCTTGGTGTCCAGGTAGCCATAGCCCAAAACGTCCTTCTTGACGCCGCACTTAAGCTTACCGCGCTCCTTGATGGTGGCGATCTTGGAGTCGCTGCTGGAGCCGGAGCCCTTGCTACCGGAACCGCAGCCAGCAAGCGCGCCCATGCTAGCGACGCTCAGGACGCCCAGACCGGCTACCTTCAAAAACTGACGACGAGACATATCCATTGTTGGTACCCCTTCCCTGCGATACGCAATTCATGGCAACGTATGCGGCCATGGCGCCGAACCCATACTCGGCATATCTCGATGCGGCGGCTATACCGCATGCGAAAACGAACTAGTGGAGAATCTTGTCCAAGAACTCACGGCAACGCGGGTTCTCGGGATTCTCAAAGAAGTGATCGGGCGTGCCCTCTTCCAAAATCTGTCCATCGTCCATGAAGACGACGCGGTCGGCCACCTGGCGGGCGAAGCCCATCTCGTGGGTGACGCAGATCATGGTGATGTTCTCGTGGGCGAGCTCGACCATAACGTCGAGCACCTCCTGGACCATCTCGGGATCGAGTGCAGAGGTGGGCTCGTCAAAAAGAATGATGGGCTGCTTGGTGCACAGAGCGCGGGCGATGGCAACGCGCTGCTGCTGACCGCCGGAGAGATTCTGAGGATACTCTCCAGCCTTTGCCGCCAAACCAACGCGTTCAAGCGCAGCCATGGCAATCTTATTGGCCTCTTCCTTGCTCTTCTTCTGAAGCTTAATGGGCGCAAGCGTCAAGTTTCCCAGCACCGTCATGTTGGGATACAAGTTGAACTGCTGGAACACCATCGAGGAATACTTGCGGGCCATCTCCAGATGATTCTTCTTGGTGAGCGGCGTGCCGTCGATGATAACCTCGCCAGACGTAGGCTCCTCAAGAAAATCGACGCAGCGGATGAGCGTGGACTTGCCGGAACCGGACGGACCGATGACAACGAGCTTCTCGCCAGCCTTGACGTTCAGGTTGACATCCTTCAGGACGTGCAGGTCACCAAAGTATTTGTTGAGCCCTTTGATCTGAATCATATCGGACATGGACGAGTTCCTTCCTTATCTGCCATCGAATCGGGACGCGGTGCATCCATAAGCAACAGCGCTTCGCGGCTCCACCCATTCTACGGTTGGAAAAAACCAAGCGCTCCGTGCAAGGGGGCGCTTGTTCGATTCGAAATCGAGTTGTTACAAACGGGCAACGGTAGAAAAGGCGGTTTTATACGAATTGGTGGGTTTTATGCCCTCTATTTTCGTATTTCATACATAGCACCTGGTATACCGCTCGAATTCTCCATCAGGCTAAAGAGCCCCGGATAGGCCTATGCCAGACGGGAACCAACCTCTTTGGCTGCCGCCGGCTTATCAAAGTTGCCACCGGTGCGACGGCCAAGCTCGCCCATCACGCGGCCCATATCCTTCTTGGCAGTAGCGCCCGTCTCGGCAATGACCTCCTCGATCAGCGCCACGAGTTCGTCGCCCGAGACCTGGCGGGGCAGCAGGCTCTGCAGAATCTCGACCTGCTCGGTAAGCGTCTCGGTGCGCTCGGCGTTGTTGCCGGCCTTGATGGACATATCGAGCGTCTCGCTCGTCTGCTTGATCAGACGCTTGATCATGCCGTTCACATCTTCCTCGGTCGCGTCGCGACGCTCGTTGACCTCGATGTTTTTCACCTCGGCCTTAACCTGACGGATGATGGACAGACGCGTCTTGTCCTTCGCCTTCATGGCGGCGATCATTTCTTTTTGCAGCTCTTCGTTGGTCATCGAAAACCCCTTTCTGATAAACGAACCCGCCGTTTGGGCGGGCTCGCAAGTAAACGTACAGTTGTTGCGCGCAACTACTCGCTCGAAGTCGAGGAGGAGCCGGTGCTTGGCGTCACGCCCTTAAGGCTCACATTATACGGAACCTCCTTGGGCATGTCGTTAATCTGAATGTCGGCTTTCTCGATATACTCGCTCATCCATTCGGAGTACGCCGTGCTCTCTTTCTGAGTCTTAAGGATGTTCTTGATGTAGCTCACGATCTTCTTAGGAACCTGATCGATCGAGGTGACCGACTCGTCCACATGGAAATAGCCGGTGCACTTGATGATGTGATAGCCGTAGGAAGACTCGACAAGCTGGCTCACGTCGCCCTTGTTGAGGCCAGAAAGAGCCGACTGGTACTCATCGACAAAGCTCGTGAGTTTATCCCAGCCCACATCGCCCTTGTTGTCCTTGGAGCCGGTGTCCTCGGAATACTTGCTCACGGCGTCTTCAAAGGAAATCTCGCCCGCGTTAATCTTGTCGAGGACCTCCTGGGCCTTCTCCTTGACTTCGGCCTTCTCCTCATCGGTGGCACCCGAATTCACCTTGAACAGGATGTGCTGGGAGCGACGGGCATCATTGTAGGTAGAGAGGTTGTTGTTGAGATAATCGATGACCTCCTGGTCGGTAGGTTCCTCGACCTTAGCGACCTTCTCCTTGAGCTTGGTCTGCTTGAGAGTGTTCTCGAGCTGCTGTTTGTAGCTGTCCTTGGTAAAGCCAAACATCGCGATCTGGCTCTCGAAGGCATCTTCGCTCTCATAGTTTGCGGCGGCGTCTTTCCAAGCCTGCTCGATCTCATCGTCGGTCACCTGGACGTCGTATTCCTTCTCGGCCTTCTGCACCAGGTACTGACGCGCCAGAGAGTCGATCACGCTTGCACGGTAGCTCTCGGGCGTCATGTCGTTGTCGACCAGATACTGAGCCCACTTCTTATCGGTGTCATAGCCACCGGAAGTGCGCACATTCATGATTTGCTTGGTCACGGTGTCCTCGGTGATGTTCACGCCGTCGACCTTAGCGGCGACACCGCCGGTAAGCGTATACGATTCCTTGCTCTGGCTCTGATTGATGATGCCGGAACATGCCATGGTGGAAACGGAGAGGATCATCGCTGCACAGCCAATGGCAACAAGCAAGATCTTGACACCCTTGGATACGCGCGTCTTGCGAGCGCGCGCACGAACGTCTTTCTTGCGCGGTGCCTGAGCCATATCGCCGGACGTAGGCGATTTCTTTTTTTGTTGAGCCATGAATGCATCCTTACCGCGTCCGCGCTCGCAGGCGAACGCGCTGGTTACTAGCTGAGATGACTTATTGTCTCACAGATATGCCCAGCTCAGAAAAACGTGACAATACCGAATGCCTTAATGCCCTTTACACACAAAACCCCTGCGAGCGCCTGCTCACAGGGGTCATAAAAGGGGGCAGCTAAAACCTGTTGATCAAAACAGGAAACGGATGCTACTCGAAGTACTTGGTGATGGCGTCGATCATGCCCTCCTGCGTGGTCTGTGCGAGGATGTCGGCCGTCTTCTCCTTGTCCATGAAGATGTTCATGAGGTTCTGCAGCACGGCAACCTGGCCGCCATCACGCAGAACGCCCAGGTTGATGATGAGCTCGGCGGGAACCTCGTCGCCCATGCCCGCCATGGGCTGGAAGACGATCGGGGTCTTGGGCTTAATCACCGCGATATAGGGCTTCTCGATGAACTGAGGATCGGTGTGAGGAATGGCAATGGCAGCGGCCTCGGTGTGAAGACCGGTGGGGTAGTTCTTCTCACGCGTAGAGATGCCGTCGAACCAGCCGTCATTGATGTTGCCACGCTGCTTGAGCTCGGCACCAAGCTTGGTGAAGAACTCATCGGTGCTCTCGGCCTCCCAATCAAAGAAAACCAGATCGGGGCTAAACAGCTCAGTATCCTTGCTTGCCATGTTCTCTCTCCTGTCTTGTTGACATGTGTGCTGTCTCAAAATGGGCAGCGAGACAGCTTAGCGAACTAGATGCTATCACAGCCATCGCTGGGCAAAAGTTGTACAGCAATTTACATACAAGTGTAACAATTGAGCACGGTCCGTGGACGCCAAAATATAACTTTGAATGAATCTGCCCGTGCCTCGAGCTGCGGCCTATCGAGCCCACGCATTTCGAGCTCATGGATCATTGTCGCCATGCCAGCCCCATGTCGCTCGACAGACAAATCGCGCGCGCCTTTAAAAGGCGCGGCAGCCATAAGACTCATCAGCTTGGGATTTCTGCAGCGCGATTCACCGTCACACAAATTGCCAAGCGTCTTTCCACCCCAAAGACCTCCTGGATTAAGCACCTCTATCCGGTTGGGATAAACGTCTACGCTCACCGGGTGTCCTATAAACAGCGTCGAATATTCGCGATGAATGCAGGCGTTTGCGATTGCCTCGCGAAGAACCTCTTCGGGGACTTCCCATTCCTCACGGTCGCGAGCACCGATAGTGCGTGATACACGGCGCAGATTTCGCCCCACCGCAGCAAGGGCATCCTCAATGCAAACGGTAAGCGGACCGTCGCACACCTGCCGGTCAACGAATCGCACAGAACCCGCCCCGAGCCTTTGCAGATTCGGATGAACCGCGACATCGATAACGAGTTCGGGATAAAACTGCTGCGGATAGAGCCCAGCAGCAAGAAGTCCTGCCACACGCAAGGGCCCCGCAGCACTTGCAATATTAAGGCGAACAAGTTGCTTCTCTCGCGTTTCCGCGCCACGCATAACATGCGGCGCCTGGAGCACGCGCTTTTTTACAATTGCCTCCACCAAGTTCTCATCCAGATCGTCCACAGAAGAATCCGGCACAGGCATCGACTCGGCATCGCTTGGAAGCAAAGCACCCTGATAGCCGTACAGCTCTGTTGGAGACAGATGGATGTCCTTATCATCGACGCGCTTGTAGCTGCCGTTTTGAATGCCGCGTGCAGCCACATAACAGGGCTTGAAGCGCAGGTCTAGTTCCTGCACTTCGATAACCAGAACCTGCTTGCCGTCCACCTCGCGGCGGGCCAGTTCGTACTCAGGAGGGTTTCCAACGCACCCCTGCGACCCACCATCGCCTATACCCGCAATGAATTGATCGCGCACGCGATCGATGTTGAAGTGAGGGGCCGGCGCAAAACCGTCCTTTTCACTCAGACCCAAAATGATGATGCCACCTGCCGTATTGGCAAATGCGCTTACCGATTCCCAGATATCCGCGCTGAGCCTTGTCTCGCAGGTTTTGACTTCGACCTCGCCGTCGTCGGTTCCCTGCGCGCGGAGTCTGTTCACAATCTCACAAAACCGGACGTCATCGATCATGTCGCCACCTCTTTCGAAGCTACGCCCCCATCATAGCAAAGCTCCCCAACCGTCCTCTCGTATTTGAAGGCAGGTTGGGGAGCTTTTATGAGTCAAGTCGATTGAGACAGCAAGCGAGAGAAGCTACGCGACGGGAGCCGGATCGATAGCCACCTTGCCATCGGCCAGCACATGAACGCGGCCATCAGCGAGCATCTGCACGGCCTCGGGATAGAGCACGTGCTCGATATCGTGGATATGAGACTCGAGCGTATCGACGTCCCACTCCTCCTCGATGGGCAGCGCACGCTGAGCGATGATGGGGCCGCAGTCGTATACCTCGTTTGCAAAGTGAACGGTCACGCCCGTCACCTTGACGCCACGGTCGAACGCATCCTGGATGGCATGCGCACCCACAAAGCTCGGCAGCAGTGCCGGATGCAGGTTGACCACGCGATTGTCAAACGCCTGGAGCATCGGGGTGCGGACCATGCGCATATAGCCGGCCATCACCACATACTCCACGCCACGCTCGAGCAGGGCGTCCACGATCTTTCGATCGGCAGCAACGGGGTCGGCGTAATCCTCGCGGCTCATCACGAGCGTCTCGATGCCGGCCTCCTCTGCACGCTTGATGCCATAGGCGTCCGCGCGACTCGAAACCACCAGCTCGATGCTGGCATTGAGGCTGCCATCGGCGATGCGGTCGATCAGCGCTTGAAGATTGGTGCCCGAGCCCGAGATGAGCACGCCGATCTTGAGCGGCTCGGTCATAGGAGTGCCCGTCGGGCGCGTATAGGGAGCGGGGCGAGACATGGTGTTATCGCTCATCGGAGTACGTCACCTTGCCCGAACCCTCGACGCAGGTGCCCACGCGGAAGGGCTTCTCACCCATGGCCTCGAGAGCGGAGACCGTTGCGGCCTCGTCCTCGGCAGCCACGATAAAGCACAGGCCAACACCCATGTTGAAGGTTTTGCAAGCCTCGTTGGGGGCAAGCTCGGCATGCTCGGAAATGTAGGTGATAACGGGAGGCACGTCCCAGCCCATCTTGGATCCGTCGCGCTCGACCACAGCGTCGACGTCTGCTGCCAGCGCACGGTTAAGGTTCTCGGTGATGCCGCCGCCCGTGATGTGGGCGATAGCATGCACGTTGGCGCCGCCGCGCAGCAGTTCGAGCACCGGCTTCACGTAGATACGAGTGGGGGCCAGCAAGGCGTCTGCCAGCGAAAGGCCACCCAGTTCCTCGAGAGGCTGCTCGAGCTCGGCGCGCTTGGCTGCGGCCTCGGGCGTGCCCGGCACGATGCCGTCGACGCCGATAACCTTACGCACCAGTGAGTAGCCGTTGGAGTGAACGCCCGTGGAGGGCAGGCCGATGATGACGTCGCCGGGACGGACGTTTGCGGGGTCGATCATCTTGGGGCGATCGACAACGCCCACGGTAAAGCCTGCCAAATCGTAATCGTCCGGACGCATGACGCCGGGGTGCTCGGCCATCTCGCCACCCACGAGAGCGCAGCCCGCGAGTTTGCAGCCATCGGCCACACCCTTCACGATCTTTGCCATGTGCTCGGCCTCGATATGGCCGATGGCCACGTAGTCGAGGAAGAACAGCGGCTCGGCACCGGAAGCGAGAATGTCGTTTACGCACATGGCAACAAGGTCCTGGCCCACCGTCTCGTGACGGTCGAGCAGCTGTGCCAACACAAGCTTGGTGCCCACGCCATCGGTACCCGAAATAAGAATGGGATCTTCCATGTCCTTAAGAGCAGCGGCGGAGAACAAGCCGCCAAAGCCGCCGATGCCGCCGATAACCTCGGGGCGATTGGTCTCCTTGACCATCTGTTTGATGGCGTCGACCGCGCGGCCGCCCTCGGCCGTATCGACGCCGGCGTCCTCGTACGTCACGTGCTTGGTGTTCTCGCTCATCGGATTTCCTTTCGCATGGAGCGGTTTGGTAACAAAAAGATACAGGCGCCAAGTCGCGGGTTGCCGCTCATGGCGCCGTGGGGTGCTTTATGCCTCGGGATGATTCTCTTCCCAGCTCTTGTCTTTGTCCTTCTCGACGATCGCGTCGTCTGCAAAGCGCGTGGGCTTGGTGAGGTTGCGCGGCTTGTAGCCTTCCATGAACTTGTCGCGACCAAAGCTATCGGGGATAGCCACCGGGTAGACACCCGTAAAGCAAGCGTCGCAGTAGCCGCCCTCGGGCATGCACTTGAGCAGGCCCTCGACCGAGAGGAACGCCAAGGAGTCGGCACCGATGAACTCACAGATCTCGTCGACCGTCTTGTTGGCGCTGATCAGCTGCTGCTGGACATCGGTGTCGATGCCGTAGAAGCACGGCCAAATGACCTCGGGCGAGTTGATGCGCACGTGGATTTCTTTGGCGCCGGCACCGCGCAGCATCTTGACGAGCTGCACCATGGTGGTGCCGCGCACGATGGAGTCGTCGATAACCACAATGCGCTTGCCCTCGATGTTGTCTTTGAGCGGGTTGAGCTTCATGCGCACGCCCATGGCGCGCAGCTCCTGCGTGGGCTCAATAAAGGTGCGGGCAACGTAGCGGTTCTTGATGAGGCCCTCGCCATAGCGAATACCGCTCTCGTGGGCAAAGCCCTCCGCCGGAGGCATGCCGGAGTCGGGCACGCCAATGACCATGTCGGCGTTGACGGGCGACTCGATGGCGAGCATGCGGCCCATGTCGTAACGGCAGGCATAGACGCTCTTGCCGTTCATGATGGAGTCGGGGCGAGCAAAATAAACCTGCTCGAAGATGCAGTTTGCCGACTTTTCCGCCGCCGGCACGCCTTGCTCGGAAACAAGGCCCTCGGCGTTGATGCGCAAAATCTCACCCGGGCGAATGTCGCGAACGTACTCGGCACCCACGATGTCGAGAGCGCAGGTCTCGGAAGCGACAACCCAGCCGCCTGCCGTAGCGACCTCGGGCACGGGCTCGCTCGCCTCGGTGCTCTCCTCGAGCGAGGGAAGCTTGGCAGCTGCCTTGAGGTCGGCCTGATCAAGACCGCCATCCACGAGCTTGCCCAGCACGAGCGGACGAATGCCGTGCGGGTCGCGGAAGGCGTAGAGGGAGCTTTCGTTGATGAGGGTCATGGCGTAACCGCCGCGCACGAGCTCCATGGTCTTGCGAATGCCCTCGCGCAAATGGCCGGTGCGCTGGGTGAAGTAGCCGATGAGCTTGGTGGCCACCTCGGAGTCGGAATTGGAGAGGAACGGAACACCCAGCTCGATGAGCTGGCGGCGCAGCTCGTCGGTATTCACCAGAGTGCCGTTATGCGCGAGCGCAATGATAACCTCGTTGATGGTGGAGAGGTGCGGCTGCGCAGCCTCCCAGCTCTTGGCGCCAGCCGTACCATAACGCACATGTCCCACTGCAAGCTGACCGGTAAGCGTAGAGAGATCGGCGTTGGAGAACACCTGGCCGCAAAGGCCCAGGTCCTTGCGCACCATAACGGTGCCGCCGTCGCCCACCGCGATACCTGCCGACTCCTGACCGCGATGCTGCAGCGCACGCAAGCCAAAATACGTCAAACGAGCAACATCGCGCTTTGGCGCCCAAACACCAAAAACACCGCACTCCTCGTGCAGCTGATCCCTATCTTCGTCCAGCTGCTCCGGCTCGGACACACGTCCTGCGGCGGCCTGGGCCGCATGGATGGTTTCTTGAGACATGCTATCCCCTCATGACTCTATGCGTTGGCGTTTACCAACCCATTATACGCACAGGTACGACGGCAAACGGACGGCAACGGAGCCTCTCGAGAAGCTTAGAAAAAAGTCCGCACCCTCAAACGAGGATGCGGACCATGATTTGAATGCGAATTGATGCTCAAGCTCAAAGCTTGTTACTTCTTGCGACCCTTGAGCACAACGACGCCAGCAACGATGCAAATAACAGCCACAACCGCAACTCCACCGATGATCATCATGGAGTTGTCGCCCGTCTTGGGCAAGGCCTGACCGGTGGGTTTCTTGCCCGTCTGGTCTTGTCGGCAGGTTTGGTATCGGAAGGCTTAGGAGCGGGCTCATCCTTCTTCCACTGGGCAAACAGCGTTACCGGAGCGGTGAGCTCAACTTTGGCGCCAGCCTCATAGCTCGTGCCGGAACCGTCCGCTGCCGTGTTCCAGCCCACAAAGGAATAGCCCTTGCGTACCGGCTTATCGGCCGTAACCTCAGTCTCGGTAACGTGCACGACGGTGGCGAAATCGGCGGTCTGCTTGTCCGTGGAACCGTTCAGGTCGTAGGTGAGGTCGTAAGCCTTCTCCTCGGTCGGGCCTTCCGTGTAACCACAGTATTTGCAGGTCTTGGTCGCCTTGTAGGTCCAGGTGCCGGCGCCATCAGAGGTCCAGTCGGTGCAGGTGACCTCGAAGGCCTTGTCGTGCTCGCCGTCGGTGTAGGAGTGGGTCTTCATCTCGCCTTTGAACGTCGTCTCGTCTTTTTTGGACCACACGAGAGTGCCGCCAATGTAGACATCGGTGCGGCCGGTGTCGTTGTCCGACTTGCCGCCAAAGCCAAAGAGCTGCGAGCACGTGGTGTTATCACGCGCCGCCGTAACCGTGTTGTCGCCGGTGATGTTGAGGATGTACTTATACGAACCCATATTCGAGTCGTTGATATTCAGCGCCTGCTTGCCATAAATCGTTGAGTTAAATTTGCAGTTCTTCACGTTGACGGTGATGTTATGCTTGCCAGCACTGGCATCGGTGTAGACGTTGATGACCTTGCCGCTTGCGTTAAAAGTGCAGTTATCGAACGTCATGGTTGGCGAGCTGTACGTCCAGAGAGCGTAGTCGAAAATCGGAGGATTGAACGTCGTGTTTTTAAACTCCGCTGATTCATACCCCCAGTAGAAGGTCTTGCCGTTAATGACAC
Organism: uncultured Collinsella sp.; assembly: GCA_934621295.1. GTDB lineage: Bacteria > Actinomycetota > Coriobacteriia > Coriobacteriales > Coriobacteriaceae > Collinsella. The sequence goes on from CAKTVB010000006.1 coordinate 70,631, forward strand.
AATTGTCAACGACGGTCTTATTGGCACGGATAAAGCCAAGGTAGTCAACCTTGCCGGAACGCAGCGTCATGTTCTCGAACGTCACGGTACCAGCGCCATCAAACGAGTAGTCGCCGTTATACTCAGTGCCATAGTTGGCGGGATCGGGTACAATCGCACCGATGTTCCAAGCGGTCTTATCGGCGCCCAGACCCCTGAACGTAAGGTCCTTGCCCTTAGTGCTGCCCGCAGAGTCCACCTTGTACAGCGTATAGTTGCCCTCGGGAAGCAGGATGGTGTCGCCACTTTGAGCCGCAGCGGTAGCGGTGGCCAGGTCATCATAGGTCATACGCGTTTTTTCATTGGTAATCTTCGTGACGGTCGCTCCATCAGCATATGCCGGCGCGGCAAGGACGCCCACCGAGAGCGCCACGGCACACGCCGCCACGGCGAGTCTGCGGATCCCCTTCATCAATTGCTTCATTCTCACACACTCCAAACGTTTTCTTGAAGCACATCAAAAGCCGGAGAGGAGGACTATCATCCCCCCCCCCGGCTAAAATTACTGCATATATGCCGTCACACTACCATAACGTGACAGCAATTTGTGACAACAGGCGGTCTTTTACCGTTGACCTTTGCGAACCTTACGTCCAGCCGCAACAATGCAAACGATTGCCACAGCAGTGGCGGCAAAGACGGCAGCCATGGCGCCGTCGCCCGTCTTGGGCAGGTTGGGCCTCTCAGGCATGGGAACGTCGGCGGGTTTGTTGCACGTGCGCTCCTTGACGTCACCCGCGCTTTCGTCTGAAGTCGCGCTGTTGTCGGGCACCGGACGGTATTTATTTTTCTGCTGTTAAAAGGGGAAATAATAGCCCGTATAACGCACGGAGAGGATCTTTTTTACCTCGCCACAGCGCATAGTAGGTGGAGCAACAAGCTCACAAGCGCGGCCGATAATCTGAAATTAAACGCGAGCAAACCCAACGTGTCAAAAGCTTCAACTTTGCGGGGAGCCGCCCATTCTATGAAATGAGTCCCGCCTTTCGTGCTGCCTCGAGAATCTCGTCACCATACTTGGTAACGCAATAGGTGTTTTCGAGCTGACCGCCGTTTTCCATGCGATTGGCGCTCACCGTCAGGTAACCCGCTTCCTCACACGAAGCGAGGGCACGGCGTGCCGTATCGAGACTCACGTCCAGCTCGTCTGCAAACGAACGAATCGAAGCGCTTACGCCGTGGTTCGATGCTCCGCTGCGCGCCTTTACCAACGCCAGCACATGAACGTCTCGATCGCGAACCACGATATCAACAGGCACTTTTAGCGTAACTTTCTTAGACATGCTTCCACTCCTCAACTGCATTTTGGCTTCTATCCAGCTTGCTGCAAAAGCCATGAGGGGAGGAATGACGGTCCCGGGTGGCGTCTATCAATTGACCCACAAAAAACAATCGGTCCAGAAAAATCGTTGAACTACAGGTCGATTTTGAAGACCCCCCCCCATTATTTAATTCGATGGTTACCATGCGATCGACCGTCCGTCTTTCTTGCTCAGTTACGCCTTCGTGCATGCCTTATATAACACTCCAGCTTGGCATTTTTATAAATTCTAGTGCACCAGCAGCAGCTTTCATTTTTCGAATCGGCGCATCGCAGTTATGCCCTTGGTGAGAAATGCAAAGGGGCGTTGCCTCTTTTAGAAAGTGACCCATTTGCGCCGATTTGCAAAATGCCACATCAAAGCTAGTGTGAGAATGACTCAATTCCGCTCTTCGCAAGACATATGGGGATTAATTTCGCCACCCCCCGAGTGCAGTATACACATAATCTTCATATACTATCAACCATCACGTTGCCTTTTGCGACCCCGCACGCACCGTGCGGAACGCTCTCTTAGATGAGCTACCATATAGGTCACGTCTGATGTGTATAAAAAAGGAGGGCATATGGCGCGCAATATGCTTGATCCAAAGATCGTCACCGAATCGGAAAAGAGAGAGCTTCCCCTCTTCATTAAAATCTATGGCGGCCTTTGCATCGCCTCCGGCATCGTCTCGATTCCGGTCTATCTGATGTTCTTTGGCTACATCGCCCAGCAGCTTGCCCAAAACCCCGATGCCGTAACCATTGGCACCAATCCGCTTGTTGCCCTCATCATCGCCATCGTTGGCATCTCGTTTGCCGTCCTCGACACCGTGGCTCTTATCGTCTTTGGCGCCTCGCTTATCAAGAATCGTCGTCGTCACGCTGCTCGCTGGTCATACGCGCTTATCGTTGTTACCATCGTTCAGATCATCATCGATATGATGCTCAGCGGCATCGGGTCGCACCTCATCCGACCTGCCGTGCAGCTCATCATTCTCATCACGCTCTCGGTCACCGTCGATCCATCGCTTCGTCAGGAACGCGAGCTGCAGCGCCGCCTGCGCAACATGATCAATCGCGAGGCCGCACGCGACACCATGCTCGGCCGCGACGAGACAGGTGAGGGATTCATTCGCCTCAACTTTTTCAACTTGTTCTGGGTCTTTGTAGCCTGCAGCATCATCGGCTTGGTGCTCGAAACCATCTGGCACATGGTTGTGGTGGAGCCGGGCGTTTACCAAGATCGCGCCGGCCTCCTCTTTGGCCCGTTCTCACCCATCTATGGCTTTGGCGCCCTGCTCATGACGGTTGCGCTCAACCGCTTCTACAAGAAGAACCCCCTTATCATCTTTATGGTAAGCGCCTGTATCGGAGCACTTTTTGAGGTTGCCGTTGCCTGGTTCTTGCAGGTATCGTTTGGTGTTGTTGCCTGGGATTACAACCATATGCGCCTCTTTGGCATGCCCGACCCCATCGCCGTGCTCTTTGGCGGTCGCACGTGCACAATGTTCGCAGGCATCTGGGGTTGCCTGGGCCTCGCATGGATTCGCGTGCTCTTGCCGCGCCTGCTCAAACTCATCAACCGCATTCCCTGGACCTGGCGCTATTCGCTTACGGCCATCTGTACGATTCTTATGCTTATCGACGGCGTCATGACCCTTCAGTCACTCGATTGCTGGTTCGAACGCGTAAGCGGCCTTGCCCCGCAAACGCACGTCGAACAGTTCTACGCCGCTCATTTTGACGACGATTACATGCAGCATCGCTTCCAAAGCATGACAATCACACCGCAAGATACCAGCCGCGTGCTCAGCGCCGAGGACACCACCGCGTAAGGGGACACGCCGTCTCGAACCCCAATAGCCGCCAAGCGAGAACCGTACCGAGCGGCGTTATAGGAAAAGGCATCGACCTGCGCCGATGCCTTTCCTTTTGCATATTTCCGAGCAAGAAAACGAGCTGTAGCGGTTAATTCGAAGTACTCTGCGCATCGACGCGCGATTGGGTTTCCACCACCGTGCACACCATGGAGGCGCGCGTGGTGCGCGGGATGATCTCGCCCGCACAGGTCACCAACGTCAGTACCTGCTTGGCTTCGGCAATATCCTCTTTGGCAGTGCTCGACGTTGCCTTTGCATAGCCAAGCATGTCCGTAAGGTACTCGGTGAGCGTTTTGTCGGAGCCCTCAAACGTGGTGCGTCGAGCGTCGGTGTAGGTATCCTCAACCTGAGCGGTGAACATCGGCTTGAGTACATAGGTGGTGTCGCGGGTGATGTAGTACACCTTGCCGATCTTATCGAACTCATCTTGATTGAGCGTGTTGTCGATCGCCTTGAACATCGAGCCATCGTTCATGTGGTGTCCGTAGATGGTGGTCTGTTCATCCACCAGACCCGGCGCGGTGTCGTCCATGTCCATGAAGATGGTGCCCGAGCCATTGCCCGAAGTATCAAAAAGCCTGCTCAGATAGGTCGTGTTGTTGTTGGTCTGAACCACCGGGTAATTGATCACCGTGCCCGGGACATAGATCCAGCCCACGATATCCGGATTGATCTGTGCCAAGGCGTTGAAGTCCACGCTGGGTACATCATCGCCGTCATCACCCTTGACGGCGTACTGTTCGAGCTGCTTGTAGCACGACTGCGCCTCTTGGTAACCCATCTGAGCCTTGATGAACAACCCGCCGGCAACCAACAGAAGAACTACGCCCACGATGATGAAAACAAGGGGCAATACCTGCTTTTTCTTGCGCGGGGGACGTCCGTCGCCACGACCGCCCACGCGGCCGCGCTCCGGAGTGCGAGGAGGCACGCCACCCGCACCGCGCGCCGGGCGAGTCTGCTGTGCGGAAGACTGATGCATGGATACAGCGGCCACAGGGGTAACTCCCTTCGGGGGTGTTATCTGGTTTTGCGAAGCGCGAGGCGCCTGTACGGGAATCCGGGCAGTAACAGCTGCAGCGCCATTCGATGCCGGCGCGGTCGCGGGCGGCATGGAACGCACGTCGAATCCTCTATGCGCCGGTGCCTCATCGGGCTCGGCGACCTCGGGATGATACGCAAAGGGATCAAAAGCCGGAGCCGCTGTAGGCGCGGGCACCGAGGGCTTTGTTTGAGGAGCCTGCGGAACGGCAGCGCTCGAGGACGCCGGGGGCATCGGACGCGGAGCGGGTTGATTTGCCGCGCGAGATACCGTGACCGCGCTTGTTGAAGACGCGCCGCGCGATGCTGCGATGCGCATGAACTCGGCCGTCTCCCAAGCAGAAGGATTGCTCGTTAATGCGGAGGGATGCGAGGGCAATGTCACCGGTTTGGGCGCAATCTGCGCCGCCACCTGCGCGGCGGAGGGCTGCTCGGCTTTGGGCGACGTCGCAAAGCGCGCACCCACAGGACGAGGTGTCCATGCAGGCTCGAAGGCGTCTACCGCAGCCTTTGAATCAGGCATGGCCGAAGAAGCAACCGGAGCGGATGCAAAATGCGAGCCGACCTTAACCATGCGCACGCGCGATTGTCCCGCCACATGACGGCCACCCGGCATAGCGCCTCCTCTATCGGTATGTGCCACATCGGCCATGCTCTTCCCCATTTCTCAAGATGTCGAGTTTAAGCCTCGGCCATCTCGCGCTTCATGTTCTCAATCACCGTACGGTACTCGGGCATCGCGGCGCCCAGAATCTGAGTAGCGAAAATCGCCGCGTTCTTGGAACCGTTGATGGCAACGCAGGCAACCGGCACGCCGGAGGGCATCTGCACCATCGAAAGGAGCGAATCGAGGCCGCCAAGATCGGACGTCTTCATAGGCACGCCGATAACGGGCAGCGGCGTGAAGGCAGCAACAACACCACCCAGGTGAGCAGCCTTGCCAGCCGCGGCGATAATCACCTTGATGCCACGGTCGGCTGCGGTAGCCGCCCACTCATGCACCTTGTCGGGAGTACGATGCGCCGAAGCAATAACCAGCTCGTACGGAACGCCCAGGCGCTCAAGCTCCGCAGTGCACCCCTCCATGGTAGGAAGATCGGACTTGGAACCCATGATGATACCGACAACGGGCGTTTTCTCTGCCATATACATGCCTCCAGATTGAGAGCGGCTGCGCGGATGTCCGCGCCCCTTAACTACAACGTGTTCAGTATAGACGCGCTAGGCGATATCGGGCAGGTTGCCGTAGCTTTTCCCCAATCGGCGCCGCGAAAGCGTCTGATACGCAACAGCGAGGACCCGCACTCGCGCACGGATCCTCGCCGTCATCGTAGCGCCCAGAAAAGGCGCCTTTCATTATTGAGTCACGATCGAACTATCGACGTATGTGTCAATCAATCACGAATGTACGCGCCCGATACCCTACACGTCGTACTGCGGAAGATCCTGCAGTGCGATGGCAGACATACCCACCTCGTTGTTGGAACCGGTACCGGCGCGCTCCTCACGCACCGCCTCGATAGCACTCACATAGGCGTTTGCGCCAGAAAGAGCCGTGACACAGGTCACGCCGCGGCGGACTGCCTCGGTGCGCAGCAGGTATCCATCGCCGCGCGAGCCCGGTCCATACGGGGTGTTGATAATGAGCGAAATCTCGCCGTCGGCAATCATGTCACCGATATTGGGGTGCGGACCACCGATCTTGTTAACCGTCTCGCACGTCACGTTGCCACCACGCAGCACACGCGCCGTACCTTCCGTACTCACAATGTCGAAGCCCAGGTAACGCAGGATACGTGCCACCGAGAGGATGTGGCGCTTATCGCGGTCACACACCGAGACAAAAACCTTGCCCTTGCTCGGATCGGGCATGTCGTAGTCGATAGCAAGCTGCGTTTTGGCATAAGCCTCGGGATAGCTCTTGGCGATACCCATAACCTCGCCCGTCGACTTCATCTCGGGCCCCAAGATAACCTCGGCACCCGGGAAGCGGCCCCACGGCATGACAGCCTCCTTCATGCAGAACCAATCCAGACGACGGCTGTCGCGGGGCAGGTGCAGGTCGGCGATCTTCTCGCCCGCCATGATGCGAGCGGCGCACTTGGCAAGCGGCACACCGGTGGCCTTGGAGATAAACGGCACCGTACGGCTGGCACGCGGGTTGGCCTCAATCACGTAGATTGTCTCGCCCTTGATGGCGTACTGCACATTTACCAGGCCGCGCACGCCCAACGCGAGCGCGATGCGGCGCGTGGTCTCGCGGAGCCTCTCCACCAGGCTGTCGCTAAAGCTGAACGGCGGGATGCAGGTGGCCGAGTCACCAGAATGGATACCTGCCTCCTCGATGTGCTCCAAAACGCCGCCGATATAGACCTCTTCGCCGTCGCACAGGGCGTCGACGTCAGACTCGATCGCACCCTCTAGGAATCGGTCCAGATAGACGGGGTAGTCGGGGCTGATGCGCGTGGCCTCGGCCATATAGGTGCGCAGGTGCTCGGAGTCATATGCAATCATCATGCCGCGTCCGCCCAGCACGTAACTCGGACGCACGAGCAGCGGGTAACCGATGCGCACGGCCACAGCCTCGGCTTCCTCGAACGAGGTTGCCTGACCTGCAGGCGGATACATGATCTGCAGGCGGTCGAGCAGCGCGGCGAAACGCTCGCGGTCCTCGGCAAAGTCGATGGAATCAGGCTTGGTACCCATGATGTTCACGCCGGAATCCTCAAGCATGCGCGCAAGCTTGAGCGGGGTCTGGCCACCCAACGTCACCACGACGCCGTCGGGGCGCTCCACATCGATGACGTCCATGACATCTTCGTAGGTAAGCGGCTCGAAGTACAAGCGGTCGGACGTATCGTAGTCGGTCGAGACCGTCTCGGGGTTGCAATTGACCATAATGGTCTCGTAACCGCGGCTCGCCAGCGCATAACTCGCATGCACACAGCAGTAGTCAAACTCAATGCCCTGGCCAATACGGTTGGGGCCGGCGCCCAAAATCATGGCTTTAGGCTTGGCGCAAGGCGTCACCTCATCGGCAGCGACCGCTTTACGCGCTGCGGCGTCGGCGCGCATGAGGTTCTCATACGTCTTGTAGTGGTACTCGGTTCCGCTTGCGAACTCGGCAGCACAGGTATCGACCGTCTTCATGCTGGGAACCACGCCCAGGCCCTTGCGGTAGGCGCGCACGAAGCGCTCGTCGGAACCGGTAAGCGACGCGATCTCGGCATCGCTCGTACCGTACTGCTTGAGCAGACGCATAGCGTCGGCATCGATATCCTCCACACGCATGCCGCGCACGGCTTCCTGTACCTGAACCATATCGTTGATGCGATTGAGGTACCACGAGTCGATCTTGCAGATATCATGCACGCGCTCGACAGTCCAGCCGCGGCGGAACGCCTCGACCACATAGAAGATGCGATTCTCGGTGGGCGTGGCGATAGCATGGGTGAGCTCGTCATAGCTCAGCTCGGAGGCACCCTCCTTGCCACCGGCCGAGAGACCCACATGACCGTCTTCCAGCGAACGCATGGCTTTGCCAAAGGCTTCCTCGAACGTACGGCCGATGGACATAATCTCGCCCACAGCCTTCATGCGCGTGGTAAGCGTGGTATCGGTACCCTTGAATTTCTCGAAGGCAAAGCGCGGAACCTTAACCACGCAGTAGTCGATGGTGGGCTCGAAGCATGCCGGCGTGGCCTTGGTGATGTCGTTGGTGATCTCATCGAGGGTATAGCCCACAGCGAGCTGTGCGGCAAACTTGGCAATAGGGAATCCCGTGGCCTTGGAGGCCAGCGCCGAGGAGCGCGAAACACGCGGGTTCATCTCGATGACGATGAGACGGCCGTTCTTGGGGTTCACGGCAAACTGCACGTTAGAGCCGCCTGTTTCCACGCCAACCTTCTCGAGAATGGCGAGCGATGCCACGCGCATGCGCTGATACTCGAGGTCGGAGAGCGTCTGGGCCGGCGCCACGGTGATAGAGTCGCCGGTATGCACGCCCATGGGGTCGAGGTTCTCGATGGAGCACACGATGATGCCGTTGCCAGCGTGGTCGCGCATGACCTCCATCTCGTACTCTTTCCAGCCCTCGATGGATTCCTCCACCAGCACCTCATGGGCAGGTGAAAGCTCGATGCCCTGGCTCACAATGGAGATGAGCTCTTCCTCGGTATGCGCGATGCCGCCGCCGGCGCCTCCGAGCGTGAAGCTCGGGCGCAGGACGCACGGGTATCCCACGCGCTCAACGATGGCAAGAGCATCTTCCACCGAGTAGGCATAGCCGGAGCGCGCTACCTCAAGGCCGATCTCGGCCATGGCCTCGTTAAAAAGCTTGCGGTCCTCGCCGCACTCGATGGCAGCCAGGTCGCAACCGATCATCTCGACGCCGTATTTGTCGAGGACTCCGGCTTTGGCCAGGTCAACAGCGGCGTTCAGTCCAGTCTGGCCACCGAGGGTGGGCAGCAGCGCGTCCGGATGCTCGCGGACGATGACCTTTTCCAAAAATTCAGGGGTGATAGGCTCAACATAGGTACGATCGGCCAGGCCAGGGTCGGTCATGATCGTCGCAGGATTGGAGTTGAGCAGCACGACCTCGTAGCCGTCCTCCTTGAGGACCTTACAGGCCTGAGCGCCGGAGTAGTCGAACTCGCAAGCTTGACCAATGACGATGGGGCCGGAGCCAATCACGAGGATACGCTTGATATCGGTACGTTTAGGCATGAAAACCTCCTAGATAAACCGGCGAAGCTTGCAGGCTGCGCCGGTGAGCGTGCAGCTGATGCATCGAAGCGCCGCGGGGACGGGCGCGCGGGCCTATGCCTGCGCGGTTACCGTCGCGGGAACATCCTCGGAATCAAAAACCCAGCCGGCAAGACGGTCCTTGGAAATGTCGATGTCCAGGTAATCGGCATCGCCATCCATCAGGCGCGCGAAAGCCGTAAAGAGGTAATGCGCGTCGGTGGGTCCGGGTGCTGCTTCGGGGTGATACTGCACGGAGAAGGCAGGGCTGTCCAGCAGCTGGATACCCTCGGCCGTACCGTCATTGAGATTGATATGTGTGAGGCGAATGCGGCCAAAACGCTCGTTTTGCACCACCGGTGCAATGCCGCGCTGCGCCCAGATGCGAAGGTCGCCATCGGCAGGATGCTCGGTCTCGCCACCGGAAAGCTCGGGGATAAGCTTGCCCAGGCTCGGGAAAACAAGACCGAAACCATGGTTTTGCGCCGTAATCTCCACGCGATGCGAAATGAGGTTCATAACCGGCTGATTTCCGCCGCGATGGCCAAATTTGAGCTTTTCCATCTGGGCACCGCAGGCAAGGCTGATCATCTGATGACCCAGGCAGATGCCAAACAGCGGCACCTTGCCAATAAGCTCCTGCACCTGTGCGTACGTCTCCTCCACGGCGTCCGGGTCACCCGGGCCATTGGAAAGAAAGACGCCATCGGGATGCATTTCCAGCACGCGAGAAGCCGGGGTGTTCCACGGCACCACGGTGAGCTCGCAGCCAACGCGCACCAAACCCTCGAGGATGCCGCGCTTGATGCCGCAGTCGTACACGACCACGCGATATTTGGCGAGCGCGGGGGCGGCATCGGCGAAGGTATGGGCGGCGGGCAGGTTTGCGGCTGCATACGGATACTCATCCGCACAGCTCACGGTCTTGACCAGATTCTCGCCCACCAGCGCAGGTGCCTCGGCGAGCTTCGCCGCAAGCTCCGTCAGGTCAAAAATCTCGGTCGAGATGATGCCCTGCTGAGCGCCATGGTCGCGCAGGTGACGCACGAGTGCACGGGTATCGATGCCCTCCACAGCCACGATATTGTTGTCTTTGAGGTAGTCAGGCACGCTTATGGAGCTACGCCAATTGGAAGGGGTGTGGCACATATCGTGCACGATCATGCCGCGAAGCGCAGGGGTCGCGGCTGCGCGCTCGGCAGAACCGGGATACGCACTTTGCACGTCGTCCGGATCGATGCCGTAGTTGCCAATCTGAGGGTATGTCATGGTGACAATCTGACCTGCATACGAGGGGTCGGTCAGAACTTCAAAATAACCCTCGAGTGAAGTGTTAAAGCACACTTCGCCACATGCCGTACCTGCAGCTCCGCAGGCGCGGCCATAAAAAACCGTCCCATCTGCGAGCATGAGGATCGCGGCGCTTGCGCACCCTTTGCTGGTGCGGGACATGATTCGCTGGGCCAAATCGCTTGGCGCAGCCTTGGCAGACATGATGCCTGCCGCAAGGTTCGTGCCCATGTTCTCTCCTTTTCGGTCTCTCGGTACCGGCTTAAAGGTCATTTAGGCCTGGAGGTATTTTAGTCATCTAAGGCGACTACGGCACGACAATTTAAAAAAGTACGCCAACAGACCCATATCGACACATTATGCAAACGGTCATATACGTCTGTTGGCGCGGTGTTTCCCTATTCGGAAGGCTGCGGCAAAACGTCGGAAGGCCGCTTCTCGGAAGCGCCGCCGCGGAATATCTCGCGACCATGCAGCATGTGCTCCATTTGGCGCTCAACGGTCTCTTCATCAATTTGAGACTGCTTGACCTGTGCGTCATCGGTGAGCGAGGACACGGAGTTCACCTGGGTCTGAATCTTATCGGTGAGCTTGTCGTTCATGCCGATAATCTTGAGGTTCCAATCGATATACGTCGTATTGGCCGATTTCTCCTTGGTCCATACAAACGTAAGCATCGCGCGGCGCGTACCCGTTGCAGGCACAAAGCCAAACAACTGGTCATGCGCAAAGTTGCCCTTATCGTCCGTGAGAGCGTAGACCTTGTACACCACACGGTTAATCTTCTCGTTAAGCAAAGCATTGGTCGAGAGCGCCGAAGCCTGAATCTGCGAGTTGGAGAGCAGCTCGAGCTCGTTTTTAGAGTCGGTGTCCACCACCGAGACCTCGACGACGCCCGTGCGCTCGTCCGCCTCGTCTACCGTAAACTGCTCCGGGAACTGCGTAAATCCGTTGCCCCACTCCACGCCGGACTGCATGGCATTGGTCACGGTTTCATAGTCCGCGCACTCCGAGAGGTTCGCCGTATTCAAGCGGCGACTCACACCGTAGACAATCTGCATGCCAACGACAAACAGCAAGACGCCGACGATGCACAGGATTGCGGTTCGCGAAATAGCCTCGCCTGCCTTGGATCCAGAGGGGTCCTGCTCAGACAGAGGGTCCACTTTGGCGCGACGGGCGCGGCGCAGGGTAAGACCCGCCTGAACGTCCTCACGTCTTGCCTCGTCATCGACCTTGCCTGCATCGCCCCCGCGCATACGGCGATGGGCAAGCAACGGGTCGATAACGCCCGAATCGTCAAGCTCGGAAAAGAGCTCCTGTGCCTCGTCTTCTGTTAGGGGTGCATTCTTAGCCATCGATGTCCTCGGGTATTACTCGGTGCGTGCCGCGCGCACGCCTTCGAACTGCATTCGATAGTAGCGAGCATATGTACCGCCGCGGGCGAGAAGCTGCTCATGTGTGCCACGTTCCACGACCTGCCCACGTTCCACCGTGGCAATCTCGTCGGCATCCTTAATGGTAGACAGGCGATGCGCGATGATGATCGTGGTTCGGTTGGCAGCCAAGCGCTCAAGCGACTCCTGCACTGCCTCCTCGCTCTCGTTATCAAGGGCGCTCGTCGCTTCATCCAAAATAAGGATGGCGGGATTTTTGAGGAACACGCGCGCAATGGCGATGCGCTGCTTCTGACCGCCCGAAAGGCGACTGCCGCGCTCGCCCACCACCGTGTCAAAGCCATCGGGCAGGCTCTCGATAAACTCGAGGATGTTTGCCTGCTGAGCGGCAGCGGCGATGTCCTCGTCGCTCGCACCGGGACGACCATAGGAGATGTTGTCGCGAATGGTGCCGTCAAACAGGTACACGTCCTGCTGCACAATGCCGATAGCGCGGCGCAGGCTCTCCTGTGTCACATCGCGCACATCCTGTCCATCGATGGTGATGGAGCCAGACTGCACGTCGTAAAAACGCGGCAACAGCGAGCACGTGGTCGACTTGCCGCCGCCCGAAGGACCAACGAGCGCAATGGTTTCGCCTGGCTTGATGGAGAGATTCATGTGGTCGATAACGGGGCGAACTCGGTTTTGCCCATCGTCGCCCAGCTCGCAGTCATCGTAGCTAAAGCACACATCGCGATACTCGATGGCGCCCGCCTCCACGCTCAACTCCGCAGCACCCGACTTGTCCTGCACGTCGGGTGCCGTCTGGAGCACTTCATCCATGCGCTTAAAGCCGGCGAGGGCCTTCTGAAACATCTCGGTCGAATTGACGAGCGTCTCGATGGGCGTGCAGAACAAGGAGATATAGAGGGCGAAGGTTGCCATGTCAACCGGGCTCAGCTCGCCCTGGGCCACCAGCCAGCCGCCCAAGACGATCACGACAAAGTACAGCACGCCGCTCATGAGACCATAGGTAGCCGTGTAGGTTCCCATGGCGTGGTACTGGTTGACCTTGGAATCCAGGTAGCGGTCGTTGGCACGACGGAACTTGGCGCGCTCGGTGCGTTCATTTGCAAACGACTTAACCACGCGAATGCCCGAGAGCGAATCCTGCAGCTGTGAATTCACCTCAGAGATCTTCTTGCGATTGTCGCTAAAGACAGCCTTCATGTTGAGATTCTGGCGCACCATGACCACTACCAAAACAGCGGTCACCACAGCCATCGCGCCCGAAAGAGCGGGACTGATGGTAAACAGAATCACGAACGCGCCAATAACCTCGACGCCGCAGATGATGAGCCACTCGGGCAGGTGGTGCGCGCCCTCGCAGATGTCAAACAAGTCGTTGACCACGCGACTCATCATGTCGCCGGAACTATGGCTGTCGAAATAGGCAAAGCTAAAGCGCTCATACTGATCGAACAGGTCCTCGCGCATCTTGGATTCCATACGCGCACCCATCACGTGACCCTGGGCCGAGACAAAATAGCGGCAGCCGCAGCGCACGGCATACATGACAACAAGGCCGATGGCAATAAGGCCGAGCGACTGCATAATGGCAGCCTGGCCCTGCGTAAAGAGGCCTCCCGTCAGGCTGCGTAGGATAATCGGAAACGCCAGGTCGATACCGGCAAGCACGAGCGCGCAGATGGTATCGGCAACAAATAGGTGCATCTGCGGTTTGTAATAGCCGAGAAAACGACTGAACATACTACTCTTGGCCACGAATGGCTCCTCCCTATACAACATCGGCACTCGTCCACACCTCAAAACGGGACCCGAGACACCGAAAAGTCACGCACAATCGTCGATATTCTCCCTAAATCAGGGAAAAGTGAACGATTGTGCGTGACTTTAATAATCAATCAGGCGTTACGGCGAGCAAACGGCGTCGCGTCGTCAAACGCACCGCAGCGCAGCAAGGTCCTACTGCTCCATAACGGCATCGGCCTCGGCAGCGAGTCGATGTGCAATCGCATCACAGGCAAGGGCGCCCACCACGGTCTTAGCATCCTCGATCTTGCCGTCCAAGACGGCGTCGATGAGCTCGGACAGGGGAACTAGGTCCACGTTGAGGAACTCGTCCTCGTCGGGGCAGGCCTCGTCGAGCTCCAGATGCGTTGCCATGTAGATGCGAATCAGCTCGTCTGCAAAACCGGCAGACGAAGCGATCGTCGTAAGGTAACGCATACGGCCGGCAACAAAGCCGGTCTCTTCGCGCAGCTCACGCTTAGCGCACTCGAGTGGGTCCTCACCCGCGTCGAGCTTTCCGGCGGGAATCTCGACCGTCACGCGATCGAGAGCCGTTCGGTACTGGCGAACAAGCGCGATCTTACCCGAATCGGTAAGAGCAACAACGGCAGCGGCTCCCGGATGACGCACGATATCACGGCTGGTCCGGCGCCCATTGGGAAGCTCGACCTCCAGACGGTTCACGTCGATGATGCGACCATGCCATGCACATTCTTCAGAAAGAATGTGCTCATGCAAAGCAGCGTCGCGCAGATCGTCATCGCCCAAAACGAGCGACTCCTCCTCCGGCTCCATATCGTCGACGATCGTCGCGTTGTTCGAAATCTCTTCTGCCATCGTGTGCGTTTGCCCTTCTTAGTTACTTATGCATCCCATGCGCTACGGCCCTTGAGGGCGCGCAGGCCGATGTCATGACGGAGGGTCTTCCCCTCGAAATCGATCTTCTCGCAAGCGGCATATGCCAGGTTGCGGGCCTCTTCGAACGTAGCCCCCAGTGCGGTGACGTCAATCACGCGGCCGCCGTTGGTGAGAATCTGGCCATCCTGCTCGCGCGTGCCAGCATGGTAAACGGTAACGCCATCCAGAGCCTCGGCATCTTCGATACCGGTGATGACCTTGCCCTTCTCATACGAACCGGGATAGCCGGCAGAGGTGAGCACAACCGAGACGGCCCAGTCATCGCACCAGGAAAGCTCGACCTCATCCAAGCGCTGCTCTGCGCAAGCGAGCATGACGTCGACCAGATCGTTTTGCAGGCGAGGCAAAATAACCTGCGTCTCGGGATCGCCAAAGCGTGCGTTGAACTCCAAGACCTTGGGGCCCGCAGGGGTAAGCATAAAGCCGCCGTACAAGCAGCCGCGATAGTCGATGCCCTCGCGGTGAAGCTCCTCGACGGTCTGATGCATGATGGCAACCATGGTCTCATGCTCCTCGGGCGTCACGATAGGCACCGGGCTATACACGCCCATGCCACCCGTGTTGGGGCCGAGGTCACCCTCCAGAGCGCGCTTATGATCCTGGGAAGTAGCCATGGGACGCACGGTGACACCATCGGTGAACGCCAGCAGCGAGCACTCGGGGCCGGTGAGCATCTCCTCAACAACCACGGTGTTACCGGCGTCGCCAAAGGCGCCGGAGAAACACTCATGCACGGCATCGAGAGCCTGCTCGAGCTCGGTAGCAACGATGACGCCCTTGCCCGCAGCAAGGCCGTCGGCCTTAACTACCAGCGGAGCACCCTGAGCGTTCACGTAGTCAAGAGCGGCCTGCTCGTCGGTGAAAGAACCGTAGGCAGCGGTAGGCACTCCAGCGCGCTCCATCAGCTGCTTGGAGAAGAGCTTAGAACCTTCCATTTGAGCACCCTCGGCACCCGGGCCAAAGCATGGGATGCCCGCTTCGCGCACGGCGTCGGCCACGCCCACGACAAGCGGAGCCTCGGGACCGATGACGACCATGCCGCAGCCATGATCCTTGGCAAATGCCGCAACGGCAGCGGGGTCGTTCTCATCAAGCGAGATGTTCTCGCCTTCCTGAGAGGTGCCGCCATTGCCCGGTGCGATATAGAGCTTGCCGCAGCGCTCCGAAGCGGCAAGCTTCTTGGCGATAGCGTGCTCACGGCCGCCCGAACCCAAAAGCAGGATGTCGATGACCTGGGATTCTGCGTTCATTGATCCTCCTTGTTACCTGCCGCGCGCAGCGCAGCGATACTCACAAAAACGAATATACCCCTCCGTGGGAATCACCCGCGGAGGGGTAGGAACCATGCGTCTATGCGCTACTTCCAAAAACGGTTGATGATCTGCTCGCGCTCCGCACCCACGCCGATAATCGAGACGCGCGTGTGCGCCAGGTCCTCGACGAACTCGACGTAGCTGCGAGCCTCAGCCGGCAGGTCTTCAAACGTGCGGCAACCGGTGATGTCGCAGTTCCAGCCAGGAAGCTCCTCATAGATGGGCTTGGCGTGTGCGAACAGCTCCTGATGCTCCGGGACAGACGTGTAACGCGTACCGTCGCAGTCATATGCAACGCACACCTTGATGGTGTCGAACGCCGAGAGAACATCGAGCTTGGTGAGCGCCAGATCGGTCAGGCCGTTCACGCGCGAAGAGAAATTGGCGATGGGACCGTCGAACCAACCGCAGCGACGACGGCGACCGGTAGTGACGCCATATTCATAGCCCAGCTCGGTGAGCTTGTGGCCGCACTCGTCGGTATCGTAATCGAGCTCGGTGGGCATGGGACCAGAACCCACGCGGGTGATGTATGCCTTCATGACACCGATCACGCGGTCGACGTTCTTCATACCCACGCCGGAACCGGTGATGGCGCCGCCCGCGGTACAGTTAGAAGAGGTGACAAAGGGATAGGTGCCGTGGTCGATATCCAGCAGGGTAGCCTGGGCGCCCTCGAACAGCAGCGTCTTGCCCTCATCGATCATGTCGTTGAGCAAAAGGCCCGTCTCGCAGATATAGGGACGCAGACGCTCGGCGTACGGCAGATACTCCTCGCAAATCTGGTCGACCGTGTAGGTGGGCAGGTGATAGAGGAGCTCCAGCTCGGGGTTGACGCGAGCGAGCACAATCTCGAGCTTCTCGCGGAAGAGATTCTCGTTCAGCATATCCTGCATGCGCAGACCGATGCGGGCCATCTTATCCTGATAGCAGGGACCGATGCCGCGCCTCGTGGTGCCGATGTTGTTCTTGCCCAGCAGTGCCTCGAACGCACCATCAAGGTCCATGTGATACGGCATGATGATGTGCGCGTTACCGGAGATGCACAGGTTCTTGGTCGAAACGCCATCGTTCTCGAACATATCGATCTCTTCGAGAACCACCTTGGGGTTCACGACGCAGCCATTAGCGATAACGGCCTTCTTATCTGCATACATGATGCCGGAGGGAATCTGGTGCAGACCGTATTTCTTGTCACCCACCACGATGGTGTGGCCAGCATTGTTGCCACCGGAGTAGCGCACAACGCCATCAAAATCGCCTGCGATAAGGTCGACGATTTTGCCTTTGCCCTCGTCGCCCCACTGACCTCCGACCAACACGGTAGACGGCATCTTGACTCCTTCACGAATACAAGCGCAATTGCGCATTCAAACGTATCTATTATAGGCGCACGTCCGCGCTATTCCTCGGCATGCTCGTTAAGCTCATAAAACTTAGTGGAGGCAGCCAGGAAGACCAGGTCCACATCGCCAATAGGGCCCGAACGGTTCTTGGCAACGATAATTCGCGTGATGCCCTCGGGCGGTCGGTCCTCGCGCCCAGCCTCCTGTTCATTGCTCGAGCGGTCGAGGAACATGACGATGTCGGCGTCCTGCTCGATGGAGCCCGATTCACGAAGGTCGGAAAGCTGCGGACGCTTGCCGGTACGAGACTCGACGGCACGGGAAAGCTGCGAAAGCGAAATGACGGGAACGGCGAGCTCTTTGGCCATAATCTTAAGGGCACGCGACATCTCGGAAACCTCGACAGTACGGCTCTCGGCGCGACGACCCGCAGGGGGACTCACCAGCTGCAGGTAGTCGAGGATGATAATGGCTTTCTCCTTGTTATGGAGCATACGGCGCGCTTTGGCGCGGATCTCGGTTACCGTAATTCCCGGGGTGTCATCGATCAAGATATCAAGGCTAGAGAGATCCTCTGCCGCTTGGCCGATATTCGCCCACTCCTGCGGAGAAATCTTACCTGTGCGGAAATTGGACATGCTGACCTGCGCATGAGCGCAAATAAAGCGCTGGGCGATTTCCTTACCGCTCATCTCCAGGGAGAAGAACGCTACGGTATACCCCTCAGACGCAGCGTTGAGGGCGAGGTTGAGTGCAAACGAAGTCTTACCGACAGCAGGACGCGCGCCGATGATGACCAGCTGACCCTCGCGCAAGCCCATGAGCATGCGGTCGAGGCTGGGATAACCCGTGGGAACGCCTGCGGCAACACCGCCGGCCTCGCAGACCTCTTTTGCCTCGTTAAAGGCCTCGATCAAAAAGTCATTCAGCGGCTTGTACGCATTTTTGACCTCGCGGTCGGTCACGGACAGCAGCATACTCTCTGCGCGCTCGACAACCTCTTTGGTATCGGTCGGAGCGTTGTAGGCAAGCTGATTGATCTGGTTGGTGGCACCGATGATCTCGCGCAGCATGGCGTCGCGACGCACGATGGAAGCGTGGTGCTGCCAGTTGACGAGCGAAAGCGTCTGGCCCATGAGCTCGAGGATGTAGGCCTCGCCGCCCACCTCTTGCAGCTTGTTTTTAGAGCTGAGGTAGTCGATGAGGGTGATGGAGTCGATGGGAAGGCTGCGATCATACATGTCGTGCATGGTCTCGAACAGCGCCTTGTTCATCGGACGATAGAAGTCGTCGGGCAGAAGCTCGGTAAGCGCCTCCTCCACAACCTCACTGGAGAGAAGCATGGCCGAAAGCACATTTGCCTCCGCGTCCGGGTTATTGGGAAGGCCCTGATGCGTCCCGCGCTCGGCAAGAGACAGGTCCATGCGCACTCCTTTTTCTCATGATGCTTAACGTATCAATAGTACGGCACGGCGAGCCCGTTTCACGGGTCCCATGTTTTAAACATGCCTAAACGTTTTATGTACAAGCAAGGTACAAGTTTCAACTTCAACTTGAAGGCACATCTTTGACCTGCGGCAATAGCAGTTATCAACGTTTTCAACAATTATTACCTGCGCTTTTGCTGAGTTTTCAACAATAAAGCTCTGACCTGCGTTTATTCATTTTTAACCAGCGATTTACCGGAACTTTATCGTTTTTGATTTGCTGGTTTTATTATTTTCGCAGGTAGAGATAGCTATTTATACAATGCGCAGGTAGATGCCTTGCATTCCCTTGATACAAGAATGGAAATGCTGCATTCGTTCCCACTGGTCTACTCCAGCTTTTCAACAGCAGGTCAAATGCATTGTTGTGGATTTCTCCCATGTCACAGCAATGCGCGCCGTGACACTCAAAAAACAAAGCGTCGCCGCCTAAAAGGGTCTCGACATAAAAAAGGCTTGGGGCCCAAAACGTGCTCCAAGCCTTCATGTCAATGCGACATATGCAGCGAGTAAAGTTACTCGGCAGTAGCCTCGGTCTCGACCTCGGCGACAGCCTCCTCGGCGGTCTCCTCAGCCTCGGGCTCCTCGACAACCTCCTCGGCGGTAACGCCAACGAGAACGGTCACAGTAGCGCGAATCTCGCGATACAGAGCCACGGGAACCTCATGGGCACCGGCAACCTTGATAGGCTTGCCGAGCTCGACGCGCTTACGGTCGACCTCAACACCGAGGTCGGCCTTGATCGCGTCGGCGACCATGGAGGCGGTAACGGAACCAAACAGCACGCCCTCGTCGCCGACCTTGGCGTCGACGGTGACGGACTTGCCATCGATGGACTCCTTGAGCGCGTTGGCGTCGGCAATGCGGACGGCCTCGCGCTTCTCAATGTTGTTGCGACGCTCCTCGAGCTGCTTCAGATTGCCCTTGGTTGCCGCAACGGCGAGCTTCTTAGGGAACAGGTAGTTCTCGGCGTAACCCTGAGCGACGTCTACGACGTCACCCTCGCCACCCTTGCCCTTGATCTCACCCAAGAGAATGACTTTCATGAGATCTCCTTGCGGAAATGCACCACTTGCGCGGTGCGCAAACGTTTATTGTTTTGCCTTATCCACTCGAACTTGCTCCCGCGCAAGACCGCGGAAGTTCGCCCAGATATCGATAAGACCGACGATGCACATTGCGAAGAACATCGTCTCGAGCCAAACGGTCAAAAACGTGATCACAAACCTGGTTAAGCAGCCCATGCGGCGCTTCGCCTCGAGCGCAGAAACCACGCCAAAGCCTTGAAGCGCAAAGACAACACGCAGGCTCGCCAGAGCAGACGCACATACCGTGCGCACCAGCTGCGCCTGCGGGATATCCGCAAAGGACGCCCCGAGTCCCAGGATGCAAAGAGCCAATACACCGACGCACCACATGGGGGCATCGAAATTGGCAATCTGCGGCATGCGGCGAACACCCGTGCGACGCACGGACATCGTATAAGATCCAATACCCGCAACCAGCGCGTCAAACATAGCCGATGCCACATAGACAAACGGCCAGATGACCCGAAGGAGCGGCATGACTTGCGAAACGAGCAAGTCACCCTGGATATCGGATCCCACCGCAGAACGAACGGTCTGCTGGAGCAGCGCGATGAAGGACTCCGAAAGCGATACACCCGACATCGAAGCGATAGACGCATCAATGCCAAGCGAAAGCAGCGAAGCCGCAACGATCACGATACACACCGCGGTCACGCTCGCTCGTCCGCGCCACATGCACCAGGTGATGCCTGCAGCACAAACAAACACGGGAACAAGGGAAAGAGCGAACACGAAATCCCAAGCACATGCAGCGGCAAAAACCACCAGACACACGCCAAGACCCGCACAAAGGCCCTTGCCTTTCTTTGCCTCAAGTAGCTCGCGCATACCGTAGGCAAGAAGAAACACTCCCAAATAAGGGAGATACGAACTCGCCGCAGCGCCCAATGCTGTCCAAAGCAAGCCCTGAAGCAGCACGGCGGGTCGCACCGGAGGCTTAGACCCCGCCGGTACGATTTGGCGCTGAGGTTCGTCGTTCCCGTCGATCATCGTCAAAACCTAAAGGCCCAGGGTACCTAGCCGCGGTTGCGCTCGCCGCGGGAAGAAACCACGGGAACGGCGTAGGGCAGGAGAGCCATCTCGCGAGCGCGCTTGATTGCGTTCGCGATGTCGTGCTGATGCTGCGTGCAAGCGCCAGTGACGCGACGGGGCTTGATCTTGCCACGATCGGTCATGTACTTACGGAGAAGCTGAGTATCCTTGTAGTCGATATACTCGGTGTTCTCCTTGCAGAACTGGCAGTACTTACGACGCGGCTGACGTGCAGAATAATCATTAGCCATGTCAAAAATACCTTTCGATACAACGCCAGGCTATTCAAGCCGGCGCCATCACCTAACTGGTGACATCCGCAGGTTATGCAACCTTAAAACGGAATGTCCTCATCGTAGACGTCGACCGCGGGCGGCGCCTGCACGGGGGCAGGAGCTGCTTGCGGTGCCGGTGCGGGGGCATAGCCGCCGCCGTAGGAGTTACTACCGTTCTGGCCGTAACCACCCTGGCCGCCCTGGCTGCCGCGGCTCATAAACTCGATCTCATCGACGATGACCTCGAGTTTGCTGCGGCGCTGGCCGTCGCGCTCCCAGGAGCTGTAACGGAGCTTGCCTTCGATCGCAACCTTCGTCCCCTTGGAGAGATAGCGGCTCACGGCCTCGGCACGGGTGCCGAACATCGTGCAGTCCACGAAGTTGGGGTAGTCCTCCCAGTCGCCCGTCTGCGGGTTCTTGCGGCGGTCGTTGACGGCAACGCCAAACGAAAGCACTTGCGTGCCGCCGGCGGTTGCGCGCAGCTCGGGATCGCGCGTGAGGTTACCGGAAATGTTCACTCGATTGATGCTCATGCTGACTCACTACCTCTCGGGTGCGGTCGACTCGATGGCCGGCCGCGCTTCATGTCGGATTTCTACTCCTGGTCGTCGCGACGGACGATCATGTGACGGATCACGGCGTCGGTGATGCGCATAACGCGGTCGAGCTCGGCGATCTGAGTAGGATCTGCATGGAACTTGATGAGGGTGTAGTCACCTTCGGTGAGATCGTTGATCTCGTAGGCGAGCTTGCGCTTGCCCCACTCGTCAACGTTGTCGACCTTACCGTTACCCTCGGCGATCGTGGTATCGATGCGCTTCATGACAGCGAGACGAGTCTCGGGGTCGAGAGTGGGGTCGACGAAGAACAGCAGTTCATAAGCCTTCATTTGGTCACCTCCTCTGGGCATAAGGCTCCGGGTCGTGAAGGTGCGCCCGGGGCAGGAAAAGACTTGATTATGCTAGACCATCTCTGCTCGATACGCATCTTCGCAGCTAGAACCTCATGAGCTCTACATAACCGCGTTATGCGAACGTCTCCCGAAGGACAACCTGGAACAGCCTTCTTGCCCTTGACGCCGCCTTCGGGAGACCTAGAGCAAAGCATGTCACGGGTCATGTCCGTCTCATCAAACAGATATGGCGAAATAACACTCGATGTATTCCGCAGATTCTCACCCAAAATCAAACAATGCCAGATAAAAGGCATCGCCGTGTAAGCTATTCCACGCACGAGCACAAAAGGAGCCTGCTCATATTTCTTAAAAAACACTCAATAACGTTTGATATGACAAACCTGACGTCGTATTACACTGTTTGTTAATCAATCAACGTAAGGAGACCCCATGCAACCGGATACCGACGCTTCATCCGCATGCTCTTGCAACGACGCCTGCGAGCATGAGAATCAAAACGTCTCCTCCATGTGCCTTGTCTGCGGTAAAGACAATCCGTTCTCCCTCCACGCTCAAATTGTGGAACATCCCGAGAACGATGAGGTTATTTGCTATTTCACGCCGCAAGAGATGCACCAGAGCTATCCCGATCGCGTGCACGGAGGTATCTCGGCGGCAGTACTTGACGAGGTGATTGGTCGCGCCGTTCAAATGAATCATCCCGATATCTGGGGCGTCACCATCTCCCTTTCGCTTAAGTATCGCAGGCCTCTCCCTTACGGAACGCGCCTGGAATGTCACGGTCGCTGCACTAAAATCACGCGCCGTACGTTTGAGGGAGAAGGCGAGATCTTGACACCCGATGGCAAGGTCGCCGTCCAGGCTACGGGAACATACGCCATCTGTCCGCCCGACGCCATGACCGGCGAAGGAGACCTTGACGACATGTGGTTTGAAGACGACCGCTCTGTCGAAGGCCTCTAGCTCGACCTTCATATAAACAAAAAGCTCCCATCGCTGGAAGCTCTCAATTCAAACTGGCGGAGGAGGAGGGATGTCCCTGGCGCTTTCGCGCCAGGATCGCTGCGGCGCCGGCGCGCCTTGCGTGCTGCGCTGCAAACGCTCGCGCGTTTGCCCAGCTCCGCACCCTGCCGGGTTCGAACCCCTCCTCCTGCTTCTGCACAAGGCGAGCCCGATAACAAAAAAGCTCCCATTGCTGGAAGCTCTCAATTCAAACTGGCGGAGGAGGAGGGATTCGAACCCTCGTGACCTTATACAGGCCAAACGGTTTTCGAGACCGCCGCATTCAACCACTCTGCCACCCCTCCGCGTGGGGTAGAAAACAGGGCGCGCCATAAGACACGCCCTGAGTGAAATCTGGCGGAGAGTCGGGGATTTGAACCCCGGAGACGCTTTTGACGCCTACACGATTTCCAATCGTGCTCCTTCGGCCGCTCGGACAACTCTCCGTTAAGTGCATAGGCAATTCTACCGGAATATCTGTAACTTGCAACCGAGAATCTTCCAAATTTTTAAGCCGTCAAGCGAAAAGGCGTTTTGATACCCATTCTCGACGCGTAAGATAGGGCGCGGACGGGCGCGCAAAACTCACCGCGTCCGTCGCGCACGCCACCAATTATCTGTCCCCCCTGGAGTGCCCGTGTTCGCTATCTGCACCCTTCTTTCCCATACCTTATCCGGCGTTACCGGCGCCGTCATGATCTCCACGCCCGTGTATTCCCAGCCCGTTGCCATTCCCGTCTGGCTCGAGCTGGCGGCCGTCATCGCTGCCTCTATATCGGGTGTACTCACGGCCCGCAGGCGCAACCTCGACCTCATCGGCGCCATTGCACTTGCCGTCGTGTGCGGCCTTGGAGGAGGTCTATTGCGTGACATGACCCTTCAAGTGGGAGACGTCTACATCCTCAAACAGCCGCTCGCACTCCCCATCTCCATCGCAACCGCCGCCATTATCTATATCGTTCCCGCCGTTGTCGACAAGCCCGAGCGTCTTATCCCCGTGCTCGACATCCTCTCGGTTGGCATCTACTCCGCAACTGGCGCCGACAAGGCGTTTGTCCACGGCTTCGATCCCTTTGTCTGCATCATGATGGGCGTGTTCACCGCCGTAGGTGGAGGAATGCTGCGCGACGGATTTATGGGGGACGTGCCCGGCATCTTCCAGCGAACAAACTTCTATGCCATCGCCTCCATCGGAGGCGGAACGACCTATGTGGCGCTCATGAGTCTTACACCCATATCCAGCGTGGCCGCACTCGTTGCCTGCGTTTTCGTAACGATTGCTTTGCGCTGGCTCTCGGTTCGCTTCGACATCAAAAGCCCCACCGAGGATGACTTCGCACGCTGGTTTCGTCGTAAAAAATAGGGGACAACCGGGCAGTTGCTCGCATCTCACACTTCCCCAACGCGCTCTTTACGCAAATGCTACCCCCAGTTTCTTGCCTGCCCTGCTCGCGGCAATCCATAATGCAATCGATACACCATCAGCTAAAGGAGCATTATGAATCAACGCGTTTTATCCTGGCAGCAGCGGTATGGCCTCATCCTCTCGTTTGTCCTCGCACTCGCAGCTACTCTGCTTGCGTTCCCCATAACAGCACATGCCGCGGACGAAGCGGGGAATGTGTTTAGCAGCTCTTCGGACAACCCCTCCTCCATAGAAGGAGACCTCTATTGGATCGGGCGGGCACTCGACCTCGACAACACGACTGTCGGGCGAGATGTCCTCGCTGCCGGAGAAACCCTCGATATCGACAACACGCAGGTTGGCGGCTCAATTCGAACTGCAGGTAAAACCATCAATATCAGCAAAACAAATGTCGGCGGCAATCTCACCCTTGCTGGACAGTACATCACCGTCGATAAAAGCACTTCTGTCGCAGGAGCCTATATCGCCGGACAGGACATCAACCTCTCCGGCACCGTAAAGACCGCCACGCTTTGCGGCGAGACCGTCGTTCTTGACGGCACCGTCACGGGCAACGTGAGCGTCTATGCAGAAAAGCTCGTCATCACCAAAAACGCGAGCCTTCTTGGCAACGTGAAGGCAACCCTATCCGAGAAACCCAAAATCGACGACAACGCTCGCATCGCAAATCCTATCAATGTCACCCTTGATGAGGAGGAAGAAGATAAGGAAGCAACCCAGGGTATTGCAGGCATCCTCGGAACCATTATGGGTTATTTCTTCTCGGGCATCAGCACCGCGGTTATTGCGCTGATCATCACATGGATTCTTCCCCACGCGGTGAATTCGAGTGCGGGCATCGCGCTCAAGCAGCCGTCCAAGATCATCGTCCCGGGCGCGCTCGCGCTCATCGCCATCGTGCCTACATTATTCATGATTATTGTCGCCGCCTTTGGAATCCCCGTAACCGGCATTCTCTCATTTACCGCAATTCAATGTGCAATCTTATGCATCCTAACTTGCATCCCCTTCGCCTCGGCAAGTCTTGCCCCAGCAGTGCTGAATTCCTTGTCGCGTCAAATCGCAACGGTTGTTGGAGGTTTTGCCGTCGGCGTTGTAAGCCATCTCCCATATATAGGCTTCATCATCGGAATTGCCTCCTTTATCTATCTGGCAGGCTATGTCATCCACAGCATCGGTGAAGGCGTGAAGGGAAATCGACCCCAGCCTCCCGCCAGTGGCCCAGACAGTCTCCCACCCACGCCAGGCTCGCCCATTCAGTAAACGCAGGAGCGGACAGAAGTCTATTCTTCTTCGATGCACTCATATTCGGGACCGCATCCCCAGGATCGCCGCCGGTCCCGCGATGAATGGCGGTTTTTCCAACATTTC
This sequence comes from uncultured Collinsella sp., assembly GCA_934621295.1. Lineage (GTDB taxonomy): Bacteria > Actinomycetota > Coriobacteriia > Coriobacteriales > Coriobacteriaceae > Collinsella. The sequence goes on from CAKTVB010000006.1 coordinate 96,295, forward strand.
TGAACGAGTGGCGGTTTTTGAAACGTCTGAGAGCAGACTACAGCTCCAACTCGCACGTTTTACCGCCACTCATTTCTAAATACACGTTTTACCGCCACGCATCGCCCTCAGAAAGGGCAACGTGGACATAGCCAAGCATCAAAACGAACGATTACCCGCTACACATCATTACCAAACGGCGGTACAGCCGTGCATCTCGACGCAAAAAGGGCGGCCACCGGCATCTCACCGGTGACCGCCCTTCAATCAATCAAGCGGACTATTGCCGAGCTACTCTACTTGCTCATATTGGCAGCGCGAACGGCGGCCTTCTTACGATCAATTGCATTGAGCAGGCGCTTGCGCAGACGAATATGCTTGGGCGTGACCTCGACCAGCTCGTCGTCGACGATATACTCCAGTGCCTCCTCGAGCGTGAAGGTGCGGGGCGGAACCAGCTGTACGGAAATATCGGACGTGGAGGAACGCTGGTTGCCCAGGTTCTTGGTACGCGCGATGTTGACCACCATGTCGCCCGGCTTGGAACGCTCGCCCACGAGCATACCCTCGTAGCACTCGGTGCCCGGCTCCACAAACAGCTGACCGCGCTCCTGAAGCGTTCCGAGTGCGTAGGCAACCGCCTTCTCGGTGGACATCGAAATCATGGCGCCGTTGTTGCGTCCACCAATGTCACCAGCGTAAGGACCATACTCAAGGAACGTGTGGTAGAACACGCCCTCGCCGTGCGTCACGTTCATGATGCGGTTCTTGAGGCCCATGATGCCGCGGGTCGGGATCTTGAACTCAAGATGCGTAACCGTGCCGCTGGTGTCCATGTTGGTCATGATGCCGCCCGCGTTACCAAAGACCTCGACGACCTTGCCCGAATACTCATCGGGGCACTCGACGACAGCTTGCTCCACCGGCTCCATCTTGTTGCCATTGGAATCCTGCTTAAACAGCACGCGGGGACGACCAACCTGGAACTCGAAGCCCTCGCGGCGCATGGTCTCCATCAGAACGGAAAGATGCAGAATGCCGCGGCCGGAAACCTCGACGCCGGTCTTATCGGGCAGCTCCTCGATCTTCATGGTCACGTTGTTCTCGCGCTCGTTAAACAGGCGCTCCTTGAGCTGACGACCACCGACGATGTCGCCGTCGCGACCAACGAGCGGAGAGGTCGAAGGCTCAAAAACGATGGAGAGGGTCGGGGGGTCAATCTCGATAGGATCGAGCTCAACGGGATTCTCGGGGTCGGTGTAGACGTCACCGATATCGGTGGAGTCGATACCCACGACAGCAGCGATGTCGCCCGCGCTCACTTCCTTGCACTCGGTGCGACCCAGATAGTCGAAGGTGAACAGCTGCTTGACCTGCGCCGTCCTGCGCTCGCCGTCATTCTTGACCACAAGGATGTTGTCGCCGTCATGGATGGTGCCGGAGTATACGCGGCCGATGCCAATGCGTCCGACAAAGTTCGAGTGATCGATAGTCACGCACTGCATGGCAAGAGGACCGTCCACGTCGACCTCGGGAGCGGGCATGTCGTCGACAATCATGTCGAGCAGCGGATACATGTCCATGTTGTCGTCATTGGGGTCAAGACGAGCAAAGCCGTTCATAGCGCTCGCATAGACCACGTGCTCCATGGCGAATTCGAGCTGCTCATCGGTGGCACCCAGATCTGCCATGAGGTCGAGGCAGTCGTTATATGCCTTCTCGGGATCGGCACCGGGGCGGTCGATCTTATTGATGACGATCATGATGGAAAGGCCGGTGTCGATAGCGTGACGCAGCACGAACCTGGTCTGGGGCATGGGACCCTCAAACGCATCGACCAGCAGCAGGGCGCCGTCGGCCATGCGCAGCACGCGCTCAACCTCGCCACCGAAGTCGGCGTGGCCCGGGGTGTCGAGAACGTTGATCTTCACGCCCTTGTACTCGATGGAAATATTCTTGGCCAAGATGGTGATGCCGCGCTCGCGCTCCTGGTCGTTGGAGTCCAGCACGCGCTCCTGCACCTGCTGGTTGGCACGGAAGGCATCCGTTGCGCGCAACAGTTTGTCGACCAGCGTGGTCTTGCCGTGGTCAACGTGAGCGATGATCGCGATGTCCCTCAAGTGCTCTACACGCATACAGTTCCCCTTTGTCTACTATCGACATGACATGCAGCCAAAGCATAGGCGCTCCAGCTGTGATTCGGTATAAAAAACTTCTCTATAGTAATAGAGTTTTATAGCAACGGAGGTTCTTCACCTGCGGGTTCAGGGTCGCTCCACATAAAGTTTTCGCCCTCACCGGCATGGGAGAACAAAACATACGCCGAATAAGCGACATCCATGCCGCATTCAAAGAAGCTCACCAAGATGGCGTCCTCATAATAGCCATCGATATCAACGGCACCCGTGCAGGCGATAGCATAGCGCTCGATGGGCCCCACGCCTTCTTCGCTATAGCCCTGAGCATGGCCCTGTACAAAGGCACCCGCAGCGTCCAAACACTGTTCCTCGCCATCGTCGGTAAACGCCGCCTGGAAACAGTTGCTTTGAGCATCTTCTATAGCCAGGACAACACCGGGGTCTTCCCCTTCAGCGAGAGAATCAAGGTAGGCTCCCAACAGGCTACACACCATGCTGTCGAGGGCTTCGGATACCGATCCGGCATCACCGTGATTTTGTGCCATCGAGCAAGTCCTTTCCTGTTTACCCTAGAGCTCTTGTGCCTGCTGGGCAATCTCTCGCGCGCGGTCGCGTGTCTGCAGCAGTTCGAGAGAGCGCTGTTTGAGCACACGGATTTGATTTCCGAGCATCACCACATCAACCCCGCCCCACACAACGAGCATGGATGAGATGGAGAAGGCCAGCGCACCAACTGTACCACGAAGACGCGAGCTTACGAGCGCGACAACGAGGGAGATGATGAGCATGGTGATTCTGCCGTGTCGACGCTCGTTCATTGTGCGCAGGGAGGTGACCACCGCCAGGCGCGCCGTCTCGGCGGCGCGGGCACGAGCGGACGCTTCCATATAGATATCCTGAGCCGTAGTGGTTGCAGACACCGGCCGCCTCCCCGTACGACCTCGCAACAGAACATCGCGGGCCTCGTTGATAACGCGCATTTGCTGTTCCGCACGCTCGCGCAGGCGCTTACTCTTGCCGTACTTATCGGGATGGAGCATTTGCGCGAGTTCGCGATAGGCGGCGGTAATTTCATCTTGGGTAGCATCGCCCTCGAGCCCCAGAGCCGTCAATGCCTCTTCCCGCGTCATAGCACCTCCCAAATGCAACGATATATCGAATGCAATTGTCACATAACCGCGGCACGGGCTTATGCATGGCAGCTTTCTCCACTCAAAGGGTGGACAGACGGATGAGCTTTACATCTTTGGACGATGGCGCCCTCACGGGATTCGATTCGCAGCACCTGCAACAAAAAAGCCGCAACCTCTCGGCTGCGGCCTTAATTTCAAATGGTGGAGGTTAGGGGGATCG
>CAKTVB010000007.1 GCA_934621295.1 uncultured Collinsella sp.
TGTCGTGCTTCACCCTCAAGTCGACACGCATAAAAAGCCTCCCATTTCTCATGTCCAAGAAATGGGAGGCAGTTCAATTTCGTCGAGCTGGGGCTTTTGGGTGCATCTGAGTTTAAAGGGCGCTGGCGTTTATCGTCCGAGCTTCTCCATGATCACTTTGGCAACGCCGTTTCGATCGTTGTGATTGGCAACCAGGTCTGCCGCCGCGATGTCTTCGGGCTCGGCGTTCTTCATCGCCACGCCGCAGCCGGCAGCCTCAATCATCGAGATGTCGTTGATGTTATCGCCAAAGGCAACCGAATCTGCAACGTCGATGCCCAAGTACCCGCACAGCCAGGTAAGGGCGCCGCCCTTGGTTGCCGTGAGGTCGGAAAGCTCGATGTTATTGGGGGCGGAGCGCACAATGGCGAGCGTGGGGTCTTGACTGTAGGCGGCCTTGAGCTCAGCGGCATCGCGCTCGTTCTTCCAATAGATGGTGATGCGCTCAAAATCGTCGTGTTCGGCGATGAATCTCTCGCAGGGCTCGTCATAGGGCGTACGGTTGCTCTGGAGCGATTCCAGGGTAGAAATCTGGCCAGCGAACTCGGCAAGACGGTCGTAGCGCGCTCGCTCGGCATAGCAGGCGCCATTGGAAAAGATGTCGAACGTAATGTCGCGATAGCCGCGGGCCACCTGGTAGATATCGAGCACATGCTGCCGCGTGAGGTGTACGGCGTGAATCTGGGTCTGCATCTGCAGGTCTACAACCGAGGCGCCGTTTGATGCCACAACGTAGCGCACGGACGGATGTGCCAAAAGCGCCTCCGGCACGCCGTTGAAGGCGCGCGCCGTGCAAGGGACGAACTGCATGCCCGCATCGTGGATCGCATCGAGGGCTGCCCAGGTTTCGGGCGTGATGCGCTTCTCGGTGGTGAGCAGCGTTCCGTCCATATCGGAAAAGAAGATCATAGGGTCCTTTCAGAGGGCAAAGCGAAAAGCCTACTGACGTTCGTTGATGGGCAGGTAGGTGACGTCGTCCAGGACCGATTGATAGCCCGGGCGGATGATGCGATGCGCGCAGAAGAGCTCTTCCATGCGGTGCGCCGCCCAGCCGGCCATGCGCGAAACGGCGAACATCGGGGTGAAGAGTGTCTCGGGGATGCCGAGCATCGAGTAGATAAAGCCGGTGTACAGGTCGATGTTGGCGCAGATGGGTTTGGTGATGCCGCAGACATCGCGCATGAGCTGCGGCGCGAGGTTCTCGATACGCTCGATAAGCGCAAACTCGTCGCCCAGGCCCTTCTTTTGCGCAAGACCGCGTGCGTAGGTGCGGCAGAGCTCGGCGCGCGGGTCGGAAAGCGTGTAGACGGCGTGGCCCATGCCATAGATGAGGCCGGAGCCGTCGAACGCCTCGCGCTTGAGGATGCGCGTGAGGTACGCAGCGAGCTCGTCTTCGTTTTCCCAGTTCGAAACGTGCTTGCGAATGTCCTCGTGCATAGCGACGACCTTGGCGTTGGCTCCGCCATGGCGCGGCCCCTTGAGGGAGCCGATTGCGGCGGCATAGGCCGAGTACGGGTCGGTTGCCGAGGAGGAGAGCACGCGGCAGGCGAACGTCGAGTTGTTACCGCCGCCGTGCTCGGCGTGCAGCATCATCATGACGTCGAGCAGCATGGCTTCGTCATGGGTGAAGTCATCTCCGCCGCGCAGGACCTGCAGGACGCTCTCGGCAGTGGAGAGGTCGGGGGAGGGCTGGGGAATTTGCGGCGCGCGTCCTTCGCGCTGGGCGACGCGTGCCATGTGGGCGAGAGCGGCGATGCGCGGCAAACGCGCGATCATGGACATGGCGACGTCGATCTCGTGCTCGGGAGAGATCTCGTCGGGCTCGGCGTCAAAGCGATACAGCAGCAGCACGGCGCGTGCCAGCGTGTTCATGATGCTCTTGGAGGGCGTGGTGAGCGGGAACTCGTGGATGTAGTCGCCGGAGAGGTGACGGAATGCGCGCAGGCGCTCGCAAAAGCCCTCGAGCTCTTCTGTGTTGGGAAGGGAACCGGTGAGCAGCAGATAGGCGACTTCCTCATAGCCAAAGCGATCTTCTGCCTGGGCGTGATTCACCAGGTCGTCGATGCTGTAGCCGCGCAGGCTCAAGTGGCCCTCGTCGGGGACAACGCGACCGTCGATTCGGTTATAGCCGTGGACGTCGGAGATGCGTGTGAGGCCCGCGACGACGCCGGAGCCGTCGGCGTTGCGCAGGCCGCGCTTGACGTTGTGCTGCTCGAAGAGTGACTCGTCGTAAGGCGCATTGGGAAAACCGTGGTACAGGCGCTCGCTGTCTTCGTCGATCTGGCGGCTCGCTTCGTAGTCGAGCACCAGGCGGCTCAGATAGTCATCAAAGCGGTAATAAATCTTTTTAGCGTCGTATGCCACGATGGAGGCTCCTTTCGCAAGGCGCTGCTTATTTGTCGTTGGATACCGTAGGGCTTAGAGGCGGTACATGAAGTTGAAGACGTCCTCGCGCTGAATGTTCACGGTTACGCCGGAGAGCTCGCCTGCTTGGACCAGTGCTTCTTGCAGCTCGGTGAAGTCGAGCGTGGACTCGGAGCAATCCGCAAGCATGGTCATGGTGAAGATGTCCTCGAGGATGGACTGCGTGATGTCACGGATGTCGACGTTGGCCTCGCCCAGCACGCGGGTGACGCCGGCGACGATGCCGGGGCGGTTTTTGCCCAGAACGGTGATGACGATACGGTTGGAGGCGGTCTCGGCCATGAGAGTCCCTTCGACGTGTGCGCAAGGCGCGGCGCCGCGCACAGAGATAACAATACTCACCATTGTAGATGCACCGGAGCGCTTTACGCATGCCATTCACGCGGGTAACACGGCGGAAACCGGGCGGGGGAGGACGGTGCGTGCTCGGGGCGTATCGTGCGTGAGTTTTGGCGTGGTGCTTTTGTGGGCTTGGCGAGGGCGATTGCGTCTGTGCTATCCTAGGCAGGCTGTCTTGTCTTGGTCGGAAACCAAGACACCCCTAGCCCTGGTCGGAAACCAGGGCGCGATTCCAGAGGAGCCCTGCCATGAAGCAAGGAATTCATCCGGAGTACGTCGAGTGCACCGTCCGCTGCAGCTGCGGCAACGTGTTCAAGACCCGCTCCACCAAGTCTGAGATCATCGTCGAGCTCTGCAATGAGTGCCACCCGTTCTACACTGGCCAGCAGAAGTTCGTTGACACCGGTGGACGCGTCCAGCGCTTCGCCGACAAGTTCGGTGGCGCCGCTGCCGCTCAGCTCAAGAAGGCTGAGGAGGCTAAGGCTGCTAAGGCCGCTAAGGCCGCTGAGGCTGAGGCTGCTCGCAAGGCCGCCGCTGAGGCTAAGGCTGCCGAGAAGGCCAAGCGTGCTGAGAAGTTCGCTGCTGAGGCTGCCAAGAAGGCTGCCGAGGCTCCCGCTGAGGCTCCTGTCGAGGAGGCCGCTGCCGAGGCCGAGACCACCGAGGCTGCTGAGTAACATTTGCTGCTTGCAACAACGTGTGCGCGTAAGGGCTGCGATTCTGTGGGTCGCAGCCCTTTTTCTGTTTCTATCGGAGGCGGCTTCGGTTTCGGGGCGTCTTGGGGTCTTGCCGGGTTGCCATGTTCTATGGCGTTGTGAATTGCCTTCATGCGGATGCGGGCGATGGTCGGCCGGGTGACGGTCGGCCGGGTGACGACTGATGGCTGATGAGTGGCGGCTTTTCGAACATTTCCGAACGAGTGGCGGTTTTTGAAACGTTCCAGGGACGAAATCGATGATCTGCTGCACGATTAACCGCCACTCATTTCGAAATGAGTGATTTACCGCCACTCGTTTTAATAGGGTGCACGCGAGGGGTCGGAAACGGTCGCCGATTTGGGACATTAGGCCGCCGCCTCGGGGTTGAGACAACGGGTACGTGCTCGATAATAATTAACAAGATGGAAAAGTCTGTCCCTATACGTTGGGCGGCATCGAGCGAAAGGAGCACATCGTGCAGTACAAGATCCTTGGGGGAACCTTCCCGGTTGTTACGTGCAATCTTGCTGACGGTGAGTCGATGATCACCGAGAGCGGCGCCATGGTTTGGATGACCCCCAACATGGAGATGTCCACCACGGGCGGCGGACTTGGCAAGATGTTTTCAAAGGCGGTCTCGGGCGAAAGCATGTTTCAAAACATCTGGACCGCGCACGGCAACGCCATGATCACGTTTGGCTCGTGCTTCCCGGGCCGTATCGTTCCGATCGAGATCGGCCCTAACAAAAGCTGGGTTTTGCAGAAGCGTTCGTTCCTTGCTGCCGAGAGAGGCGTCGAGCTGAGCGTTCATTTCAATAGGAAGGCAAAGACCGGCATCTTTGGCGGCGAGGGTTTCATCATGCAAAAGCTTACGGGCAGCGGCATCGCTTTTGCCGAGATCGACGGCGACCTTGTTGAATATCAGCTTGCCCCGGGGCAGCAGATGATCGTCGACACCGGCAACGTTGCCGGCTTCGAAGAGACGGTTCAAATCGATGCTCAGATGGTCAAAGGCGCCAAGAACATCGTCTTTGGTGGTGAGGGCTTGTTCAACACCGTGCTTACGGGTCCAGGCCGTATTTGGCTGCAAACGATGCCCGTCACCAACCTGGCCTCGGCCATCGCGCCGATGATCTCGACCGGCAACTAAGAATAGGCGCGAGGCAAGCCGTTGCGGGTTTGCCTCGCGCTGACGTTCCGCCTATTGCTTGGGTGCGCGCTCCTTGGCCGAGAACGTGTCGACATCGATGCAAAAGATCGCGACGCGGGCGACCGCGTCGGGCGTGAAGACGGGGGAGGGCATATCGGGCGCCGCGTGCGCCATGATGAGGTGAAGAGCGCGCTCCTTTTCTGCCGGATCCTCGACCGGAAACACGGTGCCAGACCCCATGATAGAGCGGTATGAGCGCGAGTATGCGCAGGCAAATGTGCCCGTGATGTTGCCACGGTCCTCTTCAAGTTCGATCGCTACGCGAACGCCGTCTCCGCCATCTGCAAAGAATGCCTCGGCTTTGCGACCTTCTCGCGCCGAATGCAGGTAGAGCGACAGGCTTTCCGTTCCGTCCGGCTCTTTGTGCCACCGGTAGCCGTAGTTCACGGGAACGATGAACATGCCGTCGCTATCCAGAGCGCCAACGTGCAGCACCTGCGCGGAATCTACGATGTCCTTGATTGCGTCGGCGTCGGTTACCTGACGCTTGATGAGCCTCATCGGTCGCATTGTACCTCCTGGCTTGAGTTTGCGCGCCGCGCGCGGCTTTGCATGCGGCTGATCACCACATGATACGCCTGCGGCATGTTCTATATCGAGCATGGTTTATACGTGGGGGAGCAATATATAACTCGGCCAGGGTGCATATATGGCTAAAGTAAAATCAACTGTGTATTCATCGAGCCCGCTTGGCCCAATTAAGTAAAGGACACCATGTATGGGATTCATGTCTAAGCTGCTCTCGTTTGGCTCCGACAAGGACATTAAGCGCTACGAGAAGATCGTTGAAAAAATCAACGGCCTCGAGCCTGATTTCGTCAAGATGACCGACGAGGAGCTGGCGGGTCAAACGGCTAAGTTCCGCGAGCGTTACGAGGCTGGCGAGACGCTTGACGCGCTGCTGCCCGAGGCATTTGCCACCGTTCGCGAGGCTTCCAAGCGCACGCTTGGCATGCGCCATTTTGACGTGCAGCTCATCGGCGCCATGGCACTGCATGAGGGCATGATCGCCGAGATGAAGACGGGCGAGGGCAAAACGCTTGTGTCCACGCTCGCCGGCTACCTTAACGCCATTCCCGCCAAGGGCGTCCATATCGTTACCGTTAACGATTACCTGGCGAAGCGCGACTCCGAGTGGATGGGCAAGATCTATCGCTTCCTGGGTATGACCGTGGGCTTGCTGCAAAACGGCATGCCCCTCGAGGACAAGCTGCCCGCCTATGCCGCCGACGTCACTTACGGCACCAATTCCGAGTTTGGCTTCGACTATCTGCGCGACAACATGGTGGTCCGCGCCGCCCAGCGCGTGCAGCGCGGTCACGCCTACGCCATCGTCGACGAGGTCGACTCCATCCTTATCGACGAGGCGCGTACGCCTCTTATCATCTCGGGTGCCGGCACCAAGTCTGCAAGCACCTACAAGGACTTTGCCCGTGCCGTGCGCGGCCTGGAGCGTGGCGAGGAGGTCCAGCATGACATGCTGGCGGCCGTCGAGCCTCAGGAGGAGACCGGCGATTACGTGATGGACGAGGCCAAGCACACCATCGCGGCCACCGAGCGCGGCCTGAAGAAGATCGAGCAGCGTCTGGGTATCGAGGACATCTACGGCGACCTTTCCGGCCAGCTGGTCAACCATCTGCAGCAGGCGCTCAAGGCTCAGTACATGTTCCATCGCGATAAGCAGTACGTCGTGCAAAACGGCGAGGTCAAGATCGTCGACGAGTTCACCGGCCGCATTATGGAAGGCCGTCGCTACTCTGAGGGCCTGCACCAGGCCATCGAGGCCAAAGAGGGCGTGCTCGTGCGCGAGGAGAATCAGACGCTCGCCACCATCACCCTGCAAAACTACTTCCGCCTGTACGACAAGCTCTCCGGCATGACCGGTACCGCCCTGACTGAGGACGCCGAGTTCCGCGAGATCTACAAGCTTCCCGTCCAGGTGATTCCTTCCAACAAGCCCGTTATCCGCGTGGATCACGAGGACCTGGTCTACCGCACCATCGAGGCTAAGTTCAACGCCGTTGCCGACGACGTCGAGGCTCGCCATGCCAAGGGCCAGCCCGTGTTGGTGGGCACCGTGTCCATCGAGAGCTCCGAGAAGCTTTCCCGCCTGCTCGATAGCCGTGGCATCAAGCACGCGATCCTCAACGCCAAGTTCCACGAGCACGAGGCTCATATCGTTGCCCAGGCCGGCCGTTACGGTGCCGTGACCATCGCCACCAACATGGCTGGTCGTGGTACCGACATCCTGCTTGGCGGCAACCCCGACGAGCTTGCGCGCGAGACGCTCGCCAATGCGGGCATCGAGATGGCCGACGCCACGCTCGAGCAGCTCGAGAACGCCCATAAGCAGGCTGTCGCCACCTGCAAAGCGGAGCGCGAGCGCGTGCTCGCAGCCGGCGGCCTGACCGTCATTGGCACCGAGCGCCACGAGTCCCGCCGTATCGACAACCAGCTGCGCGGCCGCTCCGGCCGTCAGGGCGATCCGGGCGAGACGCAGTTCTACTTGTCGCTCGAGGACGACCTCATGCGCCTGTTTGGCGGCGACAAGATGGACCGCATCTCCAACATGATGATCTCGGCGGACATGCCCGATGACATGCCCATCCAGCACAAGTTTGTGTCCAAGGCCGTGGAGAGCGCCCAGCGCAAGGTCGAGAACATCAACTTCTCCATGCGTAAGAACGTTCTTGAGTACGACGACGTCATGAACAAGCAGCGCCAGGTTATCTATGCCGAGCGCAACATGATTCTGGACGGCAAGGACCTTACCGACCACGTTTCCGATGTCATCAAGGACACCGTGGCCCGCTGCGTGCAGGAGTTCTGCGCCACCGATAGCCATGAGGGCGAGCGCGACCTCGAGGGCCTGCACAAGTGGGTTGTGGAGCTTACGGGCAACGTGGATGCTCCCCAGTTTGCCGACAGCGCCTACGACGAGCTCAACGCCGAAGTGCTGGCGTATGTCCAGAAGTGCTACGACGCCAAGGCAGAGCGTCTGGGCGAGGACCTCATGCGCGAGCTCAACTGCCAGGTTATGCTGCGCGTGATCGACACCCGCTGGATGAACTACCTGCAGGAGATGGACTACCTCAAGACCGGTATCGGCCTGCGTGGCTTTGGCCAGCGCGACCCGCTGGTAGAGTACAAATCCGAGGCCTTTGCCGCCTTCCAGACGCTTGTTGATACCATGTACGAGGATTACCTGCGCACCGTTTTGCGCATCGAGGTCAAGAGCGCGCCTGCGCCTGCGCACGACGCTCCCGCCGAGCTCGAGGGCGCCCAGTACTCCGGTCCGGCCGAGGTCGATGGCGATGACGCCTCTGCAACCGTTCGCCGCGAGGCCGCCGCTCGCGCCCGCACCGCCGTCACGGGCGGCTCCGGCGCTACCAATTCCTTTGGCCACGTGCAAACCTACCGCAAGGACGAGTCGGACGACCCCTATGTCAACGTGGGTCGCAACGAGCCGTGTCCTTGCGGCTCGGGCAAGAAGTTCAAGAACTGCCACGGTAGGAACCGATAAGTGTCAACAGAAATCATGACGACCTCGACCGAGGCCTTGGACGCCCTGAGTGCGCGTCTGGCCGAGGTCGAGGCTTATCTCCATTTAGATGAGAAGCGCGCCCGCGTGGCGGAGCTTGAGGCAAAAAGCGCCGAGGCCGGCTTTTGGGATAACCCCGATGCCGCCCGCACGCTGATGGCCGAGCTCTCCAGTTGCAAAGAGGACATTCAAGCTGTAGCAGATGCGCGCGAGGGTATCTCCGACGCGCGTGCTGCACTCGAGCTTGCCGACGAAATGGGCGGTGACGAGGAGCTGCTGGCCGAGGCGGCGTCTACCGCGCAGGCCCTCGAACACAAGATCGACGAGATGGAGCTTTCCAGCTGGTTTACGGGCGAGTTCGATCACGGCAACGCGATTCTCACCATCAAGCCTGGCCAAGGTGGCCTTGAGGCCCAGGACTGGACCTTCATGCTCTTTAAGATGTACATGAAGTACTGCGCGCGCCGCGGCTGGAAGGTAACGGTCAACGACTGCCCTGCGGCTGAGGTTATCGGCATCGACCGCGCTACCATCACCGTTGAGGGCAAGAATGCCTTTGGCATGCTGCGCGCCGAGGCGGGCGTGCACCGCTTGGTGCGCATTTCGCCTACGGACGACAAGAAGCGTCGCCAGACTACGTTTGCGGGAGTGGAGGTTATCCCGGTGCTGCCCGACGATATTGAGGTCGAGGTCGATCCCGGCGATATTCGCGTAGACGTGTACCACGCAAGCGGCCCTGGCGGTCAGGGCGTCAACACCACCGACTCCGCCGTGCGCGTAACGCACATGCCTACGGGCATCGTGGTCACCTGCCAAAACGAGCGCAGCCAGATTCAGAACAAAGCTGCGTGCATGCAGATCCTCAAGGCGCGCCTCTACGAGCTGGAGCTGCAAAAGCGCGAGGAGGCTCTCGATGAGATTCGCGGTCCCAAGCATACGATTGGCTTTGGCAACCAAATTCGAAGCTATGTGCTCTATCCGTATCAGATGGTCAAAGACCTGCGTACGGGCGTAGAGACGGGCAATCCCGATGCTGTTTTGGAAGACGGCGACCTGGATCCGTTCATCTTTGGCTACCATCGCTGGGCAACCGGCAATGCCGAGGGCCCGTCTGCAGAGGATACCTTGCTGGACGAATAGCCTACGCTGGCGGAAGGGGCGGTTTTCGAGCCGCGTATCATCCGGTACAATCGGGAACGTTGATAGCTAAAGGGGCGCATCGCGAACGCTGCGGTGCGTCCTTTCTCATGAGGAGGAACCGTGGCGCATCGTTTGGATATCAAGCGCATCATCCAGTCGAACTTCGTCCGCGACCTGCCGATGATCGTGCTCGGTTGCGCTATCGCGGCGTTCGCGACCGATATGTTCATGATTCCCAACGGCCTTGCTGCCGGTGGTGTCACGGGCGTGGCGACGATTATCCAGGAGCTTGGCGCCCGAAACGGCCTGACGCTTCCCGTTGGTATGCAGACCATCGTGATCAACGCCGTGCTACTGTTGGCGGTGGCCCGTGCCGGAGGCCTGCTCTACGTTATCCAGACGGTGACGGGATTTGTCTTGCTCGGCGTGTTCACCGATCTTTTTGCCCCCTTTGTCACGCCGCTTGGCGGCGACGAGCTGATGCTCTCCGCGCTTTGGGGCGCCTTGGCGTGCGGCCTGGGCTACGGCCTGGTGCTGCGCTGCGGCTCCAACACCGGTGGCTCCGATACCATCGGTCAGATTATCTCGCGCAAGACGTCGCTGCCGGTAGGCACCACCACCATGGTGATCGACGTTACCGTTTGCGCGCTTTCGATCCCCGTGTTCTCGCTTCTCAACGCGCTCTATGCAGCGCTTGCCATGGTGCTTATGGGCATTGTGGTGGATGCGGTGGTTGACGGCGGCAACAAGCGTCGCATGGCCTTTATCATCTCCGATAAATTCCCCGATATCGCGGCCGATATCCTGTATGGCCTGGGGCGCGGCTGCACCAAGCTGAGCGCTACAGGTATGTGGAGCGGCAACGACAAGCCTGTGCTCATGGTGATTTTGGAGCGTCGCGAGCTTTCGCCTCTAAAGTCCATCGTGGCGGAGCGCGATCGAGATGCCATCGTTATCATCTCCGATGTTACCGAGGCGTTTGGCGAGGGATTTAAAGAGCTGGGTGCGTAATGCAGCGGCGGGCATGTTGTCCGCCGCCGTTTTTTACATGGGTGAAAAAACGTTTGCGCCCACTGGCCGATTGATAACCCCGTAGCGCAGTTGTGCCCGGCAATGGGAGACGCTTGGTTCATAATGGGGAAGCGTACGTGTCGCTTTGCAAACCAAGGCGGCGCGGACGAGTTCGTAACCGACGACACAACGTGCGAAAGGAAGGCACCATGAGCGATGAAGAGCTCAAGCACCTTGCCAACGAAGTGAGGAAGGGAATCGTCACCGGTGTCCATGCGGCGAAGTCGGGACATCCCGGCGGCTCGCTTGGAGCTACGGAGATCATGACCTACCTGTATTTTGAGGAGATGAATATCGACCCGGCCGATTCGCGCCGCGCCGACCGCGATCGCTTCGTGCTCTCCAAGGGCCACTGTGCGCCCGCTCTCTACGCCGTGCTCGCTGAGCGTGGCTTCTTCCCCAAGGAGGACCTGCTTACGCTCCGCCATATCGGTAGCCATCTGCAAGGCCACCCCAATATGAACGATACCCCGGGCGTGGACATGTCCACCGGCTCCCTTGGCCAGGGCGTCTCTGCTGCTGTGGGCATGGCGCTTGCCGCCCAGCACTGGAGCGATACCTATCGCACCTATGCCCTGCTGGGCGACGGTGAGGTTGAAGAGGGTCAGGTGTGGGAGGCCGCTATGTTCGCGGGTAACCATGCGCTCGACAACCTCTGCTTGATCGTCGACCACAACGGCCTGCAGATCGACGGCACCATCGAGGAGGTCAACTCCGCGATGCCCATCGCCGACAAGTTCCGCGCGTTCAAGTTCCATGTGATCGAGGTTGCCGACGGCAATGACTTCGCCCAGCTGCGCGCTGCCTTTGCCGAGGCCCGCGAGACCCATGGCGCGCCCACGTGCATCGTGTGCGAGACCACCAAGGGCAAAGGCGTCTCCTTCATGGAGGGTCAGGTTGGCTGGCATGGCAAGGCTCCCAACGACGAACAGTACGCTCAGGCCATGGCCGAGCTCGACGCTCATGACAAGGAGGGCGAATAATGGCAGACGTGAAGAGGATCGCCACTCGCGCGAGCTATGGTGAGGCCCTGGTCGAGCTGGGTGCCGAGCACGACGACTTCGTCGTATTCGATGCCGACCTGGCAGCGGCCACCCAGACGGCAAAGTTCAAGGCGGCCTATCCCGACCGCTTCTTCAACGCTGGCATCGCCGAGTCCAACCTGATGGGCATGGCTGCAGGTGTGGCCACCACCGGCCGCGTTGCCTTTGCGAGCACCTTTGCGATGTTCGCCGCCGGTCGCGCCTTCGAGCAGGTTCGCAACTCCATTGGCTACCCGCACCTCAACGTCAAGATCGGCGCTACGCACGCCGGCATCTCGGTGGGCGAGGACGGAGCTACGCACCAGTGCAACGAGGACATCGCCCTCATGCGCACCATCCCGGGCATGACCGTGATCGTTCCTGCCGACGACGTCGAGGCGAAGGCATGCGTGCGTGCCGCTTATGAGCTCGATGGTCCTGTCTACATGCGTTTTGGCCGCCTGGCCGCCCCCGTCATCAACGACCCCGAGACCTATGAGTTCGAGCTGGGCCGCGGCATCCGTATGCGCGAGGGTTCCGATGTGACCATCGTTGCTTGCGGCCTTATGGTCTCCGCTGCCCTCGAGGCCGCCGAGGCTCTTGCCGAGCGTGGTATCGATGCCGAGGTCATCAACATCCATACCATCAAGCCCATCGACGCCGATATCATCTTGAAGAGCGCCGAGAAGACCGGCCGCGTGGTGACGGTCGAGGAGCACTCCGTGATCGGTGGTCTGGGCGACGCCGTGGCCGACGTCTTGGTCCAGAACCACCCGGTTCCCATGAAGAAGATCGGCGTGGAGGATGTCTTTGGATACTCCGGTCCTGCGCTCGACCTGCTCCATGAGTTTGGTCTCGATGCCGAGGGCATCACCGAGAAGGTCGCTGCCTTTATGGCGTAGCGCCTGACGCATCGCAATCGCAAAGCGATTTTATTGGGCTCCGCTCGTCTTCTCGGCGAGCGGAGCCTTTTTGATGGCGCGCGAGGGCTGCCTTTCGTGCAAATGACGTGCAAACATATGCCACTTTGATGACGCGCCAGGTGTCTTGCTACAATAGGTGCGCTCATGTAGTTTAATCGCACGACGTAAAGGAGCTTTTGTGGGTAACCACTTCCGTAAGCCCGGAGACGGGCAAGCGGCGCCGAGGGTCGAGGACCCTCGGTTGTCGGTTGTCTCGGCAGACGATATCGTCGCTCCGGAAGACACGGGCTTTGAGCCCGTAACCGATCCCTTTGCATACACGCCTGCACCCGACGTGACCGCTCCGGTGGCCCCGTTCGATGCGGTCGACGCCACCGGCGATATCGCAATGCCATCCCTGGATGCCGATATGGACCCGCAGGTTACGCAGCCCGGACTCCTCAACATCCCTTCGCCGACAGACCCTGTTGCTCCGTCTTCTACGGGTGCTTTCATGACCTCTGCCGGTGCGGTCGACCCCGCATCCACGGACGTTTCCGAGCAGATGCAGGTTGCCTCGCTTGATGCCGCCCTGCAGAATCCGGACTTTACCTCCGTCTTTGCCCCGCAGGTGGATTCGCGTAAGAAGATGGCCCGCGATGCAGGTGTCGAGCCCGTTATCCTGATGGAGCATCTCACCAAGATCTATGCCGCACAGCCCAATAAGCCCGCGCTGGACGACGTGAACATCGAGATCTATCCCGGTGAGTTCGTCTTTCTCGTCGGCCACTCCGGCTCCGGCAAGACCACGTTGCTTTCCACTTTGATGCGCGACGTCAAGCCCACGTCTGGCCGCGTGCTCGTGGCCGGTCAGGACCTGATGCGCATCAAGAATCGCAAGGTCCCGTTCCTCCGCCGTCAGATCGGCGCCGTCTTCCAGGACTTCAAGCTCCTGCCCAACAAGACGGCTTACGAGAACGTTGCCTTTGCCCTTGAGTGCATCGGCAAGCCGCGCGGTGTCATTCGCAGTCAGGTTCCCGAGGTACTGCGCCTTGTTGGCTTGGCAGACCAGATGGACTCCATGCCCGACCAGCTCTCCGGCGGCGAGCAGCAGCGTGTTGCCGTTGCCCGCGCTATGGTCAACCGTCCGCCGCTGCTGATTTGCGACGAGCCCACCGGTAACCTCGACCCCGCCATTTCGCTTGGCATCATGAAGCTGCTCGAGCGCATTAACCGCACAGGTACCACGGTTATCGTGGCCACGCACGATCGCGCCATGGTCGACTCCATGCGCCGTCGCGTTATCGCGCTTGAGGCCGGTCATGTCATTCGCGACCAGGAGAGGGGAGGTTACGGCAACTATGGCGCCTAGCAATCTGGGTTATTCCATCAAAGAAGCCAATAGGCACTTCTTCCGCAACTGGACCACGTCTCTGGGTGCGGTCATCACCATTTTCTTGTCGCTGTTCATCATCGGTCTGTTCATCGTGGGTTCCGCGATGGTCAATGCCGCAATCGGCACGGTGGAGCAGGAAGTTACCATCAATGCGTTTATTTCCGACGACGCCAGCGACGACGATATCGAGGCGTTCGAGACCGAGCTCAAGGGCTGGGACAACGTCAAAAACGTAACCTTCAAGACCAAGGAAGATGCTCTTTCCGACTACAAGAGCAAGGTGTCCAACAACGCCGATGCCACTATGTCGGCACTTGACGGCGAGAACCCGCTGCCGCGTTCCTTTGTGATCGAGATGGAGGACCCCTCGCAGGTTGCCTCCACCGCCACGAAGATCAAGCAGAGCTCGAGCTTCCGCAAGATCGTTGACGACGACAACGCCGAGGTCGACGACAAGGATGCCGATGTCGAGGCAAGCGTCCTGTATGGTCAGGAGGAGGTTGGCCGTCTCTTCCAGGTGACCAACTACATCCGCATCGCCGCCATCGTGGTCGTGGCACTCCTCACGTTTATCGCCTTCATCTTCATCAACAACACGATTCGCCTTTCGATCACCGCTCGTCGTCGCGAGATCGCCATCATGCGTCTCGTGGGTGCTTCGAACGGCTTTATCCGCGGACCGTTCATCACCGAGGGCGTTCTGCAGGCTCTGTTGGGCTCTGTGCTCGCCATCGGCGTGCTGGAGATCATCCGCAACGTGGGTATCCCCGCGCTGCAGAACAGCATCAAGTTCCTCACCTTTGCGATTCCCATCCAGATGTTTTTGGCCACCTATGGCGCGCTGCTTATCGTCGGCGTGGTCATTGGCCTGTTTGGCTCTGCCATCGCTATGAGGCGCTACCTTAAGGTATAGCCTGAGGACTCAAAGGGGTACACGATAAGGGCGGGTCGCGGTTTGCGGCCCGCCCTTTGCTGTTTTTTCCAGATTGATTGGAGGCACGCCATGGGGCGTAAACATAAAACGAACGGGCATCGTTCTCCTGTGCGTTCGCGTCGCGTGGCGGGCCTTTTGGGCACCGTGCATGTGACGGGCGGCGTCGCTACGGTAGAGACTGCCGAGGGCGTATTCAGGCTTACCGAGCGCGGGATGCGCGAGGCCATGCCGGGTGATACGGTAACGGTGAGCTTGCATCGTGGGCCGGGCGGCGAGCGTCGCGCGCAGGTCGAATCGGTGGAGGAGCGCTCGCAGACCGTCTTGGTGGGAACCTATCATCAGGCGGGGCCGTTGGGTGTCGTGCGGCCGTTGGACAAGCGAGCCAAGCTCGATTTCTTTGTGCCCCCACACGATCAGTCGCCCGAGCGGCTGGGCGTGGCCGATGGCGACCTTGTCGCCGCGCGTATCGTGAGCTATCCCACGCGGATGGAATCGGGTGTGGTGACGATTGACCGGCGCATTGGCGGGAAAGACGCCCCGGATGCCGGCATTCAGACCGTCATGGCGCGCTACGACTTGGCCGACGGCTATGCGCCGGCTGCACTTGCAGAGGCCGAGTCGCTGGAGCTCGATGTTGAATCGGCTCTTCAAGATCCGCTGCGACGCGATATTCGCGACCGTTTCTTGCTGACGATCGATCCGGTGGATGCCCGTGACTTTGACGACGCCATCTCCGTTGAGCGCACGCCTGCAGGCGGCTGGAAGCTTGGCGTGCATATCGCCGACGTGTCGCATTACGTTGTGTGGGAGAGCTCTATCGACCTTGAGGCTCGCATGCGTTCTACGAGCGTTTATTTGGCCGATCGCGTGTTGCCTATGCTGCCCGAGTGCCTGTCGAACGACCTGTGTTCGCTGCGTCCCCATGAGGATCGCCTTGCCTTTACGGTGGATATTGAACTCGATGCGCGCGGGCACGTGCTGTCGAGCCGTGCTTATCCGAGCGTGATTCAGTCGCGCGTGCGCCTTGATTACGATGCGGCCGATTGGCTGCTTTGGGGTGAGGAGGCTGCGGGCGATGATGCTGAGGACGTCGACCTGGCATGCGTGGAGCGCGCCGAACAGGCGCGTCGAGACGCTGCCGCCTGCGGGGTTGATATCGCCGCGTTTCTTCGCGATGCCGATGAGCTCGCGCGTGCACGCCAGCGGGTGAGGCGTCGCCGCGGTGCTATCGATTTCGAATCGAGCGAGGTCCATGTGGCCCTTGACGACGAGGGCGTGCCGGAGCGCATCGATGTGCGTCGCCGCACCCCGGCGACGTCACTTGTGGAAGAGGCCATGCTTCTTGCCAACGAGTGCGTGGCAAGAAAGCTGGTGGCGGCGGGTGCGCCTGCAGCGTTTCGCGTGCACGAGGACCCTTCGCCCGACGAGTTGACGGCCGCGACAGAGGTGCTGATCGAGGCGCGGACGATCGATCGCCAAGAGGCGCTGGGCATCATGACCGGCGATTCCCATGCTATCGAGGGCGTTCTGGAGCGCAGCGCCCAGACCTCCCAGGCCCCTATGGTAAATGCGCTGCTTCTGCGCGCGATGCAGCGTGCCGTGTACCGTCCGCATAACCTGGGGCACTATGCCTTGGGTGCCGATGCGTATTGCCACTTCACGAGCCCTATTCGTCGCTATCCCGACTTGCTGGTCCATCGCGCCCTCAAGATGTTGCTCGCGCGCGAGCGACTGGGTGCCCGCGTGGCACATGAGCGGGCGCCGCGTCTGGTGGGCACGGGCCCACAGGACATGGAGCACATTTTGCCGATGCTCTGTCGGGAGGCGTCTTCGCGCGAGCGCATCGCCGACGCTGCGGCGCGTGACTCTCAAAAGGTGAAGGTTGCCCAGTACTACGCTCAGCGTGTAGGTGAGCGCATGGCCGCGACCGTTACCTGGATCGACCAGATGGGTGCGTTCGTGCGCGTGGACGAGACCGCGGCGGAAGGCCTGGTGCGCATGAGCGCACTGGGCGGCAACGAGTGGTGGGACTTCGATGAGCGTCGCCTCACCCTTACCGGTACGTCTTCGGGCGAGGTCATCTCGCTTGGTCGACGGGCAATCGTGGAGGTTGTGGGCACCGATTGCATGCGCGGGCACCTCGACTTCAAGCTGATACACACCTTGAGCATTTAGGCTACACTGAGAAGCCGAACCGAGATTCAGGAGGACATGTGGAAACGCCGATTTCCGAACAAGATATCGAGTACGCCGAGACCTATCTGGCGGCAGGCGACATTTCTACGGCATCGCAGATGCTCGAGCGTTATCTGGAGCTCGCTGAGGAGTACATTGCCGAGGAGTGCCAGGCAACGGACGAGGTGCAGTACTTCAGCTTCCAGGATCCTTTCGAGCGCCTATGCTATGCACGCGTCGAGCGCGATCCGCGCCGTATCATTGCGGCGCCCACCCCGTTCGATCGCCTGTATTCCGACGTGGCATACGTGTGCATCCAACAGCAGGATTACGAGCGCGCACGCGATGCACTTATCCAGGCGGTGCGCTGGAACCCCATGAACTGCAAGTATCGTTTGGACCTGGCAGAGATCTTCCGTGCCCTGGGCGATATCCAGGAGTGGGCGGCGCTTTCCAATTCCGTGCTTGAGCGTGCGTCCGATGGTCGCGTTGCCGCTCGTGCATATTCCAACTTGGGTCAGCTCTTTATCGATCAGGACAACGCCGTTGCCGCCTCCGGCTGCGCGCGTCTGGCCGTGCGCCTGGCTCCCGCCGATGCTCGCACGGTGGCCTTGATGGACCGTCTGGCCAAGGAACATCCCGAGGTCGCCCAGGATTCTGACGAACATGTGCTGGGAGAGCTTTCGATCCAGGGTATCCCCACGAGCCCTTCTCCCGATGTTGCCATCTGTTTGCTCATCTGCGCGTCCGACGCCGCCACGGCGGGCGATCGTGCAAAGGCCGCCGAGTACACGGCGCGCGCAAACGGGCTTATTGGCAAGGAGGCCTGCTCCGCGCTGATCAAGATGATTCGCGAGGCAGATAGCGAGGGTGGCGCCGATGCCCAGTAAGAAGGAACACAAGCTCATCTCCAAGAATCGCTCGGCGCATCATGAGTACTTTATCGACGAGACCATCGAGTGCGGCGTTGAGCTTGCCGGCGCCGAGGTGAAGAGCATCCGCGAGCGCGCCTGCCAGATCACGGACACCTTTGCGATTATCCGCGGGGGAGAGTGCTGGCTCGTGGGCCTGCATATCCATCCCTACAGCAACGGTGGCGTGTGGAACCGCGACCCAGATCGTCGCAAGAAGCTCTTGCTCCATCGCAAGGAGATTGACTACCTGGATGGCAAGCTGCGTAATCGGGGTTACGCACTGGTTCCGTTGGAGCTGTATTTCAACGATTCCGGTCGTGTGAAGCTGCTGCTTGGACTGGGTCGCGGCAAGAAGCTCTATGACAAGCGCGAAGATATGGCCAAGCGGGATGTGCAGAGGGAGATCGATCGAGCCCTCAAAACACGCCTGCGCGGCTGAGGCACCGCACCTCGGCGCTCAATCGTCGGGCGCCGCACGCTAGGCGTGCGCCCTCCTCTTTCGTGCCGATCTGCGGCACCTCAGCCACGCAGAGGACGTGGGCTGTATATTGCTTTTGATTACGGCTTCCTTTGGGAGGCCGTTTCTTTTTTCGCAATTGGCATAAAAGGACTTGTATTTAATAAATAGGAACTTATACTATTAATAAGTACACAGCCAGTTCTAGGGAGGACATCATGGCTGAAGAGAAGAAGACCTACAAGTTTGTCTGCACTGTTTGCGGTTACGAGGTTGAGGTCGATACGCCTGAGCTGCCGGAGGATTACGTGTGCCCGGTTTGCGGCGTGGGCCCCGATCAGTTTGAGCGCGTCGACGAGTAACATGCGCTAGATACATCCAACGTTCTCCAGCGCGGGGCGAGGTCCATCGGGTCTCGCCCCGCGTTCGTTTTTTGCGCGTGCGTTACGCATATGTTTCGAAACAGCAGGGAAACATCTTGGCAAACCTACCGCCGTAGTATGTAGCCCTCACGCAACATGAGAATACTATGCGTGTGTGATCGAGCTAGAAGCTATCGGGGAGGTAAACGATGCAGGAGCAGGGAAAACCCGCTGACCAGCACCATCAGGGACTGTATCGTCCTGAGTTTGAACACGATGCGTGCGGCATTGGCGCGCTCGCTAATCTTCATGGACAAAAGAGCCACCAGATTTTGGATGACGCTCTTTCGGTACTCGTCAATTTGGAGCACCGTGGCGGCACGGGCTTGGAGAAGAACACCGGCGACGGCGCCGGTATCCTCTTTCAGGTGCCGCATCATTTTTTCCGCAAAGAAGCGCAGAAGTGCGGCCAGATCTTGCCCGCCGAGGGCGATTACGGCGTGGCCATGCTCTTCTTCCCGCAGGACGAATGCGGTGTCGAAGATGCAACCCGCGTATTTGAAGAGGGCTGTGCCGAGGCCGGCGTGCCGCTGCTGTTTTGGCGTCAAGTTCCGGTAGACCCGCATGATCTGGGCGAGACGGCCCGTGCCTGCATGCCCACGATCCTGCAGGCGTTCCTGGGCCGCCCCGAGGACGTGGAGGCTGGCGACGACTTCGAGCGCCGCCTGTACGTTTGCCGCCGTACCGTCGAGAAGCGCGCCGACACCGAGTTCTCCCTGCAGGGCAAGATTTTCTACGTCTGCTCCATGAGCTCGCGCACCGTGGTCTATAAGGGCATGCTCGTGGCCACGCAGATGCGCCGCTTCTTCACCGATCTTAACGACGCTGCGGTCAAGACGGCGGTGGCGCTCGTTCACTCCCGTTATTCCACCAACACCACGCCGAGCTGGGAGCGCGCGCACCCCAACCGCTACATCATCCATAACGGCGAGATCAACACCCTCAAGGGCAACGTCAACTGGATTCGCGCCCGCGAACCGAACCTCTACTCGCCGGTGCTCCAGCACGATCTCGAGCGCGTGCTGCCCATCATCAACCGCGAGGGCTCGGACTCCGCCATCCTCGATAACGTCCTCGAGTTCCTGGTCATGAACGGGCGCTCTATGACACGCGCGGCGTCTATGTTGCTGCCCGAGCCGTGGGATCACAACACGAATCTTTCCGAGGAGCGTCGCGCCTACGACGCCTACCAGTCCATGCTCATGGAGCCCTGGGACGGTCCTGCCGCGATCGCCTTTACCGATGGCCGCACCCTGGGCGCCGCCCTCGACCGCAACGGCCTGCGCCCGGCTCGCTACTATGTGACGCGCGACGACCGCTTCCTGCTCTCCTCTGAGGTGGGCACCATCGAGATCGATCCGGCAAACGTGCTTACCGCCGGCTGCCTGGGCCCGGGCGAGATGCTCGAGGTCGATTTTGCGCAGGGCCGCGTGAAGTACAACGACGAGATTCGTCGTGCCTTCGCCATGCAAAAGCCCTATCGCGATTGGATTGCGGACGAGACGCTCGATGTCGACGACCTCGATGCCGCCAAGACCGAGGCTCCGCGTGAGGACGCCGATGTTCCCGAGGTCGTGCGCATGGCTCGCTTGGGCTACCACTGGGACGACGTCGACGAGGCCGTACGTCCCATGGCGCAGGGGGGTAAGGTGCCCCTGGCCTCCATGGGCATCGATGCTCCGCTCGCCGTGCTCTCCAAGAAGAACCGCTCGTTCTTCGATTACTTCTACCAGCTGTTCGCGCAGGTCACGAACCCGCCGATCGACGCACTGCGCGAGAGCTTCGTGACCTCTACCAAGCTGTACCTGGGAAATCACGGCAACTTGCTCGAAGATTCCCGTGCCGCCTGCCAGCTGGTGCGCCTGCCGCGTCCGTTGCTGGACAAAAAGCAGTTCGAGGCCATCTGCGCCATCGATCGCGTGGGCTTCAAGACGGCGCGCTTCCGTGCGGTCTACAAACGCGACGACGCTCCCGGCGCTCTGGCCCGTGCCCTCGATAAGCTGGCGCAAGACGTCGAGGCCGCCGTGCGCGATGGCGTGAACATCGTGGTGCTTTCCGACCGCGCCGCTGCGGGCGAGGTGCCCATCCCGTCGCTTCTGGCCACGGGTGCCGTGCACAATCACCTGATCCGTGCCGGCGTGCGCACCTTTGCCGACCTGGTTGTCGAGACGGGCGACGCCCTGTGCGCCCACGATTTCGCGACTCTTGTGGGCTACTCCGCAAGCGGCATCTACCCCTATATGGCGCATGATTGCATTCGCGACCTCGCTGCGCGCGGCGACCTGGACGTCTCTGCCGAGGAAGGCATCGCCAACTACAACCGCGCCGTGACGGCGGGCATCGTCTCCATCATGTCCAAGATGGGCATCTCCACGGTGCAGAGCTATCACTCTGCGCAGATCTTCGAGGCCGTGGGCTTTGATGACGAGTTTATCGACCGCTATTTTGCCGGTACCGTTTCGCGCGTGGGTGGCATGGGCGTTGCCGACGTCGAGCGCGAGGAGAACAAGCGCTATGACGACGCGCTCGCCATCCTGAAGACCGCTGCTCCCGACCAGCTGCCTACCCTTGGCCTTACCAAGTGGCGTCCCGTGGTGGGCGAGGATCACCTTATCGACCCGCAGACCATCTACCTGCTGCAGCGTGCCTGCCAACAGGGCGATGACGACCTGTTCCAGGAGTACAGCGCCCACGTGCACCGTGCCGGCCGCGCCGTTCGCTTGCGCGACTTGCTCGACTTCGACGCGTCCGGTCGTACGCCGGTGGCGCTTGACGAGGTGGAGAGCGCACGCGACATCGTGCGCCGCTTTAACACCGGCGCCATGAGCTACGGCTCCATCAGCCAGGAGGCACACGAGTGCATGGCTATTGCCATGAACCGCCTGCATGGTCGCTCCAACTCCGGTGAGGGCGGCGAGGATCCGCGTCGCGAGACGCCGCTGCCCAACGGTGACTCCAAGAACTCCGCCATCAAGCAGATCGCTTCGGCGCGCTTTGGCGTGACGAGTCGCTACCTGTGCTCGGCTATCGAGATTCAGATCAAGATGGCTCAAGGCGCCAAGCCCGGTGAAGGCGGCCACCTGCCTGGCAAGAAGGTGTACCCCTGGATTGCCGAGGTGCGTCAGTCCACGCCCGGCATCGGCCTCATCTCGCCTCCGCCTCACCACGACATCTACTCCATCGAGGACCTGGCCGAGCTCATCTTCGACCTTAAGAACGCCAATCCGGGCGCCCGCGTGTCGGTCAAGCTCTGCTCCGAAGCGGGCGTTGGCACCATCGCCACAGGCGTGGCCAAGGGTGCTGCTAACAAGATCTTGATCTCTGGCCATAACGGCGGCACGGGCGCCGCTCCGCGCGATTCTATCTGGCATGCCGGTCTGCCGCTCGAGCTCGGTCTTGCTGAGGCTCAGCAGACCCTGCTGCAAAACGGACTGCGCTCCCGCGTGGTGCTCGAGGCCGACGGCAAGCTCATGGACGGCACCGACGTCGTCGTGGCGTGCCTGCTGGGAGCCGAGGAGTTCGGCTTCGCCACCATGCCGCTCATCACCATGGGCTGCCTTATGCAGCGCGACTGCCAGCAGGACACCTGCCCCGCGGGCATCGCCACGCAAAACTGCCGTCTGCGCGGCGGCTTCCGTGGCAAGCCCGAGTACGTCGAGAACTTCATGCTGTTCGTGGCCGAGCAGATGCGCGAGGTCATGGCTCGCCTGGGCTTCCGTACCGTCGAGGAGATGGTGGGCCACCCCGAGTGCCTGCAACAGGTTGAGGTCGAGGGCAACTGGAAGGCCAACCTGCTGGATCTTTCTGCGCTGCTCGCGCCCGGCGAGTGCACCTTCGGCGCGCACATCGAGGGCGCCGACGGCAAACACTACCTGCCCGAGATGGCTGCCGATTCCGGTCTTGAGCGCGCGCTCGACTCCACGCTCTTCGTGCCGCTTACGGCCGATGCCCGTCGCCATCTGCGTCCGGTGCACTTCCGTGCCGATATCGCCAACGTCAACCGCTGCGTGGGTACCATCCTGGGTAGCGAGGTGACGCGTGTGCATCCCGAGGGTCTGCCGGAGGGTTCCATCACCATCGATTGCGACGGCTCTGCCGGCCAGAGCTTTGGCGCGTTTTTGCCTGCGGGCATCACACTCAACGTGCGCGGCGACGCCAACGACTACTTTGGCAAGGGGCTTTCGGGCGGCATCGTCTCGGTGCATCCCAACGAGAGCGCGACCTATAAGTTCGACGAGAACATCATCGTGGGCAACGTCGCCTTCTTTGGCGCTACCTCTGGTCGCGGCTTTATCAACGGCCTTGCCGCCCAGCGCTTTGCCGTGCGCAACTCCGGTGCCACCGTGGTGGTTGAGGGCTGCGGTAACCATGGCTGCGAGTACATGACGGGCGGATGCGTCCTGGTACTTGGCGAGGTTGGCCAGAACTTCGCCGCCGGCATGACCGGTGGCGTGGCCTACGTCTTCGACGAGTACGGCACACTTGCTTCCCGCTGCAACCAGGAGAGCGTTGAGCTCAAAGCCCCGACCGATGCCGAGCTTGAGCAGATTCGTTCGCTGATCGAAGAGCATGTGCGCTATACGGCGAGCCCGCGCGGCATCAAACTGCTGTATCGCTTCGCAGCCCTTTCGCGCCACTTTGTGAAGGTAATCCCCACCGAGTACGAGCGCGTTTTGCAGATCGTGGCGGACGCCGAGCGTGCGGGCAAGACCCATGCTCGGGCCGAGGAGCTTGCATTCGAGATCGTCACGCGCGGTGCCGCGGCACCCGCGCCCGCTGCATGCCCCGCACGCGCTATGAATCAGAAGGAGGGACGCTAGTTATGGGTAAGCCAGGAGCGTTTCTTGAGCACGATCGCGCGACCCATGCGCTGCGTCCGGTGGACGAGCGCGTGCGCGATTTCGATGAGCTGTATGTTGAGCTGGATGACGATGCGCGTCGCATCCAAGCGAGCCGCTGCATGATGTGCGGCGTCGCATTTTGCCAGATGGGAGCCTCGTTTGGCAAGGCGCGCCCTTCGGGCTGCCCGCTGCATAACCTGATCCCCGAGTGGAATGAGCTGGTGTACCGCGGCCGCTGGGAAGAGGCTGCCGAGCGTCTGGCGCTTACAAGCCCGTTGCCCGAGTTCACGAGCCGTGTGTGCCCGGCTCTGTGCGAGGCTGCCTGCAACCTGGGCTCGGTGGACGGCGAGCCCACGACCATTCACGATAACGAGCGTGCCATCTCCGACCATGAGTGGGCAACGGGCGGTCCTCGCCGCTTTGAGCCTGCGGGCGAGGATGCCCCACTCGTGTCCGTGGTCGGCTCCGGTCCTGCCGGCCTGGCAGCGGCATGGGAGCTTGCGCGCCGCGGTGCTCGCGTGCGTGTGGTCGAGCGTGATGACCGTCCCGGCGGCCTGCTCATGTACGGCATTCCCAACATGAAGCTCGAGAAGGATATCGTGACGCGCCGTTGCGACCTTATGGAAGGGCTGGGTATCGAGTTTGCCTGCGATACCGACGCCGCCGATCCTGCGGTGGCAGAGGAGCTTCTTGAGGCGAGCGACGCTGTGGTCGTCGCTGCAGGTGCCCGCGCGGCGCGTGGCCTCGGTGCCCAGAACATCGATGCGCCTGGCGTTGTCTATGCGGTCGATTACCTCACGGCGTCCACCAAGGCAGTTCTCGATGGGGGAGAGCCCGCCATCAGCGCCAAGGACCTCGACGTCATCGTCATCGGCGGT
This sequence comes from uncultured Collinsella sp., assembly GCA_934621295.1. Classification (GTDB taxonomy): domain Bacteria; phylum Actinomycetota; class Coriobacteriia; order Coriobacteriales; family Coriobacteriaceae; genus Collinsella. Next base: position 24,401 of record CAKTVB010000007.1, read on the forward strand.
GGCGACACGGGTAACGACTGCGTGGGCACGGCTGTGCGTCAGGGTGCCAAGAGCGTTCGCCAGTTTGAGTTTTTGCCCGCAGCGCCCGATAAGCCGCTTCCCAACAACGCGTGGCCCGAGTGGCCCAACGTCAAGAAGACCGATTACGGCCAGCAGGAAGCCATCGCTCTTATGGGCGGCGAGATGCGCGAATGGGCGATCGATACGCTTGAAGTCGAGCTTGACGAGGCGGCCGCTGCGCGTGCCCTGCGTGTGGTCGACCTGGACTGGAGCCACGGCAAGCCCGAACGTCTGGACGATACCGAGCGCGAGTACCCCGCTCAGCTCGTGCTCATCGCCTGCGGCTTTACCGGCCCCGAGCACGATGTCTTCGATGCTTTTAACGTCGAGATGGCCGCCGAGGGGCGCCCCCTGCCCGTGACCGAGCCCGCGGCGCACCAGGCGCGCCGCACCGCCGATGCGACCACCCCCGTCTACGTAGCTGGCGACGCCCACACCGGCAGCTCCCTTGTAGTCAACGCCATCGCCGACGCCATGGCCTGCGCCGCCGAGGTAGCCACCCGCCTCTCCCTCTAGCGTGACACCAAGTCGTCAGGTTTATTTTGTCACATTCCCTAAAGATGCGGGTCAGGAGCCTCATAGCCCCTGGCCTGCATCTTTCATTCCATCAACCATGTGACAAAAAGTCGACAGGTTTAATCTGTCACATCTTGCCATTCACGGCCCTAAAACGACCGTTCGCGGCCACGACATAACCGCCGATTGCCAGCAAAAAGCCGCCCCGCAGGTTCAAAAGAACGCGCGGGGCGGCTTGCGTTGTCCATGTTATGCCGCGGCTGCAAAAGCAGCAAGACCTCGCGGCGGCACTGCCAGCGGCGCTACTTGATCACGCGTACGCGGTAGATCGCGGGAATCTGCTTCAGGGCCTCGATGGTCGTGGCGTCCAGGTGCTCGTCGGTGTCGAACATGGTGTAGGCGTTCTCGCCCGCGCTTTCGTTGACCATGCGCTGCACGTTGGCGTTGTCCTTGGCGAGGATGGCCGTGATCTGGCCGATCATGTTGGGCACGTTGGCGTGCAGGCAGGCAATGCGGCTTGCGGCGCGCGCCTTGCCCATGCTGCAGGCGGGGTAGTTTACGGAGTGGACGATGTTGCCGTTCTCCAGGTAGTCCTTGAGCTCGGAGATGGCCATGTCGGCGCAGTTGGCCTCGGCCTCGCCGGTGCCAGCGCCCGAGTGCGTGGTGATAAACGTGTTGGACATCTTGACCGTCTTGGGCGTGGCGAAGTCGCAGGAGAACCAGGAGAGCTTGCCCTCGCGTAGGGCGGCGTCGACGGCGTCCTCGTCGATGATGGTCTCGCGCGCGTAATTGATGAGCACGGCGCCGGGGGCCAGCAGGTCAAGCTGCTCGGTCGAGATCATGCCGATGGTATCGGCCTTGCTGGGCACGTGGACCGTCAGGTAGTCGCAGCCGCGGCAAAGGTCCTCGAGGGTGCCCACGCGCTGAACGCTTTGGGAGAGCGCCCATGCATGCTCGACGGAGATGAACGGGTCGTAGCCGTATACGTCCATGCCCAGATCCACGCAGGCGTTGGCCACCTTGGAGCCCACGTTGCCCAGGCCAATCACGCCGATACGCTTGCCCTTGAGCTCGCGGCCCACGAAAGCCTTCTTGGCCTTCTCGGCATTGACCAGGATGTTGGGGTCCTCGGCGTTGTCGCGCACCCACTGCATGGACTGCACCACGCCGCGGCTGGAAAGGATGAGCGCGGCAAGCACGATCTCTTTCACGGCGTTGGCGTTGGCACCAGGTGAGTTGAACACCACGACGCCGCGCTTGGCGTACTCCTCGATGGGGATATTATTCACGCCGGCACCGCAGCGGGCGATGGCGCGGATGCCCTCGGGCAGCTCGTAGCCGTGCAGGTCGGTTGAGCGCATGAGGATGGCGTCGGCGTCCTCGGTCTTGTCGACAAACTCGTAGCCGTTGCCAAATTCGACCGTGCCGTCTTTGGTGATGTCGTCGATGATTTTGATTTTACGCATGTAAGTCTCCTTGTGAGAAATACCGCGCGTGGCGGCAATGGTGATACAGCTGAGATGGGCCCGCGTTATCGCAGGCTACAGAGATCGCGGAGACGGTGCGTGCTCGGCTTCGAACTCGTGCATATAGGCGGCAAGCGCCTCGACGTCCTCCATGGTCACGGCGTTGTAGACGCTTGCGCGCATGCCGCCCACCAGGCGATGTCCCTTGATATTCTCGATGCCGCGCTCGTGCGCACCGGCAACGAACTGCGCGTTGAGCTCGTCGGAATCGGTGCGGAACGTGACGTTGGCGATGGAACGGCTGTCCTTTTGCGCCGTGCCGCGGAAGAGTTGGCTATTGTCGAGCAAATCGTAAAGCAGGTTTGCCTTTGCCCAGTTGCGCTGCGCCATGGCCTTGAGGCCGCCGGTCTCTTCCACCCAGCGGAAGACCTTGCCGCACACATAGATGCCAAAGGTGTTGGGCGTGTTGAGCATAGAACCCTTTTGAGCCTGCAGGCACAGGTCCATGTACTGAGGCGTCTGCGCAAAGACGGGGCCGTCCTCCAGCAGGTCGTCGCGCACGATGATCACCGTGACGCCTGCGGCGCCGGCGTTTTTCTGCGCGCCCGCATAGACCAGGCCGTAGCGTGAGATATCGAGCGGCTGCGAAAGGAAGCAGCTCGAGACATCGGCAAAGAGGGGAGCGTCGCCGCACTCGGGCAGCTCGTGGAACATGGTGCCAAAGATGGTGTTGTTCTGACAGATGTAGACGTAATCGAGGTCGCCTGCGGCTGCACGATCGCGCACGGGAACGAGTGCAGGGATGCGGTCGAAATCGGTGTCCTCGCTGGAGGCAAGGTTGACGGCATCACCGTACTTCGCGGCTTCTTTCCAAGCCTTCTTGGCGAAGTTGCCCGTGACAAGGTAGCCGGCGCGGCCGGTGCGCATGAAGTTCATGGGAATGCCCGCAAACTGCAGCGTGGCACCGCCCTGCAGGAAGATTACTCGGTAGTTTTGCGGAATATCGAGCAGGCGGCGAAGCGTGGCCTCGGCGTCGTCGATGATCTGCTGGTACATACTCGACCGGTGGCTCATTTCCAAGACGGACATGCCGCAACCCTGGTAATCGAGCATCTCGTTTGCAATCTGCGCCAAGACGCTCTCGGGAAGCGCGGCGGGGCCGGCCGAGAAGTTGTGCACGCGGGCCATAAAACAAATCTCCAAAAACAGACTTTGAGGTACGGCCACTTTAGCATGCTAATCCGAGTATTTCTCTATGGTTTACGATTCTGTTACATGGAGGTTGCTGCGCGAGCATTTTGCTTCGGGCGCTTTTAATGCGGCGCGCTTGTTGAGTTCGTTGATAACGGACGAGAGCTCCTTCACGTGTGCCCTCGGGGTCCGCGCATAAAAATGCCGGGGGACATCCCTCGGCTCTTGGAGGTCCCTCTATTCGAGGGTACCGATTTCTTTATAACCTAAATTGCAACTCCGGTCTACCGGATACGTTTGGTTCGGATTTTTCTAAGGTGGTTCTTTTTGAAATCTCGGTAGCTTCCAAAGAAGATCTGCTCGGTCTTCGATTGCTCAGATTTTTCGTATTTAATCCTCGCTAATTCGATTTCACAGATATAGTCTGCAATTTGCTGGAGTCTGAAGTGCCTTGGGTCACATTCTTTATAAATGACCGCCTGAGTCCCAAGAACGTATCCGAACGCCGCGTGGAGGACGTTGGTTACTTCGTTTTGTCCATCGTCGTAATAAATCTTGACAGCGTCGTATTCTTGAAAAGACTGCAGCGTATCGAATAAAAAGAGAACCAAATCACGCCGCATCCTTGCGAACATGGTTTCGTCGTTGGTGAATCTGTCTCTCTGGTAGCTGAACGTTGCATATGTAATGGGGCATTTGTTCGCAAACGAGGCAAAGCCTGCAAGAAGTCGACTTCGCATGCGAGTGTCCATGGCCTTGTATGATTCATTGCCGTGCATTAGGGGGTTCATATGGAGTGGGATATCCGGAAGTCCACGTGTTCTAAGTGCATACTCGTAATGTTCGATGGGTTCGACGATAGATGCTGATTGATTGTGGAAAACAAGCGTTATCAAATAGTATTTAGCACTGCGCCCTCCGTAGTTGCCGGATTCATCGACGAAAACGGAAAGCTCCTTCACGATGCAGTCTCCCTAAAAACAAAAATGCCGGGGGGATCCCCCGGCCCTTGACTGCCCTCCATAAAGGAACGCAACCCATTTATACCACGAGACGGGGCGTCTATTCAAGCAATTATTATAAACACCAAACATATGTTCGTCAATTTAGCAGGGAGTTTGGCTTTCTGGCGGAGTTCCCTGCGATTCTTGCCGTTTGGCTTCCATGCCCAGCCCTACGTGCCCGTGTGAACATGCGGCGCCGTGTCGCAGTGGCGACACGGCGCAACCTATGCGATATCTATATCCGACTCCTGTAGGTCCGAACGGCCAAGGATTAGAATGGAAGCCAATGCCGCCCAACAGAAGGAGGCCTCCCAGCCATGCCATACACCGACGACGACAACCTTGACTTCGAGGGCTTGCGGGCCTTTTTGATGGAGTACTGCGGCACGGCGTTCGCTGCGGGGATGAGGCCGGCGCTTATCGACCTTGCGCGCATCGAGCGCGCGGACCCCGAAGAACTTTTGCGCATCGCGCAGGAATTGGGCATACAGGTGCGCTAACGCGGCGGGGCCGCGGGCGAAAATCCATCGCCCGCGGCCCCGTTTTTCTATCCCAGAGTGGCTATGACTACGTCGTCTCCCGGCAGCAATTGCGTATCGCCGTTGGGAATGATCGTCTCGCCCTCGCGCTTGAGCAGCACGACGATAAAGCGACGTCCCCCGTGCGGCAGCTCGTGCAGGGCGCATCCCGCCCAGTGATGATGCTTGCCAATGTGATGCTCGCGTAGCGAGACCCCGGCGCGTTCTTCAAATGTGGGAGCGGCAAGCACAAGCAGGTCGCCCACCTCGATCACGGTATCGCCGTTGGGGATAACGGGCTCGGCGCCGTGCCTCAGTATCAAAACGACCAGCATGCTCGCCGCCTCGCCGATCTGGGCCAGGCTGCGTCCGACAAAGGAGTGCCCGGCGTCCACCTTGAGCTTGATAAACGAGAGGTCGGTTTCCTCCTGGTAGTCGTTGAAGGTGCGGCCCACATCGCCCGTCTCGTCGATCATCTTCAGGCGCTTGGCCACAGCCGGCAAAAGCGAGCCCTGCATCACGATCGAGATGATGGCGACCATAAACACCAGGTCAAAAAGGTCGCGGCTGCCCGGTACGCCAGACACCACGGTGAACAGCGCAAAGACCACCGAGGCGGCGCCGCGCAGGCCCGCCCAGGACACCAGTCCGATCTGCCCCAGTCTTCTCCGGCGCGGGGGCATGATCGCGCATACCGCCACCGGCCTGCCGATAAAGAGCATGAAGAGCACGAGCCCCAGCGCCGGCAGGATGGCTTCTGGCAGGCGGGCGGGGGTTACCAAAAGGCCGATCAAAAAGAAGATCGCCATCTCTGCCATCTCGGTGAGCACGTCAAAGACATGCACCATCTCGCGCTTGGAGGGGATGTCCGAGGCTCCCAGCACGATACCCGCCAGGTAAACGGAGAGAAATCCGTTGCCGCCCAGCTGGCTGGGCACCGCAAACGAGAGCAACACGATGGCGATGAGCACGATGGTCTCGCTTTGAGACTCGAGGTTCATGCGACAGGCGAGCTTCATGCCGACCCAGCCAAACGCCAGGCCAAACGCGGCGCCAAAGATGATCTGCTGCGCGATGAGCAAAGGCAGGTTAACGGCTTCGCCCAATGCCAGGGCGCTGAACACGGCGGTGAGCATGTAGGCGAGCGGGTCGTTGGAGCCAGACTCGACTTCTAGCAGCGAGTCGGTGCCGCCCTTGAGCGAAAGCCGATGCTCGCGCAGGACGGAGAAAACGCTTGCGGCGTCGGTGGACGAGATGACGGAGCCCAAAAGCAGTGCCAGCGGCCAGTCAAAGCGCAGGACAAAATGGGCGAACACCGCGGTGAGGCCGGCGGTGATCACCACGCCCGCGGTGGAGAGCAAGATGGCGGGTACGGCTACGGGGCGTGCGCGCTCGATATTGGTGTTAAAGCCGCCGTAGAACATGATGAAGATGAGGGCTGCGGTACAGGCACTCTCGGTTGCCTTGAAGTCGTTGAAATTGATATGCAGCGGGCCACCGCTTCCCAAGAACATGCCGAGGGCGATAAAGATAAGCAGCGTGGGGAAGGGGAGCTTGGCTGCGATGGGCTTGAGCAGGATGCAGGCGATGATAACGGCGCCTACAAAGAGCAGGATCATGTTCATGCGGTCTCGTCTTTCGGGCGATGCGGCAGGTTCGCTGCCAGGGCAATGCGGTCCAACGCTTTTAATCCTACCCAGATGGTCGCTTGAAAACCGCCTGCCCATCTATCTAGGGCAACCGTTCACGAACTCTCAACTGGATAATCCTCAAACTTTGTCAACCTGCTCCTATGCGTATACAATAACGTTCAAGTTGACGTTTAAGGATGGTGCCCCGTATGGCGACGTATATCACATCCGATGCCCACGGGCATCTGCGCGCCCTCGACCAAGCGCTCGAGCAAGCTGCTCCCGGCGCGGACGACACGGTGTATGTGTTGGGCGATATGATTGACCGCGGCCCGGAGCCGGTAGGCGTCATCAACTTGGTGCGGAGCCTGCCCAACGTCCACGTGCTGATGGGCAACCACGAGCGCCTGATGCTCAACACCATCGAGCGCGGAAACCAGATGGATGTCTTTACCTGGGAGCGAAACGGCGGCTATGTCACCTCGGCCCAGTTCGACGCTCTGCCTATTGCAGAGTACCGTTCGATTATCGAGTGGATTCGTGAGCTGCCGCTATCCGATGCGATCGAAGTAGGGGGCAGGTCGTACTTGCTTGCACACGCCGGCATTGAGCCCACCGCCTTTGCCTGCTGGCTTGCGGGTGCGGGCTATACCGGCAAGGACGGCTATGCGGATGTTCCTCTCGACGTGCTGCGCCAGGCCCTGGCGGCACAGGACGAGGAAGATTTGCTGTGGGTTCGCGACGCCTTTTGGGGCGTGCCCACGGGACTTGTGGGCCCCGATGGCCGCGGTCCGGTGGTGATTGCAGGCCACACGCCTTCCATCTTGCTGTGGCGCTATGCCCAAAACATGTGCGGTACGGGTCGCAACGAGGAGGGCCAGGGCTGCATGCTCGAGGTGGGTCCCACGTTCGATACCGGCGGTGTGGCCGACCATATCGCCATCGACTGCTCCGCCGCGGCGGGCGCGCCTGAGGGCCGCGTGGGCGTGATGCGCCTTGACGATCGTCACGTGTGGTACGGCGCGATTGCCGAAGGGGAATAACCCGGGCCGCGTGCCCAACTACTTGCAGTGCGGCCTGCGGGCAAACGGATCGCCCGTGGTGCGCGAGATGATTCCGCGAATGCGCACGTACTGCATCGTGAGCAAAACAAGCAGCAGTGCCATCACCAGAAGGTAGCTCAGCACGGCGCCCAGCAGGCCAAAGAAGTGCACGAGCACGATTGAGAGCACGATGGCAGCACCAAACGAGATGAGATAGGGCTTGGTTGCCAGGTCCTGGTGGCGCAGCACGGTGATGATCTGGTACAAAAAGTCGATTGCCGCAGTAAGGCCGCCGGCGGCCACCATGAGAAACGCGAGCATACGGTACTCGGTAAAGTCGATGCCGTACATGAAGCTCATGATGTCGATGCCGATCCAACCCATGAAGGCGATAACGGCGAGCGTGAGTACCACCACAACGGCCATCACGGTAAGCATGATGAGGTCAAAACGGCGACGCCTGCGTGGGTTCGACCAGATGTTTGCCAGGCGCAGGAGCTGCGGCTTGTACACAAAGCCCACGGCGAGCAAAATCGCCTGTGCGGGGAAGAACAGCGCACTGAAGTAGAGCTGCGCGTCGTAGCCCATCATGCTTTCCATGGCGAACTTGGGGCAGCTCTCAATAAGGTTGAACAGGAAGAGCGTCGAGAAGAGCGGGAAGCACTGGCGAAAGAGCCCGCCCACCTCGCGCATACGCCATGGGCCGGATTTCTCCGTCTCGAGCAGTGACAGCGGGAACGTCATGAAAACAAGGGAGAGCACGGCCACCACGCCTGCGGCAACACAGGCCACGGGCAGGCTGCGCGTGATGAAGAGCATCACGCTGAAGACCGCGACCACGGCTACCGAGCGCAGCGCCTGGCTCATGCCCGCCAGGTAGAGCTTGTCTGCCTGCTGCAAGCGTCCCTCGTAGATGTCGGCCATGCCGTCGACGATTTTGTACACGTAGATGCCCATGGAGAGCGTGAACATCGCCGCGTCGTAGCCGCGCAGCATGCAATAGCCGATGCCGATGAGGAGTGCGAGAAGCGACGTGAGCCAGCGGTTGAGCTGATAGGAGGAAAACGAGGTGGCCTCGTCGATGTCGGACACCTGGAAGGTGCGCACGCCAAAGTTCGAAAGAATCATCAGCAGCGTGCCCGCCACAAAGGCCATGGAGAACATGCCCGCCCGCTCGGCACCAACAAGCTGGGTGCACACGATGGTGAGCAGTGGGAAGACCATGCCCCAGATGCTCGTGCCCACGGTGTTCCAGATGTAATCGCGCCCGGTGGATCCGGATTCGTATTCTGCTTCTTGTTCGGAAAGAGACCCCTCGTAGACGGCACCGATCAGACGGTTCCACCATTGGTTGACGAGGCGTGCGAGAGGGGAGGGCGGGCGGTTGCGTCGGTGCTGCCTGTTGCCGGCGCCTGCGGCGCCCGGCCGTGCGGCGATGCGTCTGCCGCTCGATGCTTTGTGGTTCGTTTGCCGTTCGTTTTGCTTCGGGCGGAGTGCCACGCTCGAGACCTCCCTTGTGTTTGTTGGGTCGATTATAGCGCTTCAAACGTGTCAACTCTGTTTCTCAGCATAATTTCGATGAGCTATCGAAAAAATTTCGGTATCCTTTTGTGCCGAATCTGACAGCTGGCATAGCGCCGGAACAAGATCGTTAGGGAGTTTTTACCTATGGATGCCGTAGCCTTTGTGCTTGCGCTCGTGCCGATTCTGTGGCTCGTCGTCGTCCTGCTTGTGTTTAAGTGGCCAGCCTGGAAGGCGGCGATTGGATCGTTTGTCCTTTCGTGCGTGCTGGCGCTGGGGGTGTGGAAGCTTCCCGCCGATCAAGTTGCCACCGCGAGTCTCGAGGGCTTTCTCATGGCCCTGTGGCCCATCGTTCTCGTTATCATCGCCGCGGTTTTTACCTATAACCTGTGCGTGAAGACGGGTGCCATGGACGTCATCGGCGGCATGATCACCTCTATTTCGAGCGACCGCCGTCTGCTCGCGCTGCTCATCGCTTGGTGCTTTGGCGGCTTCATGGAGGGCATGGCGGGCTTCGGCACCGCCGTCGCGATCCCCGCGAGCATGCTTGCGGGCCTGGGTTTTGCCCCCATCCCCGCCGTGCTGTTGTGCCTGCTTGCCAACGGCGTGCCCACGCCGTACGGCTCCATCGGCATCCCCACCGTTTCCTTGGCGGGCCTTGTGGGCCTCGACTCGGCTCATCTTGCCTTTGTGCAGATGGTGCAGCTTGCCCCGTTTTATATCGTCGCTCCGTTTTTGATTGTGCTCGTTGCGGGCAAGGTCGAGGGCGCGAGCATCGCCGATCGCCTGCGCGGCGTTGTTGTTCCCACCCTCGTCTCTGGTCTGGCTTTCACGCTTCCCACCATGGCGGTTGCCGCCTTTGTGGGTCCGGAGCTCTCCGTCGTCGTGGGTTCCATCTGCGCACTTGCCGCCACGGCTCTGCTCGCCATGCGTGCCGAGCACTCCGGTAAGCTCGACGAGCGCTTCCACGTTGCCGTGGAGCCGCACGAGGCACTTACGCTGGGCGGCGCCCTTCGCGCATGGTCTTGCTTCATCCTCATCTTCATCCTGCTTATGGGCACCTCCAAACTCGTGCCGTTCGTGAACTCCGCGCTGGCTCCGCTTTCCTCGAGCGTTCAGGTCTTTAGCGGCAAGAACCCGGGCACGCTCTCCTTTATGTGGGTCAACACCCCGGGCATCTGGATTTTCCTCGCGGCCATCGTGGGCGGCTTTATCCAGGGTGCTCGCCCCGCGCAGATGCTTGAGGTTCTGGGCGCCACCGTTAAGCAGATGATGCCGACGGTCATTACTATGCTTTCCGTCCTTGGATGCGCCAAGGTGATGGGCTACTCGGGCATGATCTCGTCCATCTCCGCCTTCTGCATCGGCGTCGCGGGTGCGGCGTATCCGCTCATCGCCCCGTGGATCGGCGCTGTGGGCACGTTCGTCACGGGTTCCGGCACGTCTTCGGCAATGCTGTTCGGTCCGGTGCAAAAGCAGGCAGCGGACGCTTTGGGTACCGATCCGTACTGGATGGTCGCCCTCAACATGCTGGGTGTCTCGGCGGGCAAGATGCTTTCGCCGCAGTCCCTCGCCATCGGTCTTGCCTCGGTGCGCGTGGTGGGCAAGGATGCCGAGCTCATGCGTGCGATCATTCCCTATGGCATCGCGTTTCTCGTGGTCATGAGCATCATCGCGCTGGGCGGCGCGGGGCTGGTGCTCTAGGCTGTACCGCGGTTTCCCTCGTTATTTACGGACCCGCCTCGATTCGTTTTCGAACGTCTCGAGGCGGGTCTTTTTTCATGCCGAATGCCGTTCGAAATCTCGCATGCTTGCGGGGCGCCCTGTCGTTCAAGGTATGCTCGGTGCGCTCGCCTAGCGACGCGGGCGCCTCACCGAGATGTGCCATAAGCCTTCCCCCACTTGGAGTACACCGAATAAAGTGCTTTAAGCAATAACGCGCCTCGCGCGCGATACAGAGAGGGTGATTTAGATGAAGAAGGCAGCGCTTGATCAGGTTTTGGCCGCGTGCGGCATAACCGAGGAGGCTGCGGCCGGCGCCGAGCCTGCTCGCTATGTTGACCTTCCGGTAGCCTCCTTGGTAGAGCATGCCATTCGCCGTGACGAGGGCGAACTGGCGTCAAACGGTGCCCTCGTTGTCAAAACCGGTGCCTACACGGGCCGTTCACCCAAGGACCGCTTTATCGTCGATACGCCCGAGGTCCACGATAGAATCGCCTGGGGGCAAACAAACGTGCCTATCTCCCAGGATGTCTATGAGCGCGTGCGTGACGGTGTGGCGACCTATCTTGCTCAGCGCGATCTGTTCATCACCTGCGGTCTTGCCGGCGCCGACCGCAACTACGCGCGCACGTTCTTTGTGGCGTGCGAGCGCGCGAGCCAGGCGCTCTTCATCAAGCAGATGCTCGTGCGCCCACGCGTGCGCGAGCACGTGAACTTCGAGGAGCCGGACTTCCGCGTAATGGTGGCGCCAGGCTACGAATGCGATCCCAGGCGCGACGGTGTGCGCTCCAAGGCCGCCGTTCTCATCAACTTTACCGAGCGCATGATCGTTATCGCCGGCACCGGTTTTTCGGGCGAGATCAAGAAGAGCATCTTCTCGGTGATGAACTACCTGTTGCCGCTTGAGGACAATGTCCTTCCCATGCATTGCTCGGCGAGCATGGATCCTATCAGCCATGCCACGGCCGTATTCTTTGGCCTTTCGGGCACGGGCAAGACCACGCTCTCGGCCAATCCCACGCGACTTTTGATCGGCGACGATGAGCACGGCTGGAGCAATGTGGGCATCTTCGATGTCGAGGGAGGCTGTTATGCCAAATGCGACGGCATGGACGAGTACAGCCAGCCCGAGATTTACCAGGCGATTCGTTTTGGCGCCATGGCCGAAAACGTCGTGCTCGACGAGAATCGCGATCCCGATTACAAGGACCTCTCCATTACCGCTAACACGCGCGTGGCCTATCCCATCGAGCACATCGCCAACGCTTGGACGCGCGGCGTGAGCCCCAACCCCAATGTTGTGCTCTTCCTCACCTGCGATGCTTTTGGCGTTCTGCCGCCCATTTCGCGCCTTACCACCGAGGGCGCGATGTATCACTTCGTGACCGGCTTCACCTCCAAGACGCCCGGAACGGAGCAGGGCATCACCCGGCCGCAACCTACGTTCTCGGCGTTGTTCGGCGAGCCCTTTATGCCGCTTGACCCGCTGGTCTATGCCGATATGCTCGGCGAGCGCCTGCGCCGCAGCGACACACGCGTCTACTTGGTCAATACGGGATGGATCGGTGGAGATTTCGATCACGGCCATCGTATCGAGCTTGCCTACACGCGCGCTTTGGTGGCGCGCGCCCTTGACGGTACGATCGAGGAGGCCGATTTCATCCATGACGAGATCTTCAATGTCGATATTCCGGTGACGTGCCACGGCGTGCCCGACGCAATCCTCGTGCCGCGTACGTACTGGAAGAGCGCGTCGCTCTACGATTCTTCCGCGCATGAGCTGGCGGCCATGTTCTGCGAGAACTTCGAGAAGCGTTATCCGCATCTGCCGGATTCCATCCGCAACGCCGGTCCGCGCGCCTAGATTATGTGCCTGCTGTGGGTATTGTTGACCTGTTAACACTTGACCCTACAATGGTGAGCTGTCAATTCGAACAAGGGGAGGGACACATGGATACGGCATCTCGAGACGAGGCGCGCTTCGAGGACTTTACCGGGCTCATCGCGGCCATCAGTAAAGAAGTCACGCGCATCAAGAGCGTGGAGAGCGCCAAGCTGGGGCTCACCGGTGCCGACATCATGTGCCTGTACTACCTGGGCAAACATCCGCAGGGCATGACCGGTGCCGAGCTTGCGCGTGCTGCTGACGTCACGCGCGCGGCTGTCTCGCGCACGCTCTCGCGCATGGAACGCGAGGGCTTCGTGGAGGTTCAGACGGAGGAGGGCGCCACGACGCGCTATCGCGCCGCCGTGGTGCTTACCGAGCGCGGTCGCAAGAGCGCGCGGGGCGCCGATATCGCCATCAACCGCGTGCTCGACGAGGTGTATGCCGCCCAGAGCGACGAGGAGCGCGAACAGATGTATACGTCGCTTCGCGCCGTGCTGGGACGTTTGCGCGCAATTTCGCGTGACGATGGGTAGACCCCTCCAAACAGGAAGGCATCGCCGCATGGCTGTACGTATCATTACCGATTCCGGCTGCGACATCGTGGGCGCGGATAACCCGCAACTCGACGTCCTGCCTCTTTCCATCACGTTTGGCTCGACCGTCTACGCAGACGGCGTGGACCTTTCGCATGAGCATTTCTACGAGCTGCTGGTTGAGGGCGATGAACTGCCCAAGACCGGCCAGGTGAACCCCTATGCCTTTGCGCAGGCGATCGAGCGCGCGCAGCAAGATGGGTTCGAGCCGCTGATTATCACGCTCTCGTCAAAGCTCTCGGGCACGTATCAGAGTGCCTGCATGGCGGCCTCCGAGGCGTCGTGTCCTGTGCACGTGGTCGACTCCGGTCAGGTTACGGTGAGCGAGCGCATCTTGGTCGAGTACGCGTTGAGCCTGGCGGGGGAGGGCCTTGGGGCTGAGGAGATCGCCATCCGCGTCGAATCGGTGCGCGAGCGCGTCGTGGTTATCGGCCTGCTGGACACTCTTGAGTATCTGCGCCGCGGCGGGCGTATTTCCGCTGCAGCGGGCACTTTTGGTGAGATGCTCTCCATCAAGCCCGTCATTACCATCGAGAACGGCGAGGTCAAGATGCTCGGTCGTGCGCGCGGTTCCAAGAACGGCCGCAACCTGCTCAACCAGCAGATCGAGGCGAGCCGCGGCATCGATTTTTCCATGCCGCTTGCACTGGGCTATGCGGGCCTTTCCGATGCTCTGCTGCAAAAGTATATCCGCGACAGTCGGGCGCTTTGGGAGGAGTATCCGGGCGACGAGTTGCCGGTGTATTCCGTTGGCGCTACCATCGGCACCCATGTGGGTCCCGGCGCCACCGCGCTTGCGTATTTCGAGCGCGAACGGTAGCGCTGCCGTTTTGGTTTTAAACGATATCGCGCGGGGTAGTATGGAGTTCGTCCGTACTACCCCGTTTTCGTTATATATGGAGGATGACCATGGCATTTAAGGAACTCCCGTTGAGCGATGTTTCGCTCAACCCCTTCACCAAGCTCGATAAGGAATGGGGGCTCGTTGCTGCCGGCGACGCCGACGCGTCCAACGCCATGACGGTGAGTTGGGGCGGCATGGGCACTATCTGGAACAAGCCCGTGGTGACGATCTATATTCGCCCGCAGCGCTACACCAAGCAGTTTGTCGATGGGAACGATCGCTTCACGCTGTCTTTTTTCGATTCGCAGTATAAGCAGGCCCTGGGCGTCTTGGGAACCAAGTCGGGCCGCGATGGCGATAAGATCGCCGAGGTTGGCTTCACGCCGGTGCAGCTAGATGGCACCACTACTTACGAGCAGGCGGGCCTCGTCTTTGTCTGTCGCAAGCTCTATGCCGACACCATCAAGCCCGAGTGCTTTGTCGACGCATCGGTTGACGAGCAAAACTACCCCCAGCGCGACCACCACACCCTCTACATCGCCGAAGTCGAGCACATCTACCAGCACATCTAATCGGGCTTTTGGCGTTGTGGCCCGCGCTTCGCGCCCCATTCCCAGATGAAGCAGAAAATCCCATTTAGACGGCACCTAGCCCGTTCTAAATGGGATTTTTTGCTTCATCTGCAATCTGAGTGCCGTCCCCCATCAACGTGATGGCACCAACCCAATCTCCAAGCCAAGAAACTCCACGTGATAGGGCGTTGAGCGGGGCCATCCCCTCTGGGCTCGGAAGCCTGCAAAGCCCGATTCCGAACCCAGAGGGGATGGCCCCGCGGCGGGATGCGCCCTAGCGCTTTTTCACCCCGTCTAGGCCATGTCGTATCGTCAGTACCGGGTGGCGCGCAAACGTTCGGAACCCGGCGCGGCGCATGACCTTCTTAATGGCTTGAAGCTGTTCGGGCGCGTAGCAGCATGTGGGGCAATGTCCGCAAAACGTTTTTGTTGCGATGCGGGGACAGCGCGCTATGTGCGTGTCGGCATATTCGGCGAGCGCAGAGCAGTTTGGGCATAGTTTCTCGCCGCGTGTTCCGTGTTCGCTGTGGCAGTATGAGGCGATCATGTACGAGACGACCTTCCGCTCTCGGGAGCGTCGGTCTTCGACCTGTTCGCTTGTCGCTACTTTGCCCATGGCGCTCTTCCTCCATCGCTCGAAACGGCACGCTCTATATTTTGCCGTATCCGCAAATACAAATTGCGCCAAAGGCGCACCATCCTTTCTCCCGCCACCAAACCCCGACGGGCCGCGATTGCAAGGTGGGCCTTCCCCTTCGGGTTCGGAAGCCTGCGAAGCCCGATTCCGGGCCCGAAGGGGAAGGCCCACCGGTGGGACAGAGCGCGCGTTTTGCTACAATGTGGGGCTGAAAATCCCCAGAACCAAGAAAGCCGGGCCCCATGATCAAAGCTGCCTTTTTCGATGTCGATGGAACGCTGCTTAACTCGTCGCATAAGATGCTCGAATCCACCAAGCAAGCTCTGGCGCAGCTTCAGGCAAACGGTATCCGAACGGTTCTTGCTACGGGTCGTGGCTCGTTCGAGCTGCCTCCCTGCATCAAGGGCCGTTTTGACTCCTACATCTGCTTCAATGGCCAGCTTTGCTTTGATAACGAAGGCGACTACCGCGATTGTCCCATCGACCCGCAAGACGTGGACGGCATTATCGATGCCGTGGAGGCTGGAATCTTCGACGTCTACGCCCTTACGCGTATGGGAAGCTTTTTGAGCCGCGCCAATGCGCGTACCGAGGACTTTGCCACAAAGCTGGGGCTTTCCACCAAGGCAGACGACATCTCTCAGCTCAAAGGAGCCGCCGTCTATCAGTTCTGCGCGATCGTCGACACTCCCGAGGAGCATCTGGTGCGCGAGGCTGCAACTCATGTGCGTACCACGCGCTGGACGCCGCTATTTTGCGATGTGATTCCGGAGAAGGGCGGCAAGGGCACGGGAATCGTTGCCACGCTCGAGCGCTATGGTCTTGCTCCCGAGGAGGCTATCGCCTTTGGTGACGGAGAGAACGATCTGACGATGTTCGACGAGTGCGGATGCTCTGTCGCCATGGGCAATGCGTGGGATCTGGTCCGTGAACGTGCCGACTACGTGACCGATGACTTGGACAGCGACGGCATCTGGAACGCTTGCAAGCACTTCGGTCTTATCTAGGGGCTTGCCGCCTAGGCGGTCTCTCCGATGTCCTCGGCTTCCCGCTCCTGCTCCTGCTCCTGACAGGCGGGGCAGATGCCGTAGAAAAGGGTCTCATGCCGCGTGATTTCGTAGCCCGTTTCCTCCTCGACCATGCTATCGAGCGTGTGGTCGTGTTCGATCATGGCGTCGCAAACGGCGCCACAGCTGCAGCAGATCACGTGTGCGTGCGGGTCGCAGCGACGGTCAAAGCGGTTGCCGCCCGGCACCTCGATGCTGATGATATCGCCCGTCTCTTCCAACAGGTTGAGGTTGCGATATACGGTGCCGCGGCTCACTTTGGGGTTCTGCTCGTGAACGTCGCGGTAGATATCTTCGGCGGTGGGGTGGTCGCCGTGGGCGCGAACAATGTCCAAAATCAGCGTGCGCTGTTTGGTGTTTCTGCGTTGCATGCGGTGCCGCCTCCTTACCCGTGCATGGTTAACTATCGCAATTATATCAAATAATTGCGATTCATTCCTAATAACTTTCAACAACGGGTGTGTCTAGAAGCGCACTTCAAATGAGTCTTCAGCATCTTCTAGCTTGAGTTCGCGTTCGGCGGAAAGGCAAATGTTCGCACCCCAACCGGCATAACAGTCCTGCAGGTCGTCCATCAGCGCGGCAATCTGCACGCTCGGCCCCTGCAGCTCCATGTCGACGGAGCCGTCCTCACGGTTGATCACCCAGCCGGTGAGATGTCTCTCGCGTGCAATGTTTTGGGTGGTCCAGCGAAAGCCAACGCCTTGGACCGTGCCCGTATAATGCAGCCCCCAGCGAACAGGAGAGAAGTCGCCCGCAGCGCCACGTTCGCGCAGTTTTTGCGTGAGTTCGCATTCAAGTGCACTGCGGGCGATTTTCTTGCTGCCGTCCGGTCCGGTCAAGCGGCGGAATTTGCTGAGGAACTTCATGGCGAATCTCTCCTTTGCAGGCGATGGGTGCTTGCGCTTAAGCTTGGGCACCCGCGCGATCCGCGGGAAAGACAATGCCCGCCTGCGCACGCGCCTGGTCCATCACATCCATGGTGGCAAGGGTGAGATCGCGGAAATGCGCCACGGTGCCGTGGGCCCCGCATGTCGCCTCAAAGGTCGGGGTGCCTGCCTGCGTCTGCTCGACCGCATCGATAAAATCGGCAAGCTCGTAGCACATGCTGTTATCCGTCTTGGGCAGGTCGATTTCCTCGGTGCTGCCGGAGCTCGCGCAGGTCCTGGCCGCCATGCGCACGGCCACGCCCATCATATCGATGCGCATATGGCCGGGCATGGAGATGGAGTCGAGTGTGATGGTGCCGCACTCGCCCTCGATTTGCACGGGCGAGAAATCCTGCGTGAACTTGGAATAGTGAAGTGTTGCCACGGCACCCGGGTAGGTGCACATGATATTCCCCGCGGCGTCGATGGGGCCGTGGGTGATGTCTTCGGCTTGCGCGTCGATGAGGATGGGAGCGAAGGCGATGGCCTCGGGCACACCCAGAAGGTCGACCATGGGCTCCACGCTGTAGACGCCCATATCCATAAGGCCGCCAGATGCCATGTTACAGTCAAAGATGTTGGTGTGGCGATGCGCAAGGATGTCGTCGTAGCGTGAGGAGTACTTGCCAAAGCGGATGGTGACGCGTCGCACGCGTCCGATCTGCTCAAGGGCGCTCTTGAACTGATAGTAAGCCGGGTCATGCAGGGGGCGCATCGCCTCGAGCGCCACGACGTTCGCGTGCCCGGCGGCGTCGAAGACCCCTTGGGCCTCGCGGCGATTGGAGCAGAAGGACTTCTCTACCAGCACATGCTTGCCGGCGTCGATGAGCGCGAGCGCCTGGGGCGCGTGGCAGGCGTTGGGGCTGCCAATGTAGACCGCGTCGATCGAGGGGTCGGCGGCGAGCTCTTCCACCGAGGCATAGCTTCGCTCACCACTATGCTCCTGGGTGAAAGCGTGCGCGCGCTCGGCGTCGCGCGACTGCGCGCCAACGAAGACGGCGCGGTCGTTGGTGTGCAGCACCTCGATGAAGTTCTCGGTGATGGGGCTCGTTCCGATGGTTGCGATGCGAAGCATGTTGCGCCTCCTGTGGTTCGGCGAAGTTTGTTCCCATGATACCGCGCGTGGTGCGGCGGGGCGCGGTATCAGTCTGCGTCGCCCTCTACAAAGCCGGTGTCGACGATGCGCGGGCCTTTGTCTGCCGCGACCGTGGCAAGCTCGTCGCAGCGCTCGTTGTACTTGTGGCCCGCGTGCCCCTTGACCCACAGGAAGGTGACGTCATGCGGTTCTTTGGCAGCAATCAGGCGCTTCCAGAGGTCGGGGTTCTTCACCGGTTTTTTGGCCGCGGTTTTCCAGCCGCGCGCCTGCCAGCCGGCAATCCAGTTCTTGTTAAAGGCGTTCACCACGTACTGCGAGTCGGAGTGCAGTTCTACCTCGCAGGGGCGCTTGAGGGCCTCGAGCGCGGCGATGACGCCCATGAGCTCCATGCGGTTGTTGGTGGTGCGCTCGTAGCCGCAAGAGAGCTCGAGCACGTGCTCCTTGCCGGAAGGGGAGGTGTAGCGCAGCACGGCGCCGTAGCCTCCGTGCCCGGGGTTGCCGCGCGAGGCGCCGTCGGTATAGACGATGACTTTCAAGGTTCCTCCTGCAGGGTCGTGTGTGCTGGGGTCATTATACGGTGCTGCCGCAGGTGCCACGGTGATCGCCGTGGCGCGCCATAGGCTTTCCCGAGTCGAACAAACTATGGGGCTTTCTGGGGTGACGGGGGCGGCTCGGTGCGTGTCTGGAGCGTGCGGTAGAATGCTTCGAGCAGAGATAATCACGCACATACGCTTGCCGCCGCGCATATCAGGGAGTTGCTTCACATGGCCTTCGTTCACCTTCATAACCATACAGAGTACTCGATGCTCGACGGAGCAACGCGCATCTCAGACATGGTGAAGCGTGCCGTCGACCTGGGCATGCCCGCCGTCGCCATCACCGATCACGGTTACATGTACGGTGTGCCCGAGCTGTCGCTCGCCTGCGATGCGGTGAACCATAACGCGCCCGACTACAAGGTGTGGAGCCACGACAAGGCCTTCTTGGAGAAGGGCCGTCGCGACGAGCTGGAGGAGCCCGACCGCGAGGAGAACCCTCAGGGCTGGGAGCAGTACCACAAGGATATGGAGCTGTGGGATAAGCAGGGCAATATCGACGAGCTCAAGCCCGCGCCCGTCATCAAGCCCATCTTTGGCTGCGAGGTCTACTTTACCCCCGACGACACTCTTGCGCGCGACCGCAAGCCTGAGCTCTACCACATGATCTTGCTCGCCAAGAACCAGGAGGGCTACGTCAACCTGATGCAGACGGTCTCCGAGGCCGCTGTGCAGGGCTTTTACTACAAGCCGCGCGTGACGCTCGACAACCTGCGCCGCCACGCCAAGGGCCTTATCTGCAGCTCCGCCTGCATCGCGGGCATCATTCCGCGCTGCATCGACCGCGGCGACATGGCCGGTGCCGTGTCGTGGGCAACGACCCTGCGCGACCTCTTCGATCCGGGCGATTTCTACATCGAGATCCAGGAGCACGGCATCACCACCGACAACGGCATGACCGACGAGCAGCTGTCGCATCATCTCATCGAGATCGCTCAGCAGATCGGCGTGAAGGTCATCGCCACCAACGACTTCCATTACCTCACGCGCGAGGATGCTCCCATCCAGGACGTGATGATGTGCATCGGTACAGGCTCCAAGATCGACGATCCCAACCGCATTCGCATGACGGGCTCCGAGTTCTACATGAAGACTGAGGAAGAGATGCGTGCACTCTTCCCGTATTGCCAAGAGGCCATCGACAACACGCTCGAGATCGCCGAGAAGTGCGACGTCGAGCTCGACTGGGATTCCATCATCCTGCCGCGCTTCCCGCTGCTCGATCCGGGCGAGACGCATGAGAGCCAGTTCCGCCGCGAGTGCGAGAAGGGCCTGCGCAAGTACTACGGCGACGACTGGGAGACGCGCTCCATCAACGGCGTGTCCATCAAGGAGCGCTTTGAGTACGAATACAAGGTCATTTGCGACAAGGGTTTTGCCGCGTACTTCCTCATCGTTGCCGAGTACGTCAAATGGGCCAAGGAAAACGGCATCGGCGTCGGTCCCGGCCGTGGCTCGGCCGCAGGCGCTATCGTCGCCTACGCCATGAACATCACCTCGTTCGACCCGCTGGAGAACGGCCTGATGTTCGAGAGGTTCCTGTCCCCGCAGCGTACCGAGATGCCCGATATCGATATGGACTTCGACGATGAGCGTCGCCTCGAGGTCGTGGAGCACGTGCGCCAGCTCTACGGTCCCGAGAAGGTCACCCACGTCATCACCTACTCGACCATCAAGGCCAAACAGGCCATCAACGACTCCGCGCGCGTGCTCGATTACCCTGTGTACATGGGCCAGCGCCTGTCCAAGATGGTATCGAGCGATCCTTCCACCAAGCTGCGCCAGGTGCTCGAGCAGCAGCCGGGCAAAGAGGAGCTCTACAACCCCGATTTCGCCGATGCGTACAAGAACGACGAGGACGCGCGCCGCATCATCGACACGGCGCTTTCCATCGAGGGCCTCACGCGCGGCGAAGGCGTCCATGCCTGCGCCGTCCTTATCTGCCGCGACCCGGTGAACGAGCACGTGCCCACGAAGCTCGATACCAAGGGCGGCGTCGAGATCACCCAGTACGAAGGCCATACGGTCGCCGACATGGGCCTGCTCAAGATGGACTTCCTGGGTCTTCGCACCCTCACCGTTATCTCCAAGGCCAAGGCCAACATCAAGGCCAACTACGGTATCGATATCGACCCGGATGCGATTCCGTTCGATGACCCCGAGATCTTCAAGCTCATGGGTTCGGGCCATACGGCCGGTGTGTTCCAGGTCGAGTCTGCCGGCATGACGGCCACCATCAAGAACATGAAGCCCACCGAGTACAAGCACGTCGTAGCATTGATCGCCCTGTACCGCCCGGGCCCTCTGGGCGCAGGCATGGTCTCTTCCTACATCAACCGTATGAACGGCAAGGAGCCGGCGGTTTCCTACGACCCGCGCCTGGACGACATCCTGGGCGAGACCTACGGCACCATGGTCTACCAGGAGCAGGTTATGCTCATCTCCGTCGAGATGTGCGGCTTTTCCAAGGGCGAGTCCGACTCGCGTATCCGTAAGCCCGTGGCCAAGAAGAAGATCAAGCTGCTCACTTCCACGGTCATGCACTGGGAGGACGGCTCGGATGAGACCACCTATGACCACTGGATGAACGGTGCCGTCAAGAACGGCTACAAGAAGGAGACCGCGCAGAAGATCTGGGACGACGTTTTGGAGTTCGCGTCCTACGCCTTCAACAAGTCGCACTCGGCGGGCTACGCCATCCTCGTTATGCAGACGGCCTGGCTCAAGGCTCATTATCCCAACGAGTACATGGCGGCCGTGCTTACGTCCTACACCGGTAAGACCGAGAAGATCGTGCACTACGTCTCGGCCTGTCGTCACGACGGCATCGCCGTGCTTCCGCCAGACGTCAACGAATCGGGCATCGAGTTCACCGCAACCAAGGACGGCGTGCGCTTTGGCCTTGCCGGTATCCGCGGCGTGGGCGAGGGCGTGGCAGAGGTCATCATCGAGGAACGCACCAAGAACGGCCCCTACAAAAACCTGCACGACCTGGTGGACCGCGTGGATTCGAGCAAGGTCAACCGTCGCGTTATCGAGGCTCTCATCAAGGCAGGCGGCTTTGACTCGACGGGCTACCCGCGCCGTCAGCTCATGACATTTGTGGACAAGAACAACCCCGAGAACATCATCGATTCTGCCGCCAAGCGCCAAAAAGACCGTGCATCGGGGCAGACGTCGCTGTTCGACATGTTCGGCGACGTGGAGGGCTCTGGTTTTGAGATCCAGGTCCCCGAGCCCGATGGCCAGGAATGGGACCGTCACATGAAGCTCTCGTTCGAACGCGAGGTTTTGGGCATCTACGTTTCCGACCACCCGCTGCGCCCCTTTGAGTACGCGCTGGGAAAGGCGCGCGAGTTCTCGCTCTCCCAGATCGATACCGGCGTGGAGCGCATGAGCCCCACGGGCGAGGGCATGGTCAACGTCGAGATTCCCGAGGGCAAGCCCTATTGGTTTGCCGGCATGGTCGCAAGCGTGCAGAAGATGGTTACCAAAAAGGGTGCCGCCATGGCAAAGGTGCAGCTTGAGGACATGGAGGGCGAAGCGAGCGTCATCATGTTCCCCAAGGTGTTCGAAAGCGCCGAGGAGTTCCTGTATGGCGAGACCGACCCCGAGACCGGTGCGGTGCTGTCCGATGCGTTCATCCGCGTGCGCGGCAAGCTCGAGCGCAGCGACCGCGGCGACCAGATCATCGCGGTGGAGGTCATGCCGCTGGAGCTTACCGAGGAGAGCAACCGCCCCAAGGTCTTTGAGGTGATGATTCCTTCCAATCGCTTTAGTCAGAGCAACATGAGCCGCTTGGCCGCGGTGTTTGCTGCCAACCCCGGCGGCGACCGCGTTGAGCTGTTTGTGGAACAGGCAGATGGCCAGACCATGCGTGCCGAGATCCCCGTGCGCGTGAACGCCAAGTCGATCCCGCTTTTGGCCGAGACGCGCGGCATCGTAGGCAACCAGGGCCGCGTTACCGTCATCTAGCCCGTGACAAAAAGTCCTCAGGTTTATTTTGTCACGTGGGGTACCTAACTAATTGTCGTGGAGTCTGGAAGCGTGGAGCCTGGAAGGGGAGGCCGAAATGCCGTTTTCTATCGTGAGGTCCGACATCGCTCGGTTGGACGTTGACGCTGTTGTCAACGCCGCGAACGAGGGCTTGCTTCCGGGCGGCGGCGTGTGCGGCGCCATCTTCTCTGCCGCGGGTTATGAGCAGCTGCAGGCGGCCTGCCGCAGAATCGCTCCGTGTCCCACGGGCAGCGCCATGGTGACGCGGGGCTTTGACCTGCCTGCGCGCTGGATCATTCATGCGGTGGGGCCGCGCTGGATCGATGGTCTCCATGGTGAGGAAAGCCTGCTGCGCCGCGCCTATCGCTCGGCACTCGATCAGGCGGCTCGATTGCGGGTTGCAAGCGTCGCCTTTCCGCTTATTTCCGCAGGCATCTATGGGTATCCGCCCGCCGCCGCGTTCGATGTGGCGTGCGAGGAGATCAGGCGCTTCTTGAGCGATCACGCCGGTACCGACGTCGGTGACATACGCGTGGTGCTTGCCGTATACGACCGCCAAGCCTTTGCGGCAAGCCTCGATTGCTATGACGAGGTGTCGCTGTGCATCGAAGAGGCTCAGGGCGAGAAGTCCTTTTTCTCATACGACGGCGCCTCGCTCGCGGCAGATGTGGCGGAGCCCCTCGACATCAACGCCCTCTCCGCTCCCGTTGCGGAGCCCGAATACGCCACGGCATCGTGCCGCCAGACGCGCGCAATCGACGAAGAGGAGATTGCCAAGCTGCTTGACGGACTCGACGCCTCATTCTCGCAGACGGTCCTATCGCTTATCGATGCTCGCGGCCTGACCGATGTCGAGGTCTACAAGCGTGCGAATCTGTCTCGACAGCTCTTTAGCAAGATCCGACGAGACCAAGGCTACAAACCCACTAAAGCCACGGCGGTGGCGCTCGCCATCGCGCTTGAGCTCTCGCCTGACGAGTGCGATGACTTGCTCGAACGTGCCGGCTTTAGCCTTTCAACATCATCGAAGTTCGACGTGATCGTTCGCTACTTTATCGAGCGCGAATGCTATGACATCTACAAGCTCAACGCGATGCTCTTTGCGTTTGACCAGCCGCTTTTGGGGCCGATGTAGCACGAAGCGGCACTCGGCACGCTCTGCGGCCCTGCCGCACCGATGTCGCTTGACGGTTTACCTCCCGTGGCACCTCGCCTCCTATCTTTGAGATAGACGGACGGGCATGGGGCCCTCCGCACGCCCCAAGGAGGCAATCATGAAGAAGAACCTGACCGAGCTTGTATTCATCCTCGACAAAAGCGGTTCCATGTGCAATCTGGTTGACGACACCATCGGCGGATACAACGCGCTACTCAAGCAAAACAAGATGACGGAGGGCGAGGCGCTTGTATCCACGGTGCTGTTCAATCATAAATCACAGGTGCTGCACGACCGTGTACCTATCGAGGACGTGGCCCTACTGACCTCGCGAGATTACGTGCCGAGTGGATGTACAGCGCTTCTTGATGCCGTGGGCGGTGCCATCCGTTATCACGAGCGCGTGCAGCACATTTTGCCGCCCGAGTTGCGTCCGGAGCATACTCTGTTCTGCATCACCACTGATGGTCTTGAGAACGCGAGCAAAGAGTACAGCTACGCTCGCGTTAAGCGCATGATATCGGCGGCGCAGGAGCGCGGCTGGGAGTTCATGTTCTTGGGCGCCAATATCGACGCTGCCGAAGAGGCGGGCCGCCTGGGCATCCGTGAAGATCGAGCTGTGCAGTACGAGCCGACGCCGGATGGTGTTTTGTTCGCCTTTGATACCCTGTGCCAAGCCTCTGTCGCCATGAGGTGCGGCGAGGACCTTGATTTCGAAGAACACTAGCGCCATTGGCCGGTGCAAGTTCATTGCGCCTGCTGTTGTTTGCTTTTGTTGCCGGGGGAGTGGCAGCGCTCTTCGCGCCTCCCACCAGCCATCTCTTTAGCTGATTTCCCATCGAAAAGCCGCTGCCGAAGCATTTCGGTAGCGGCTTTTTCTTTTTCAGCCTTGTCTGCGCCCCTTCAGTTTGCTATTCTAAGCAGCGGGGTAATACATAGTAATACTAAGTAATACCAATATGACATAAACGAACCACGCGCGAGTTCAAGCCCAGCCGCATGCTCGCGCACACGCAGCACATCGATCCGCAAAGGAATCGACATGGCAGAAAAAATGACCCCAGTTGTCGCGAAGGTCCTGCCCGAGGAAAAGGCAGCCTTCGCGGCAGCAACCCAACTCGTGGGCACTACGCCGTCAAACGCAATACGCATGTTCATTGCCGCCTTCAACCGGTGCGGTACGTTTCCCTTTGATATATCTCCTGCCGGAGCGTTTGGGCGTGAGGTGGATGGGAACACTTCACCCGAGGTGAGAGCATGAGCGAATTCAATATCCCAGCTTCCCGCGAGCAGGCCGCACCGCCTCGAATCGCCCCTGTGGATGCCGTCAAAAATGGCGTTGCGTATCTGCTGGCGGACCTTGGCGTGTTCGGCGTCGTCGAGGGTGCGCAGCTCGTCGTCGGCCTTGCTTGGGGTGTGGGCTTTGCGTCCCTCTGGGCCGCCGGATTTTTCACTGGAGACGTAGAGGCCATATTCGACGACAGCCTGGCCTATGCCCTTGCGTTCGCGCAACTGCTGACGCTTGCCGTGACCATGCCCTGGTGGTGGTGTCGCATTCGGCCGCGCTCGTTTTCGGCCGCACGCGACCGCGAGCTCCCGCGAGGCGACGCATCGTTCATGCGCGTTGTCGGCATCATCTTGCTGGGCGTCGCCATGCAGATGATCATCTCCTATATCCTCTCGCTGGTGCTGCCCATGTTTCCTTCGCTCGAAGAGGGCTACGACGAGATGATGAACGACGGGACGACGAGCGAGCTGAGCGTCATTTCGCTTTTGGTAGTTGCAGTGGGCGCGCCCATTTCCGAGGAAATCGCATGTCGTGGCCTTATGCTCGAGTTTTCTCTGCGCGCGGTGTGCCCCGAGTGGCGTGAGGCCTGGCGCGAGCGCGGGTGTCGGCACCGTGCACGCCTTCCCTTAGGCGATGCGAGCGTGTTGCAGGTTCTGCCCGCGCGCTTTTGGATCGCAAATCTCATCCAGGCTGTGCTCTTTGGCATCCTGCATATGAATCTTGTACAGGGAATCTATGCGGGGGCGATGGGCCTTGTCTTTGGCTGGGTCTTTTGGCGCAGCGGAAAGATGCGCTACAACATCGGTTTGCACCTGGTGCTCAACTTCTCGTCATACTTTGTGGGCGTTATCGATGTTGTGTTTGGCCTGCTTGGTCCTATAGTCGAGCTCATCGCCTTCATAGCGATGCTGGTGCTTGGCGCCATCTTGTTTTGGCTCGGCACAAAAGAGGGGCAACACCCTTCCGGGATCTTGCCCCAATTCCAGCACTAGCCGCGGCGGCCTTGGCGATTGGCTCCTTGGCGTCCCTGAGCGGCACGATTGCACGCCGCTGCATTTTGTGCGCGATTCATGTGCTGGGCCCCATTTGGCCCGCGATGCTGCTTTGAGGCCGCACCCGTTTGGTTGTGTCGGCTGCTCGCATGCTGTCGCTTAGCTCCGCCTGCGCCCTTGGTTTTGTCGTTGCCCTTTTTGGGCGCGGCGCCTTCTTGCGGAGGGACGGGGCGAATAAGGCAGTGCTTGTCGTAGCCGATCAAATCACGCCTGCCTGCAGCGATAAGCGCCTCGCGCACGAGCTTGTAGTTCTCGGGTTTGCGGTACTGAATGAGCGCGCGCTGCATCGCTTTTTCGTGAGGGTCGCGTGCTACGTAGACCGGTTTCATGGTGCGCGGGTCCACGCCGGTGTAATACATGCACGTGGACATCGTCGAAGGCGTGGGGTAGAAGTCCTGCACTTGCTCGGGCATATAACCCATGTCGCGCACGGCGCAGGCGAGCTCCACGGCCTCCTTCATGGTCGAGCCGGGATGCGAGCTAATGAGGTAGGGCACCACAAACTGGTTGAGCCCGTATTGCTCGTTGATCTTGTCAAAGCGGCGGCAGAAGGCGTCGTAGACGGCGCGGCTCGGCTTGCCCATCACGCTGAGTACGGCATCGCTTACATGCTCGGGCGCTAGGCGCAGCTGGCCGGAGACGTGATGCTGCAGCAGCTCGAGCATAAATTCGTCCGAGGCGTCGGCCATGGTGTAGTCAAAGCGAATGCCGCTTCGGATAAAGACCTTCTTGATGCCGGGTATCGAACGCAGGTCGCGCAGCAGCTGCGTGTACCCGCTCTCATCCACCACCATGTTCTTGCAGACGCTCGGCCACAGACAGCGCTTGTTCTTGCACACACCGTGCTTGAGCTGCTTGTCGCAGGCAGGGCGGAAGAAGTTGGCGGTAGGGCCGCCCACATCGTTGATGTAGCCCTTGAACTCGGGGTCGTGGGTGAGCGTCTCGGCTTCGCGCATGATGCTGTCGTGGCTTCGCACCTGCAAAACGCGACCCTGATGGAAGGTGAGCGCGCAAAAGCTGCACTCGCCAAAGCAGCCGCGGTTGCTCGATATGGAGAAACGCACTTCGGAAAAAGCGGGGATGCCGCCCGCCTCGTCGTAGTCGGGGTGCCAATGGCGCGCGTAGGGGAGTTCGGCAACCTCGTCCATCTCCTGCGTGGTCAGCGTTGCCGAAGGCGGGTTTTGCACCACGAAGACGCCGTTGGGGTAGGGCTCCACTAGGCGCTGCCCGGTGATGGGGTCCATATTTTGTTGCTGGATGTTAAAGCTCTTGGCGTACGTGAGTCGGTCGCTGTTGAGCTCATCCCAGCTTGGGAGCAGGTGGTAATCGTATACAGCATCGAGTGCCCCTTCGCCACTCGTGCGGTAGACCGTGCCGTTAACATAGGTGATCTGATCGATGGGCAAACCGGCATCGAGGGCGTCGGCTATCTCGATGATGGCATGCTCGCCCATGCCGTAGATGAGCAGGTCGGCGCTCGAGTCGAGCAGTACCGAGCGCTTGAGCTTGTCTTGCCAGTAGTCATAGTGCGCAAGGCGTCGTAGGCTCGCCTCGATGCCGCCGATGATAATGGGCGTGTGTTTGTACGTGCGGCGGATGAGGTTACCGTAAACCGTCACCGCTCGGTTTGGTCGACGTCCGGCTTCGCCGCCGGGAGTATAGGCATCCGTATGGCGGCGGTGCTTGGTCACGGAGTAATGATTGACCATCGAGTCCATGTTGCCGGCGCTCACCAAAAAGCCCAGGCGCGGCTCGCCGAGCACCGAGATGCTCTCAGGGTCGTTCCAATCCGGCTGGCAGATGATGCCCACGCGATAGCCATGTGCCTCGAGAATGCGGCTGATGATGGCCATGCCAAAGCTGGAATGGTCGACGTAGGCGTCGCCGCAGATATAGACAAAGTCGCATGCGTCCCATCCGCGCGCGTCCATATCGGCGCGCGAGACGGGTAAGAACTTATCGCGCTCGGGGCGCCAGGCGGCGTGCTTTTTGGACGAGGTCTTTGCTTTGCGAGGCGCAGGCGCGCCGTCGGTCGTTTTTTTATTCCTATGTTCGACCTGCTTTGCCATGAGCATCCTTCATACGCTTCTGTTTTTAGGAATTGTACCAATTGCGTTACCGAGGCGCGCGCCCATGTGGCGCCCGCAACAGTTGCGCTAGGATGGGTTCGATAATGATTGTCGAATAATGCAAATTGGGGGACACGCTTTCTATGCAGCGTGCAAAGCAGATCTCGGAATCAATCGAGCTCGGAGCGATTTTGGCGCTTGCCGGTGGCTTTATGGACGCCTATTCCTATATTGGCCGTGGGGGCGTGTTCGCAAACGCCCAGACCGGTAACATCCTTTTGGTAGGCATCCATCTATCCCTTGGCGAGTTTTCCCAGGCGGCTCGCTTTTTGTTCCCCGTCCTCTCCTTCGCATTGGGCATCATGCTCTCCGATCTGATTCATGAGCGCTTTTCGAGTTTGTTTCACTGGCGTCAGGTGACGGTGCTTCTTGAGGCACTCATCCTTTTTGCCGTGAGCTTCATCGCTGCGGATCTTAACCTGCTTGCCAACTGCCTCACCTCGTTTGCCTGTGGCATGCAGGTGGAATCGTTCCGCAAGATTCACGGCAAGGGCATCGCGACCACCATGTGTATTGGCAACCTGCGTTCTGCCTTGCAAAACGTCGACGATTACATCATTACGCACAATCGAGGCTTCTTAGAAAACGGCGCACTTTATTTTGGTGTCATCCTGTGCTTCGTGATGGGCGCTGTCCTGGGAAACTGGTGTATCGAGCGGCTGGGCCTGCATGCGATTGCCGTAGCTTCTGCTCTGTTGGCGGTCTCTTTCGCCATCATGTTTATCGACCGCGAGCATCCTCATGCAAAGGCGGGAAAGTAGTTCTTTGGGCCGTTGAAATGTGACGGCCGTGTGTGCAAGCATTTCTTGAATTGCCGTTGGGCGACATTCCTATATACGAACCGATTGCCTAAAACACGAACGCCTTCCTTTTTAGCCCTTTTGCCTGCGGAAATGGCCTTTTGTTGTCGTCTATTATGCGAGAAGACCAAAACCAGTCACCCAAGGTTGTGCTTGATGATTTGGCCGTGCGGGTATATTGAGTGCCGTTAGGGGATGGCGCGCGGTTGGCGCCATCCGCATTGAGGAGCCAGGAGGCACATTTATGGCTAACCGTTTCGTTCTCAACACCGTCAGCTACCACGGTTCCGGCGCTATCAAGGAGATTCCCGGCGAGCTCCAGCGCCGCGGCTACAAGAAGGTCTTCGTCTGCTCCGACCCCGACCTGGTCAAGTTCGGCGTGACCTCCAAGGTCACCGACGAGCTCGACGCCGCCGGCATCGCCTGGAGCCTCTACTCCGAGATCAAGCCCAACCCCACCATCAAGAACGTCCAGGACGGCGTGGCTGCCTTCAAGGCCGCCGAGGCCGACTCCATCGTGACCATCGGCGGCGGCTCCTCCATGGACACCGCCAAGGCCATCGGCATCATCATCAACAACCCCGAGTTCGCCGACGTGCGCTCCCTTGAGGGCGTCGCCCCCACCAAGAACCACGCCGTGTTCACCGTCGCCGTGCCGACGACCGCCGGCACCGCCGCTGAGGTGACCATCAACTACGTGATCACCGACCCCGAGAAGGTCCGCAAGTTCGTCTGCGTCGACACCAACGACATCCCTGAGGTCGCCGTCGTCGACCCCGACATGATGGCCTCCATGCCCGCCGGCCTCACCGCCGCCACCGGCATGGACGCGCTCACCCACGCCATCGAGGGCTACACCACCCAGGGCGCCTGGGAGCTCTCCGACATGTTCCACTACAAGGCCATCGAGCTCATCTCCAAGAACCTGCGCGACTCCGTCGCCGAGGCCAAGAGCGGCGAGCCGGGCAGCGGCCGCGAGGGCATGGCGCTCGGCCAGTACATCGCCGGCATGGGCTTCTCCAATGTCGGCCTGGGCATCGACCACGCCATGGCACACACCCTGTCCGCCCACTACGACACCCCGCACGGCGTCGCCTGCGCCATGCTGCTGCCGATCGCCATGGAGTTCAACAAGCCCGTCGTGACTAAGCGCCTGGCCGAGGTCGCCGTCGCCATGGGCGTCGACACCGCCGGCATGAGCGAGGACGAGGCCGCCGACGCCGCCATCGCCGCCGTCAAGCAGCTCTCCGCCGACGTGAACATCCCGCACGTCTGCGAGGCCATGAAGGCCGACGAGATCGAGGTGCTCGCCAAGGACGCCATGGCCGACGCCTGCTTCCCGGGCAACCCTCGCGAGGCCACGCTCGACGACGTCATCGAGCTCTTCAAGAAGATCTGCCCGGCAGCCTAGCCGCGCGTCTTTATTGAGTGATGCTATATATGCCGGAGAGGGTTCGTCCCTTTCCGGCATTTTTCTGTTTGCCGCTCGTCTTGTGTACTATGGAGAAAACCGACCGGGAAGGAGCCCGATATGACAAAACCTCGTTTTGCCACGAAGGTGGCGATTTGTCTCGGTTGCATCGTTGCCCTTGGTGTAGTTGCCCTGGTTGCACATCATGCGCTATCTGGGCAGGGTGTCTCGTGGACCGCTGAGCAGGACGAATCGCTCGATATTCTTACGACGAAGGCCGTGGGTGACGCCGAGGTGGCTCAGCCGGAAGAGGGCTGGGCTCCCCGCGACGGCTATATCCAGCTCCAGCTTTTGGGCTCCTCGATCCCTGAGCAAGAGATCGAATCGGTCGAGCAGGATGGCGACGAACTCACAGTTACGCTCAAGGTGCAAGATGGCCCCATGACCATGGACATTCTGCTTACCGAATGGCGCCTCACCGGCGGCGACGTTGAGAGCATTAAGTCCGTAACCATCGATTACGGCAGAGGCGATATCCGCCATGCCCCTCAATGCCCCTAGAATGTGACAAAAAGTCGACAGGTTTATTTTGTCACATTTTCACATTTCATTCATATATCAACCCATCAACCCAGAGGAGAGAACATGACCGAAACACTCGATTACATCGGAGACCAGCTCAAGGCGCTCACCGCCATTCCGAGCCCCACGGGATTTACCCGCGCGGTGACTGACTACGTGATGGAAACCCTTGAAGGGATGGGTTTTGCGCCCGAGCGCTCGACGAAGGGCAACGTGCTTGTGTGCCTGGGCGGCGAGGGCGAGCCTCTCGTGCTGGCGAGCCACGTGGACACGCTTGGCGCCATGGTTCGCTCCATTAAAGACAACGGCCGCTTGCGCCCGACGACCCTCGGCGGTCACCAGTGGTCTACGGCCGATGGTGAAAACTGCACCGTGCACACGCGTGATGGTCGCGTCTACACCGGTGTCGTGCTCAACACCGAGCCTTCGGCTCATGTGGCGGACGAGCCGGTTAAGACCGACGAGAAGAACATGGAGATCTTGCTCGACGAGAACGTCGACACCAAAGATGGCGTGAGTGAGCTGGGCATCCAGACGGGCGACATCATCGCCATGGATCCGCGCACAGTGATTACCGAGAGCGGCTACATCAAGAGCCGTTTCCTGGACGACAAGCTTTCTGCCGCCATCTTACTGGGTCTGGCCCGCGCGGTCGCTGCGGGGGACATTAAGCTCTCTCGCAAGGTGTCCTTGCTCTTCACGGTGTACGAGGAGGTCGGCCATGGCGGCGCCTTCGTGCCGGCAGACACGTGCGAGATGATCAGCGTGGATATGGGCTGTGTGGGCGACGATCTGGGCTGTACCGAGCGCATGGTCTCCATCTGCGCCAAGGATTCTGGTGGCCCGTACAATTACGAGCTGGTGAGCGCGCTTGCCGATGCGGCCAAGCGCTTGGACCTTGGCTACGCCATCGACGTCTACCCACATTACGGATCCGACGTGGAGGCTACGCTTCGTGCAGGCTATGACATTCGCCACGGTCTCATCGGTCCCGGCGTGTACGCGAGCCATAACTACGAGCGCTCGCACATGGACGGTGTGCGCAACACGTACGAGCTGCTGCGTGCATACGTGGGGGAGTAACATCCCGGCAATCGCTTCTGACAACTGCTCTTAAGGACAAACATGCCGAGATGGCCCGCAATGGTCGTCTCGGTATTGTGCGTTGTGGGCAAGGTGGGCTTCCTGCCGTTTGCGGGCGTGCTCCGTACCCCCCAAGCCGCGCTATTCCTTGAGGGCAGCGGTTACGGTTCCACCGCCAAGAACAACGTCTCCCTGGTAAACGACGACGGCCTGACCTGCGGCGATAGCGCGCTGAGGCGTATCGAAGGCAATCTTCATACTGCCGTCTGCCTGGCGCGTAAGCGTTGCCGGCTGGTCTGCTTGACGATACCGGTACTTTGCGCCGATGCGGATGCCGCCGGCGTCCAGTGTGGCATCCATCCGCCGCGCAGGGGCACTCCAAATCCAATCGTCCGCCTCAAGGGCACCGACCGCCAGGTCCTCGATCTCTCCAAGATGGACGGTGTTGCTGGTTGCGTCGACGCCGGTCACGTAGACGGGATGCGCCATGGCAACGCCGAGACCCTTGCGTTGACCGATGGTGTAGCGAAGCGCGCCGTTGTGACGTCCGACTACGGTACCGTCGCGCCAGATGATGTCGCCGGGCTCCGCAGCGCGCCCGCAATGGCGCTCGATGTAGCCCGCATAGTCGCCATCGGGAACAAAGCAGATATCCTCGCTCTCGGCCTTCTTCGCGTTGATAAAACCCTGCTCGGCGGCGATACGGCGCACGTCGCGCTCTTTATCCAGCCCTGCCAGCGGGAAAATTGTGCGTGCCAGGCGCTCTTGGGTGAGGGAATAGAGAAAATAGCTCTGGTCCTTCTTGGGGTCCTCTCCGCGATGGAGCTGCCAGGTGCCGTCGGGCGCCTGATCTGTTTTTGCAAAGTGGCCCGTGGCGATATAGTCACAGCCCATATCGAACGCGGCGTCGAGCAGGGCTCCAAATTTGATATGGCGATTGCAGATGATGCAGGGGTTGGGTGTGAGTCCTGCTTGATATGCCGCAACAAAGCGGTCGATGACGCTGCGTTCGAAGGTCTGTTGAAGGTCGAGTACATGATGGGGGATGCCGACGCGTGCGGCAACGGCTTTGGCGTCGGCGATATCGCGGTCAACTTTGCTCATTCCCGTTGCAGGGTCGGGCGCAGGACAGGTGAGGCGCATGGTGGCGCCCACACAGTCATATCCCTGTTGTTTGAGAAGGAAGGCGGTTACGCTCGAGTCGACGCCGCCACTCATGGCAACGAGTACGCGCCCTTTGGACATCTGTGCTCCTTATACGATGCTGCGCATAAAAACGGCAGAAAACGGCGCGAGGCACATGGGGTCCCGCGCCGTTGTTTTTCTTGATTGTACTGCATGCGCTTGGCACGTATCGCCGGTGCGCGATGCATGGCGTGCCGGCGATACGGGTTCTAAGCCCGCGTGCCAGGATCTAAGCGAACAGCGCCGTGGAGAGATAACGCTCGCCCGTGTCGGCAAGAAGTGCCACGATGGTCTTGCCCTCGTTCTCGGGACGCTTGGCAAGTTGAATGGCCGTCCATACGGCAGCGCCAGACGAGATGCCTACGAGCACGCCTTCCTTGTGGCCTACTGCACGACCGGTGGCGAAGGCGTCCTCATTGTCGACCTGAATGATTTCGTCGTAGACTTTGGTGTTCAAGACGTCGGGCACAAAGCCTGCACCGATGCCCTGAATCTTGTGCGGACCGGCATGGCCTTCGGAAAGAACGGGGGAAGAAGCGGGCTCGACGGCAACGACCTTTACATCGGGATTCTGCTCTTTGAGGTACTCGCCCACGCCGGTCACCGTGCCGCCGGTGCCCACGCCGGCGACAAAGATGTCAACCTGGCCATCGGTGTCGGCCCAAATCTCCGGGCCGGTCGTCGCTTTGTGGACGGCAGGATTCGCGGGGTTCACAAACTGGCCGGCAATGATGCTGTTGGGGGTCTCCTTTTGCAGCTCTTCGGCCTTGGCGATGGCACCCTTCATGCCCTTTGCCCCATCGGTGAGGACGAGCTCGGCGCCGTATGCCTGCATGAGCTTGCGGCGCTCGACGGACATGGTCTCGGGCATGGTGATGATCACTTTATAGCCGCGAGCAGCGGCAACGGAGGCGATGCCCACACCGGTGTTGCCGGAGGTCGGCTCGATGATGGTATAGTCGCCGCCGCGTACGAGTTTGCCGGCGCGCTCGGCCTCATCGATCATGTTCTTGGCCACGCGGTCCTTGACGGAGCCCGCGGGATTGAAGTACTCGAGCTTGACAAGCACACGGGCATGCAGATCCTCGTCCTGCTCAAAATGGGTGAGCTCAAGCAGAGGGGTATGGCCGATAAGCTGATCGATGGACGTGTAGACGTTGGACATGACGTACTCCTTAGTTTGGTTTCGGGCGAGATGGCCCGAATCGAAATGGGTCAAATTGCGCAAGCGGCATGAGGCGCAAACGGGGTTCATGCACCGGTGCTACATCGCTTCTGCTCGTTCATATGCTGACCTCCGAATCGCGGCGAGGCAAATTACCTATAAGTCAGCGGGAATATATGGGTTCCCGTTGGCAGTATTAAACGAGGTAATACCTATCATGTCAATAGGAATATAGTTTTGTTTCGAGACGATGAAGCGAACAGGTGCGTTCCAGTTGCTTGGAAAGACGATTTATCCAGCTTGCAGCATGTAATCAACCTAGTATTTTGGTATGATACGATGGTTAAAGAGAGAGGAAAGAGGGCCAGTCATATGCTCGTTTCCACTAAGGGCCGCTATGCCCTGCGCGTCATGATCGACCTTGCGCAGCATCAGGCTGCTGGCCGCACGCCGCTTAAGGAGATTGCCGCGCGTCAGGGAATCTCCGAGAAGTATCTGGAAAACATCCTTGCCATTCTTGTGCGAAACGGCATGCTTTCCGGCATGCGCGGCAAAGGAGGAGGCTACTGCCTAACACGTCCGGCAGATCAATACACCGTGGGCGAGATTTTGCGCCTTACCGAGGGAAGCCTTGCGCCCGTTTCCTGTCTTGTTGAAGGCGCCGCTGTCTGCGATCACGAGGCCACCTGCACCACGCTGGGCATGTGGACCAAGCTTCACACCATGATCAACGAGTACCTGGACAGCGTGACTGTAGCCGATCTAGTTGCAGAACCTCAGTCGTTTGATTACGTCATTTAAGGTGAGGTATATGGCGCAAACGAATGTGCGTGGACGCGCATCCGCTTGCGCTACCCAAGGCGCCGGGCTGCCACATAGCGGCCCGGCGCCCTTGTCTATTCCTCAACTACACCGTTTAAGATCGCGCACATGATGCTTACGATGATGGCGCCCATGAAGGCGGAGCCAAAGCTTGCAATAGAGATGCCCGCGCCAAGGATATTGATGGAAAGCCAGCTTGCGAGCTCCAGCATGAAGCTGTTGATAACCAGCTGGAAGATACCAAGCGTGATGATGGTCACCGGCAGCGAGATGGCACTGACAAACGGCTTGACGAGCGAATTGACAAATCCCAAAAACAGACCGACAAACATGAAGCTCACCCATGCCTCGCTTGCGCCAAACGGTGCAATGCCGGGGACGATGAACGTGGCGATCGCAATGGCGATCGAGGTGAGCAGCCAGTTAAGTAAAAAGCGCATGATGAGTTCCTTCGATCGACGATTCATTGACGTATGGATACCCATCCTTGCGCCATGTCTAACACAAAAACGTCTCCAGATAACAAAGGCGGGCATGCGCAATGCACATACCCGCCTGAACAGGGCATTTAAACCGGGGACTAGTTTTGGCCAAAACCTTCGAACGTTTGCGCCATGCGCGCCTCGACATCGTCTTCGCTCACGCCCAGGGCCACGGCGAGCTCTTCGACAGAGCGGCGATGGGCTTCTTTGAGAATGCGCATATAGTAGCTGCTGGGCTTCCTTGCCTGAGATTCTGCGTCATGAATACGGCAACGCATGGTCTTTGCGACCTGAATCGTGGTAGGGGCACCTTGCTTGAGCAGCTGCTTGAAATAGCTCTCTTCAAGGGAGCTGTTACGCTCGGTAAACGAGTCGCACGCTATCGAATCGTAGTCGGAGAGCAGCTTTTCGGCCTGGTCCTTGTCGATACAGGCGTGAAGGCGCCCGGCCTGCGATACGGGATAGAGGAGCTTGGTCTTCGAGTGTCCGGAGCGAGCTTCGAGCTCAATCATAGGGGTGGGGGAGTCCTTGAATCCCGTCACCGTGCAGACGCCCTGGCCCGGATGTATCACGTGCTCACCGATCTTAAACATGCTTCCTCCATCTTTTAGACGCGTACCTGTTTCAGAATAGCATCTCTACGTGCGCTTTTGTTGAAAATGACCAGAAAAACCCCACATGATTGTGCAGTCAGGTAAAAGCGCGTCGGCAGGTCGGTGTGCTAGAGTATTGCCTGCTTGTGCCGATAGTTGGCGCAGCGCTCGGCAGGCGATCAAGAGCCTGCGAGATCCGTTATAGAGGAGGACCCATGTCCCAAAAGATCGAACAGCTTCTGCGCGATGCCCTTGCTACCGCTATTGATGCCGGCGAGCTGCCCGCATTCGAGCTCGATGATTATGCTCTCGAGCGTCCCGCCGACACGTCGCATGGCGAGTGGACCACCACGCTTGCCATGAAGTCCGCAAAGCTCGCGCACTGCGCGCCGCGCAAGATCGCCGAGGCGATCGTGGCGCATCTCCCCGAGGATGCGTCGGTTGAGAAGGTCGAGATCGCAGGCCCCGGCTTCATCAACTTCTATCTTTCTGCCGCTGCTAAGAACGCTGTCTTTGGCGAGGCACGCGCTCAGGGCATGGATTTCGCTCGCAGCAACGCCGGCCAGGGCGTTAAGACCCAGGTTGAGTTTGTCTCCGCAAATCCTGTGGGCCCTATGCATATCGGCCATGGCCGCTGGGCGGCCCTTGGCGATTCGCTGTGCCGCGTGATGGAGCATGCCGGCTACGACATCGAGCGCGAGTACTACATCAATGACCACGGCAATCAGATGAACACCTTCGGAAACTCCGTTTCCATGCGTTACATGCAGCTTGCGGATATCGTTCGCACCCGTGGTGTTGATATCGACGAGGCCCACAAGATTCTCGTTGCCGATCGCGATGCTTTTGCTGCCGATGATGCTGACGAGCATCCCGAGACCCATCCGTATCAAAACGAGTTTGCCGAGAAACTCGGTCGCGACTCCTACGGTGGCTCCTACATCATCGACGAGGCTGCCTACTTCTATCGCACCGACGGAGACAAATGGGTGGACGCCGACGAGCATGACCGCATGATGGAGTTCCGCGAGCGTGGCTACCTGCGCATGCTCGAGGGTATCAAACAGCTTTGCCATGATGTGAACTGCGACTTTGACGTCTGGTTCTCCGAGCGTACGCTCTATATCAAGGACGGCGAGGGAGAGCTTGCCGGTACTTCCGCCGTCGACCGCGCCTTCAAGAAGCTCGACGAGATGGGTTATCTCTACGAGAAGGAAGGCGCCCTGTGGTTCCGCTCCACCGATCTGGGCGACGATAAGGACCGCGTTCTCATTAAGTCCGATGGCGAGTACACCTACTTTGCTTCCGACGTTGCCTATCACTGGGATAAGTTCCAGCGTGTGGACCACGTAATTGACATCTGGGGCTGCGACCACCACGGCTACATCAACCGTGTTCGCAGCGCCTGCGACGCCCTAGGCTATCCTGGACGCTTCGAGGTCCTGCTGGGCCAGCTCGTAAACCTTCTGCGCAACGGCAAGCCCGTCAAGATGTCCAAGCGCCGCGGCACCATGATCACGTTCCGCGAGCTTGTGGACGAGGTCGGCGCCGATGCCGCGCGCTATACGCTCATCTCGCGTTCCAGCAACCAAGAGATCGATTTCGATATCGAGAAGGTCAAGGCCAAGACGCAGGATAACCCCGTCTATTACGTGCAGTACGCCCACGCGCGCATCTGCTCGATTCTTCGTCGCGCTGCCGATGTGACGCCCGAGGAAGCAGAAGAGCTCGGCATGGATGCCGTTGCAGCCCGTGCCATCGGTGAAGATGTGGATTACGCTTTGCTCACCGATTCCACCGAACTGGCTCTTTCCCGCAAGCTCTCCGAGCTCTCCGAGCTCATCGCAAGCTGCGCACGCGATCGCGCGCCCTTCCGCCTTACTCATTATGCGGAGGAACTCGCCGGCGACTTCCACAGCTTCTACGCTGCTTGCCAGGTTCTGCCGAGCGAAGGCCGTCCGGTCGATCCCGCGCTTTCGCGCGCCCGCTTGGCTGCTTGCGATGCCGTGCGCTCTGTTCTTGGGCTGGTTCTTTCCCTCGTTGGCGTCTCAGCGCCCCAGCGTATGTAATTAAATGCTTTAGAACGCGCTATTTTTATTAACCCCCGCTAAGGCGTTTCCACAAGGGGTCTTTTGCAAGCCCGTCCACGAGCCGTGGACGGGCTTTTTTGTGGTTAAAAGCGTTTCCGATCGCTTAAAAACCCTTTTACCACCGGGTATTTAGAGATTAAAAGCAAGTTTTCGATATACAAATAAGTGCCGACTTTATGCATTAACGCGTTAACAATTGTGAAACATGCACAGGTAAACACCGGTGTTACCTTGTACAGCATTTCATATACAACGGCGCTTTATTCAACTAGAGTTTATAGTTAACCAGAGTAAACCTGCGCATCGTGCTCGCACCACATACCGAACACATCCTCTGAACGACCGTTCGGCTTGCCCTTGCGCAAAGTACACGTCAGTGAACGGCGGTTCACCGCGTACTATCCCCCTAGCGATGCGGGAAGCCCGAAGGAGGGACACGAAGGCCAACCGCAACGAAGTTAGGGTCTGCACGTTTGCACACAAGGAGGTACACCGTGGACAAACAGACAAAGATCTTTGAGATTCTCGAGGCACGCAACAGGCAGGATAAGAGCTTGGACGTCTCCGTCGACGCCGGCTACACCGAGGAAGAGATTCCCGCTCCTAGCCCGCGTTTCGAGAAGCTCATCAACATCTACTACCAGATGAAGAACACGATCGATATGGAGATCCCGTATTGGTATAACCGTGTCTGGTGGGAGAACGAGGGCGACGTTCCTGAGATTCGTCGCGCCAAGGCTTATGGTGCTGCTCTCGCACACACCACCCCGACCATCTGGCCGGGCGAGCTGCTCGTTATGAACAAGACCAAGAACTGGCGTGGCGCCTTCCCGTTCCCGTGGGTCGACGCTTCGTTCTTCAACGCCCAGGCTGAGGCCCTCCTCGCCGAGGCTGAGGCTCCGGCTCTGTCCGAGGCCGACCGCGTATCCGTCGTCGGCGCCGGTGGCGGCAACGTCACCGAGAGCTTCGGCAACGTCGTCTCCATCGCTCAGAAGTTCGGTCTGCGCAAGGAAGAAGTCCCCATTCTGGTGAAGATTTCCAGGTACTGGGACAACTGCTCCGTCGAGGTCATTACCCAGAAGTACTCCGAGGCCATTCCTGACTACTACAAGTACAAGGCCTATCGCGACACCGTTCTCGTTATGTTCGACTCTTGGGCCATCCCTCAGGGCCGCGAGATCATCAACTACTACATGCCTCTCGAGTACGGCTTTGACCGCATCATCGAGATGTGCGACGAGAAGATCGCCGAGATCCTCGGTTCTGCCGAGAACGGCGACGGTCTGCTGGGCATGAGCCGTGGCTACTACTACATGGCTATGAAGGAGATTACCAAGGGTCTCTCCGCTTGGGCCGACAACTACGGCAAGCGCGCCGACTCCCTCGCTGAGTGCGAGCCCGATCCTCAGCAGAAGAAGGAGTACGAGGACATCGCTGTTGTCATGCACAACATCGCTCACAAGCAGCCCTCTACCTTCCGTGAGGCCCTCCAGCTCACCTTCCTGTGCCACCTCGCCGTGGTCAACGAGGACCCGCAGTCCGGCCAGTCCATCGGTCGTCTGGGCCAGGTCCTGCAGCCCTTCTATGAGAAGGATCTCGAGGACGGTACCATCACCGAGGAAGAGGCCATCGAGCTTCTCGAGCTCTATCGCATTAAGATCACCTCGATCGAGTGCTTCGCTTCCTCCGGCGTTACCGGCGGCGTTCTGTCCGGCAACACCTTCAACAACCTCTCGCTCGGCGGCCTTGCTCGCGACGGTCTGACTGCTGTCACCCCGGTCGACTACCTCATCGTCGAGGCCGGCACCCGCGCCCGCACCACGCAGCCGACGCTCTCCGTCCTCTATGACGAGAAGACCCCTGAAGAGTTCCTCATGAAGGCGGCTCGCTGCTGCAAGGGCGGCCAGGGCTACCCCGCATGGATGAACAACCAGTGCGGTATGAACTACATGCTGCGTCATTATCACGACGAGGGCATGACGGTCGAGGACGCCCGCGCATGGTGCCTCGGTGGCTGCCTCGAGTCTTCGCCTGGCTGCTTCCTGCCGCTGCACTACAACGGCAAGACCACTTGGATCCCCGGCGGCGCTGCTCCGACCGCTGGCACCGGTATTCACTTCACCGGTCTGCCCAAGCTGCTCGAGCTCGTCCTCACCAACGGTGTCGACAAGCGTACCGGCATCAAGGTCTTCGAGCCGCACAACCGTGAGCTCAAGACTATGGACGACGTCTGGGATGTCTGGATGGACTACATGACCGAGCTGTGCAACATCTCGATCAAGGTCAACAACATCCAGATGGACATCTGGCGCAAGAACAACCCGCCTGTGGTCGCCTCCCTCCTGAAGCCCGATTGCTTCACCAAGGGCCAGACCCTCTCCAACATGGGTTGCCGCTACAACGGCACCATCAACTTCGAGTCCTGCGGTACCGTTACCTTCATCAACGCGATGGCGTCCCTCAAGAAGAACGTCTTCGACGAGAAGAAGTACACGCTCGACGAGATGATGGATGCCCTGGAGCACAACTTCGGCTTCAAGACCGCATTCGAGACCGGCGTCTTCTCGCCCGACCGTCGCGAGGCTACCGACGAGGCCGTGAAGTACGAGAAGATCTTCACCGACTGCATCAACGCTCCTAAGTTCGGCAATGCCGATCCTTATGTCGACGACCTCATGGTGCACTACGAGGACCTCATGACCGCGCTCATGCCGACCCTGAAGTCCTACTACGGCAAGCCGCTGTACATGTGCCAGATTTCCGTGTCCACGCACGGCCCGCAGGGCGGTA
The DNA here is from genome assembly GCA_934621295.1 of uncultured Collinsella sp. Taxonomy (GTDB): domain Bacteria; phylum Actinomycetota; class Coriobacteriia; order Coriobacteriales; family Coriobacteriaceae; genus Collinsella. Next base: position 65,919 of record CAKTVB010000007.1, read on the forward strand.
TCACCCTCGCATCCGCCGACGGCCGCCTCGCTGGCGTTACCTACGCCGACGGTTCCGTCTCGCCTGCCGCCAACACGGACAAGAACGGCATCTACGCGGTGTTCACTTCCGCTACCTGCTACGACCACTCCAGGAACCAGAACGCTCAGATGAACGTCAAGATTCACCCGAGCGCCGTGGCCGGCATCAACGGTACTCGCAAGCTGCTCGACGTCATCCGCGCTTACATGCGCAAGGGTGGCTTCCACGTCCAGTTCAACATCACGTCTTCTAAGACGCTGCGCGAGGCCCAGAAGAAGCCTGACGATTATCGTGACCTCATGGTTCGCGTCGCTGGCTTCACCCAGTATTGGTGCGAGATCGGTAAGCCTATCCAGGACGAGGTCATCTACCGTACTGAGTACGAGATGTAGAAAACTGAGGAGTTGTATTCGATATGAAGCATTACGAGTGCAAGCATTTCCTGGCGCTGGACTGCGAAAAGGGTATGTGCGCCGTCAGCAGGATGATCGTTCCTCTGGATGGCGAGGGCTCCGATGCCTGCCCCCACTTCGAGTGCGGCAAGCTGTGCAAGTTCTGCGCTAAGTTCCACGATGCCGATTCTCATGGCATCGGCACCTGCTCTGGTTTCGAGAAGGAGACCTGGGCATACGGTGACTGCGGCGCCTTCTCCTGCGAGAACTTCGAGAACGCGTAGTAACACGTTCTGACTTCCCTATAGCGGGATCTAGGTCCCGGCCGGTCTATCGCCTGGCCGGCCGGGACTTTTCTATTTCTACCACGTGATCGGAGGGGCCATGAGCGCCGAGCCTACAGGCATGATTTTTGATATTCAGAGTTATTCGGTGCACGATGGTCCCGGTTGCCGCACTAACGTGTTCTTTACGGGATGCCCCTTGAAGTGCCGTTGGTGTGCCAATCCGGAGAGCTGGCGCCCCAAGCTCCAGTTCATGTTCGCTGACCGCGTGTGCAAGTGGGATCAAGGCTGCAAGGCGTGCAGGGATGCATGCCCCCACGGATCGATTCAGTTCGACGAGAACGGAAAGCCGAGCGTAGACTGGAAAATCTGCAACGACTGCGAGACCATCGAGTGCACTACTTCGTGCGCTGCCGGTGCTCTTAAGCAGACCGTTCGCATTATGACGGTATCCGATCTTGTCAACACGCTGCGTCGCGACTACAACAACTGGGGCTCCGACGGCGGTGTCACCTTTACCGGTGGTGAGCCGCTCCTGCATCATGAGTATCTGGATGCAGTGCTTAAGGAGTGCAAGAAGCTCTCGATGCACACTGCAATCGAGACCAGCGGTTATGCAACCGAGGAAGTGTTCATGAAGATCTTCCGTCGTCTGGACTTCGCGTTCGTCGACGTCAAGAACATGGACCCCGAGGCTCACAAGTGGGGCACCGGTGTTTCCAACGAGCGCATTCTCGACAACATCCGCGCTCTCAAGCGCTCTGGATGGCCCGGCCGCCTGGTGCTGCGTCAGCCGACGATCCATGGCTTTAACGACAGCGATGAGAACGCCAAGCGTCTCATCGAGTTCATGAATGAGAACGGTCTCTACGAGATCAACCTGCTTAAGTTCCATCGTCTGGGTCAGACCAAGTGGGAGCAGCTCGGTAAAAAGTATGAGTACTCCGACCATGGTGACATGACTCTCGAGCGTATGAGCGAGCTGCAAGATCTGTATCTCGACAACGACATTGCTTGCTACGTTGGCGATGACACTCCGTTCTAATCAATCTCAATCGTGTAGTTGAGGAGGCGTTGAACATGGTTTTCGACGCTAACGCATATGAGGCGACGGTTCGTGATTACCATCGCCAGGGGGATATGACCGCGCTCGAGGGCTATTTGACCCAAGAGATTGCGCGTTTGCGTGAATCAGGCACGATTTGCGCCGGTGTCGCCTGCACCTGTGGCAAGGATGCCGACGCGCTCGCCGAAGAAGATGCTGCGTGGCAGCATAATCGGGAGCAGGGCCTCATCGTCGCCCTTTCCGATTTGGCCGATCTCTACCGTTCCTCCGGCGCTTGGTACAAGTGTCTGGAGACGTACGAGGAGCTTCGTCAGTGCCTGATCGATGAAGGCCTTGAGAATACGCCTGCCTATGCAAGTGCTCTGGTCAATGCTGGGTATGCCTGCCTGGACGCAACCGATCCGGAGCGCGCTGCTCGTCTTATCGAGGAGGCCCTTAACGCTTTGGGCGATCCCGACCCTGAGGTTCCCACTGCCGTTCTGCGCGCTCGTGCTCACGATGCCCTGGCTGTTTCTTGGGCTATGCGTGGCTTTGCCGAGCAGGCCGAGCAGGCATCGGATGCTGCCGCCGAGGCGGTCTCCGTATGCTGCGCGACAGGGGAGGACTTCATCGGCGCCCTTTCCAACCACATCGCGACTCTGGCGCAGATTGGGCGTGTCGATGAGGCTGTTTCCACTGTGCACAGCGCGCTTGAATCTGGCGAGCAGACTCTGGCAGCACAGGACCGCTACACCTTGATGAATCTTCACGCGATGGTGCTCTACCGCGCCAAGCGCTTCGCCGATGCCGGCGATGCCATGGCAGAGCTCATCGACCTTGCCCGCGCTTCGAACGATTTGACGGCCCAGCTTCCGTCGATCGCCCGCAACGCGGCAACTATGTACAACCGTGCCGGCGATGCCGAGAAGGCCCAATCCTTCACCGCATTAGCCGACCAATTGGAAAGCTGAGGTTACACTCATGGCAATCTCCAAAGAGACGGCTAAAAAATATGGTACTTGTACCGTAATTGCTGCATGGCTTGCCGTTTTCTGCCTCTTTGGCTACAGGTCTTCGTTCTCCATCATGCAGACGTCGCTCGTCGACGGCATGGGCTGGACTTCGACCCAGGCCTCGCTCGGCTACTGCTTCATGATGACGTTCTACGCCATCACGGCATTCTTCAGCGGCTCGCTGATCGATAAGCGCGGCACCAAACCCACGTACATTATCGGCGCTATCTGCTGCTTCCTGGGCTTCTTCCTGACTTCCTTCATTCCCGAGGGCGTCTCCTGGTCCTTCCCGGTCTACCTGCTGAGCTATGGCGTCTTCGCCGGCGTCGGCACTGGTATGCTCTGGGTTTCTTCGACCATCTCCTGCCGTAAGTGGTACGTCGGTGCCTCTTATGGCTCCAAGTGGGGCCTCGCCTTCATGGGCGCCCCGATGGCTCAGCTGCTGCTCACCATCGTGGTTTCCCCGGTTCTTAAGAACGCCGGTTGGTCCATGGGCATGAAGCTCCTCTCTGTGATCATGGCCGTCATGCTGCTTATCGCCGCTGCCGTTGCTAAGCCTATGCCCGACAAGATCGGTGCTCAGCCCTTCGGTCTGGATTCCCTGCCCAAGAAGGACGAGAGCGCTAAGCCTGCTCGCACTTGGACGGTCGGCGAGGCCTTTAAGACTCGCGCTCTGTGGTGCGACATCTTTGCCTTCATGTTTGCTGTCATGGGCGAGTTCCTCATCTGGTCTCAGGTCGTTCGTTTCTTCACCATCGACCTCGGCTGGACTCAGGAGTCCCTGTTCGGTATGCCTCTTGCTAACGTCGTCTACATGCTCATCGGTTTCGCCGGCATCTTCGCTATGCCTATCACCGGTAAGATTTCGGACGCCCTCGTTGTCAAGATGGGCGTCGAGCGTCCCGCTCGTCGTCTCATGCTCGTCGTCTCCCCGCTGTTCGGTATCGCTGGCGTCCTTTGCGCACTGACCGGTAACTTCCCGATCGTCTGCCTGGGTATGGTCCTGCTGTCCGTCTACTGGGGCATTGAGCCCGGTGGCGCTGCTGGCTACGCCGGCACCGTCTTTGGCGGCGCTTCCCTCGGTAGGATCTGGGGCCTCTCCACGCTCATCATCATGGGTATCGGTCCTTCGTTCGGTACCTTCATGGGCGCCTTCCTGTTCGACATGACCGGCACCTACACGACGTCGCTCTACTTCGGTCTGGGCGCTTACATCGTTTCCGCCATCTTCGCCATCCTGCTTCCCAATAAGATGAAGGGCGAGGAGTAAAAGTCCGGCGATCAGATGCAGAATCTGCAGTAGTTAGATCTACGAGCCTCTCTCGGCGCCCCTGGCCTTACGGCCGGGGGCGTTTTTTCTTTGTGCGGCTGCGCTCTAGCAAAACAAATCCGGGCGCCCGTAAGTTTCGGACGCCCGGATCGGAAAGAGGACTCTTTGTCTGTTTTGCTAGTTGAGCACAAGCTGTTTCATGAAATCGGCCGCCTTGGATACGGAGATATCCTGGCGCACACTTTCGTTTTCGCCGCTAGCGGCGAAGAATCCCACAAGGCCCTCGGTTGGCATGCCGTAAGAGGAGGAGAGGCGCTCAACCTCGTTGGCGTAATCGGCGTCAGTGGCCTCGAGGCCTTCTACCTTGGCGATCGCCAAAAGGACGATGCGTTGCCTAAGCTGCTGCTTCGCTTCAACTTCGAACTCAGCGATAAGCTGGTCCTTAGTGGTCTTCATGGCTTTGAGGTAATCGTCCAGCGAAAGTTGGTCGCTCTCCAGCTTTTGCTGGAGCGTGCGGCCCATGGAAAGGGCCCGTTCGTGCGCAATCTGCTTGGGTACGCGCAACGTGCTGCTGCTGGCGACTTTCTCGACAAATGCAGCTTGCAGGAAGTAGTCGGTGGTGAGCCCCTGCTGGCTTTCGGGCACGGTAGATGCCTGCTGAACGGCATGCTCGCGCTCTTCATCGGTAAGGGAAATCGTACGGTAATCCGCAAGCTGTACCGGAATACGGAAAGATTCGTACGTAACTTCCACGGTGTTTGGTGCTTTGGTCATGTTATTCGTTCCTAATCGCGATTCTCGTTGAATTCCAGTGCGGGCTGGGCGATATTTCGCAGTTGCTCGCGGTCTCTGATGCTTACGAGGCCGGTTTGCTCATACGAGATGATCCTGAGCGCTTCGAAGTCGGAGATGATGTTGTACAGATTGCGGCGGCTGATTCCCAGATCGTCACAGGTCTTGGAGACGTTTTCCATGTAGCAATCGTTGTTCTCGGCATCGAGGATAAGGTGTGCCGCAAAGCGTTGCCGCGGAGTGAACAGGTCGTAGGACAGCCTGCGACGGTACATGTCGTAAAGGCGTGAGCTCATCTTAAAATAGAAGAAGAGTCTGAAATCCTTATCTTTGATAAGGTTGTTGAAGACGGGATTTGGAATGCGGATGCAGGCGCAGGGTGTGACTGCGATGCAGTCACAGTATAGATTCTGTCCCCAGTATTTGCTTAAATGTCCGGTCCACTCGTCTTCAACGTTGTCGTCTACATGAATACGCCTGCCATTGTGCGAGGTCGCCACAACCTCGATTTGGCCTTCGATCACATACCAGTAGTCTTCGTTGCGCGCGATGGAGCTAGTGATGCATTCACCCTTTCCAAAACGATAGAGAATTTTGCATTCAGGAAAATCCTTGATGAAGGGGCAAATTCCAGAGTCCTCAAGCTTCACGTGCTGCCTCCCTTGCAGTCGCAGCGGAATCTGTAATTTGTTGTATTATCGGCACTTTAATGAGCAACGTACACGCGCAAAATGCGCAAACGCCGGATGAGCGGCGGTATTTTTCGATTAACGTCGAAGGCCGTGCAAGGGGGGGGGTTATTCAAAAACTTCTCTGAACATGTTTCAAAACCCTAAATTCCCTAGTGTTTTTGCTATAAATGGGGTTAGTTTTATTTTGCATACAACATAGGCGGGATCATTAAATTAATGCCTATGACTTTTGTGGCTTTTGATTATGAATTTTGATGCTCGCGCCCCGTGCGAATCAATTATTAGCGAGACTGTCTTCAGCACATCGGTGTTTGCGCGTGTTTAAAGCTCACTGGTCTATTCCGTTATGTTGTACTTTGCATGCTTGTGCTACACTTGGCAGCAAGAGCGCAACACATCCATTTTCAACAGTTCTATTATGTTTTGCTGATCGCATATGAGCTTTACCTGCGTATTTGCGCTGCTTTGGACTCGCGTAAGAGGCGAGTTGAATTCTCTCTTTTCATAGGAAGCATGCCACGGCAAGAGTGGCTGCATATAAGGAGGTAGTATTCCGCATGAAGTTCTTCATCGACACCGCTGATCTTGACGAGATTGCAGAGGCCAAAAGCTGGGGTTGCCTAGCCGGCGTCACCACCAACCCGTCCCTGTATGCCCGTACGGGCGGCAAGCTTGCGGACTTCGAGCCTCATATGCTCAAGATTGCAGAGCTCTGCGAGGGCCTTCCCGTTTCCGCCGAGTCCACCGCTACGACTGCTGAGGGCATGATTGAGGAAGGCCGCCGCCTTGCCGCACTCGCTCCCAACATCGTGGTCAAGCTTCCCGTCTGCGAGGCAGGTCTTGCTGCAACGCACGCGCTTGCTGCCGAGGGCGTTCGCATCAACATGACGCTCGTTTTCTCTGCAACTCAGGCGCTCCTCGCCGCCAATGCCGGTGCCCGTTACATCTCGCCGTTCGTCGGCCGTTTTGACGACATCGCCGAGGATGGCATCGAGCAACTGGCTAACGTTGTCACCTGCATCCAGAACTATGACTGGACGGGCAAGAACGTTGACGATCAGGTCGAGATCATCACTGCCTCCGTGCGCACCCCCAACCACGTCACGCAGGCGGCCCTGTTGGGCGCAGATATCGCGACCGTTCCGTTCGCCGCGCTTAAGAAGTGCCTCCAGCATCCCCTGACCGATCGCGGTCTCGCAAGCTTCGAGGCCGACTGGAAGAAAGTAGTTGAGCAGGCATAGTGGCAACTGAAGAAACTCAGATTCCCGAGAACCAAGCGCCTGTTGAAGCTGACGCTGCGCCGAAGGCCCCCGCACGCCCTCGGCGCACGCGCAAGGCTGCGCCCAAAGCCGAAGAAGAGGCAGCTCCGAAGCCTGTTCGCAAGCGTACTCGTGCAGTGAAGGAAGAGACTGCAGAAGCCGTTTCTCCGGAGGTGGCACAGGCTCGTGCCCTTGCGCAGGTCATGCAGGCGCAGGTTGTTCGAGACGAGCGCCAGCGTCAAGAGCGTGAGGTTGAGGCGCTTACGGGTGATGCGTCTGTCGCGCCCAAGAAGACGACGCGTCGCCGCAAGGCGGCTGACGCGACAAAGCCTGCCGATTCAGAGAAGCCGGCGACCGCGACCGCTCCTGTTGAAGCTCCGGCCGACGGGGCTGAGGAGCCCGCTCGCCCCGTTCGTCGTACACGTAAGCCGAAGGCGGATAAAGCCCCGGTGAGCAAGGGAGAAGGCGAGGAGTCTTCGAGCGAGGGTCCCGCATCCGACGCCTCGGAGGAAAAAGACGTTCGTCCCGGTCGCGCTCGCCGTACGCGCAAGGCGCCCACAGTGCCGCAGGAAACACCGCAAGACGACCCTCAGCCTTCTTCCGAAAAAGCTAATAAGCAGGATGCACCTGCACCCAAGGAAGAAAAGGTTCCTGAGGGGCCAAAGGAGTCCGAAGAGCCCAAAGCGGTAAAGCAGGGCAAAGAGGACGAGTCGAAAGACACATCTGACAAGAAAGATGCTCCAAGCTCCGATGGCGATGCTTCGACTGCAGATTCCTCGGATTCCGCTCGTGGCGATAAGCGCCGTAAGCACCAAAACAAGCGTGAGCATGCCGAGCGCAACGACCGCAACGGCGATCGCCGAGGCGGGCGCCAACAGAACCGCAAGCAGCGCGGAAACAATCGCTATGCCGCTCCTCTCGAGCCGAGTCTCTCGCGCGAGGAACTGACGGCCATGAAGGTCGCCGAGCTGCGCGAAAAGGGCAAAGAGCTCGATCTTGATGTGGTCGGCAAGAAGAAGGCCGAGCTTGTCGAAGAGGTCTACACTGCCGCTGCCCGCGCGGAGGGCTTCCGTGATATCCAGGGTATTCTCGATATCACTAATGAGGGTTTTGGCTATATTCGCGCTCACGGGTATATGCCCAGCCGCGATGACGCCTTTGTGCCGCTAAATATGATTCGCGCCGCACGCCTACGTCCCGGCGATGTGATTGAGGGAACGTTGCGTCCCTCTCGTGCAAACGACAAGTTCCCGGGCTTGGCCAAGATTCGCACCATCAACGGCAAAGATCCCGAGGAGATGCGTCATCGCCCCAAATTCTCCGAGCTCACGCCGATTTATCCCAATGAGCCGCTCAAGATGGAGCACGGTCGCGACTCCATTACCGGTCGTGCCATCGACATCGTCTCGCCGATTGGCAAGGGCCAGCGCGGCTTGATCGTCTCTCCGCCTAAGGCGGGCAAGACGACCATCTTGAAGAAGATTTGCCAATCGATTGCTGCGAACAACCCCGAGGTCTACCTCATTTGCCTGCTGGTAGACGAGCGTCCTGAGGAAGTTACCGACATGGAGCGCTCCATCAAGGGTGATGTCGTTGCCTCGACGTTCGATATGCCTGCCGATAACCACACGCGTGTTTCTGAGCTCGTGATCGAGCGCGCGAAACGTATCGTCGAGATGGGCGGAGACGTGGTGGTCGTGCTCGACTCCATTACTCGTCTTGCTCGTGCGTATAATCTCGCCGCGCCGGCATCGGGCCGTATTCTTTCCGGCGGTGTTGACTCTGCGGCGCTGTATCCGCCCAAGCGCTTCTTAGGTGCCGCGCGCAATATCGAAAACGGCGGATCGTTGACGATCCTCGCTTCGGCGCTTATCGATACGGGCTCCAAGATGGACGAGGTTATCTTCGAGGAGTTCAAGGGCACTGGCAACATGGAGCTCAAGCTCGACCGAGACCTGGCCGATCGCCGTATTTTCCCGGCCATCGACCCAGTGGCGTCCGGTACCCGAAACGAGGACCTTCTTATCGACGAGAACATGCGACCTTTTGTTTGGGGTATTCGCCGAATTCTCGCCAATATGAACAATACCGAGCGCAGTGCGGCTGCGTTCATCAAGGGTCTCAAGGGAACGAATTCCAACGAAGAGTTCTTGATTCGATCAGCGAAAAAGGCGGCAGATCACGAAGCCTCGCTCTAACGCGTCTTCAAAAAGGTTCTGGGAACCGGGGAGGATTGGCCTTCCCGGTTCTTTTTTTGCAACTGCCCCCGGATGCCGCTCGTTTATTTATCCGAACGATTCTTGCAATTACCTTGGGTTTTGCGCATAATGGCCATAATACGCGACGGAAAACGCAGATGAAACGAACTACAATCCGTTGCTCGGGGGCCAAGGTTTCCCAGCTACATGAAACTTCATCATTTTCCGCAGGCGCGCAGGCGTGGTTTTTGCTTACCGAAAGATGGCGAAAGCCGCTGATGTTGGATTGTGAGTAGTCGAAGGGGTTCTGGTCATGGCTTCTAACGTTTGCGCGCATCGCGCCCTTACGGCCGGACTGTCCGCTGGCGCGTGCCTGGCGATTCCCGCTGCCGCATTTGCGGCGACGATTCCGTTTGAAGACGCCCATGCGGTTGTTGGAACTGCGGCGATGCCGTTTGCGATTGGCTCTCTTGCCGGAATGGGCGTACTTGCTGCTACGGCGCATCTGATTTCTTCGCATGAGGAACAGCTTGGCCAGGCTGCCGAGCATGTTGAGGCTGCTGCCCGCCGGCGCTCGGAGAATGTCCGCGCGGTGCGTCAAGAGGGAGTGCCCGTCATTTCTCGTGCCGTTGATGCGCTTTCGGAAGAGGAAGCGTGGGCAGAGATCGACTCGTTGCTTGATTCCGACCTTTCGGTGAGCTGCGACCCCATCCATTCCAAAGACATGTATCAGATTGCCCTGGAAGAGATTGCGCGAGGCGCGGTTTCCAATCCCACTTCAACTTCTGAGTCCACCGATATCTTTACGGTGCATTCCGACGCGGTGGCGATGGGGTCTTCTCGTCCGTGTGGGCAGGTTGCCGCTGGGCCGAGCGCGGTCGCGGCGACTACTGCATCGATTGGGCTTGATCAGGTGCATGAGCAGGTTGAGGAGCCCGAGGCCGTGGAAGTGCCCATGGTCGATTACAGCGGGCATGAGGATATGTGGGCTGCGGCATTATTGATTCTGTCCGAGGATGCAGATGATACGCGCGCCATTCCGATCGTCGAGACGACTCCGGCCCAGGCTATTCACGAGGCGGAAATGACAACGCCGGTTCCGCAAGAGCGTTGCAAGGCTATTGCGGAGGGGGCACATTCAACGGGCTTGCATACGCATGTGAACGCGATTCTTGAAGAGGAGTTCGATAAGGTTTCCTCGCAGAGTGTCCGCACGCGCAGTCACGAATATCTACGTGTCATTCAAGGCGGAACCATGTCGATGCCTCGCCTTGTCGCCCGAGAGGCGTAACGTACGGTGAGCATGTCCTTTCCTTCGAGGAAGGGCGATGTGGTCATACCGATTTCGCGCGGATGGCTTATCGCTGCAGGATGTATGACCCTTTTCATTTGGGGAAATTCACTTGTCCCCGGAACAGGTAGCTCGCATCTGAGCCTTTCCGTAGTGTCGATGCTGCGGTCTTGGCTATCTGGGATGGGGCTGCCTTCGGTCTTTCTCACCAATCTCTTGGTGAGAAAGACGGCTCATTTTTCCGAATATGCGCTATTGAGCATCATGGTTCACAATGCTTTCGCAGAAGACTCGAAGCTTCCGATGCGTCGTTTTGCCGTGATGTGCGTCATTCCCGTTTTGGTGGCGAGCGTCGACGAGACGATTCAGCATTTTGTTCCCGGGCGCTGTGGGACGCCGGCTGATGTTTTGATCGATTGCTGTGGTGCGGCGTTCGGCATTCTTGTATGCCTTATGGCGAGACGCGTGTCGCGCCGGGTGAAAACCAGGCATCGATAGTTCTTTTGTAAGCCTAATGCGCTGGTAAAAGCCAAATAAGTTAAAAAAGTTAAAAAAGGGGCTTGCGCGCTTGGCTGGGGGAGTGCATAATAGTCAAGCGCTTTGAGAGAGGCACATGGTGGGTGTAGCTCAGTTGGCTAGAGCGACGGGTTGTGGTCCCGTAGGTCGAGGGTTCGAGTCCCTTTACCCACCCCATCACCTCTCATAGAGTAGTTGGACCGTTAGCTCAGCTGGCTAGAGCAGGGGACTCTTAATCCCAAGGTCCAGGGTTCGAATCCCTGACGGTCCACCATCTTCATAATCAAAACTCCAGTGATGGAGTTTTTTATTGGACCGTTAGCTCAGCTGGCTAGAGCAGGGGACTCTTAATCCCAAGGTCCAGGGTTCGAATCCCTGACGGTCCAC
>CAKTVB010000008.1 GCA_934621295.1 uncultured Collinsella sp.
TCTACCAACTGAGCCATGTCCGCTTGCGGGTTATTAATATACGCGATGCCGCGGGCGGGCGCAAGGAGTTTTTTAAAAAAGTTTTGCAAATGCCGAAATTCGATAGCGGTAAAATGTCCGCGGAAAAACAACCTCGATGCTCAGGACACGTCTTTGCTTCAGATTTTCATCCTCATACTCGCCGTCTATCTCATTGCACGCGGCATCATCTGGCTCGTGCAACGCTACCACGATGCACGCGGATGTGGGTCTTCGTTCAAAAATCTCCTTCGTGAGGGCAAGCTCGATGCAAGTGTCTACGCCGACGCCGTCTGGTCGGAAGTCGAGCGATTCGGAAAGCGCCGCCTGCGTTCAAAGATCGCCAAGCGCCAGCGCAAGCTAATCCGTAACGTCAAAAATGAACTGCGCGCTTCTTACCTCAGCGCCTGCACGCCCTCTCTCTACCAATACGTCATCATCTTCTTGATCTCATCCGTCCTAGGGCTGCTGCTCGAGACTGTCTATACCTTCGTCGTCTTTGGCGTGCTCGAAAGCCGAGTGGGACTGGTGTGGGGCCCGTTCTCCCCTCTCTATGGATGCGGCGCCGTGCTGCTGACCGCGCTACTTTGGGGAGCACGAGATTGGCCCGCCTGGAAGATCTTCTTTATCTCCGCTGCCGTTGGTGGCCTCCTGGAACAATTCACCGGCTGGTCCATGGAGCATCTGGCTCATGCGCAGTCGTGGACATATCTGGGGTTGCCCGACCATATCTCCCAATGGGTCGCTTGGCGCTTCCTTGCCATGTGGGGTCTTGTGGGTCTGGTATGGTGCCGAGCAATCTTACCCGAGCTTCTCTACCGCATAGGGGAACCGACAACGGCGCGCCAAGCCACCGTCGTCACCTTACTTGCCGCCTTCATCGTCCTTGACGCCGGCATGATCTTCGCATGCTTCCTGAGAGCCGGAGCGCGTGCAGACGGTGTTCCGCCCGCAAATCCCATCGACGTCTATCTGGATACGCACTATGGCGATAGCTTCATGAAAGACAAATTCGAGAACATGCGCATCGGACAAGATCTTCCTCCTGCGCCTCGATAAATCAAAAGCGCAGGTAAATGACCTGCAGATCAACTTTATTCCAACATTACAAAACTTTTTTCAAAATAACGCTTGCATCAAGCCAAAGCCTTTTGTATATTATTCCTCGCGCTGAACAGCGCACCCTGAATTCGGGCGTTTAGCTCAGGGGGAGAGCGCTTCCCTGACACGGAAGAGGTCACAAGTTCAAATCTTGTAACGCCCACCAAGAATGACAAGGCCGGAGACATTGTCTCCGGCCTTTTTCTTTGCAATTCGACATTGAGATGAAACCACTCACCCATGCCCTTTAGTCCCGAGGCCCAACTGCCATGGCATCGTGCGTAAACAGCCTCAAGGTCCCCTCATCGTCTTCCGTCACACCGAGCGCCATGAGATCGTCAGAAGCGCACCCGTGTTTGCCAAACGGGTTGTTAAGCAGTTCGGCCACCAGATGCCCACTCTCTGCCACACCCACCAGGCGCATCCACACGAGCTCGACACTGTCGTCGTCACCCATAAGGGCAACTTGCACATCGAGCGGATAACTCGGATGCCTTAGGTGGTCTATCTCCTCAAGCCCAAGCAGTGCCACAAGATTCGGATCGCTTTTCCAATAGCCATCGCTGATATCGCACTGCTCCGCGTAGCGCTCAAGCACTCGGTCTTCGTCATGTTTTGAGAGGAACTTAGCCTCGCGATCCCCGTACACATCGGGACGAAGCATCATCCTGACCTCGGCGACACGCATTGGAGCCGCTTCGTGGAAAATGGCGCCATCCTCAAACCGAGTGGGCGCAAGCACATCCAGGTTCAGTCCAGCTTGCCGATCGTAGTAGACATAGCAGAGTACGGAGTCGGCGCCCTCGGGCCAGCAAAGCCGCTCTAGACGATCATGGTCAAATAGACGCGAAGCGTCATACTTCACAAAAAGTGGCCTCGCCAAAAGAGAGCGAAAAGAAAGGTCCCTAACAAACATCGTCCATTTCCCTTCTCACGTTACAGCCCTGCGCCATCGCAATCCTTCGAATCGCAGCACCCACAGCCCATACGCCAACGCGCCCGGCTTTGACGCATGGGCTGCCCAAGTCGACAGTCTTACGAGACAAGACGAATAATCGGATGCTCCCCGCAATATCCCTCGATGATTGCACGAGCACTCACGACAGCCTTAAGCCTTCCTACAAACTCAGGGCGAAGGGCGCCGATGGGCTTGCCCTCCAAGTTCGTAACGACAACGACGTCATTCTCCCTGCGAAAAGCGAGGATTGAGCCAACCGGTATCGAAATGCCGTCGATCACGTTATCGAGCTCCATAGATGCCTGGGCCACATTCAGCGCGAGCGCCGTCTGCCTGTTGGCAATAAGGAGCACAGATCCAACCCAAGCAACAGATGCAACACCCGCGACCGCAGCCGCTGCAACAGCGACATACATGCAGAGGCTCGAGCCCGTGCTGTCGCTCACATAATCATCCAGATATCTATCGCTGCTGCTGAAGCCATAGTCGCTAAACGTGCTGTACCGGGAGTAATTGTTCTGGGCACTTGCCATTAAACAGCCGGCGGCAACCGCAAACACAATGGCAAGGGCAACTGCGCCCAACGTAATATTACGAGCCTTCTTCTTTAATTCGCCCAACGGGGTGTTTTCGATGTCGTTCATGGTGGTCTCCTCCTACCGATAAAACCCGACAACAAAATCCTACCGTCGCGTGCGGACACACTTTTGCCCCGGAACCCCGTAAAGCAAGCAGCGGCCTTCAAGCCGCCACCTCGCGCAATCGATTTTCATCATGAAAGGCATCGAGCCCTACAGCCCGTGCTCATGAAAGAGCTTGACCAGGCGCACCTGGGTGCCGGGGCAATCGCACCTGCGGCTCACCTCGACGTTGTCCACCAGCAAGCGCATGAGCCTGATGCCACGCCCGCGCAGCTCGGAAACCTCCGGAGCATCCTCGTCGGCAATCTCATACCCGCAGCCGTGGTCGCGCAGAATCGTCACCACGCGGTCGTCGTAGGCAGCAACCGTCATCGTGCAGCCGCGCGCGCCATCCGCATGGTCGTACGCATTGGAAAGGGCCTCCCCCACTGCCAAGGCGTAATCGAATCGATCGCCCTCGGACATGGGGAGCGACGAGAGCATCTCGACGATTCGGTGACGATAATATGCCAGGTTTTCGACGCCTTCGACAATGGGCAGGCTTTTGCTCCACCAGGGGCTCGCATCGGGCGCCAGAACCGGCACCGCGGGACGCTCGGAAGAAGTAGCGTGAAGCGCCTCGGTCAGGCGTCCGATCTGCAAAAAGCGCATGACATTCGACGACACGTTGACCATCGAGAGCATGCCCCCGCAGCGGCTAAGCGCCCGCGCGCTCGAAACCAGACAGGCGATACCCGTGGAATCGACAAACGAGACATTCTCGCAATTGATGATGACGCGCGGGGAACCCAGGGCGACAAGCGTATCGATACGACTACGCAGCCCCGGCGCAGTGGAGATATCGATATCCCCCGCGGGTGCCAACACCGTTATGTCGTTCCAGCCATTCATACGGTCATGGTTCCCCGGTTATCGACCCCCTAAACAATCAATCTGAAAGAGAGTCGTCCAAAAGAAACCGGCTAGCGAGAGCGCCCCGTGTCGAAGCGCAGCGCCACCATCGCGACGTCATCCTCCAGCGCCGAGGCGGCAAACACGTCGAGCGTCGAGAGCATACGCCCGCACAGCCCCTCCACGCCAGAGGATGCCTCGCGCAAAAGCGTGTCGCGCAAGCGCTGCTCGCCAAAGAAATCGCCTGCGGGATCGCGCGCCTCGATGGCACCATCGGTGTACATGAAAAGGATGTCCCCCGGCGAGAACTCAAATGAGCCGGCCTCATAGCTCATGGTCTCAAACGCACCGACAACACCGGATTGCACGCTCATAAGCTCAATCTCGGCAGGCGAAATGTCCCCCTGGGCGCCGTCGCGTGGTGCGCGCACGAGCATTGAAGGCGGATGCCCCGCCGAGCAATACGTCGCGTAGCCCCGGCGCAGATCGATCTTCGCAATGAACATCGTCGCAAACGTCTCGAGGCGCGAAAACCCCATGAGCATGCTGTTGAGCGAGCGCGCCATACGCTGCGGCCCCATACCTTCCCAGGCATAGGCGGAAAGCGCCGTTTTGACCAGAGCGGACATCGAAGCCGCCTCGACGCCCTTACCCGATACATCGCCCAAAATCATGACCACGCGGTCGTCGGGAAGACGGACAAGCGTATAGAAGTCTCCGCCCACCAGCGCTTGCTTGGTTGCTGATGAATACAGACAGTCCGAAGTGATCCCCGGCACAGAAGCCAAAGAGCTCCTCATTCCTGCTTGCAGGGTCTGTGCAATGCGATGCTCAGATTCCTTCTTGCGTGCACCCTGGACGAACATCTCAAAATCATGAGCCAAATGCACCAGGTAATCGTACTCAAGGTCGTCGATTGGCTCCTGCGAGGCGCTGCGCAAAAGCAGGAACATCCGGTGAGGACGCTCTTCCTTGAGCATCAATCCCTGGGACCCGTCGTTGCCAGCGGCCGAACTGTCGTCTTCGGTGCCGAAGTCTGTACCGATATCAAAGAAAGCGCCCTGACAGGGAAGGCCGTGGAGTGCAAGCCAGCGACCAGCACGCGAATTCGCTTCCACGCGGACCACGCGAACATCGACCAAATCATCTGCCGTATATGTCCAGGCACCACGGTGGATCTTCGCATCAACCTCGGCCAATGGATTGACATACGCCGTGGGCGCCACGGTCGAGAAGAACAGCTCATCGATACCGCCGGGCAGATTCACCCTGCTCCCGCCATCGAAATCGAGCACATAACGGCCGCGTATATGGTCGAAGAACAGCGGGCAGAGGCGGCACTTGAGCACGCGCGTCATCTCGGACGTCAGGCGAGGCCACATGCCACGTAGGTCCTCCGAACCCGTATACACCATGTCGCGCAGACGATTGAGCGAGCGCGTCAGCTCATCCGACCTCTTGGAACGAGCGCTTGTCACCAATCCCATAAGCTCGATGGATAGGTAATCGCTCACGACTTCGAGCACATGTATGTCGTAGTCGCGCGGAAAGCACGGGCGCATCCAACCAAGCTCGATAACGCCCAGTACCTGCGTGCCAAAAAAGACCGGCACCGCGATGAGCGTCTTAAACGCCGGCATGTTCTCGACATTCAAGCGCATGTTTGTCCGCGCATCCATGTCGTAAAACGTTCCGGATGCAGGGCCGAGGTCATCATCGTCTCCCGTAGCAGGCAAAACGTAAAAACGGCATGCGCGCGACTGGCGCAGCACATAGGTGGGGATGCCGGCGCCATAGGGAATAAAATCGGGCACATAGCAATTTGCGAGCGACTTCGAGAAGCCGCGGAGCTTGAAGCCACCGTTCTCGGCGATGTAGATAGTGGAGCCGCCTGCATCGAGCGCGGCGGAAAGCTTGTTGAGCACGGTATCAAGAAGCGTTGGAAGGTCTTTGGACCCCACGGCAGACAAGATGACCGAAAGTGTGCCCGAAAGGCGCTTATTCGCCGCTTGAAGCTCCGAGAGAAGGCGTTGCGTTTGGCGATCGTGGGCCGTTTGCTCCTCCATGCTTTTGATAACTACGAGAATGCGACCCGCGCGGCGGGCGTCCAGGGGCAGAAGCTCGTGCCCGATCTTCAGTGCGCGGACGTTCACAGGAACAAAGGAGCCATCAGGCAGCTTGAGCATGAGGCTGCAATCGCGCGTATCGAGCGTAAACGGCATCTGGTGTCGTTCCGCTCGTTCAAAAGCATTGCTAAAGAGAAGGTCCTTGATGTCGGTTCCCACGATATGCTCTCGGTCGTCGAGCACCAGCGAGAGCATCTGGCGATTGACATGCAGGATGGTGCCATCCTGGGCGCAAAGGGCGACGGCGTCGCTCGTCACCTCGACCAGTCGAGCCAGCTCGGCAAAATCGTCTTTTCCCAGTGATTCCATCGGACGCACCTCGCATCCTTCGCAGCCATACATTGGCACACACGATACCGCAGCATGATGGGCAACAGGCCCAATAGGTAAAATAAAAGCCTCACTAGGAGGCTCAGAAGATTTGATGGTGTCGGAGGCGGGACTTGAACCCGCATGACCGAAAAGTGGTCACTAGCACCTCAAGCTAGCGCGTCTGCCAATTCCGCCACTCCGACTTGCGACAAGGAAGATAATAGCCCAGACCCGTGAGAAGATGCAAGAACTTTTTTAAAAAGTTTTTTGCTGAAGAGATTTGCGCAGGCCAGTGAGCTTATTTGAGTTTGAATAATGGCGAACGATAAGCTGAGAGCGACGTAAGTTATCCCCTACCGACCGGTCTGACCCGGGGATTATCCCCTTCGCTGGTCCTCGCCGCTTCGCGGCTGCGGAATCGCTCAGGAGGTAATCCCCGGGTCAGACCTGCATTGAAGCTGCTGATGCACCAATCAATGGAGCATAGCCGTAAAACAATCAGCGATCGTCAACTCTTAATTGCATCAACTGACAGCAATCAAAGCAAAGAGCCCGCCCTCGGGTTGAAGGCGGGCTCAAAACGCATGAGCTATAATCACTCGAATCTATAACTTAGCTGCGGCGACGATTGAGGTGAAGGCCGACGGCGCAGACGGCGGTACCAAGAGCAAGGGATGCTACGGTAGCGGCAAGAGCGTTATCACCTGTCTTGGGGAGGTTGCCTTTCTTGGTTGCCTTGGCGGGCTTCTTCGTATCCGTGGGCTTCGTGGACTCCTCAGGCTTTTGCTCGGGGGCGGCAACCGTGTAGGTAACCGTCGGGACCGGGAAATCGCTTGCCGTGCCCTTGTCGCCGTAGCCATCCTTGGGGTACAGGGTTGCGCTCTCGTTGACCTTGAGGGTATGGGTACCGGCCTCGGTAGGCTTGTTCACCAACACCTCGCTATACGTAAGAACAACCGGCTTGGCAGGCACCGCGGCCTCGTTGAGCGTAAAGGTGAGCTGCTCGTTCTCCCTCGCCTCGTACTTGAGGGTAAAGCGATAGGTGCCATCTGCACGCTTGCCAAAACCGTAGGTGGTCTCGTCGATCTTCTCGGGTGCCAGGTCCTCGCCGGCGACATTCAGGCTGATCTTGCTGGCATCATTCACAAAGTCGAAGTCGTTGCCAATCAGGTCCTCGACAGTCGAGCCAGCGGCGATCTTGTCGATAAGCTTGGCCTTGAGCTTATCGAAGTTGGTATCGAGCTGGCCGTTGTTGGAATTCCTGGTGAGATACTGCAGGAAGACCTTGCCGTTGAAGTCGGCTCTGTTCTTGTAGTAGACGTTCATGTCGTAACCGGCGTTGACCATCGACTGGAAGGTGTCATCGGTGCTCCAGAAGGCAACATCAATGTTGCAGGGCGCGGTCACATCGATGGGAATGGGGTTCGAAGTTCCGATCGCGGCTGCCGCATAAGTGTACTCGTAGTCGTACTGGGCCCAGTTTTTGTCGGAATTCTTCTCGTATTGGTCGCGATAGTAGGCGAGGTATTTGCCAAGCTTCTCGGGACTGGTCATGGCCTGCGAGAAGATGAAGTTCTCACCATCAGAGAACTTCATCCATTCGTTATTCGTGTTGTACTCGCGTCTCTGAGACTCCCAGATACCGCCCATAGCGTTCGTCCCTTTGCACGCAGCACCGGTTTCCGGATTCGTCTGCTTGGTCGGATCACCAAACGACCTTGTATACGGCTTGGTATAGTCGCCATTCTTGCAGTAGAGATACGTGGCGCCATCGCTAATCAAGATCACATGTTTGTTCTCTGCCTTAACGGCAGTGTCCTTGTCGAGCATGCTCTTGGCGGCAAGAAGGCCGGCATCCATGTTGGTGCCGGAGTGAACGCTCGAGTTCATCGCGGTAAGAATGCTGTCGTAGCCCGTAACGACATCGATCAACTGTTGCTGCACATTGCCAATCTTGTCAAAGAGAACCACGCCGACCTTGATATCCAAGCCATCGGTCTGCGCCTTTTCCTTAACCTTTTCCAAGAAAGCCTTGGCCTGGTTATAAATATCCTCCTGTGCGGAAGCGCCCGACTTATCAAGGACAAACACAACATCCGCCGGCTCAGCCTCGCGCTTGCCTGGGAACGAAAGCGTGACTTTCGTCTCCAGGTTCTCGTCAAGCTCGGTAGCCGTCTTTTGATTCTCGTTAAGGACGGTCGCTTGATCAGTCGCCGGCGCATCTTCGGCAAACGCAGACACCACGGGAGCGGATACACCGAGCGCTAACACGGCAGCGGCCCCCAATGCAACAACACCAGCCAAACTTCGCTTTATCAAATCCACTGTTTTCATATGCGCTTCCTCCCACTACGCTTTCGCCGGAACTCAACGGCTGGATAAACGAGTCTGCACGCCCAAAGGACGGCAGCCGTTGAATCCGGAACACTTCTGTCACACTCGCAGCATACGACTCAATACAAGAGACCTTTGGCTCAATTCTGTAAACGAGCTCCATAGTGTTCAAATGTTTACAAGCGAGGTAGCAATATTCTACCGCTCCGCTCAAAACAAAAAGCCCGCATGGAAACATCCATGCGGGCTAAAAGGGGCGCTTACAGGTCGATGTGCGATTCCTTGATGGGGAACGGCTGACCAAAGTGACAAGCGCAGAAGTGGCCGGACTCAAGCTCCTTGAACTCAGGCTGCTCACGCGAGCAGATTTCCTGAGCGATCGGGCAGCGTGTATGGAAACGGCAACCCGAAGGCGGATCCAGCGGCGAGGGAGGATCGCCAGCGAGGATGATGCGCTTACGCGTTTTCTGAATATCCGGATCCGGAACAGGCACTGCAGAGAGCAGCGACTGCGTGTACGGATGACACGGCTGCGCATAGAGGCGCTTCCAGTCGGAAAGCTCAACGAGCTTGCCCAGGTACATAACGCCCACGCGATCAGAAATGTGCTGCACGACGGAAAGGTCGTGAGCGATGAACAAGTAGGCAGTACCGAACTTGTTCTGCAGGTCCTTAAGCAGGTTCAGCACCTGTGCCTGAATGGACACGTCGAGTGCAGAAACGGGCTCGTCGCAGATGATGAGCTTCGGACGCAGGATGAATGCGCGCGCGATGCCAACACGCTGGCGCTGGCCACCAGAGAACTCGTGCGGGTAGCGGTTGATGTGCTCGGGGTTGAGGCCAACCACGTCGAGCAGCTCGCGAACGCGCTCGAGACGCTCTTCCTTGGTACCGATACCATGAATGGTCATGGGCTCGGAAACGATCTCGCCGATGGTCATACGCGGATTCAGGCTCGCATACGGATCCTGGAAGATGAACTGCATGTCGCGACGCATGTCCTTGAGCTCTTTTTTGCTCATGGCTGCAATGTCGCGGCCCTGGAAGAACACCTTACCTGCCGTAGGCTTGTTGAGACGCATGATGGTGCGGCCCGTCGTGGACTTACCGCAGCCGGACTCGCCTACCAGACCAAAGGTCTCGCCAGGCATAATCTCGAACGAAACATCATTGACAGCCGAAACAACGCGCTTGGAAAAGCGGCTGGAAAACACGCCGGAATTGGCGGGGAATTCCTTGGAGAGGTGCTCGACCTTGAGCAACGGTGTGGTATCTGCCATGGTCTACTCCTCGCCTCCCGTCATCGTATCGTCCATGCCCGTAGCGATAACATCCTTGCTGGTGCGCGACGTGGCAGGGGCATTCTTCTTCGCGAACTCCGAGTCGGAAGCGTAATGGCACGCCGCATAGTGACCCTTGGAGAGCTCCACGCGCTCGGGGCGCTTGGTGTGGCACAGCTCGGTAGCATAGGGGCAACGGGGTGCGAATGCACAACCGGTGGGAAGGTTGACGAGCGAAGGCGGGTTGCCATGAATGGGCGTAAGCGGCTTCTTCTCGTCGATAACCTGCTCGGGAATGGAGCGGATAAGACCCCAGGTATAGGGATGGCGGCTCTCGTAGAAAATCTGATCAGCAGTGCCGAACTCCACAGGACGACCGGCATACATAACCATGATCTTATCGGCGATATCGGCGACGACGCCCAGGTCATGGGTAATCATGACAATAGCGTTGCCGTTCTTCTCCTGCATCTCCTGCATGAGCTCGATGATCTGAGCCTGAATGGTCACGTCGAGAGCCGTGGTGGGCTCGTCGGCAATCAGGATGTCGGGGTCGCAGGCAAGTGCCATAGCAATCATAACGCGCTGGCGCATACCGCCCGAGAACTGATGCGGATACTCGTTCACGCGCTTCTCAGGCTCGGGAATACCCACCAGGTCAAGTAGCTCGGTAGCGCGCTTGAGCGCCTCTTCCTTGCTGTAACCACGATGCAGACGGAGACCCTCGCCCACCTGCTTACCGATCTTGTAGACCGGGTTGAGCGACGTCATGGGGTCCTGGAAGATCATAGCGATGTCGTTACCGCGAACGTGCTGCATTTCCTCTTCGCTCATATCGAGCAGGGACTTGCCGCGATACGTCACGGAACCGCCGTGAATCTTTCCGGGAGGCATCGGGATGAGGCCCATGATGGTCATGGCCGTCACGGACTTACCCGAACCGGACTCGCCTACCACGCCGAGGGTCTCGCCGCGGTCGAGCGTGTAGGAAACGCCGTCAACCGCATGGACGATACCGTCCTCGGTATGGAAGTACATCTTGAGGTTATCGACTTCTAGAAGATGCTGGCCCTCAGGAATGGGCTGCGTCTTGAGGTCGACGTAGTTTTTCGTATCCTTCTTCATGACTTTATGCATCCTTCATCTTGACGTCGAGCGCATCGCGCAGACCGTCGCCCAACAAGGTGAAGGCGAGCACGGTCGAAAGAATGGCGAGACCAGGCATGATCATCATCCAGGGAGCGGTCTGCAGGTAAGCCTGACCGTCCTGAATCATCGAGCCCCAGGAAGGCGTGGGCGGAACGACGCCCATGCCCAGGAAGGACAGTGAAGACTCGGTAAGGATGGCGCCACCGATGTTCATCGTGGCGTACACGACGATGGAAGCAACGGAGTTCGGGAAGATGTGACGCGCGATGATACGAACGTCAGATGCACCCATGGAGCGAGCCGCGTCCACGTAGTCGTTCTCCTTGACCGTAAGGATCGCGGAACGGAACACACGGGCGATGGAAGGCCAACCCAAGATACCGATAGCCACGAACACGTTCGTCAACGAACGGCCAAGGACGGCGATAAGCGAGACGACGAACAGAACATACGGGAAGGCCAAGAAGATATCGGCCAGTCGCATGATGATCGTATCCCAGATGCCTCCGTAGAAGCCGGCCAGAGCACCCATGATCAAACCGAGGATCGTTGAGATGGCGGTTGCCATAACGCCAACGGAAAGCGAGATGCGCGCACCATAGATAACACGGACGAGAATATCGCGACCGAGAGCGTCGGTACCAAAGGGATGCTCGCCCGAGGGCGGAAGCGTCGAGTTCTGTGCCATCGTGGTGGAGTCGGCAGCCGTCGGCGAGCCGAGCCACTGCTTGGCCCACAGGTCGGCCGAAAGAGCCACGATGATGACGAAGATAATCCAGATCACCGAGATAACGGCGAGCTTGTTCTTGCGCAGGCGCTTGAAAGCGTCGCCCCAAAGGGTGCGAGAAGCAGCGGGAGAAGAGGAATCAGACTTCTGGTGAATCTCCTCCAGCAGCGCCTCGTTTTCCTCCTCGATCGTCTGAGGGGTCTTGTTGTCGTTCATGAAGTACCTCCCCTTAGGCGTTCTTGTTGGACGAATCGAAGCGAATGCGCGGGTCGAGGAAGGCATAGCTTACGTCGACCAGCAGGTTGATGACCATAACCACGAGCACGACTAGGGTGACGCCGCCCATAACGATGGGCCAGTCACGGCTGCTGATGGCACGGAACATCTCGTAACCGATACCGGGCCAGTTGAAGACCGTCTCGGTGAGGATGGCACCGGAGAGCATGGCACCGAAGTCGACACCAATATACGTAACAACCGGGATAAGGGCGTTCTTGAGTGCGTGCCTCCAGATGATGGCGCGATTGGAAAGACCCTTTGCCTTAGCGGTGCGGATGTAGTCCTGGTTCATAACGTCCAGGAGCTGCGAGCGCATGATGCGCGCGCAGTATGCGGTGGAAACAGAAGCGAGCGTCACCGCAGGAAGGATGTAGTGCACCCAATCCTGATACTGGGATGCCGTACCGCCTGCACCGGAAATAGGCAGAACGTGCAGCTGCACGCCAAAGAACAGCTGGAGCAGCATACCCAGCCAGAAGGCGGGCACAGCGACGAGCACCGAAGTCACCAACGTGACCAAGATATCCCAGAAGGAATACCTCTTGACCGCCGAGATGATACCGGCACCGATGCCCATAATCGCCTCGAGGACGATAGCGCAAACGGCAAGCTTTGCCGTATACGGATATTTAGCGGCAAAGATGTCCGTCACCGGTAGCTTGCGCTGATACGAGCTGCCGAGGTCACCCTGAAGCAGGCTGCTCATGTAGAACACGTAGCGGTTCCACAACGTCTCGGGAACGGGGTCACCGTTCTCGTCCAGAATTGCGCTGCCCTCATCGTCAACCTGAACAAGGTGATACTTGACGCGAAGCTGCAGCTCAACCTCGGGGGTGAGCGCCTTTTCGCCACCAATCAACTTGATCGGGTCTCCCGGAACGATGTTCTGAAGCGCAAACAGGATAAGCGTTACGCCCAGAAAAACCGGGATGAATTGGAGCACACGCTTGAGGATGTACTTTCCCATACAAAAAACTCCCCTACCGTGGATACACCTAAACGGGATGTCAACCGATGAAGATTGACACCCCGTCAAACAAACACTCAGTATATCGTTTTGCCGCTATCTGCGCCATAGGTGTAATAGCTGCAGATTTAGGCATATTTGCGCTCTTTTACGCGTCGAGCTCCATGCGGTTCAGATAAGCATGCTTCTGCGGGTCCAGATAGAAGGACTTGACGCGATCGGAACCGGCGGTCACGTGCGAATAGAACATCAGCGGAATGACCGGGCTGTCGGCCGCGATAATCTTATCGGCGGCATGCATCTTCTCGACACGCTCCTTGTCATCGACCGTAGCACGGGCCTCGGTGATGCACTTGTCGACCTCAGCGTTGCTGTAACCGGAGCGGTTGTCGCCACCGAGAGAATCGGAGTGGAACAGCGGATACAGGAAGTTGTCCATGATGGGATAGTCGGCGATCCAGCCCAGACGGCCAAACTGATAGTCGAGCTGCTGATACTGGTCGAGCAGAGCGCTCCACTCGGGGGTATCGGACACGACCTCGAGACCGACCTTCTCCAGGTCGCCGATCACGGACTCCATGATCTCCTTGTGGCCACCGTCCTGGTTGTAGGAAAGGGTGAGCTTCAGGCCGCGGGAGCCGTCGGAACCAGCAGGGTAACCGGCCTTATCCAGGCACTCCTTGGCAGCGTCAACGTCGTACTTGCAGTACTCCCATGCGCCCTCCTGGTAGCCATCGATACCCGGCGGGATGATGCCGTCGGCAGGGGTGCGGGTACCCTTGAAGAGAGTCTTGCAGATGGCCTCACGGTTGATGGCCATGGAAACGGCGCGGCGCACGTCGGCATTGTCGAAGGGCTCGGCAGTGTTGTTGCAGACCAGATAGTAGACGGAAGGCTCGCCACCGAGCAGCATGCGCTGGCCGTCGGACATGGTGTAGCCGTCCTTGGACTCGCCGCGGTCCTTGATGGCGGCGTCGATCTGTGGCACGGGCACGTCACAGATGTCGAGGTTACCGGCCTGGAACTCTTTCCAAGCGGTCTCGACGTCCTTCTGAACGGTGAAGTGAACGCCGTCTACCTTGGCCTTGTTCTCGCCATAGTAGTCGTCGAACTTCTTGAGGTTGATCTCCTGACCATCCTCCCACTTGCCGTCCATCTGGAACGGGCCGTTGCCGATGGGAGCCAGGTAGAAGTTCTTGGCGTCATCCTCGGCGGCAGCAGGCACGGGAGCCAGTGCGGGGTGCGAGGCCACATAGGGGAAGTCGGCGTAGGCGGCAGACAGCTTGACCACGAAAGTCAGGTCATCCGGGCAGGAAAGGCCAGCGAACTCATCGGTGTCACCGGCAGCAAGCTCGTCATAGCCCTGAACCATGGAAAGGTGATAGGAAACCTCAGACGGGCTGTACTCCATCGCAACGGCGCTCTTGGGGTACACGACACGGGTCCATGCGCGCTTGAAGGCCTCGGCATCCACAGCGTCACCGTTGTGGAACTTAGCGCCCTTGCGCAGATGGAAGGTGAACTCGGTAGCGTCGTCGCTGGCATCCCAGGACTCAGCAGCAAGACCGACGATCTCGTTCTTGTCGTAATCGAAGTTGGTCAGCGCGTCGAACAGCTGGAAGGAAACCTGCGTGCCCTGGTCCTCCTGGACGTTATAGGGGTCGATGCAGACCGGGTTGTTGATGTAGTAGTTGACGGTACTGCCCGAGGTTGCGCCGGAAGCGGAACCGGCAGCGCTGGAGCCGCCCTTCTTGCCGCAAGCAGCCAGAAATGCGAGAGAGCTCGCGGCGAGGGAGCCGCCCACGAAAGCGCGACGACCCATAACGGGCTCATGGAATTTGAAATCAGCCATGCCATCCTCCTTAAATGCAAAAACATGGGTGATGCATTGCGCGAGAACTGCAATGCATCCCATTCGAGCTATACGCCCGTTGGCTGTGTGGGCGTATACACGATTGGATGTACTGTACTCTATTTTGGAAAAGTGTCGTTTGCTGTTTTTTGATTAAACAGGAGGTATTTCTTTAGCGTGCAAGAGTTATTGCACCTTTGTCGCCAAATAACCGCAGGTTAAAGATGCCAAAAAACGCGGCTGCGCCGCACATGCAGGCACAACCGCGTTTCTCAATCGTTTCCGAAAGCCTTTTTTCCGTTAACGTAAGTGAAACAATAAGTGGCAGGTTCTAGCCGATAAACGTAATCTTATCGCGCCCCTCATGCAGGTAGTGAACGCCCTTGTTATCGAGCATGACCGTTTCTTCGGTATAGATATAGCACTTGTCGCGACCCTGCGCCGGCGCCTTGACGTTGAGCTCAAGCGCCCAGCAGGTGTTCTCATCCACGCGCACATCGCCCGCCACCGGAATAGAACCCTGATTCGACCACAGGCCGATCGTGGGTCCAGGGCCGTGGCCGTACATATTACAGGGATGCGAGTACAGCATGGCGTCGATGCCCTCCTCGCGTGCGGCGGCAAGCGACACCTCGAAAACCTCGTTACCCGTACGACCGGGCACCATGTTCTCGCAAACGATGTCCTGGAAGCGATTATTCACGGCAAGCGCATCCACAAGCTCAGCGGGAATCTCGGTCTCGCCAGGACGCGCCACATAGGCCAAGCGCTGGCTGTCGGTCATCATGTTCATGTAGCGGATGCCAAAATCGCAATGCAGCAGGTCTCCCGGCTCGATCACGCCGGTGATGCGCGATTCGTCAACACCCGCGCGCTCGATATCCATCGTGGGCTCGAACCAATACTCCAAGCCCAAATCAACGGTGCGCTGACGCATGAAAAACTCGAGGTCCTGCGTGGTCGTGACACCGGGCTTCACGACCTCGGACGTATACATCTCTTCAAGAATCGAGTACGAGACGTTTGCCACCTCGGGCATAAGCTCCATCTCGGTAGGAGTGCGCAGCTCCATCACCTTGATGGGAAAAACGTCGTCGGCATACATCCGGCTCGTCCATGTTTCATCGAGGCCCTCGAGGAGCAACGCCTCGCAGCCCGCGGAAAGGCCATCGGCCACGGCAAAGTTCTTCGAACGGTCAACGGCAATCGTCTGAGGCTGATATTCCTCGAAGAGACGCTGAAGCGCAGCCATCTGCGGCTCTTCGCGCCAATCGATCCAATAGCGCTCATAGAAACGCTCCAGGTCCTCGTCGGGCATCGCCACATGGAAGCGGCGCACGCCCTCCTCCGTCTTCACGAACGCGAGGATCGTCAGACGGCGCGCCGTGGGATACATGGGCGGGAACAGCGCGCGGAACGTGGGGTCCTCGTTGTACTCGCGGGAGACATGAAGCCAGATATCGGCACCACTTTGCTTCATGGCTTGCGGAACGATTCGCTCCAGGCGCTCCTTGAGGCAGCGCTCCTGAATCTCGTAGCGCTCGCGCACACTCCTGACTTTGATCACGTGAATATCCCTTCTCGTCGCAAAAAGGGATGCGCGCCGGTACATACACGGCAGCGCATCCCCTCTTCAGCTATCTATATGTGCGTCAGACTCGAAACTAGGCGAGCTCAGCCGTGCCGAGCTCGGCGTGCTTGGACGGGTCGACATACAGGTGCTTCACACGATCGGAGCCGGCGATCTGGTGCGTGTAGAACATCAGCGGGATGATGGGCATAGCATCGCCGACCTTACGGTTGATGGCCTGCAGCGCCTTGATGCGCTCGGCGTCGTCAACGGTGGCGCGAGCGGCAACGAGGGCGGCATCGACCTCGGGATCGGCATAGCCGGTCTTGTTGTCGGCGCTCTGGGAGTTGAACATCGGGTACAGGAAGTTGTCCAGGATAGGATAGTCGGCGTTCCAGCCCATACGGCCAAACTCATAGTCCATGGAATCCAAGGAGCTGATGAAGGCAGCCCACTCGGGAGTGTCGGACTCGACATCGATGCCAACGGCGTTGAGGTCACCGATCACGGACTCCATAATCTCCTTGTGGCCACCGTCCTGGTTGTAGGAAAGGGTGAGCTTCAGACCGCGGGAGCCGTCATCGCCTGCAGGATAGAGCTTGTCGAGAATCTCGATAGCAGCATCCTTGTCGTAGTGGCAGTCTGCCCAAGAGTTCTTCTCGTAACCGGCGATTGCGGGCGGCACGATACCGTCAGCAGGGGTACGAGTGCCCTTGAAGAGGGTCTCGCAGATGGCCTCACGGTTGATGGCCAGGGAGAGAGCACGACGGAAATCGGGGTTGTTGTACGGTTCAATCGTGTTGTTAACGATGAGGTAGTACGTGGAAAGCTCCTCGCCCAACAGCATGTGCTGACCCTCGGACATGGTGTAGCCGTCCTCGGACTTGCCGCGATCGGCCACGGCGGAGTCGACCTGAGCCACCGGGACGTCGCAGACATCGAGGTTGCCGCCCTGGAACTCCTTGTATGCCGTCTCCATATCCTTCTGGATAGCAAAGTGAACAGCGGAGAGCTTGGCCTTCTCGCCATAGTAGTCATCGAAGCGGGTAAGGTTGATCTCCTGACCGTCCTCCCACTGACCGTCCATCTTGAACGGGCCGTTGCCGATAGGAGCCAGGAAGAAGCTCTTGAAATCGTCCTTGGCGGCCTCGGGAACGGGAGCCAGCGCGGGATGCGAGCACACATAGGGGAAGTCTGCGAAAGCAGAGGTGAGCTCGACCACGAGGGTATCGTCGTCCGGGCAGGTCACGCCGGAGAGCTCGGTTGCGGAGCCATCGAGCATCTCGTCGTAGCCCTTAACGAAGGACAGGTGATAGGAGATGACCGAGGGGGAACCGGGATTGGTCTCGGGATTGCAGATACGCTCCCAGCCATACTTGAAGCTCTTGGAGGTAACCGTCTCGCCGTTGTGGAACTTGGTGCCGCTCTTGAGGTGGAAGGTGTACTGGGTGGCGTCGTCGTTGGCCTCCCAGGAATCGGCGACCAGGCCCTTGAGCTCCTTGGCCTCGAAGTCATAGGTGGTCAGCGAATCGAACAGCTGGAACTCAACCTGCGTGCCCTCGGACTCCTGCGTGTTGTAGGGGTCGATGCAAACAGGGTTGTTGATGTAGAAATTGATGGTGGCACCACCAGCAGCACCGGAACCGGCATCAGAACCGCCCTTCTTGCCACAAGCGGCAAGAGCAGCGAGAGCGCCGGTTGCAAGCGTACCGCCGACAAATGCGCGACGGCCCATCATCATGTGATTGGTAGTCATAAGACTGCCATCCTTTCGAACTAGGCCCCGAAGAGCCAAAAACCAAATCGCCCCAAAGGGGCACACACGCATCGCGGGCGCGGTCTGCCATCCTGTGCTCGCAATGAGTCAGAGTATAGGCCTTCCGTCCGACAAACGGTATCGCATATTCGGCAGAAGGCTCTTTTTACTCGGGCGTTTTATTCCTCCCCCTGCTCCTCCTCGTTCACGTTCATGTGAATGATGCCTCGATAGCGCGGACTCGTGCGCTCGAGCGTGTAGCAATCGCCCTCTAAGCGCGGGTAATCATTCAAAAACGCCGTGATAGCAGCCTCGTCTTCGGGTGCAAGATCAAATCCAAAAATCATACAGTTGTCGTCTACATGGCGGCTGTTACGGACTCCGATAATTGCGCAGGCAACGGAGGGCTGACCAAGGATATATTTCGTGGCGATATGGCTCGGCTGCACGCCGTAGCGATCAGCGATCTCGGTAAGCAAGGCGAGCAGCTTCTGATAACCCTCCCAACCCACGGAGTCCTCCAGCACCTGCAGATATTTGACTTGCGAGCGCGTCTCGGGAATGGCGCGCTTGATACCGCGCCACTTGGAACCCAGCAGGCCGCCCGCAAGCGTGCCGTAGCATACATGCGAGATACCGGCGCTCTCGCAATAGGCAGAAAGGCCGTTTTCAGGCCTGCGGTCGAACATCGAGTACTGGCTTTGGCACGAAACGACCTTCACGCCCGCGTCAACGATTTCCTTGAGATGCGGAGCGTCGAAGTTGGTGACGCCGATGTTGCGGATTTTGCCGCGACGCTGAAGCTCCGCCAGGTCAAGAGCGGTCTCCACGTAGCCAGGCACGTCATAGTCCCACCAATGGAACTGCACGAGGTCGAGGGTATCACGATGCAGGCGGCGCAAGCTTCGATCGATGATCGCCTCGGTGTGCGCAAAGTCAACATCGGCCAGAATATCAAGATCGGGCACGTACTTGGTGTGAATCTGAATCTCATCGGCAGAAACAGCTCCCTGCCCTGCCTTGAGCTTCTCGACGAAGGTGCCCAAAAACTCCTCTACGCCGGTGTAGATGTCGCCGCAATCGAAAGTTGTGAAGCCATGCTCGGTAAGCTCGAAAAATGCCCGCGTCACATCGTCGAAATCGATAGGGCTCGTCAGGGAGTGGCCCTCCGAGAGCTGCCAGCAGCCGTTAATCACGCGGCTTACGGTATAGCCAGGCGCCAGCTCGACGCGCTCGGGTCCTTCAAATGAATCGAGGTCCATGATCCATCCACTCCTAACGTTTTGAATCCAGGGGCACCACGGTGCAGTCACCATGGCGAAGCGTGCGCTTGCCCACGCGCGAGATCTTGAACTGCGCGCCGCAATTAGGATCGGGACAGGCTATCAGAGCGTCGGTTCCCATCCAATCCGCCTCCTGCAGCGGGCGCTGCTTTGCCGGCAGCAAGGGAAGCAGCGCCGCAAGAGCATACATAGAGAAAGACGCGCCTTGGGGAAAAACGAGGTTTTCCCCTTCCACCAAGAAGCTGTCGCCCACATGATGCGAGCAGACAAACGGCTTCTCGCCTGCCACAACCTCGACCTTGAGGTCGTACAGTTCAAACTCGTCCTCCACGGCTACTCCTATCGAACGTTTTCGCCCGCACTCCGCGCACGACTTGGCTGCAACTTTAGCACGATGCAGTTCCTCCACGCGTGCCAACATCGCGAAATAGAAAAGCGGCCGCCCGGAAGTCCCGAGCGGCCGCTTGCGCACTATATATAAATGATGGCTTACATGCCGTAGATGCCCTGGGGGAAGAAGAACATGGCAAGCACGACGCAAATGGCAAAGACCACAGCGACAATGACCGTGAGCTTGTCGAGGTTCTGCTCCATAACACCGGTTGCGGCGCTGGAATTGTACAGCGAGCTGGCAATCATATCAGAAACGCCAGTGCCCTTGCCGGAGTGCATGAGGACAAGCGCGATAAGGGCAACAGTGGAGATAGCCCACACGATGAAGAGGATGATCTGGAACGGACCCACGAGGTTCTCCTTTAGAGATGCTAAAACTACAGTCTGCTATGGTACCACAATTCATTCGTTCCCTCACGAAACATCAAAGATGGCGTACCTATGCCACATTTCCACTGCGCCTCCTCATAAATCGCCAACGCTTCGCCTCGTAGAACAGCGTCCCGACGCTCACCGATTCGCTCGGCCTCCCCTTCACGCCAACAAACGTGCGCTCAGATACAATGGGGAGTCGGTTTGATGATCGAGCATTGCAACGTAAGGATTTCCCATGCAGCATCCGGTAAAGAAAAAGATGGCCCCCGTGTTCCGCGCCGCAGAAGGCGGCTTGTTCTCGTGCGTCGAGAAAGCCGACGTTGGAGCTTCCTATCAGGAGCTCGAGCGCCAAGGCGTCGCCCTTATGGGCTGGGCCGACCCGTTCATGCCCGACCATTCCATGCCCGATTTTGTGGAAGACGCCTACGCGGAGGCAGCTCGTCGCGAGTCCGCCGCACACTATACCGCCCCCATCGGCTCCCCCGAACTCAAGGTAGCGATTGCCGAGAAGCTCCGTCGTCAAAACGGACTCGATGTTGACCCCGAGCGCAACATCCTCATCACTCCCGGTTCTGACTCTGGCCTCTTCTTCGCCATCCTGCCGTTCATCCAGCCGGGCGACGAGGTCATCATCCCCTCCCCCAGCTATCCCAACAACTTCCTCGACGTGCGCATCGCCGGCGGCGTGCCTGTAGCCGTCGAGCTCAAGGCCGAGAACGGCTATCAGCTCGACCCGGAAGCACTCCAAGCAGCGATTACCCCCAAGACCAAGATGGTATTGCTCACGCATCCCAATAACCCCACCACCACGGTCTTCAACCGCACCTCACTCGAAGCCCTCTCCAAAGTCATCATCGACAACGATCTTGTGCTCGTGTGTGACCAGGCGTTCGAGGACTTCACGTATGAAAACGAGATGATCACCCCCGCCGCGCTGCCCGGCATGTTCGAACGCACGGTAACGGTCTTTTCCTTCTCGAAGGGCATGGGTTTCTCGGGCCTGCGTGTGGGCTATATCGTGTGCTGCGACAGCATCATGGATCCGCTGTTCGCCACCGCCGTTGCCGTTGTGGGCGCCACCTCGACCGCAGCCCAGCAAGCAGCGACGGTCGCCCTTCAAAATCCCAGTTTCATGAAGCAGTTCGAGACCGCATACGACAAGCGCCGCCATCGCGCCGTCGAGATTTTGAATAGCGTCCCCGGCGTTCACGTGATGCTGCCCGAATCCGGCTTCCTGTGCTGGGTCGACGTCTCCGAGCTCGGCGATTCGACCGAGATTGCAGCCTACCTCACCGCCGAGGCGCGCGTCTCGGTCAACGACGGCAAGAACTACGGCCAGGGCGGAGCCGGCCACCTGCGCATCGTCCTTGGCGTTTACCGCGACGACGAGCGCGTCTTTGCCGCCCTCGAGGCCGTCCGCGACGCTCTGCTTCGCTACAAAAAGTAGTCCACGGGCACGTCGGGCATTCAAAAGCCAGCACTCACTGCAACGAAACCCACGCACAAACGTTCACTTTTCCCCGTTTTTAGCGAAAAGTCGACGTTTGTGCGTGGGTTTTCCCTTTTGTGAAGTGCGAGCACGAAGCAAATGCGAGCGCGAAACGTACGGGCGCAGACGCATAGGAGCGCGCACTCTCCACGTAAAAGGACCGCCGCTGGATATCCAACGGCGGTCCTCAATACGCTATCTACCAGGCGTGTTCTAAAAACCTACTCCTCGCAGGCGAGCACGCGGCCCGTCATCTCCTTGGAGGGCTCAAGACCTGCCATGGTGAGCATCGTGGGGGCGATGTCGGAAAGACGGCCATCCTCGATGCCGGTAAGCTCGGCCTTCTCATCAACGATGATGAAGGGCACACGGTTGGTGGTGTGCGCCGTGAAGGGATGCTTGGAACCGTCGGCGGCAACGTCAAACATATGGTCGGCGTTACCGTGGTCGGCGGTGATCAGAGCAAAGCCGCCCTTGGCGAGAATTGCCGGGATCACCTTGGAAAGAGCGTCGTCAACGGCCTCGACAGCCTTAACGGCAGCCTCAAAGACACCGGTGTGGCCCACCATGTCGCAGTTGGCGAAGTTCACGATGTAGAAATCAGCGCGATCCTCGTTGATGGCAGCGACGAGCTTCTCAGTGACCTCGGGGGCACTCATCTCGGGCTTGAGGTCGTAGGTAGCGACCTTGGGACTCGGAACGAGCACACGCTCCTCGCCGGACTTGGGCTCCTCGATGCCGCCGTTCAGGAAGAACGTCACGTGGGCGTACTTCTCGGTCTCGGCAGTGTGAAGCTGCTTCAGGCCGTTCTCGGCGATGACGTCGGCCAGGACCTCCTGCGGGAAGGTCTTGGGGAATGCGACCTCGACATTAAACGTGGGGTCGTACTCGGTGAGGGTCACGAAGTGGGAAAGCTTCGGGGCAACCTCACGCGTGAAGCCATCGAAATCAGCCTCCGTGAACGCGCGGGTCATCTGACGCGCACGATCGGGACGGAAGTTGAAGAAGATGACGGCGTCGCCATCGGCCACGCCCTCGTTCTTGCAGGCGAACGGCTTGACGAACTCATCGCCGCGGTCATCGACAGCGTAAGAGGCCTCGATGCCCGCATGGGCACTCGCCTCGCCGTCAAACGGCTTGGTGATGATGTCGTAAGCAAGCTGGATGCGCTCCCAGCGGTTATCGCGATCCATGGCGTAATAACGGCCCGAAACGGTAGCGATGCGAGCATCACAGCCGTTGTTCTCGGAAACGTCTGCCAGGAACGCGGAGAACTCGTCAATGTAGCCCAGGCCGCTCTTGGGGTCGACATCGCGACCGTCCATGAAGGCATGAACGCGAATGCACTTGACGCCGCGCTTGGCAGCCATCTTGACGAGAGCCTCGGCATGAGCCATGGAGGAATGAACGCCGCCCGGGGAGACCAGGCCCATGAGATGCAGGGTCTTGCCGGTAGCCTTCACGTCGTCCATAGCGGCAACGAGGACCTCGTTGTGCTCGAGCGAGCCATCCTTGCAGGCATTGTTGATACGGGAGAGCTCCTGGAACACGATGCGGCCGGCACCGATGTTGAGGTGGCCCACCTCGGAGTTGCCCATCTGGCCGTCGGGAAGGCCCACGTCCTCGCCGGATGCACCGAGCGTGGTGTGGGGGTACTTCTCGTACAGAGAATCCAGGAACGGATGCTTGGCGCAGGAAACGGCGTTCTCGTCGTTAGCGGGAGCCAGGCCGCAGCCGTCCATGATCACCAGGAGTGCAGGAAGATGACGGTTTGCCATATTCGCTACTCGCCTGCCTTTACGACCATCTGAGAGAAATCCTCGGCCTTGAGCGAAGCGCCGCCCACGAGGGCGCCGTCCACGTCGGGCTTAGCCACGAGCTCGGCGATGTTGCCAGGCTTGGCGGAGCCGCCGTAAAGCACGCGAATGCCGTCGGCAAGCTCGGCGCCGAAGATCTCGACGAGGGTCTCACGGATGGCGCCGCAAACTTCCTGGGCGTCGTCGGCGGTAGCGGTCTTGCCGGTGCCGATGGCCCAGATGGGCTCATAGGCAACGACGAGCTGAGCGGGATCGGTAATCTCGAGACCGTCGAGACCGGCCTTGACCTGGTTCACAACGTGCTCGACATAGGTGCCGGCCTCGCGGACCTCAAGGGACTCGCCGCAGCAGAAGACGGGAACGATGCCGGCGGCAACGAGTGC
The DNA here is from genome assembly GCA_934621295.1 of uncultured Collinsella sp. GTDB lineage: Bacteria > Actinomycetota > Coriobacteriia > Coriobacteriales > Coriobacteriaceae > Collinsella. The sequence continues at coordinate 23,702 of CAKTVB010000008.1, forward strand.
CTTGGCCTTCTTGTTCTCATCCTCGTCGGTCTCGTGGAAGTAGTCACGACGCTCAGAGTGACCGATGATGCAGTAGGTGCAGCCAGCGGACTTGAGCATATCGCAGGAGGACTCGCCGGTGTAGGCGCCCTTCTCCTCCCAGTACACGTTCTGAGCGCCCAGGGCGATCGGAGCGGCCTGGATGCGGTCGTGCACGGTGGTGATGTCGATGGTCGGCGGGCAGACGAGAACCTCGACGCCAGCGGGAACCTCAGGCAGAGCCTGGGCCAGCTCGTCGGCGAGCTTAGCAGCGGCGGCAACGTCGTTATTCATCTTCCAGTTGCCGGCGATAAGGGTGGTGCGGTTACTCGGCATCGTTCAGCGCCTCCACTCCGGGAAGGGGCTTACCCTCGACGAGCTGCATGGAAGCGCCGCCGCCGGTGGAAATGAAGGTCATCTTGTCGGCCAGGCCAAACTTGTTGACAGCAGCCACGGAGTCGCCGCCGCCGATAACGGAGTCGCAGTCCTGGTTCGCAGCAATGGCCTCGGCGATAGCCTTGGTGCCGTGGGCGAACTTGTCCATCTCGAACACGCCGCAGGGGCCGTTCCAGAAGACGGTCTTGGCCTTGGCGATAGCGTCGGCAAAGAGCTTCTCGGTCTCAGGACCGATGTCGAGGCCCTCCCAGCCGTCAGCGATCTCGCCGGTCTTGGCAATCTGGGTGTTGGCGTCCTCGGAGAAGGCGTCAGCGGTCACGTTGTCGATGGGGAGCAGGAACTCGACGCCATTCTTCTTGGCCTTGTCGAGCATCTCGAGAGCGCGGTCGCACCAGTCGTCCTCGCACAGGGAGTTGCCGATGTTGCCGCCCTGGGCCTTGGAGAAGGTGTAAGCCATGCCGCCACCGACGATGACGGTATCAGCGGAGTCGAGCAGACGGTCGATCACGCCAATCTTGTCGGAAACCTTGGAGCCGCCGAGGATGGCGACGAAGGGACGCTTGGGCTCGGAGAACAGGCCGCCCAGCGTGGAGACCTCCTTCTCCAGCAGGAAGCCGGCGACTGCCGGGATGTAGGCAGCCGGGCCCACGACGGAACCCTGGGCACGGTGAGCGGTGCCGAAGGCGTCGAGGACGAAGATGTCGCCGTAGGAAGCGAGGGTCTTGGCGATCTCGGGATCGTTCTTCTTCTCGCGCTTGTCGAAACGGACGTTTTCGAGCACGAGGATCTTGCCCGGCTCGAGGGCGGCCACGGCGTCAGCAGCCTTCTGGCCATAGGTGTCGTCGACGAAGGCGACATCGAAGCCGGAGAGCTCGGCGAGCTTGGCGGCAACCGGAGCGAGCGAAAGCTCGGGCTGGGGACCGTCGCCCTTGGGACGACCGAGGTGGCTCATGAGGATGACGCGAGCGTTGTGCTCGACGAGATACTTGATGGTGGGCAGGGCAGCGACGATACGAGTGGTGTCGCCAACGACGCCGTCCTTCAGGGGCACATTGAAGTCAACGCGGCACAGGACGCGCTTGCCGTCGACATCGATGTCGCGAACAGTCTTCTTGGTGAAAGCCATCTGCCTTCTACCTTTCTCTTCAAAATCGTGCCGTTCGGCACGAAATAAAAAGGCGCGGCCTCGAGGCATGACGCCACAGGGCCGCGCCTCACCTGACGCTACTTACGCAAAGTGTCGAAGCTCAACTTAAGCAACGAACTTCTCGAAGTACTTGATGGTGCGGACCATCTGAGAGGTGTAGGAGTTCTCGTTGTCGTACCAAGAGGTAACCTGGACGAGGGACTGGCCGTTGCCGAGGTCCTGAACCATGGTCTGGGTGGCGTCGAAGATGGAGCCGTGGGTCTCGCCGACGATGTCGCGGGAAACGATGTCGTCCTCGTTGTAGCCGAAGGTCTCGGGGATGGTCTCGGCGTATGCCTTCATAGCAGCGTTGACCTCCTCGACGGTGACGGTCTTGTCAACGACGGCGTAGAGGTTGGTGAGGGAGCCCGTCGGGGTCGGGACGCGCTGGGCAGCACCGATCAGCTTGCCGTTGAGCTCGGGAAGAACCAGGCCGATAGCCTTAGCAGCACCGGTGGAGTTGGGGACGATGTTCTCGGCGCAAGCGCGGGAACGACGCTTGTTGCCCTTGCGCTGCGGACCGTCGAGAGGCATCTGGTCGCCGGTGTAGGCGTGGATGGTGGTCATGATGCCGGAGACGATGGGAGCGAAGTCGTTCAGACCCTTGGCCATCGGAGCGAGGCAGTTGGTGGTGCAGGAAGCAGCGGAGATGATGTTGTCATCAGCGGTGAGCTGCTCATGGTTGACGTTGTAGACGATGGTGGGCAGGTCCTTGCCAGCGGGAGCGGAGATGACGACCTTCTTGGCGCCAGCGTTGATGTGGGCCTGAGCCTTCTCCTTGCTGGTGTAGAAGCCGGTGCACTCGAGCACAACGTCGACGTCGAGGTCGCCCCAAGGCAGGTTGTTAGCGTCGGCCTCCTTGTAGATCTTGATGGTCTTGCCATCGACGGTGATGGAATCCTCACCGGCGACAACCTCGTGATCGCGGCTGTAGTTGCCCTGCGTGGAATCGTACTTCAGCAGGTAAGCGAGCATATCGGGAGAGGTGAGGTCGTTGATAGCAACGATCTCGGAGCCCTCATGACCGAACATCTGACGGAAAGCCAGACGACCGATGCGACCGAAGCCGTTGATAGCAACCTTTACTGCCATGCGTGTCTCCTTTCGTTAGGCCCCGCAGGCTCTTTTGCCTGCCGCTCGGGCCCACAAACTAACCACTCACTGAATATACCTTTTTTCAATCGCGGTAGTAGCGTCATTGGCGAGATTCCGCGTTTTTCATTATTTTGAAGCGTTTCAACACCGCGAAATCCATACAGAGCACGCTTATCTACTGCGTTTTGCCTGATGAATCGGCAACGAGCTTCTCCAAACGAAGCACACGATGATACAGAGCTGATTTTGAAAGCGGCGGCTGGGCGGCCTCGCCGAGGTCACGAAGGGACAAATCGGGATGGGCCTCGCGCAAATCACAGAAATCGGCAAGCGCGCGCGGCAGATTGTCTCGAAGTCCCAGTCGCTTCAGCTGTTCAATGAGTTCAAGCTGACGCTGCGCCGCGCCAGCGCTCCTCCCCTGGTTGGCAAGCTCGGCATTCACCAGTCGATTCACGTCATTTTTAACCGACTTCATAGCGCGCACGTCCTCGATATCCTCGACGCATCGACGCGCACCCACGATATACAGAAGGTTACGAACGTCCTCGGCGCTCTTGACATACACGGCATAGCTCGACCGACGTCGGTTCACGCGCGCATGAATACCCACCCGGCAAATCAAATCGGCCAGGGCATAGGCGAACTGCTCGCCCGTCACGGCAATCTCAAGATGAAAGTCGCCACGAGGGTCGGCCACGAAGCCGCCCGCAATCAGCGCGCCACGAATATAGGCGAGGCGACAGCAATCGCGCGCTACCGCATGATGTGGAATACCCGCCACCAGTTTTCCCTGGCGATCGAGAATGCCCAACAGGACAAGGGCCTTTTCAAGATCGGGCTGATCGGGCAGGACGATGAGATAGTTGCGCACGCGATGCAGCACAGATTTACGCACCGTGAACTCGGTTTTGAGCTTCAAGATCTTATGGGTAAGACCAATCATAGTGCGGGCGACGGCGCCGGTTTCGGTCGCCACCTGCAGACGATAACCTCCGGAGCCGGCAACGAGCGTTCCGCAAACGCGCGCGAGCGCGGCAAGCGTTGCCAAATCGCAGTATTCGCAGGAAGGCTCGCAGCGTGCGAGCTCATCTCTCACCTCAGCGGTAAACGACATGTCGCCTCCCCTGGGAAACAGAGAGGGCACGGGGGCTAGCTATATGACCATGCATCCTGATACTTACACCTAACTTGCTGTATTCGCACGCGGAAGATCGCGGTGGGAAATGCTCACGTGATATTGCTGACGCTCGAGATAGCGCGCTGTCGCCTCGGCAATCGCCACGGAACGATGTTGGCCACCCGTGCAGCCAACGGCAATGGAAAGCTGAGGCTTTCCTTCTGCAACGTAACCGGGCATCACGGCATCCAGCAGACGGAACCAGGCATCCAAAAATTCCTTGGTCTTAGGATGCTCAAGCACAAAGGAGGACACCTTGGGATCCAGACCCGTCATCGTGCGCATCTCGGGATCGTAATAGGGATTGGGCAGGAAGCGAACGTCGATCATAAGATCGGCCTCAACCGGCAGGCCATGCTTGAACCCAAAGGAAAAGACATGCACATCCATAAGCTGCTGATCGGGAATCTCCGAGAAGGCCATGCGCAGTTTGTTGCGCAAGCTGGAAGTGTGCATGCGACTCGTGTCAATCACCATGTCGGCGCGATCTTTGATGCTCTTGAGCTGCACACGCTCGCGCTGGATAGCGTCGACGGTCGATTCGCCAGGCATAACGAGAGGGTGGCGGCGGCGGTTCTCGCTATAGCGGCGAATCAAAACCTCGTCGGAAGCATCAAGAAACACGATCTTACAGCTCATCTCGTGGTCCTCGAGCGTACGAATGGTATCCAGCAGCTCGTCGAACAGGCCCTGGCTTCGCAAGTCGCAGGTAACCGCTAGATGGCGCCCGATACCCGCATTGATACCCACGAGCTCCGCCAACTGCAAGATGAGGCGCGGAGGCAGATTATCGATGCAGAAGTAACCCATATCTTCAAAGACATGCATCGCCTGAGTGCGGCCAGAGCCCGCCATACCGGTGATAATCACGATATCCGGTACGCGATCGGCAAGTTCCTGCGCGGTAATATCATCTCTTGCGGGCATATAAGAGCGCCTCCTCGTTGATTCCAGCTATCGACCAGTATAGCAAGGCGCCGCAAGAGCAACGGCGCCCGCATGAAGTGGGCTACGCCCCCTGTTCGCGCTCGTCCCTCCCCCACACGCGGAGCGTGTCATAGACCGCTTGGGCGACGTCGGCAGAAACACCGCGCACCTGGGCGATCTCTTCAGCGCTCGCGGCGCGCAATCGCTTCATCGATCCAAAGTGGCGCATGATGGCTTTCTTGCGCGTGGGCCCCACGCCTTCTACCTCATCAAGAATCGAAACCGTCATCGCCTTGTCGCGCAGCTCGCGATGGAAGGTAATGGCGAAGCGGTGGGATTCGTCGCGCACCTGCTTGATGAGATACAGCGATGCAGAGCCCGTGGGAAGCACCACGGGAGTATCGTCCCAAGGCACGAAAACTTCCTCATCAGCCTTGGCAAGGCCACAAACCGGAATGTCGAGGCCCAAGGCTTCAAGCTGATTCATAGCAGCCGTGAGCTGCGGCTTTCCGCCGTCGACCACAAGCAAGTCGGGCCGCGAGCCAAAGCGCTCGTCAGCCATACGTTCGGGTGCGTAGCGACGCCCCAGCACCTCGGACATCGACGCGAAGTCGTTTGCCTCGTCAAGCTCCGCTCGAATCTTGAAGCGTCGATACTGACTCTTGTCGGCACGCCCGTTGGTGAACACCACCATCGATGCCACCGTGAACTTGCCATGGATAGTCGAGATGTCGAAGCATTCGATACGAAGCGGTGGCGCGTCGAGCGCAAGCGCGCTCTCCAGCTGCAGCAACGCCTGGTTGGTGCGGTCATCGGAATAGCCGGTGCGCATCATGTAGCGCATGAGCGTATGGCGGGCATTGCGCACGCAAATCTCCATCAGGCGATGCTTCTCGCCGCGCCGGGGGCGATGGAGGACGCATTTGCGGCCACGCTTCTGGCTCAGCCATTCGCCGATAACCTGGGAATCTTCCAGGTCGCAGGCAACATCGACCTCCGTAGGAATATCCGAGGTCTCGTCGTAGTAGCGCTTGACGAATCCGGAGACGAGCTCTTCTTCGTCCACGTCAAGACCCTTGTCCAAAATGAACTCGCATGTACGGACCGTACGACCCTCACGCACCACAAAAACGCAGGCACCCGCAATGGTCTCTTCACGGTAAAAGCCAATCAGATCGATATCCACGCTCGTGGGGAATACCACCTGCTGGCGATCGTCAAGGCCGTTGATAACCTCGAGGCGGCGCTTGATGCGCCCGGCACGCTCGAAATCAAGCTCGGCGGCAGCTTCTGCCATGTCGTCCTTGAGCTCGTCAATCAGCTCGCGGCGCTTGCCCGAAAGAAAACGCTCTACGCGGCGGACATTCTTGGCATACTCCTCGCGCCCAATCATACCCGCACAAACACCCGGGCCGCGACCCACATGGTAGTCAAAGCAAGGACGCCCTTTCTCGGCGCAGACAAGCTCGATAACATCGCTGTCGGCAGGATGCTTCTCAAGCAGGCGGCGCACGTGCTTCCAGCCCGTGCAGGAAGCATTGCAGATGGGCACGACCTTGCGCAGGGTATCGATCATCTCACGTGCGGCTCGCGCGTCCGTATAAGGGCCAAAGTAGCGCGTGCCCGCCCGATGACGCTCGCGCGTATATTTGATAGCAGGAAAGACATCGCCATGCGTGACGGCAATGTAGGGATAGCTCTTGTCATCCTTGAAGTCGACATTGAAATACGGGTGATACTGCTCGATGAGATTGCGCTCCAAAACGAGTGCTTCATGCTCGCTTTGGACCACCACGTAATCAAATGACGCCACGAGCTGCATCATGAGGGGGATCTTTTGGCGATCATCGCTCAGCGTCACGTACTGCTTCATGCGCGCGCGAAGGTTTTTTGCCTTGCCCACGTAGATGACTTCACCGGCGGCATCTTTCCATAGATAACAGCCTGGATCGGTCGGAACATGCGCCACCTGCTCGGCAAGCGAGGGCGCGCCGTTGGTGGACGCGCTCACGTGCTCGTGCGCAGCTCGTATATCAAGCGAAGAGGCGATGCGCGGACGCGCCGCGCCGGCATCCGGCTCAGACATAGGCTAAGCGTTCTTGTCAGAGCCCATAAAACGGTCGAACTTCTGCACCTGGTGCATAAACGTCACGCGCGCATAGAGCTTATGGGCAAAGGTGTCGCGAGGATTGTCATACGGATAGCCCGCATGGCCGCTGCGATACATACCCAACACCTCGTCACGCAACTCAGGGTTGGAAACATGGTGCTCGATAACCTTCTTGGGCACGCAGGTATACAGGGTGTCGCCGTAGGCCTCCTGATACGGAATCTCGCGATGCAAGATGTACTCGTCCACAAGCAGGCGGGCGATGTTCGCGCCGCCCTGGGCCACGTAGTACGTGTTGCGACCGGGGCGCGTGTTGATTTCAAAAAACCTGTAGGAGCCGTCGCGCGAATCGTATTTAATGTCGAAATTACCAAAGCCGCGGTAGCCAACGTGCTTGCAAAAGCGCTTGGCATCCTCGATGATGCGCTCGACGCGCTCAGGCAGGATGCACATCGGGTTGCCGATACGTGCCGGAGAGTGATCTTGCAGCACTACACGGCCGCCAGACACAACGCGCACATCGCCCGAAGCGTCGGAGAACGTCGTGAGGGACCGCAAGGCATCGTCGTCACCAGGGATGAAATCTTGAACAACGAGCTCACGGTCGTAGCCCGCCTCGCGGAGCAAATCAAAGATGCGCAGCAGATCAGCGGGCGTCTGGACCTCGTAGACCTTCTCCTTGCCCGGGAAATCCATCAGGTCGTAGCGGGCGGAGTTGGAAGGCTTCGCGATGAGCGGATAGGTAAAGGATTCGGCATCGATCACAGCATCCGGGTCCGCACAATCGAACGTCCAGGTTTTGGGATAGTCGATACCCAGCTCCTCGCAGATCGCATAGAAGCGCTCCTTCTGCGTGATATCGTCGAGCAGCTCAAAATCGTTATACGGAACAGCAAACCACTGGGAAAGCTCTTCCTTGTTCTGGGAGAGAATGCGCGCATGCCAATCGGCGCTGCCAAAAATGATGGCAACCTTGCCAGCTGCCGCAAGTTCGGCACCGAGCTTGCGCAAGAAGTCCATGATCGCATCGTCGCCCTGCCCCATAGCGGGAACGACGCGATAGTCAACCAGGTTGCTCGAGGAGGTAACCTTGACGTCAACAGCCGAGATAACCATCGTCTTCACGCCATACGCCTCATGGAAGCAGCGGGCAAAACCATAGGACATAATCTCTCCGCCAAGGGCGACGGGGACCAGACGAGTCGAAAGATCGGATTCGGTAAGCTGCGAAGTATCAATCATGAGTGCACCAATCGAAAGACAGGGATGGGACAAGAGGGATTAGCGAAGGCGCGAGCGCAGCGCTTTAAGACGAACGAGCGCGCCATAGAAGCCGCCGCGCACGGGAAGATCGCGGTCGGGTGCGACCATGCGAACACCATCCTTGGCGAACTTCGTCTTGAACGTATTGAGATTGAGGGTCTCGGGAGCAAACTCGCTGCCGATGCCCATCTGGTCGTACTCCGTGCACCCCATGCGGGAAAGCTCGCAGCACTCAAAGTAGATAAGGCGATCGGTTGCAAGGAAACGCGCGTCGCACGAGCGCGATGCACCGTAATAGCGAGTCGCGCGCGTGCCGGAGATAGTGGCGATGGTCCAGGTAATGACCTGGTCTCCGTCGCGACCGGCAAACAGGCGGCAGTGCTCAGGACCCAAGATGCGCAGCATGCTGTGGTAATCCTCAATCGGAGCAGGCGAGAACCCGTCGCGCTTGCCGGTCTCGACCATGACCTCGTAATATTCATCAAAGGATTCCTGTGCGCGATCCGTCTCATCGCTAAAAGTAAGCGTGCACTCGCGCAACGCCTTGCGCACGTCGCGACGCCCGCGCGGCTTCATGCGTGCAAGAATCTCGTCATCGCCTCCTGTGAGGTCGATGATTACCGTGGTGTCATAAGGAAGCGTGGAGAGGCAGCGTCGCGTCGCAGGAAGCTCATGCTTCACCGCAAGACGGCAAAACACCTGGCGACGGTCCTCGGCGTGAACAAATGCACGCAGGGCATCAAGCGCTGCTGCTTCCATCTCGGCCGTGGGCTCCTCGACCCAAATGGGACCGTGATGCGCACGCAGGTAGCGATACCCATGGGTCTCGTACTGAGCAAAACAAATTGCGGCAATGGTCTTGCCCTCATTCTCGATGACGGCATAGCCCCATGGGCTGCGACCGGGGATCGTCGACTCGAACTCCAGCCAAACGGGGAGCTGCTCGACAGGAATAGCCACGCCAAGCGCAGCGAGCTCCTCTTCATATGCTTCGCGGGACAGCTTCTTAACCTGCATCATCACAGCTCCGTTGAATCCGGATTCACATACTCAAGCGTTTAAGTATATCTGTTGACGCCATGCATCGACTTGGTGCCCAGCAGCTTCTACGAAGAGACCACGCGCCTGACCACCTCGGCGACCTCCGCCGCCTGCGCCTCGCCCTCATTGGTGGGAAGCGTTGCCAGGCAGGCCACCATTCGATTGCACATGGCAAGGCCCGAACGGTCACGGGGAACATGGTAGGCAGACTCGTCCAAAACGCCAGGACCGAGCTCGGGGCGGTACCAGCAGCTGGTATAGTGCCCCGCCGCGCAGCACTCCTCGATAATCCGGTCGGCCGTGGCGGTGTCGCGCACGACAATGGGGAACTTAAGGAGCGGCTGCCCGAGCTGCGTCGAGGCGGGAACCTCCACACCAGGCATATCGGCGAAGAGGCGGCAGTATGCCTGTGTCGCCTCGATGCGCAGGCGCTCGTCGCCATCGAGGCGATCGAATGCAACATGGGCCTGCTCGCACACATGAGCGCTCGGGCGCATGGGCGCGTAGGAGAGTTCTCCCCGCTGTTCGGCGGTACTCACCGCAGGCTCAAAGAGTCCCAGAGCAGCTAGGCCATGACGCAACCCGCGCGCCACAGGGCGCGGTACATGGTTGAAGACGCGACATTCATTCACAAACAGACGCTCGAGCATATCGAGACGCGCACCCGATACGGGCAGCGCAGACAGCCGATCGCGCACACGGCGCAAAACAGCAGAGAAGGGAGATGCGGGATTCACCCAAACCGCGCCGCCCAAAAGGGTGTGAAGCATCTTCTCGATGCCAAAGGAATGAAATGAGATGTCTGCCAGCGGCTTGCCCGATTCGTCTTTCGCCATCCTGCCCACGCAGTGGGCGCAGTCCTCTACAAGAAGAGCGCCAGCCCCATGGGCACGATGCGCCAACCGAGTAGTTGCCGCATCGTCGACGATGCCGTATGTATGCTGAGCCACCACGGCGCGCAGCTCTCCCGAAACATCAAGCAGGTCGGAGTCGATCATGGCCGTGTCAAAAGACACCTCGCAATAACGAGGCACAAGGCCCGCCACCAGAATAGGATCGACCGCGGTGCAGCAGGTGAGCAGCTGCGTCGCCACCTCGCCTGCGCCCATCTCGGCGCAGATCTCCTCAAATGCAACCTGCATGCCATAGCGGGCCTTAAACACCAAGAACCAGTCGTCCGGATCGGTGGCAGTACGCAACGCCATGATCTGGGCGATCGATGCTTCCTGTTGAGAGCGTGCCATCGGGGACCTCCTTTATGCGCGTCGCGGAATGAAGCGCTTGACCATAGCGGAAAGAACGGCGACCTCGGGCATTTGGCGCGAAATGGCAAAGCCAAACGTCACGATGAGCGCCGGCACGCCGCCAATGATGCAATACAGCAACGACCTCATCATACCGCCGCCCGCGATGGGGCCAACCAGCATCTGAAGGAGCAGCAGGATACCGGCGCCCACAAGAGCGCCGGCGGCGCCCAGCACCAGCGCGCGCATGCCAGAGGCGAAAATGGACTTAAAGCCGATGCGGCCGAGCTCATGGCGAAGAATCGCAAACGTCACGGCATCGATAGCCACGAAGAAGAACGTCGAGCTGATACCAACGATATTGAAGCCAAAAATCGGAGTGAACACCAGGCAGATAACAATCTGGATGGCACCGGCAATGCACTCGGCGATAGCAAACAGCGACATCTTGCGAAGCGAAGAGCACGCCTTCTGCAAATAGGTGCACACACCGTAAAACGGAAGCGAAACCGAGAGCCAAGCGATATAGGTCGAGAGCATCTGTACATCCTCGCTCGACATGCGCGCGCTCTTGAGCATATTGGACAGACACGGCGAGAAAGCGATGAGATACATGGCGAACGGAATAAGCAGGAAGAGGATCTGCCCGCACCCGTCGGCGATACCATCGATAAACTTACCGATCTTACCGCTCGCCACAAACGACGAAAGTTCCGTGAACATGGCGGTCGTGATGGGGATGGCGAAAACCGAATACGGCAGGATATACCAGATGCGCGCGTAATACGTGATGGAAGCGCCGTTCGGGTTCACCGAAAGCGAGCAAGAGCTCTGCACCGAAGTGGTGGCAAACGAGACGAAGGTCACGATGAGCGTAGGAATGCCGATGGAAAGCGTCTCGCGAATAAGCGGGTCGTGAATATCGATACGCGGCGAGAGCTTTACGCCGTGGCGCCTAAGCGCTGGAATCTGCATGACCACCTGAACGAGCACGCCGAGGGGGTTAGAGATGGCAAGGACCATGATGGCGGCGAAAGGCTGTGTCTCGACAAGCACGCCGTAGATAAAGAAGGCGGCGGTGATCACGATGTTGTTTGCAATGGGCGCCGCCGTGCTCCACAGGTAATCGCGCTCGGCGTTAAGCACGCTGGAAATAACCGACGAGAGCGCATAGAGCACAACCTCGATCGCAAAGAACCTGAAGAAGAATGTCGCCAGGTCAAAATCGAATTCAGAGGATGCGTTAAACGCCTGCGTCCAGATAATCTGGCCTGCAAAGATGAAGGAAAGCAGCGCCAAGGCGCCCATCAACAGGGTGACGAGCGAGAGAAGATTGGACGCATAGGCACTCGCTCCCTCACGCCCGGCTTTCTTTTTCGTCGAAACGTAGACAGGCAAAAACGCCGTAACAAGCATGCCGCCCATAACAAGCTCGTAAAGGGCGTTGGGGAGGTTATTCGCAATGGTGAATGCGCTCGCGGTAATGGTGGTGCCCATGCCAAACGCCTGGGCCCACGTGCGAAAGAAGCCGGTGATGCGGCTCACGATCACAAGGCCGCTCATGAGGGCGGCCGATTTGCCCACATCCTCGGCAGATGCTTCATCGTCATCGACCACTACGTCCTCTTCGGAACGAGCGGGGGCAACAGCCGCAGGCTCGACAAACGGGGCATTTAGATCGACCGAATCGGACGAAGCCAGTTCATCGGTAATCTCGGTATCAGCGTTAGTCATATAGTCTTAGCCTTTCCTACAGATAGGGGCCACGATAGCATCGGTATGAGCTATAAGATCTTGGGGCGCGAGTTTGAGCTGGATGCCGCACTTGCCTCCCGAGATGAACATCTCATCATAGAGCAGGCAGGTATCGTCTATCAGCGTTGGGAACTTCTTCTTCATACCCACAGGGGAACAACCGCCACGCACATAGCCCGTGGCAGCCAGGAGTTCGCGCACGTGCATCATGGTAAGAGACTTCTCCCCCGCCGCTTGCGCCGCCGCCTTAAGATCGAGCTCCTCTGCAACGGGAATACAGCAGACCACATGCTCGCCTGTCGGAGTGGTAGTCACCAGCGTCTTGAACCCTTGGTCAGGGTCCTCTCCAAGCTGCTCGGCAATATGCACGCCCAGCTCACGATCACCTTCGACATCAATATCGTACGTATTGACAGTATAGGCAATGCCCGCGCGCTCAAGCTCGCGCATTGCATTGGTCTTCTGGACTTTTTCTTTCTTCGCCACGTGTTAGCTCCTGACATAAAACAACCCCAAAGCACCACCCGGGGCGCTTTGGGGTCAATCGCATCGTGTAAGCGTGCGCTTAGTAGATGGGGCCGCCGCCCGCAAAATCGCTATAGTCGGAACCGGCAACATAGGTAAGGCTGCGAATACCAACACCAGCACCGGGGATGGAGTCGATCATCTGACCGCCGCCAATGTAGATGCCAACATGCGAAATGCGGCTACCGGACTTAAAAAACACCAGGTCGCCGTAAGAAAGGCTGCCCACGTCATACGTAAGATAACGCACCTTGTTGCGGAACGTCGCAGGGCTGTTGGACCAGGGACCATAGCCCATCGCGTAGTCAACTAAGCCAGAGCAGGTGAACCAAGAGGAGCTCGTGCTGCCGGTCCACTTATAGCCAGTGTACGAATAGCCGGAACCGATTACGCTGTAGGCACGCTGAACCATCGCCGATGCAGAGCCGCTGGGGGTGACGGACGCGCTACCGGAGCTGCTGCCGCCACTCGAAGAGCTGCCGCTCGAGCTGCTACCAGAACTATTGCCAGAGCTGCTGCTGCCCGAGGAGCTGTTTCCGGAAGAGCTTCCGCCGTTACCTGCAGAGCCGCCATTGCCACCAGCGGAGCCACCGTTGTTGCCGGATTGCTGACCTTGCTGCTGGATGGCGGAAGCCTGAGCGCGAGCGTCCTCTTCGGCCTTCTTACGAGCTGCTTCCTCTTCCTCGGCAATCTTCTCCTTGACCTCGGTGGAAAGCTGATCGTAATAACCCTGGGCCTCCGCTACGGCAGCATTTGCAGCGTCGCTCTTCTCCTGCTGCTCAGCAACGAGCTCCTCCTGCTTTTTCTGCTGCTCCTCAAGATCCGTCTTCTTCTGCTCAAGAGACTCTTTAAGCTCACGGGTCTCTGTGATCATATTCTGCTGATGCTCAGCGGCCTTGTCGGCATAATGCACGTTGGAAATCAGACTGCTAAAGCTACCGGAGCTCAAAAGCAGCGTGACTACGTTTGCGCCACCCGTCTTGTACTGATCGGAAACGAGGATACCCAGCTCGCTTTGATTAGCTTCGAGCTGCTTTTGCTCCTCTTCGATATCGCTTTGCGTCTGCTCGATCTGAGCCTTGGTATCCTCGAGCTCGGAAGTAACGGTAGCAAGGTCGTTACCAGCCTGCTCGGCTGCAGCAGCGAGCGTATTAAGCTGCTTTGTTGCGGCTTCGAGCTGCGTCTGCAGCTCAGCGGATGTCGCCGCAGTAGCGGGAACGGGACAACCCCCTAAGGCGAGCACAAAGCTCAAGCCAACGGCGGGAATGGCGTAAAGGCTACGTTTAAGGTGCGCCATGTATAAACATCTCCTAACGGCGTGGCGAGCGATACTCACCACTCGTGTCGGTCACCATGCCAAGGAGGCGCAAAGCCCGCTTGGCAAAACGTGTAGACACCATAGTAGCAGCCCCACGAGAGCGTCGCAAAAGGTTCCACCCGTACTCCATAGGTAAGGAAAAAATAAGGCGGACGCAATGGAATAATCACCACTACGCCCGCCGTCGATCCTCGTTATTCGCCCCATGCAATATGGGAAGAGCTTCTAAGCCTCCTGCCGTGCCATCCGTGCACGATCGCGCTCGAGCAAAGGTTTCAAGAACCTGCCCGTATAGCTCTTCTTGCAGCTAGCAACTTGCTCGGGCGTACCCGTCGCCACGATGCGTCCACCGCCCGAGCCGCCTTCGGGACCCAGGTCGATTAGGCGGTCCGCCACCTTGATCACGTCAAGGTTGTGCTCGATCACTAACACGGTATTGCCCGCGTCGACGAGACGCTGCAAAACGTCGATCAGCTGGCGCACGTCCTCAAAGTGAAGACCGGTTGTAGGCTCGTCCAAGATGTAGAAGGTCTTACCCGTCTGGCGACGATGCAACTCCTTGGCCAATTTCACACGCTGCGCCTCGCCACCCGAAAGAGTCGTTGCGGGCTGGCCCAGACGCACATAGCCCAAGCCCACATCGTACAGAGTCTGAAGCTTGCGCTTGATCTGCGGGATGTTTCCAAAGAATGCCAGTGCCTCCGTCACGCTCATGTCGAGCACGTCGGAAATGGACTTGCCGCGATAGGTGACCTCGAGCGTCTCACGGTTATAGCGCTTGCCTCCACACACCTCACAGGGCACGTAGATATCGGGCAGGAAGTGCATCTCGATCTTGATCTGGCCGTCGCCGCGGCACGCCTCGCAACGGCCGCCGCTCACGTTGAACGAGAAGCGCCCGGGCGAATAGCCGCGCGCCTTGGATTCCGGCGTAGAGGCAAATAGGGCACGCAGGTCATCCCACAGGCCGATATACGTCGCCGGATTCGAACGCGGCGTACGCCCGATGGGAGATTGGTCGATATCGATTACCTTGTCGATCTGGTCGATGCCCTCGATGCTCTTATAGGGACCTACGGGGCGCGTTGAGTGGTGCACCGCATTGGTGAGAGCCGGAGCGATGGTATCGGTAACCAACGAGCTCTTGCCCGAACCCGAGACGCCCGTCACCACAGTCAGGGTGCCAAACTCGACCTCAACATTCACCTTTTTGAGGTTATTAGCGGATGCCCCCGTGATGCGCAGCGCACCGCGATCGGGATGGCGGCGCTCCTCCGGCAGGCAGATCATGCGCCTTCCCGTAAGATAGGCGCCGGTCAGCGAATCTTCGCAGTCCATTATCTCCTCGGGCGTGCCTGCGCACACCACCTCACCGCCGTTCTCGCCCGCACCGGGACCCATATCGATCACGTAGTCGGCCGCGCGAATCGTATCCTCATCGTGCTCGACCACGATCACCGTATTGCCGATATCGCGCAGGCGCTCCAACGTGGCAATCAAGCGCTCGTTATCGCGCTGGTGCAAACCGATCGAGGGCTCGTCCAAAATATAGAGCACGCCCATAAGGCCGGCACCGATTTGCGTCGCCAGACGGATGCGCTGAGCTTCGCCGCCCGAAAGCGTGGCAGAAGCGCGATCGAGCGTCAGATAATCCAGGCCCACGTCCACCAGGAAGCGCAAGCGCTCCATGATCTCTTTCACGATACGGCCGCCAATAAACTGTTGGCGCTCCGTCAACTGCAGCTGTTCAAAAAACTCGAGCGAATCCTTGCAGGACAGGCAGCAGACGTCATAGATGGACTTGTCCCCCACTGTAACTGCAAGCATCTCGGGACGCAGGCGCGCGCCATGACAAGTCAGGCACGGCTCCTCGCGAATATACTTCTCCAAACGAGCCTTGGTGTTCTCATTCGTCGTCTCAATATAGCGCTCATACAGGATATTGCGCACGCCCGAGAACGTGGTGTCCCAGTGCGTCTCGTCACCATTGAGCTTACGATAGTCGACGCGCATCTTCTTGGTGCCCAAGCCATCCAAAAAGACTTTCTTCACACGTGGCGGCAAATCCCGCCAGGGTGTCTTGGGGTCGACCTTGAGATGCAGGCACAGCGCATGCAAAATCTGCGGATAGTAGTTGCCGTTGCCAAAGACGCTGCCGAACACGCCCTCGTCCACCGAAAGCGACGGATCCTCGATAAGAGCCTCGGCATCAACAACCTTCTTGAAGCCCAAGCCATCGCATTCGGGACAAGCGCCATAGGGGGCATTAAAGGAAAAATCGCGCGGTTGCAGGTCGTCGATGGAATGGCCATGCTCCGGGCAAGCGAGCGCCAGGGAATAGGAAAGCAAGTCCCCTTCCGTCCCTTCAGGCGCATCGCGGTCGGGCAGCAGGTAGACCTCAACGTTATCGTGTGCAAGCTTGGTCGCCTGTTCCACGCCCTCAGCGATACGGCCCAGGCTGTTCTCGCGAATCACGATGCGGTCCACGACCACCTGGATATCGTGCTTGTATTTCTTGTCCAGCTCAATCGAATCGTCGAGCGAGCGAACCTCACCGTCCACGCGCACGCGCGAGAAGCCCTCACGGCGCAAGTCCTCGAACAGTTTGGCGAACTCGCCTTTACGCCCGCGGACCACCGGCGCCATGATAAAGGCGCGGCGCCCCTGGCCCGCCTCCAGAATCTTATCGGCTACCTGATCGGTAGTCTGGCGCTCGATCACGCGCCCGCACTCCGGACAGTGAGGCACACCGATGCGCGCAAACAGCAGGCGCAGGTAGTCGTAGATCTCGGTTACGGTTCCCACCGTCGAGCGAGGATTCTTAGAGGTCGTCTTTTGGTCAATCGACACCGCAGGCGACAGGCCATCGATGGAATCGAGGTCCGGTTTATCCATCTGCCCCAGGAACTGGCGAGCATAGCTCGACAGGCTTTCCACATAGCGGCGCTGTCCCTCGGCGTAGATGGTATCGAACGCAAGGCTCGACTTGCCCGAACCGGAAAGGCCGGTGATGACCACGAGCTTATCGCGCGGAATGGTGACATCGACGTTTTGGAGATTATGCTCTCGCGCGCCACGGATAACGATGGACGAATCGGACATGTATCGAGCTCCTCTTACGATAGATAATGACGCTCGGCGCCTCTTTGGCTTCTCAGTGTAGCGTACCACTCGGACAAATGTTCGTGTTTTGCATGCGATATTCGCACCTCGATTCAACACCCACCGGCACACCAACCATCAAGCTACGATATAGTCAGTATCAATAAAAAGTCAGGATTTGCAGGCCCTTAAAGAAACCACGCACCCATGATTCAAAGCACTCCTCAGCACCCCGCAACCGATCCGATTGTTGCTGCCGCACTACTTGTCATCGCCATGGCAGCAGCCGTCTGGCACGAATGGAAGACGGGACATCGCATCCATCCTTCGACCATCCTTTGGCCTCTCCCCTTCCTCGCTTCCGAGATCCTCGTTGCCACCTGGGGCATCATGGACATCTGCCGGGCGGATGCATCTTCCATCTGCATCCACGCGGCCACCACGCTCATCTGTGGCGTCGTACCCATCCTGCGTCGTCCGTTTCTCGATTGGCTCGACAAGCAAGATGGAGTCATGCCACATACCATCTGCATCGGTCGAGACGTCCTCCTCATAGCGGCGACATCCGTCATATCGGTGGTCTCGCTTGAAACCGCCTGCAACAGCGAGCATCTCGCAGGCATCCCAAGCGCATTTTTCTATGCTTCTGCGCTCATCATCTTCCTCATCATGCTCATCCTCTACTTTGCAGGACAGAGGTGCGGGAGCGCGTGCTGCATCGCAGTCGCCGCCTGTTGCGGCTTTGGCATCGCGGAGCATTTTGTCATCGAGTTCAAGGGGGCAGCCCTGCTTCCCAGCGACCTTCTTGCCATGGGAACCGCCATGGCCGTGAGCGAGGGCTACCACTTTACATTCAACGCTGACATCGTCACCTCGCTCACCTGGGCCGCTGTCGCCTGTGCCCTGCTTTCGCTGATAAGCCCGCCGCGACCGAGCAAGCGTTCGCACGTCATCGCCAACGTGGGCGTCAACATCATGTGCGCGCTCATCACCTGGTCATGTGTCTCGAGTGCATTTGCCAATGTCAAACTCGAGGATGCGCTCGACTTTAGCTACGACCGTTGGTGGCCCATCAACAGCTATCAGACGTATGGCTTTATCCCCGTCTTCACCGCGACTGCTCAGAACTTCGAGATCGAGCAACCAGACAATTACTCCGATGTCGAAGCGCAGGATATCCAGGCGCAGCTTGCCGCCCAGTACGATGCCGGCCGCGGTTCGAGCCCCGAGCGTCAGGCTGCCGTAACCCAATACAACGAGCTCAAACCCACCGTCATCACGGTCATGAACGAAACGTTCAGCGACCTGTCCCTCTTCGAAGCACTGCGCGATGCGGGCTACGCCGGACCACAGTACTTCAACTCGATTCCCGATGCCCTGATTCGCGGCTCGCTCATGGCCTCAATCACCGGCGGAGGAACGGCAAACACCGAGTTCGAATATCTCACCAATGATTCTTTGGGCTTTATCGGTTCAGGCAAATACCCCTACAGCCTTTACAGCCTTGAACATGTCGATAGTCTTGCCAAACAGTTCGGCAACGCCGGATATCGCACGCTCGCCATGCATCCCAACCTTCCCGACAACTGGAACCGCCGCACAGCCTATCAAAGCCTCGGATTCTCAAAGTTCCTCTCCATCGACGATTTCCAGGGGGCTCCGAGCTATCACTCCGGCGTTACCGATGCCGCCACCTACGACAAGATCCTTGAGGAGCTGAACAAAAGCGGCAGTCCTCAGTTCATTCTGGATGTCACCATGCAAAACCACGGCGGCTACGATGCCGGAACCGTACCGGATGAGGACCTGACGCACTATGCACCCATGGGACTTAGTGACGACACCTGCGCGCGGATGAACGTTTATCTCACCTGTATCGAGAAATCTGATCAGGAGCTGTCCGCGTTTATGGAGCAGCTGCGCGCGCTCGACCGGCCCGTCGTACTCGTCTTCTTTGGCGATCACCAGCCCACGGTCTCGACAGCGATGAACGACGAGCTCTATGCGGGCGAAAACAGCCTGGAGCACACTGCGCGCATCTACAGCTCGAACTATTTCGTCTGGGCCAATTACGACGTGGCGGGCGCAGAGCAAATCAGCCAGCAAGAGGCCATCGGCGCAAGCGAACTTTCCGCCCGTGTGCTCGATCTGATCGGCGCCCCACTTACCGACTATCAAAAAGCCCTGCTCGCCACGCGCCAAGATGTGCCCGCATTCTCCGGCGTCTGCTACGTAGGTGCCGACGGCCAACTTTATGCTCTCGACGGCGACTCTCCCTACGCTGCCGTCATCGACCACATCCGCCGTATGCAGTACCTCAACTTCGCACGAAAGCTGTAGACACAACAGCTGCGCACCCCGAAGGGGTGGGTACAATGAAGCTTGTTAAATCGAGCACAACATGTCCGCCCAAAGGCGGGCGTGCACAACGAAAGGAAGCGCACATGGGTTGCGAGCACGCTAACGAAGCCGGCGGGAAAACCGCGCCGCAGGAGTTTGAAGAGAACACTCTCTCCGAGGTCAAGCACGTCATCGCCGTCTTGTCCGGCAAGGGAGGCGTGGGCAAGTCCCTCGTCTGCGGCGGCCTCGCCACGCAGCTCACGCGCGCGGGCCACAAGGTCGGCATCCTCGACGCCGATATCACCGGCCCCTCCATCCCCAAGATGTTCGGCATGAGCGGACGCCACGCGCACGCCCTCGGCAAGCTGCTGCTGCCCGAGGTCACCGAGAGCGGCATCCATGTCATGTCATCCAACCTCGTGCTGCAAAACGAGACCGACCCCGTGCTTTGGCGCGGACCCGTTATCGCTGGCGCCATCCGCCAGTTCTGGAGCGAGACCTCCTGGGGCCCGCTCGACTATCTGCTGGTCGACATGCCCCCGGGCACGAGCGATGTGGCCCTCACCGTCTTCCAATCCCTACCGGTCGACGGCATCGTGATCGTCACGAGCCCGCAGGACCTGGTGTCGATGATCGTCGCCAAAGCCGTCAACATGGCTCAGAAGATGGACGTCCCCGTGTTGGGCGTCGTCGAGAACATGAGCTATATCGAGTGCCCCGGCTGCGGCAAGAAGATCGAGGTCTTTGGCAAGAGCAAGCTCGATGAGGTCGCCGCACAATACGGCCTCGACATCCTGGGCCGCCTTCCCATCGACCCTGCCCTCGCCGCTGCATGCGACGCCGGCAAGATCGAGGAGAGCCTCCCTACAGAGTTCCTGCCCCAGGCGGTTGCCGCCTGCGAGGCAGTCGAGATGCATGCATAGAGCCGTGTCCATCGTCTACGACATCGCCATCATCGGCGGCGGAGCCTCTGGGCTCGCCGCCGCCATCGCCTCCACTCGCGCAGGCGCGCGCGTTCTTGTAATCGAGCGCGACGTCAAAGCGGGACTCCCCCTTCTCGCTACGGGCAACGGCCGCTGCAACTTAAGCAACGAGAACCTAGGCTCCGCGCACTATCTACACCCCAGTATCGCATCCCGCGTGATGGGGTCCGCGCCGGAGCGCGATATCGCCGATTTCTTTGCTTCGCTCGGCTTGATCACAACGTCCATCGACGGCCGCCTCTACCCCATCACGCGGCGCGCCGAATCAGTACGCGACGTGCTGCTCGATGCCGGCACACGAGAAGGCGTCGACATGGAATGCGCGTGCACGCCCACGGCCGCGCAATACGACGAAGCAGCACGCGTCTGGTCACTCGAGTGCCAGCGCCCCGCCCGCCCACTTAAGGCAAAAGCAGGCGCGGACGCCAAGGCGAGCCTTCGCAATCTCCGCCGGGCTCTGCGCGATACCGAGATGACGTCCGTCGCGTTCCAAGCGCGCGCCGTCATCATCGCCGTCGGAGGCAAAAGCTCCTCCGTCACCGATATCTTTTCCCTGTCGCACCTCTCTGCAAGCCCGGTCCTGTGCCCCCTCGCAGCGACGCCGCACGATATCGCAGGGTCGCCGCTCGGCAACGGCGCTCTCAAAGCTCTCGACGGCCAGCGCATCCACGCAACGCTTTCGCTTCCCGATTGCGGCTGGATGGAAACGGGCGAGGTGCTCTTCCGCCCTTACGGCATCTCTGGCATCGTCGCTTTCAACGCCTCTCGCCGTACGCATGCAGGAGACATACTCGAGATGGACCTTCTGCCCGAGCTCTCCAGCGTCGCACTCCATTCTGAGCTTGAGCGCCGTACATCCATGCGCGGAGCACTTTCCCCGCACGATCTTGGCTGGTTCGATGGCCTGCTCACGCGCCCTGTCGCTTCGTTTGTCACCGCAGTCGCCCAAAACCCGGCGGGCCTCAGACAGCTCGAGCGCGCCATCAAACACGCCCCCTTTGCCGTTGTAGGAACCGCCGACGAGCAGTCCGCGCAAGTGCACCGCGGCGGCATCCCCTTCGACGCCGTCGACCTGGCCGCGCTCGGTATCAACCTGCCGCAAACACCGCAGTTGTTTGCCTGCGGCGAGGCCCTTGACATGGACGCCGATTGCGGCGGCTTCAACCTCGCCTGGGCATGGCTGTCCGGCATCCGCGCCGGCAAGGCCGCGGCACGCGCAGCCCAAGAGACTCGATAACCCGAAAGGTCATCATGATCGAGATCACCAACATCAAGGCCAGCCTCAAGCAAGGGTCAACGGAAGAGTCGTGCCTCAAAGCTTGCAAGCGCGAAGCGATACGTCTACTGAACGTCCAGTCCCAAGACATCGCCCATATCGCGCTGCATCGAAAGTCAATCGACGCGCGCAAGAAAAGCAACGTTCACTTCATCCTAAGCGCACGCATTGAGCTGTCTGGCCGCGCCCAAGAGCTCGCATGCGTGGAAACGCTCGATGCATCCGCTCGCAAGAACGTTCATCTCATCGATTGCGACGAGCCGCACTTCCCGCAGCCCGATGCGATCGGTCATCGCCCCGTCACGCGGCCCGTCGTCGTAGGCGCAGGCTGCGCGGGCCTTTTCGCTGCCCTCACCCTGGCCCATGCCGGCCTCGAGCCGCTCCTTATCGAGCGCGGCGCCGATGCCACGCGTCGAACGCGCGACGTCGAGCACTTCAACCGCACGGGTAAGCTCAATGAGAGCAGCAACATCCAGTTTGGCCTGGGCGGTGCCGGAACGTTCTCCGACGGCAAGCTCACGACGGGAACCAAAAATCCGCTGCATCGTCTCATCCTGCAAACTTTTGTGGAAGCCGGAGCCCCGCGCGAGATCCTTTGGGACGCCAAGCCGCACATCGGCTCCGATATTCTGCCCACCGTCGTCACCGATATCGTCTCCCAAATCGAGACCCTCGGGGGCGAAGTGCGCTTCAATACCCAGATGGTCGATATCGCGCGCACCACAGCGGGCGCCATCTCGTCCATCACCGTAAACAACGTGGACGCAGATGGCCACAAGCATGAAGAGACCATCGCGACCTCGAAGCTCATCCTGGCGTGCGGCCACTCTGCCCGTGATGTCTTTACCCTGCTGTCCCAGCGCGGCTTTTCCCTCCAGCGCAAAATCTTTGCCATGGGTGTTCGTATCGAGCACCTGCAGCGCGACATCGACCGCGCCCAGTACGGAAGCGCCGCGGGACATCCCGCCCTGGGCGCTGCCCCCTACAAGCTTGTCGCTCACACCAAAAACGGTCGCAGCCTGTTCTCGTTTTGCATGTGCCCTGGAGGTCAAGTTGTCGCTGCCGCATCGGAGGCGGGCGGCGTGGTCACCAATGGCGCAAGCTTGCATGCCCGCGACGGCGCAAACGCCAACGCAGCGTTGCTTGTCAACATCAACCCGCAAGACCTTCCCGGCGACGACCCCCTTGCGGGCATCGACCTTCAGCGTTCCTGCGAGCGCCGCGCGTTCGAAATCGGCGGTGGCGCCTATCAGGCCCCTGCCCAGCTTGTCGGCGATTTTCTGGCGCGTCGACCCAGCACCGGCCCGACGACGGTCGCCCCCACGTATCCGCGCGGCGTAACCTGGACCGAAATCGACCCATGTCTGCCCGTCCACGTCGCAGAAACGCTGCGTCTTGGCATCCCCGCCCTCGGGCACAAGCTACGCGGATATGACAACCCACACGCAGTGCTCACCGCTATCGAATCGCGCTCGAGCTCGCCGGTAACGGTCGTACGCGACGCATCGTGCCGTGCGCTCGGAGCAGACGGCCTCTACCCCTGTGGAGAAGGTGCAGGCTATGCGGGCGGCATCATGAGTGCCGCCACCGATGGCATCCGCTGCGCCCAAGCGCTCATCGCAGACCTTCAGTAGACTTTACGCGCTACGCTTCGTGGCTCGTGCTGCCACGCGACTCCAAGTGATTGATAAGGCTCGCCTGATAGGCGGCGCCGAAGCCGTTGTCGATATTGACCACCGAGACCCCGCTCGCACACGAGTTGAGCATGGCCAGAAGCGCCGTGAGGCCCTCGAAGCTCGCGCCGTAACCCACGCTCGTGGGAACTGCGATCACCGGGCAGCTCACCAGCCCGCCGATAACACTTGCCAGTGCGCCTTCCATACCTGCAATGGCAATGAGCACACGGGCGGACGTGAACTCTTGCGCATGAGAGAACAGGCGATGGATTCCCGCCACGCCCACATCCACGATGCGCACCACGCGGTTGCCCAGAAACTCGGCAGTCAACGCCGCTTCCTCAAGCACGGGCACATCGCTCGTGCCCGCACGGCGATAACGATAGTGCCGTCACCGTCCGGCCCGGGCATGCCGCCCGCCACGGCCACGCGCGCATCCTCGTAAAACTCAAACGCTTCGGCATGTGCCATGAGGGAGCGCACAGTACGAGCCTTCTCAGCATCCAGGCGTGTAACCAGCACGCGCGGCTGTCCTGCGTCGACCAGGCGGTCGCAAATGCCCGCGATCTGTTCGGCAGTCTTACCAGCACCGTAGACGACCTCGCCCGCACCCTGACGAGAGGCGCGCTGCATATCGAGAGCAGCGTAGCCGAGCTCCTCCACCGGAGCCCGATCAAGACGAGCAGCGGCGTCGTCGGGCGTCAAGGCACCATTCGCCACCTGCTCGAGCAGCTCTTTCAACTCGCCGCGCTCCATCTATCGCACCTCCGCAACCCCGCTATTTCTTACCCTTAAACCCGCTGCGACGGCGACCGCCGCCAAAGGCAGAGCCCTTGCGAGCGCCCGCACGCAGACGTTCGATGATCTCTTCTTCGGTACCGCCCTCGGCAACCGCCTTGAGCTGCACAAGCGCATCGCGCAGGCTCGCCGCCTGTTCGAAGTCCATCGCCTCAGAGGCCGCACGCATATCCTCTTCCATCGCGGCAATCACACGCAAAAGCTCGGCATGGGGAAGCTTGGTCATCTCCTGCACCAGCTCCGAACCCGACTGCTCGGTCACGTCGCCAGCAGCGCTCTCCCCGCCCGCCGGCGTAAAGAACTCGCCGTGGCCCAACGTGTCGCCACGGCTGCGGTCGCGCTTGCCCACGTTTTCCGTCGCCTCGGCGATAAAGCTCGAGATGTCGTTGATGGCCTTGCGCACCGTCTTGGGCTCGATATGATGCTCCTCGTTGTACGCCATCTGAATCTCACGGCGACGCTGCGTCTCGTCGATAGCCTCGCGCATCGAATCGGTGACGGTATCAGCGTACATGATGACCTCACCATCGGCGTTTCGCGCCGCACGACCGATCGTCTGAATGAGCGAGCGACGGTTGCGCAAGAAGCCCTCTTTGTCTGCATCCAGAATCGCGACGAGCGAGACCTCGGGCAGATCCAAGCCCTCGCGCAGCAGGTTGATACCCACGAGCACGTCGATTTTTCCACGGCGCAGGTCGCGCAAAATCTCGACGCGGTCCATCGTGGCCGTATCCGAGTGCATATAGTTGACCTTCACGCCGGCGTCGAGCAGGTAGTCGGTCAAGTCCTCCGCCATGCGTTTGGTGAGCGTCGTCACGAGCACGCGCTCATGTCGCGCCATGCGTTCGCGAATCTCGTCCAGCAGGTCATCGATCTGCCCACGCACAGGACGCACATCGATCTTGGGGTCGAGCAAGCCCGTGGGACGAATAATCTGCTCTACGTTGTTTTGCGAAACGCGCAGCTCGTAGTCGCCCGGCGTCGCCGACACGTAGATGAACTGCGGGATGCGCGCCTCGAACTCATCGAAGCGCAACGGACGGTTATCGAGCGCCGAAGGCAGACGGAAGCCATGCTCCACCAGCGTCACTTTACGGGAGCGGTCGCCCTCGTGCATGCCTCGAATCTGCGGCACCGTGACATGACTCTCGTCGATGATGCACAGCATGTCTTTAGGGAAATAATCGATGAGCGTAAACGGCGGCTCTCCGGGACGGCGGCCATCGAGATGACGCGAGTAGTTCTCGATGCCCGTGCAAAAGCCCATAGTTTCGAGCAACTCCAGGTCATAATCGGTTCGCTGCTGCAGACGCTGGGCTTCAAGCAGCTTATCCTCGGCCTTGAGCTCGGCCACGCGTTGCTCGCACTCCTCCTCGATGGTCTTGAGAGCTGCCTTCACCTTGGGCTTCTCGGTCACGTAGTGCGAGGCGGGCCACACGGGGATGGCATCATACTCGCGCAACAGCTCGCCTGTCACTTCATCGATCTCGGCGATGAGCTCGACCTCGTCGCCAAAGAACTCAAAACGCAGGGGATGCTCCGCGTACGGAGGATAGACGTCCACCACATCACCGCGCACACGGAAGGTACCGCGCGCAAGGTCGTAATCATTGCGATCGTATTGGATATCGATGAGCGCGTGGATGAAATCATCGCGCTCGAGCGGCACCTTTTTATCCACGTTGGGCGCCAAGCCTGCATAATCCTCTGGGCTGCCGATGCCGTAGATGCACGAGACGCTCGCGACCACAATCACGTCGCGGCGCGAGAGCAGCGACGCCGTCGCTTGATGGCGCAGCATCTCGACCTCTTCGTTAATGGAAGAGTCCTTCTCGATATAGGTATCGCTTTGCGGAACGTACGCCTCCGGCTGATAGTAGTCGTAGTACGAGACAAAGTAGACCACGGCGTTGTTGGGGAAGAACTCACGCAACTCGGAGGCCAGTTGCGCTGCAAGCGTTTTGTTGGGCGCCATGACGAGCGTCGGCTTGCCCACTGCCTCGATGGTCTTTGCCATGGTGAACGTCTTGCCCGAGCCGGTCACGCCCAGCAGAACCTGATAGCGGTCCCCCGCCTCCACGCCCCGCACGAGCGACTCGATCGCCTGGGGCTGATCGCCCGAAGGCTCATAAGGGGCCACGGCCTCAAAGTGCACGTCCTCGCCTGCAGCCCCGAATCGCTTGAGCTCTCCGCCCACACGCTCGACCTCGAATGCGGTCATCGTGCATCACCTCGATCAATCGCTAAAAACTCTGAGGGTACAGGTCTTGGTAGCGCTCGCGCGCATTGGTCACGCGCGCCAGATAGGCCTGAGTCTCGGGGAACGTGATCGCATCCTGCAGCGATGTCTCCCCCTGGGTCCACTGCTCGACATTGCCCATTCCCGCATTGTACGCGGCAATGGCCTTATCGGTCGAGCCGTTGAAGTAAGAGATGAGATACGAAAGGTAAGCACAGCCGAACTCGATATTCGTCGCTGGATCGCTCAGATTCGAAACGTCGTAGGAAGCGTCAACGAGGCCCAGGTCAATCATATCGCGCGCCGTCTCGGGCATGAGTTGCATGAGACCCTCTGCACCTCGATCGGACCTTGCATCCTCATCCCACCCCGACTCGGTCTCGATCACCGCCGCGACAAGATAGGGGTCGACCCCATGCCGCGTGGCCGAATCGACAATCTGTTCCTCGTGGGAAAGCGGGTAGAACAGGCGAAGCAAAGGTGCAGGCGCCGACGCGTAAACAAGTGCAGCGACACCGAAGGCCATCATGCACAAAAAGGGAACGACGCGGTACCAGGCGAGCAGACGAGGGGACCTGATTTTAGTCATGAGTCCCACCCATCCGATCGAAACCATGGGAAACAAGCCATTTGTCGAGCGCCGCTTCAAGGCGACCATCGGCGACTGCATTGTCGAACACGACCGAAGACCATGCCTCAAGCTGTTCATCACTTGGCTGGAGCGCCGCACGGCGCTCAAAATCTTCAGGCTTCATACCGCGCGCAATAGCCCGCTCGCGACGCACGTCAAACGGCGCCCAAACGGTCGCTACCTCATCGGCAAGCGAAAAGGCATCTACAAACGACGACGGCACGGAAACCTCGACCACGGCAAAAGGAACGTTCGGCTGCGTCGCCACACAGCAGCCATAGGGCAACAGGCGGTCGGCTAAGCGCTCAACAAGCACCGGATGCACGATATCGTTGAGCTTTGCCGTCTGCTCGGAATCCGCAAACGCGCGGCTCGCCAGGCGCGCCGTCACAACACCGCCGGCCTCATCCAGAATATCCCAGCCAAAACAATCGGCAAGCTCAGCTACCACGGCAGAACCCGGCTGGTACAGGTCCTTTGCCATCTGGTCCAAATCGATACGCAAACCACCTGCGCACTCGAGATAGCGCGCCGCATACGACTTGCCCGATGCTATGTTGCCCAAAAGAAATAACGTAAACATGAGCCTTATTGAAACATAAATAAAGAGCCAAAGGGACAGTCCCTTTGGCTCTTTAGCAAACCTATGCCGAATCTTCGCGTTAGGCGCCGTGCACTAGGCCAACTCGCGGTTACGCTCGGCGCAAGCGAGCATCGCATCGACCACGGTCGCGCGCAGGCCGCCGCGCTCGAGCTCGGCCACAGCAGCAATTGTCGTACCAGCAGGCGAGCTCACCATGTCCTTGAGCACACCGGGATGCGTGCCCGTCTCCTGCAGATACTTGGCGGTACCCAAAACGGCCTGCTCGGCCATCGCATAGGCCTGAGCGCGTGGCATGCCCTCGATGACCGCGGCGTCTGCCATGGCCTCGATGAACAGGCACACGTAGGCAGGCGCAGAACCGGAAACGGCAACAACTGCATCCATCAGATGCTCGGGAATGAACTCAGCTTTGCCAAAAGCGCAGAACAGCTCATGAACGTGCTCGCGCTCAGCCTCGGTCACGTTGCCGTTCGGGCACAGAGCGCTCATCGACTCACCCACCATTGCAGCAAGGTTAGGCATAACGCGCACAATCTTGTGCTCGGCGCCGAGAAGGCCCTCAAGGCGCTCAAGGGAAACGCCAGCAGCGATGGAGATGACAACGGCATCCTTATCGACGGACGGAGCAAATGCCTTGACAACACCGTCAAGATACTGCGGCTTCACAGCGATAATGATAGTCTTGGCGTCAGCCACGGCCTCACAGTTGTCGCAGGTACCCTGGCAACCCAGCTCGCCAGCAAGCCTCTGCTGCGACGTCTCGGTCACATCGGCGACCATAATATCCTGAGCAGCCACGAGACCGGAGCCCACGATGCCCTTGAGCATCGCAGTTCCCATGTTTCCGCAACCGATAAGTGCGAGTTCCTTAGCCATATCTCTATCCTCTCAATTTGGCGATGTGACAGATGCCCACCGGACCATTCTGTCACATCGTATCGTTACCTATAGAATCCTCAAAGCGATCTAGAACGACTGCTCGGTACGGTTGATGATCTCGTTTTGGAGCTCCGTGCCCAGGTTGCACCACTTCTCCGAAAAACCAGCCACGCGAACGATGAGGTCCTTGTAGTTCTCCGGGTGCTTCTGAGCATCCAGCAGCGTCTCCTTATCGATGATGTTGAACTGGATGTGGTGGCCGTCCATGTCAAAGTAGCTGCGCACCAGGTCGGCAAGGTTCTCGATACCCTTGTTGCCAGCGATGGAGCTGGGCGTGAACTTCTGGTTCAGCAGGGTACCGCCGGTTGCCGCGTGATCCATCTTGGCGCAGGACTTGATGACCGCCGTGGGGCCGTTGACGTCGGCAGAGCGCTCGGGCGAGATGCCGTCGGAAACAGGCTCGCCGGAGAGGCGACCGGAAGGAGATGCACCCGTGACCTCACCAAAGTAGATATGGCAGGTGGTGGGCAGCATGTCGATGCGCCACTCGCCGCGGCGCATGTTGGGCCTGCCGGTGATGGTATCGTGGAAGTACTGGAACACGGCGCGCATGATGTCGTCAGCGTAGTCGTCGTCGTTGCCGAACTTAGGCGTCTTGCGGCTCACGAGGTTGCGGATCAGCTGATACTTCTCGCCCTCGAAGTTGTGATCGATGGCCTCCAGCAGCTCGTCCATGGTAAAGCGCTTCTCGTCATAGACGTTGTACTTGAGCGAAGAGAGCGCGTCGGTGATGGAGCCGATGCCCACGCCCTGCAGGTAGGTGATGTTATAGCGAGCGCCACCCGCGTTGTAGTCCTCGCCGCGAGCGATGCAGTCCTCGGTCAGAAGCGACATGTAGGGCACGGGGTTGTACTTAGCGGTCAGCTGCGTGTTGATGTTGGAGCCGTTGACCTTAACATCCTCAAAGTACTTGACCTGCTTCTTGTAAGCGTCGAAGAGCTCCTCGAAGGTCTCGAAATCACGTGGATCGCCGGTCTCGATGCCAATCATCTTACCGGAACGGGGATCGACGCCGTTGTTGAGCGTGACCTCGAGGATCTTAGGCAGGTTGAAGTAACCGGTCAGGGGATAGGCTTCGTAGCCCCAGCAGCCGGTCTCAACACAGCCCGAAGAGCCGCCGTGACGGGCGTCAGCCAGGCTCTTGCCGGCGTTGAGCATCTCGTCGATGATCTCCTCGGTATTGTAGAAGGCAGGCTGGCCCCAACCGGCACGAGCGACCTCGCAGGCGCGCTTCAGGAACTTGCGCGGCGTCTTGCGGCTAATCTGCACGTTGGAGTTGGGCTGGATGAACATCATCTCGCCCATGCAGTCGAGGATGATGTAGGAAACGTCATTCACACCGTCCTTGCCGTCCGGGGTGACACCGCCGGTGTTGATATTGGCAAAGTCGGAGTAGGTGCCGGACTCCTTAAGGGTCACGCCCACCTTGGGCGGCGCAGGCTGGCTGTTGAACTTGACCCACAGGCACTCAAGGAGCTCGAGGGCGTGTTCGCGGTCAAGACGGCCGGCGGCGACATCTGCCTGGTAGTACGGGTTCAGATGCTGATCGAGGCGGCCCGGGGTGTAAGCATCCCACGGGTTCGTCTCGCTAGTGACGGCAAGGTGGATGAACCAGTAGCGCTGAATCCACTGCCAACAGGTCTTGGGGCGCTCGTTAGCCACGACACGGCAGTTCTCGGAAATCTGGCGCAGCTCCTCGGCACGCTCGGAATCGCTCTCCTCCTCGGCCATCTTGGCAGCAAGGTCGGCATAGCGGTTGGCGAGCACGGTGGTTGCATCGACAGCAATCAGCATGCCACGCAGCTCGTCGCGCTTCTCGAGTGCGCGCTCGTCGTTCAGATAGTCGATGGCGTCGAGAGCGCCCTGGATCTCCTGCTTAATCTCGGCGAAGCCATGGGTCACGCCGCGCTCGGAGCCCAGGCAAGTATGACCGCCGGCGCGCTGCTCATAGAACTCAGTGAAGATGCCCGCTTCAAAAGCAAGATGCCACTGCTCGGTCTGAGCAGCCATGATCTTCTCGCGGAACGCACGGTTCTTCCAATACGGGATGATGATCTGTTCCTGAGCGCGCAGATCATCCTCGGTAACCTTAAAGTTAACCTGTTCGCGATCGTTCATGTTGTGCATGTCCTCGAGCGTATGGCAGCAAAGCTCAGGGAAGGTCGGAGCAGCCTGGGGGCCACGGCCCTTCTCGCCCACAATCAGCTCGCCGGGCGCGATACGAATGGTCTTACGCTCAAAGTAATCATGGAGCACCTGACCACGAAGCTCAGGAATCGAAAGGGAGCCCTCATAGCGCTTGTAAGTCTCGGTCTCGATGAGAGCACGCTCCATATCGATGTACGGCTGCGTGGTCTCGCTCTGGTGACGGAGCATCTTGATACGGTCGTTCATGCCGCGATCTTCCTGCCACGTGGCATGGCTGGTCCCACGCGTCGGCGCTGCGTGAGAGGAGACCGCCTTCAGGGCCTCGTCAATCGCGGCGAACTCTGCCAATTCCAATTCTTTTACGTTTTCCATCGTTACCCTCCAATTTGAACGTTATCGAATCCATGCTGTAAAAACAGATTTTTCAGGTGCTCCATGCGCTCCTCGCTAGGAACCTGCAAGTCGTGAGCTAAATACGGCCTTCCCAGACGCGTATATTTGCTGCTTCCCGTCGTGTGGTATGGGAGCAGATTCACCGGCGGCATTCCCACGTGGCTTTTGAGGTACTCGATAATAGCGAGCATGCTCTCGTCGTCATCGTTCACCGTTCCGATCGTCGGAATGCGAATGTTGAGCGATGCGCCATTATGGGCCAAAAACTCGAGATTTCGAAGAATGACATCGTTCGAGCGGCCGATATATTTGATATGCCTCTCTTCGTCGATCATCTTAATGTCATAGAGCCATGTATCGACATAGGGAAGCAAACGACGATATGTTCCCAGAGGAGCATATCCGCACGTATCGATAGCGATGTCGATGCCCTCGAAATGAAGTTTGCGGCAGAGCTCCTCCATAAAATCGGGGTCCTGGACCATGCATTCGCCACCCGAAAGCGTAACACCGCCTCCGGAGCGCTCGTAGAACTGCTGGTCCTCCAGAGCCTTTTTAACAAGTTCATCTACCGTATAGCGCTGGGTGCCCACGATCTCGCGGCATTCATTGGGGCACCAATCCAGACAAGCCCCACAGGTTACACAGGTGCCCTTGCTCGTGTGAGCACGCCCATCGTCCCCGACAGTCACCGCATTATGCGGGCACGCCTTGGCGCATAGTCCACACCCCGTGCATTTACCGGGATCGAACATCAGCTCACGGTCAAAGCTCTGGCTCTCGGGGTTATGGCACCACCAGCACGACAGCAAGCAGCCCTTGAAAAAGATCGACGTGCGAATTCCGTGACCATCGTGCACCGAGAACTTCTGGACATTGATGACAGCTGGCAATTTCATCTGAGGTCAATCCCATTCCTACGCAATGCCAATGAGCATGCAGAGCACATTTGCCAAAACACCCGCAGCAAGGCCGCCCACCAGATGCGTCACAATCGCAATCCCGGTGAACTCGGTGCCCTTCAGGTCATCGAGCATCGGAACATGTGTGGAAAGGAAGCCGCTCCAGCAAAAGCAGATTGCCGTCAGAACCGCAATATCCTTGGCGCCGAGCAGACCGCCCTGAAGCAGACCGGCCACGAGGCTCATAGAAGCGCTAGCAGAAGCCAACGAGTTTGCCACGACGCTCAGGGCCTCCATGTGCGTAAAGCCGAAAAGCGGGGTGATGATGAAGTCAATCTTGCTAGCAAGCCAGGGAAGGAAGTACACGCCTTCGTAGGCAGCACCCGTGTAGACGCCGCCCTCACCTGCGCCGTTAGAAAGCATCATGACGATCGTGCAGATGATAAGAACACCCGGGATGATGGCAAGACCCAGCTGAACGCCGTCCTTGCCGCCGTCAATCAGGGAAGACATGGCACGCATGGCGACGCCACCCTCACGGATGGCACGCTTACCCTCGGGAAGCTCCACGCCGTCGTCATCCATCTCATAAGCATCGACTGCGTCCTGTTCTTTACCGAACTTACGGGCGCAAGGAATGAGCAGCAGGCGAGTCGAAAGAACGCCGCCCAAAATGGCGCAGAGGCTGCCGATTCCGGCGGGAAGGATTGTGTCGACGCCGTTGGTACCAGAGAGGCCCAGGACAGCACCCACAACAATCATGCCAATGCCAAAGCAGGTACCAAAGTTAACAAGCGCAGGAATCTGATAGCGTTTGAAATAGCGCATGAAACCGCGGTTGTGAATAAAGGTGCAGATTGCGGGATTATCGGATAGGAATGTCGCGATAGCGCCTACAGAGGCGGCACCAGGCAGGCCAAAAAGCGGCTTCATAAGCGGAGTGATCAGCTTATTGAGCATGGCAACAACGCCGAACTCCGTAAAAAGAGAGCCAAGGGCACCGCAAACAACGGCAATAGCCATGATATAGAAGCAAGTGTCCAGAAGCAGCGCGTACGCCGTCTTCATGAGAGTGGAAATCATATTAGTGGCACCCATAACCATTGCCATGGGAACAAACAGCACGCACAGGCCAACAAGGCAGCCAATCCACTCCGGGCTCAGCTCTTTCGTAAAGCGAACCGCGGGCGCTACGCGCTGATCTGAAGATCCCCCCTCGACTACTGACAGATTTTGAAGCGTTTCAGCAGCTACATTTTCTTGAATTTGCAGGCTCTTGGACATTCAAACCCCTTCCGAGCACGACAACGCAACAACAGAAAACGGACGGCATCGCAGTGACGTCCAGAAATCTGGGTCAGGCGGCGATACCGTCCGTATGGCATAAAACAAAAAACGGTATCGCAGCAGACAAGGAAACTCCCAAGTCAAACCGCGATACCGTCCGTATGTGCTGTCTTATGCACTTCTCCGCCCAAAGAGTGACCATCTATGGACGCTATTGCGCTCGGTAGCAGGCAAAAACAAACTCGTTTTCAGCAAGAATATTTTCGATGAATTGAAAGGCGAAACAGAATTAAAACGTATCAAAGACTGTCAAAGGTAGCAATTAAAAGATGAACGGTGTTAACGAAAGCGTGCCACCTTTTGAAATGAAGAATCACCTTTCATATCGAACAAACGAAGGTCATAACGAAGCATTGCTAGATTACAGAAAAGGGCTTCTGGAACGGATCAGATGCGTTTCCATAAATGGTCATGAACTGATTACCGGAAATGCACCATCAAGAACCCGAAATGGGCGTTTAGATACACGGTGCCTTATTCGGATGGGTCAAGAGCAGCGCAATCTTTTCCTGATCCAGACAAATAGCCAAACAGTTAAGCACGCGAAGCGAAACACCGTAATGAAGTATGGGAAAGGGAGTGCCCATATGATAAAGCGGCTCCCAGAGCAGAAGCATCTCTCTAAAGGCCGAATCCTAAGTCACTTCTGCTGTAGGATGAAAAAGCCTGCAAGGCCTATCAGCACCATTTAGATACGGCCAGCCCGGCCCTAAGTTGACTCTTCGGGAACAAAGCCGAGCTGCTATAAAGACTGCTAGTAAGCAACTTGAAACAAATCAGCCTCAAAGGAAATGAGCCGCGGGGCTTATTCGTGTCAAGCAGCAGAAGGGACGAAAAGCCCGTATAAAAAGAGGGGGCGCCGCGGGACATCCCCGCGGCGCCCCCGCGCCCGACCCCGCCGGATGCGGGTCGAGCGCCGTCCACCGGT
>CAKTVB010000009.1 GCA_934621295.1 uncultured Collinsella sp.
TGTCGTGCTTCACCCTCAAGTCGACACGCATAAAAAGCCTCCCATTTCTCATGTCCAAGAAATGGGAGGCAGTTCAAACTCCACCGGGGGTCGTTATCACGTTCTATGAAAAGAAGCGCTACTCGGCGTCAGCCTCAGCCTCGACCTCAGTCTCGTCATCCTTCTTCTCGTTGGGAAGCGGGGTGACGTCGATCTCGAAGCCCAGGGTCTCAGCAGCAGACTTCATGGACAGGGAGATACGACGACGATCGAGGTCGATCTCCATGACCTTGACCTGCACCTTGTCGCCCACATGGGTGACCTGAGAAGGCTGGTCGACATGCTTGTTGGCCATCTCGGAGATGTGCACCAGGCCCTCGATACCCTCGCCGAGGTCGACGAAAGCACCGAACGGCACGAGCTTGGTGACGGAACCCTCAACGATAGCGCCCACGGGGTACTTCTTGACGAGTGCACGCCAAGGATCCTCGGTGGTCTGCTTGAGACCGAGGGAGATGCGCTCACGGTTCAGGTCGACGTCGAGCACCTCAACCTCAACCTCCTGGCCGACCTTGACGACCTCGGAGGGATGGTTAACGTGGTTCCAAGAGAGCTCGGAGATGTGGATCAGGCCGTCGATGCCGCCGAGGTCCACAAATGCACCGAAGTCCACGATGGAGGAAACAGTGCCCTTGAGACGCATACCGCTCTTGAGCTTGGAGAGAATCTCGGAACGCTCGGCCTTGCGGGACTCCTCGAGCACCACGCGGCGGGACAGAACGACGTTGTTGCGGTTGCGATCCATCTCGATGACGCGAGCCTCGATGGAGGTGTGCAGGTAAGAGGTGAGATCCTTCACGCGACGCAGGTCCACGAGGGAGGCGGGCAGGAAGCCGCGCAGGCCGATGTCGAGGATAAGACCGCCCTTGACGACCTCGATGACCTCGCCCTCGACGTTCTCGCCGGAGTTGAACTTCTCCTCGATACGGTTCCAGGCGCGCTCGTACTCAGCACGACGCTTGGAGAGGACCATGCGGCCCTCCTTGTCCTCTTTCTGGACAACCTGGGCCTCAACGGTATCGCCAAGAGCGACGATATCTGCAGGGTTGATATCCTTGCGGATGGAGAGCTCACGAACGGGAATAACGCCCTCGGACTTGGAGTGAAGGTCTACCAGGACCTCATCGCGACCGATGGAAGCGACCGTACCGGTGACAAGGTCGCCCTCGTCAAAGGTGGGAAGGTCGTTCAGGCTCTTCTCCATCTCGTCGTCCGCACCCTCATCCAGCGAAAAAACGGACGTGTTCTGAATCTCACTCAAAGGTGGACCCCTTTCGAACTTACGGGGCCCCGATTGCAAGCCTGCAGATGTGCGGTAGGAACGGACAAAGAAGCCATCCGGCGCGCGCACCGTTTGGATATATCTCGGGGGCCAACAGATACTGACGTGACGCTTATGCAATCACGATGGTATAGGTTACGGTGAATCGGCTTTGATTTCAAGCGCGAACTGCCATTTTTTAGGCGTGTGGAGACTTTTCCGCAATACCTCTAATATGGGCGGTAGCAAGTTGTCGATGAGCGGTCAATGGTTTAATTCCCCCGCCCAACGTCCTTAGCACTCGACTTGAGTCTTGCCGATCATGATGTTGAGAATCTCCACGTCGGCATCCTTCATGCCCACACGGCCCACATAGCCCATGCTCGCAATCGTCTGCTCAACCGTATCCTGAATAAGACCCTCTCCCGCACGGAAGCCACGACCCTGCATGGCCATGTCGTGTCCGAGAATCGCCGCGTCCACCGCAGCCGAGATCTTGGCAGCACAGCTCGCCTTGGCACCGTCGCACACGATGCCGCCAACATTGCCCAACGTATTGGAAACGGTGGCACCGATTTGCTCGCGCGTACCACCGCACAGCCAGGTGATGGCAGCGCCCGCACCGCAGGCGGCGCAGATGGCACCGCAAAAAGCAGAAAGCGCGCCAATATAGCTTTTAACGTGCACGGCGATAAGGTCGGACAGCATGACGGCACGCACCAGACGTTCATGGTCGCAGCGCAAGAACTCGGCATATTCCATAACGGGGAGCGCGCAGGTGATGCCCTGATTTCCCGAACCGCATACGATAACCACCGGCAGAGCGCAGCCATTCATGCGAGCGTCTGAGCCGGCAGCAGCACGTGCGCGGGCACGGCAGGCGACATCGGCTGCACGAGCCCCCAACAGGGTGCGACCGACCTCGGCTCCCCAGGAGTGAGCCAGGCCCTCGGCACTGATGGCACCGTTGAGCTCGATCTGGCGCTCGACCGCTTCGCGCGCAGCGTCGATATCGCCATTCTCGATGAAGTCGATAATGGACTCGACGGTCATGGGCGCCTCGGCGCTATCGGCGGCGCGCTCGGCCACCACGCGCTCGGCGCAAGCCGCGCACTCCCCCGCCGACTTGCCGCACACCGGGATGCCGTCCAACGTATGGCATGTCACATTGGTGTGATGGTCGATAATCTCGACGACGGCAACATGGCTCCCATACGTTGCGGTCACCTTGATATACAAATTGGGAACGCCCTCGACCAGCGAAACGTTGCAGTACGAGGGATCGACCAGCAGTTCATTCGCACGGGCGCGCGCAGCGTCATCCACGCTTTCCAGCACCTCGAGGGCACTCTTTGCGTCGCCGCCCACGGCACCCAAGACGGCTGCCGCCTCGATACCGCGCATCCCGCCCGAATTGGGCACCGTCACGCTCTTCACGTTTTTGATGATATTGCCGGAACAAGCAACGTCCATATGCTCGGGCTCGCCGCACAAGGTTTGGCTCGCCAGCGCTGCGGCATATGCGACGGCAATCGGCTCGGTGCAACCAAGCGCGCAAACAAGTTCGCGATTAAGGGTCTCACAGTATGCGACATCGCGGATGGGATCGGTGGGCATGGCAATCTCCTCAATTCGCACCCCGCAACACGGTGGCGAATAAACGAATATCTCTTTTAACCATTAGCATTTGATAGCAACAGGGGCAAAATCGCAAGTCGCCTTCCGACAGACGGCAAAGCCCCGCCATGAAAAAGCGCCGTGGATGCAATTCCACGGCGCCCATGCCACACGCTAACAGCTCTGAGGAGCCAAAGCCGATTAGCCAAAGAAACGCTTGATCTCGATCTCGCCGTTCTCAACACAGTCGGAACCATGGATCACGTTAGCGTCGACATCGACGGCAAAGTCGCCGCGGATGGTGCCAGGAGCAGCGTCGAGCGGATTGGTGGCGCCCATAAGGGTGCGCATCTTAGCCACGGCAGAAGGACCCGAAATGATCATCTTAACAACAGGACCGCTAGTCATAAAGGCGCAAAGGCCGCCGAAGAACGGCTTGTCTGCCAAATGGGCGTAGTGCTCCTCGACTGTCGGGCGGTCAAGCGTGGTCATCTCCATGCGCTCGATGACAAGACCGCTGCGCTCGATACGCGTAACGATCTCGCCGATCTTGCGATCGCGCACGGCGTCGGGCTTAATCATGATAAATGTCTTCTCGATAGCCATAGTTTTAGCCTTTCAAGTAGGTTCGTACGTGCCCGCGTCCGTTGGGGCACCCGCTTGGGATTGCATCGCTGCAGAGTTCCATTCAGCGGAACAGCAAGCTGCAACTTGCTGGGGTCTCCGTATATGCAACCCCCTGCCTTCGAAGCGCGATTAGCCTACCATCAGCACAACGTTCACGAGCAATAAAGCGAGCGAAGAGTCGTTTAACGCCCGCGAGCGGGCTATTTCACGCCGTTGCGCACCACTCCCACAAGAGTTCTCCGCAACTTAGAGCCATGAGCTCGGCTTGACGGAACACAGCCGGAAACGAATCCGCCGAGACATCAGGGCAACTCGTCCGCACATCAAAAGGGAAAGAGGCGCCCGCGCGATTGCGCGAACGCCTCATGAGAAGCTACAAACGCTTTGGTTATTAAAGCGAACAATCCTAGTTTGCCCCAGGGCCCATCTCGACTACAGGGGTCAACTCGGAAAGCCTGGCCTCATCGAGAGAAAGCTGCTTTTGAGCAGAAGCGAGCTGCTCGGCCACGGCCGCAGGGGCCGTACCGCCCTCGGTGGTGCGCGCCGCCACGATCGACGGGATGTCAAGCGCCTCGGTAATATCGCGCTCGAACAGCGAGCTCGCCTCCTGGAACACCTCGAAGGGAAGATCCTCAAGGTTGCAGCCGCGCTTTTCGCACATAAGAACCAGGTGACCCACAACGGCATGCGCCTCGCGGAACGGCAAACCGCGCTTGGCCAGATAATCGGCAACATCGGTTGCGGCAAGATGGCCCACGCCGCACTCGCGGCGCATGGCATCCTTGTTAACCGTCCAAGTTTCGATCATGCCAGCCATGACAGAGAGGCATTGCATGAGCGTATGCGCGGTATCCAGGGCACCTTCCTTGTCCTCCTGCAGGTCCTTGTTATAGGCAAGCGGAAGGCCCTTCATGGTCACGAGCAGCTGAGTGAGGTTGCCGTACACACGGCCACTTTTGCCGCGAATAAGCTCGGCAAAATCGGGGTTCTTTTTCTGCGGCATGATAGACGAGCCTGTGGAATAGCTATCGGAAAGCGTGATGAAGCCAAACTCGGATGTGGACCACAAAACGATCTCTTCAGACAAACGCGAAAGATGCATGGCCATCACGGAGCCCGCATAATGAAGGTCGAGCAGAAAGTCGCGATCGGAAACAGCATCGAGCGAATTGGGAATCACGCGCGAAAAGCCAAGCTCGGCGGCGGTCATCTGACGGTCAAGCGGATAGGTGGTACCAGCAAGGGCAGCAGCCCCCAAAGGCGAGGCATCGGCAGCATCGAACGCGGCAACAAGACGTTGGAAGTCACGGGTAAACATCCAGGCGTAAGCAAGCAGATGATGCGAGAAAAGCACGGGCTGCGCATGCTGCAGGTGCGTATATCCAGGCAAGATCACATCGGCATACTTCCGCGCTGCAGCGATCAGCACCCGACGAAGATGGAGGTTCGCCTCCATGAGTTCTTTGGCCAAAGCTTTGCACCCGAGGCGCGTATCGGTTGCAACCTGGTCGTTGCGTGAACGACCCGTATGCAGGCGCTTGCCTGCCTCGCCGATACGGCGCGTGAGCTCGGACTCAATGGACATGTGAATGTCCTCGTCGTTGATATCGAACGTAAACTTGCCGGCATCGATATCGGCGCCAATCGCATCGAGCCCCGAGCAAATCGCCTCGGCATCGCTTTGGCTAATGATGCCCTGAGCCGCAAGCATCTTGGCATGGGCCTTAGAGCCCGCAATATCCTGACGATACAGATGCTTGTCGACAGGCAGCGATGCGCCAAACTCCTGCGTGACCTGTGCCACGCCCGCCTCAAAACGGCCTCCCCACAACGCCATGGGAAACCTCCTCAAATCGATTTCAAACAGCTTTAGTGTATAGAAAAAAAGCGACGTCGCAGCTTGTAGGCTGCGGCGCCGCTAAAAAGGTGCATTACTGCCGGCACCCGCCTTGTGCTAGGCGAGCTTGGAGCCCGGACCCTGGACCTTGGACCAGGTCTTGAGCGACAGCGTGTCGAGATAGATGAAGCCAGCGGCGCTCTTCTCGTCAAACGTGGTGTCGCGGTCGTAGGTTGCCAGGCCGTAATCGTAGAGCGAGTACGGGGACTTGCGGCCCACGATGGTGAGGTTGCCCTTGAAGAACTTAAGACGCACGGTACCGGTCACGAACTTCTGAGTCTCGTCCATAAAGGCATCGAGCGCCGCCTTGAGGGGGCTGAACCACTTGCCGTTGTAGACGGTCGTAGCCCACTGCTGCTCGAGCGCGAACTTGGCGCGCAGCACGTCGCCCTCGACGGTCAGGTCCTCAAGCGCCTTATGGGCCTGGAGAATCGTCAGGGCAGCCGGAACCTCATAGCACTCGCGGGACTTCAGGCCCACGAGACGATCCTCGACAAGGTCGAGACGGCCATAACCGTTATCGCCAGCGATCTTGTTGAGCTTGATGATGAGCTCGGAGAGCTTCATCTGCTCGCCATCGATAGACACGGGCTTGCCGGCTTCAAAGCCGATCTCCACATAGGTGGGGGTATCGGGGGTGTTCTCGGGACTCTTGGTCATCGTCCAAGCGTCATCGAGCGGCTCGTTCCAGGGGTCCTCCATGTGACCGCACTCGATAGCACGGCCCCACAGGTTGTCGTCGATGGAATAGGGGTTGTCGTTAGCGCCCTCGGGAACGGGGATGCCGTGCTCGTGAGCATAGGCGACCTCGTCCGGACGACACTTGAGATCCCACTCGCGCACGGGAGCGATGACCTTGAGATCGGGATCGAGGGCAAGCACGCCAGCCTCAAAACGGACCTGGTCGTTACCCTTGCCCGTGCAGCCGTGCGCCACATAGGTGGCACCGTACTCGTGAGCAACCTCAACGAGCTTGGCAGCGAGCAGTGGGCGCGAAAGAGCGCTCAGCAGCGGGTATTTGTTTTCATACATGGAATTTGCGGCGATGGCGTGCGTGAGGTACTCGTCGGAGAACTCATCGCGAAGATCGAGCACCTTGCAGTCGAGAACGCCAAGGTCGAGAGCCTTCTGACGCTTCTTCTCGAGACCGGTCTCCTCCTGGCCGACGTTACCGCACACGCAGATGACGTCGAGGTTCTTCTCCTCCTGCAGCCACTTGACGCAGACGGAGGTGTCGAGACCGCCGGAATAAGCCAGTACTACCTTTTCCTTGCTCATGTTTGCTTCCTTTCACCCTTGATAGCTATTGGAGCAACGAATATGTCCGCGAGCCGTTCGAAGACCCGCGCTATTTGTTATAGCAGCTTCTCGACCTTCTCGACACGCAATATGAATAAAATCGCGCAAAAACGCATCGTCGCCGTTTCTTCGAAACGCTCTACCTGCCGCGGACGTGAAACCATCCCCTCAGTAATGAACATCACGTAACACGGCGGAAACAATGCCAAAGTGCCTTGGCTATACTGAGCTCAGCCAAATCGAAGAGAAGGAAACCCATGCTGCCAGATTATCTCCAGGACCCCTGCCTCGGCGACATCAAGCTGCTCGCCGTCGATATGGACAAAACGCTCCTCACCGACGACCGAGGATTTCCCGAGGGGCTTTCTGCGCGCCTCGACGCGCTTTGCGAAGCCGGCGTGGTCTTTTGCCCCGCAAGCGGACGACCGGCGCCCAAACTGCAGGAGATGTTCTCCGAGCATGCGCATAGACTCGCCTTCTGCTCCGACAACGGGGCCTGCGCCCTCTGGCACGGCGAATACGTCTTTCGCGACCTCCTCGACCACGACCTCTACCGCGAGGTGCTCAACTTTGCAGCGCAGCGTGGCAACTGCGCCTGTGTACTCTGTGCCTTCAACCATGTCTATATGCTCAAGCGTGACCGCGAGTACGCAGGCGAGGTGGGCGTTTATTACGAAGACATCATCTTTGTCGACTCCTTTAATGAAGTAGATGCCGACGCCAACAAAATCAGCTTGTTCTTCCCTGAATGGGATGCCGAGCCCGCCTACGCCGATGTGTACGGGCCCACATTTAGCGACCGACTGTATATCACCAACGCGGGCCGCGAGTGGATCGACTTCATGAATCTCGGAGTCGATAAGGGCTCGGGCGTGGCGCATCTGTGCGCGCAGCTTGGCATCGATGAGGCAGACGCCGCAGCCGTGGGCGATACCTATAACGACATCCCCATGCTCGAGCGCGTGGGTCATAGCTTTATCGTTGCAAACGCGGAGGCGCACATGGAGGAGCACGCCTCCTGGCGCGTGCCCAGCAACAACGACGCCGGCGTCCTCGCCTTAATCGATGCGATCCTCGCCGCGAAGAAGGCCTCCGCGTAAGAAGCAGCTAGCCAATGCGCGGCCTTCGCCCGAAAGCCCGCTCGTCAAAACGCGAAAACCCACGCAGAAACGTTCGCTTTTCCCTCTCTCGGGACAAAAGTTGACGTTTGTGCGTGGGTTTTCTCCACATCCGCCCTGCCTGGTGGAACGCAATCGCTACTTGGCGTCCGCCCAGGTGATACCCGTCGATGCTTCGGCGATGAGCGGAACGCTCAGCTCAACGACGCCTTCCATCTCTTCGCGCACCATCGACGTGAGGCGCTCGACCTCGGCCTCAGGACACTCGAAATCGAGTTCGTCGTGCACCTGCAAGATCATGCGCGCAGCAAAACCCTCCGCCTCCAGGCGGCGCGCCACGCGATTCATGGCGATCTTGATGATATCTGCAGCGCTTCCCTGCATGGGATGATTCATGGCAGTGCGCTCGCCAAAGCCGCGCTGGATGGGGTTTTTCATCTTGAGCTCAGGGATATGACGGCGACGGCCGAACATAGTCTCGGCATAACCCGTCTGCTTGGCCTGCTCCACCACGCGGTCCAAGAACACGCGCACGCCCGGATAAGCCTCGTAATAGCGATCGATCATCTCGCGAGCCTCGGACATCGGGATATCAAGCGTCTGAGAAAGC
This sequence comes from uncultured Collinsella sp., assembly GCA_934621295.1. Lineage (GTDB taxonomy): Bacteria > Actinomycetota > Coriobacteriia > Coriobacteriales > Coriobacteriaceae > Collinsella. Next base: position 8,469 of record CAKTVB010000009.1, read on the forward strand.
CCGTAGGCTTGCTGGCCGTACACAATGCCAAAGTTAACAGCCTTGGCACGACTGCGCAGTTGTGGCGTCACCTGGTCGACCGGCACACCGAACACGCGCGAAGCGGTCTCGGCATGAAAATCCTCGCCTTCGTTGAAAGCGCGCACCAGGTGCTCATCACCCGAGAGGTGCGCCAACAGGCGCAGCTCGATTTGGCTGTAGTCGACCGCAAGGAAGACCGATCCCTCGCCCGCCGAAAACGCTGTCTTGACGGTGCGGCCCAATTCGGAGCGCGTCGGGATGTTCTGCAGATTGGGGTTCGACGAGGACAGACGACCCGTCGCCGTGATGGTCTGGTTGTACGTGGTATGCACGCGGCCGTCTCCCTGGCGCAGCGGGCCCAACGTATCCAGATAGGTTGACTTGATCTTGGTCATCTCGCGATATTTGAGAATCAGACGCACGATCTCGTGGTCGTGAGCAAGCTCCTCGAGCTTCTTGGCGTTGGTGGAGTAGTAGCCGCGCTGAGTCTTCTTCAGGCCCTTAGTGGGCAGGCCCATCACGTCGAACAAGATATGGCTGAGCTGCATGGGGCTCGAGATATTGAACGTATCGTCACCCGCAAGCGAGCGAATCTTGCCCGCCAGCTCATCGATCTGGCCCTCGAGGCCCAGCGATAGATTATGCAGGCGCTCGGGATCAACGAGCATGCCCGTACGCTCCATGGAAGCGAGCACCGGCACCAAGGGCATCTCTATTTCAGAGAAAACGCGCGTCGCGTCCTCGCGCTCAAGAGCACGCTCGAGCGGCTCGCGAATCGCCAGGGCAAGTGCGGCGGTGCGTGCCGCACGAGCAGGGGCATTGACCGCAGCACCCTCCTCGCCACGCACAGGTGCAAGCGAAACCTGGAGATAGCGGTCGGCAAGATAGACGTCATCAAAGGCATCGCGCGAGGAATCAAGCAGGTAGGCGGCAACCACGGTGTCGAACAGTCGCGCCGAGTCGAGTGCTAGCGGGTCGAGCTGTTCGGCCTCGCTTGAATCGACCGGCGAAAGTTCGTGAATGAGTCCCTTGACGTCAGGCGAGACCACACGGCCCTCACGCAACAGGCGAGAAAGCGCACCGGCAACCAGACCATGAGAGAAATCGAACCCCGGAATATCCTCCACGGTGCCGCCCAGCTGCTGCTCAAAACCAAACAGGCAGCGCCCCGTCGCCACCCAAAGGGTGTGCGTCATACCAAAAAGGGCGCCCTCCTCGCGATCGTCATCGAGCACAGCCGCAACCCATTCCCCTGCCTCGAGTGCACGAGAAAGTTCATCCGCGGCATCCACAAGGGCACCCCGGTCGGACCCTGTCACCATGGCCGGCTTCGACATCTCAAATGCGGCGGAAGTGGGTGCTTCTCCCCCATCGATCAGTGCGAGAAAGCGATTCTGCATCGCCATGATGCCCAGCTCGCCCAACGCGTCGCTTACCGCCTGGGCGTCGAATGCGGGGAACGCCTCATTCTCAAAATCGTACGTGACGGGAGCGTCGGTGCGAATCGTCGCCACCTTGCGCGAGAGCAGAGCGTCATCGATGTGCGCGCGAAGATTCTCGCCCATCTTGCCCTTAACCTCGTCGGCATGAGCGATTACCTCGTCGAGGCTGCCGTACTGTGCGATGAGCGCGCTTGCCTTCTTGGGACCGATACCTGGCACGCCGGGGATATTGTCGGAGCTATCGCCCTTGAGCCCGTAGAAATCAGGCACGAGGGTAGGTGTGATGCCATGATAGAGGTCATCTACGCTTTCCGGCGTCATGATGGCCACATCCGAGAGGCCCTTGCGCGTGGACACCACATTGATGTGCTCGGTGACCAACTGGTACATGTCGCGGTCGCCCGTAACCAGGTACATGTCGCATCCGGCATCCTCGCCCGCGCGGGCAAGGGTCCCCAAGATGTCGTCGCCTTCCCAGCCCTCCGATTCCAAGATAGGGATGTTAAGTGTAGCGAGCAGCTGCTTGATCATAGGGAACTGCGCATGCAGATCGGGGTCCATCGGAGGACGCTGCGCCTTGTACTGCGGCAGCATCTCCATGCGCACACGAGGGCGGCCCTTGTCAAATGCCACGGCGATGGCATCGGGCTTAAACTCATCGACCATCTTGAGGAACATATTCAAAAAGCCGAAGACCGCGTTCGTCGGACGGCCATCGGGGGCATTCATCGTGGGCGGCACCGCGTGGAACGCGCGATGCATGAGCGAGTTGCCGTCCACCACGGCGACGGTCTTGCGTGAATTATCTTGAACTGGCATGGATGAGCCTTTCGTTTACCGGTTTCTCCCCACCAGTGTACACGCTTAAGGGAAGCACCCGTGATACCATGGCGGACGGATACAAGACCACATGCATCGAAAGGATGAACATGAAACGCCCCTGCGCATGGAAAAAGTACACCCCCGAGCAGCTCGTCGAGCTCGAAAAGGTCTGCTCCGGCTACAAAGAATTCATCAGTGAGAACAAGACCGAGCGCCTCTGCGTCCGCACCGGCGCCGCGCTCGCCGAGCAGGCAGGCTATGTCGAGCTTGGCCAGGCAGTCGCCGCGGGCAAGACGCTCGAGCCCGGCGACAAGGTCTATGCCGTGAACCACGGCAAGACCCTCATGCTCATGCAGATCGGCAAGCGCCCGCTGCAGGAGGGATTCAACATCCTGGGCGCCCATGTGGACAGCCCGCGCCTCGACCTCAAGCAGAACCCCACTTTCGAAGCAGGCGACATGGCCTACCTCGACACGCACTACTACGGCGGCGTGAAGGCCTACCACTGGGTCGCCTCCCCCCTCGCCCTCGTGGGCGTCGTTGCCAAGAAGGACGGCAGCGTCATCGACATTAACATCGGCGACGGCGCGGATGATCCCGTCTTCACCATCTCCGACCTGCTCATCCACCTTTCCGGCGAGCTCATGTCCAAGCCCGCTAAGGACGTTGTCGACGCCGAGTTGCTCGATGTCATCGTAGGCGGCCGCCCCGTAGTGATCGACGAGGCCGACAAGGACTCCGAGACCGACGAGAAGGATCCCGTCAAGCAGCTCTTCCTCAACCTGCTCTCCGAGCGCTACGGCATCGACGAGGAGGACTTCCTCTCCGCCGAGATCGAGGTCGTGCCCGCCGGCCCCGCCCGCGACATGGGCCTCGATCGCTCAATGATCTTGGGATACGGCCAGGACGACCGCGTCTGCGCCTACCCGAGCCTGCTCGCCCAGATCGAGGTTGAAGCTCCCGAGCGCACGAGCATCTGCCTGCTCGTAGACAAAGAGGAGATCGGCTCCGTAGGCGCCAGCGGCATGACCAGCCGCTTCTTTGAGAATACCGTCGCCGAGGTCATGGCGCTCGCGGGCGAGGAGAGCTCCCTTGCGCTGCGTCGTGCGCTCACCAACTCGCGCATGCTCTCTTCCGACGTGTCCGCTGGCTTCGACCCGAGCTACGCCTCCAAGTTCGAAACCAAGAACGCCGCTTACATGGGTCGCGGCCTGTGCTTTAACAAGTACACGGGTTCTCGCGGCAAGAGCGGCTCCAACGACGCCGACGCCGAGTACATGGCCCTCGTGCGCGACATCATGGATGAGGCCGGCGTAAACTTCCAGACCTGCGAGCTCGGCCGCGTCAATGTGGGCGGCGGCGGCACCATCGCCTTCATCATGGCCGAGTACGGCATGGATGTCATCGACTCCGGCGTGCCCGTGCTCTCCATGCATGCCCTTTGGGAGGTTGCCAACAAGGCCGATATCTACGAGGCCTACCGCGGCTACAAGGCATTCCTCGAGCGCGCGTAAGACCTGCCCCCAATCGCCCCCTTTACATGGCGGTGCCGACACGTTGGTCGGCACCGCCGTTTTCAATTTGAGGTGGATTCCGCGCGAGGTGCGATAATCGGTTTTACAACGAGGAGGCCGCCATGCTGCAAGTCATCATCTCCCCCGCCAAACAGATGCGGGCGACACAAGACACATTTGAGCCACGGGGCATTCCACCGTTTCCACGCGAAACGAAACGCCTCCACAACGCACTGCTGGATATCGAGCGAATCGAAGGCGCCGACGGCCTGCAAAACCTTTGGGGCGTGAGCGACCGCCTGCTCGTCAGCTGCTTGGATGTACTGCATGCCTTTGCGCCCGTAACCGATGCCGACACTCTACGCATTTCAAACATCGCCCGACATGTTTCCCCCGCCATCATGAGCTACCGCGGTATCCAGTATCAAAGCATGGCGCCCACCGTTATGCAGACATCGGAACTCAGATGGCTAGAAAGCCACCTGTGGATTCTCTCCGGCCTTTACGGATGCGCGCGCCCCTTCGATGCAGTAATGCCCTACCGGCTAGAGATGGGTGCCAAACTCGCCATCGACGACAAGCGCGACCTCTATGCCTTTTGGGGCGATAGGCTCGCGCGCACCATCGCGTCAAACGGCAACGCCACCACGGTCGTAAATCTCGCGAGCGTGGAGTACGCTCGAGCGGTGCTTCCCCATATTGGCCCCAAAGCGAGCATTATCACCTGCATCTTTGGTGAAGAGCTGCGTCATGGCAAGCCTCTCCAACGAGCAAGCGCCAGCAAGAAAGCACGCGGCTCCATGGTTCGCTGGATGGCAGAGCATGCCATCGAAGACGCCTGTCAGCTCCCCGCTTTCAACGTCGGCTACCGCTATACACCAGAGCTTTCGAGCGAAGACACCCTGGTCTTTCTTAATAACGCCACGTCTTTTTAGGCGTGCATTCTCTCCTTCCACCGGATGAAGCGACACGCGACGCGGAGTATACTGTGCGCAGGCCCGCACCACAGCAGCGGGCCAAACAAACATGGGGAGCTTGCGGGACACGGCAGGCTGAGATTGGGCGCGCCCGCCGAGGACCCGCAGAACCTGACATGGGTAATGCCAGCGAAGGGAGATTTTGTTCATGACCGAACACCAAACCGACAATCTTGTCACGCAGATGGATTACGCGCGTGCCGGGCAGATTACTCCGCAGATGAAAGAAGTCGCCGAGCGCGAACATCGTGACCCCGAATACATTCGCGAGCGCGTCGCCGACGGCCGCATCGCCATCCCCGCGAACATCGTCCATATCAAAAAGGGCATGCGCGCCTTTGGTGTGGGCGAGGGCCTTTCCACAAAGGTAAACGTCAACCTCGGTATCTCCGGCGACAAGGCAGACGCCGCCGAGGAGTGGAAGAAGGTGAAGATCGCCGAAGACCTGGGCGCCGACGCCATCATGGACCTCTCCAACTCGGGCAAGACCCGCAAGTTCCGCCAACAGCTCATTGACGAAACCCCGCTTATGGTGGGAACCGTTCCCATGTACGACGCCATCGGCTATATGGAAAAACCGCTCGTCAAGCTCACCAAGGACGACCTGCTGGCAACCGTACGAGCACACGCCGAGGACGGCGTGGACTTCGTAACCATCCATGCGGGCATCAACCGTTCCGTCATCAAGACCTTCAAGGAGACCGGCCGCCTCATGAACATCGTGAGCCGCGGAGGGTCGCTGCTCTTTGGCTGGATGGAAGTCACCGGTAACGAGAACCCCTTCTACGAGTTCTATGACGAGGTGCTCGACATCTGCCACGAGTACGACGTCACCATCAGCTTGGGCGACTCCTGCCGCCCCGGATGTCTCTACGACGCCAACGATGCCACCGAGACCGCCGAAATCATCGAGCTGGGAAAGCTCGCCGTCCGCGCTTGGAAGCGCGGCGTGCAAGTGATGATCGAGGGGCCAGGTCATATGGCCATCGACGAAATCGCCGCTAACATGAAGATGGAAAAGCGCCTGTGCCACAACGCACCCTTCTACGTGCTGGGACCGCTCGTCACCGATATCGGCGTGGGCTACGACCACATCACCGCTGCCATCGGCGGCGCCATTAGCGCCAGCGCGGGTGCAGACTTCCTGTGCTACGTCACCCCCGCCGAGCATCTATGCCTGCCCGACGCACAGGATGTGCGCGACGGCCTGATTGCCACCAAGATTGCCGCGCACGCAGCAGATATCGCCAAGAAGGTTCCCCATGCGCGCGACGAAGACGATCGCATGGGCCAAGCGCGCCGCAAGCTCGACTGGGAAGAGATGTGGAAGCATGCCCTCGACCCCGAGCGCGCCCGCGAGCGCTATGAGAGCTCGCCCGCCGCAACCGAGGGCACCTGCACCATGTGCGGCAAGATGTGCGCCGTGCGCACCGTCAACAAGGTGTTCGAGGGAACGACGATCGACCTCGGCATGGACGACGAGTAGCCACTCCTTTTTTCGATTCTCATCGGGCCCATGGCGCTCCACACCAGCGCCACGGGCCCGCTTTCACATTGCGAGGCATCTATGAGCACATCGACATTGCCAGCCGTTCTGACCATCGCAGGCTCCGACTCGAGCGGAGGAGCGGGCATCCAGGCAGACATCAAGACCATCGCTGCGCACGGGCTGTTCGCCGAATGCGCCATCACGGCGATTACCGCGCAGAATACCTGCGGCGTGCGCAGCATCCAAAACATCGACCCGACCATCGTTGCCGACCAAATTGACATGGTGTTTGAGGACATCCGCCCCGCGGCGGTAAAAATCGGCATGGTCTCCTCTTCGGAGATCATCGAGAAAATCGCCGAACGTCTGAAGAGCTGGAAAGCACGAAACATCGTTGTCGATCCCGTCATGGTGGCAACCAGTGGCGCCCGCCTCATAGATGAGGACGCACAGGGGGCGCTCACCTCGCAGCTCTTCCCGCTCGCAACGCTCATCACCCCCAATATCCCGGAAGCAGAGCTCCTCTCCGGCATGTCTATCGAAGACGGGGCCTCCCAAGAGCAGGCAGCTCGTCTCCTCATGCAGCGGTACGGATGCGCAACACTGGTAAAGGGCGGGCATCGCATCAACGAGGCCAGCGACGCGTTGGCGTGCGAAACGAGCGACGGGGCCAAAACCACCTGGTTCACCCATCCCCGCGTCAACAACCCCAACACCCATGGCACTGGATGCACGCTCTCCTCGGCTATCGCCTGCGGGCTCGCCCAAAACCTGCCGCTCGCCGACGCCGTTGAGGCAGCGAAGCGCTATCTCACCGGCGCCCTTGAGGCTCAGCTCGACCTTGGCCAGGGCTCTGGCCCCCTTGACCACATGTGGCTCTATCGCCGATGATGTATTGCTAGAGCCTCGTTAGATTGCCAAAGGTAGAGCCTCGGAAATCCGAGACACGTCACCTGAAACCGTCCGAGGGTGGGGCCCATGAGTTTCTCGTTCTTCATTTACACCATTCTCATCATGGGCGTAGCCCTGGTGACCAGCTCCGTCGCACTTGTGGTCTGGCTCATGACGCGCCGTCGCGACGCGATCATCTCGGCCATCGGCTTTCTCGCCTATATGCTCGACCTTTCGGTCATCTTTTTTGACGAGTACAACCGCATGAAGTACGACTATGCCGTAAGCTTTGAGATGCCATTGCAGCACCCGGGAACGCGTTGCTTTCTGGGCATCGTGATCATCGGCTGTATTTTTGCCTGGACGATCCTGCGCCTGCGCGACGAGCTCACGCTCAAGCGGATGGCAATCGTGCTCGTTCCGCTCGCGATAGTACAGCTTCTCCTGGTTCCCCGCCCAAGCCTTGCGAGCACGGTGCAGCAGTATCTCTTCTGGCTCAGCCGCGATCTTTGCAATATCGCCTGCCTTGGCTATGTGTACTGGCGCTATCGCCACATGACAAACAAAGCCGAACGGCTTGACCTGGAGCGAAGCAAAACTTTTTTCAAAATCGCCTGCGTCCTCGCCGTCCTGGTTATCGTCGAGGACACCTTCATGATCTTGCTCTACAAGCCCGACATGAGCAATCCTTTGGTCGGCACCTTCCTATGGTACCTAAGCGAGCGCAACATTTCGGAAAACGTGTTGATGATCGTAGCCGCAGCACAACTTTTCAAGCAATTCGCCCATATGCTGAGGATCTACGCCAAGCATCCGCGTGCCGACGAGGATGTAGCCACCGAGCGACGCGACTCGCAAGAAGACCTTGCGTCCCGCATCGTGATTTTCTCCGATAGGAACAGTCTGTCCAACCGCGAGCAGGAGGTGCTCTCCCTCGTGCTGCGCGGATTGGACGCCCAAAACATCGCGAGCGAGCTGGTGATCAGCCCCGGTACCGTCAAGGCACATCTGCATCGCATCTACGTCAAGTCGAACGTAAAAACCCGCGACGAGTTGATCGAAGCCTTCTGGCGCTCCTAACGCGTCTTTCCTAACGCATCTTCCGCCAAAAAGCGAAACGCCCGTTTTGCAACCCACTCAAAGGTTTGCAAAACGAGCGTATTTTTTGGCGAAAGCCCCAACCTTCTCCGTTCACGGCAATGAAACAGCAATAAACCACGAGAATAAAACACCTGGTAAACCATGTAAACCGGCTTAACCTCACCATCTATCGCGCTCTATCTTGGCGCAGTGGGAAAGGCGTGCGTAAATGACCATAAGGCAACAGGCAGCGTACGAGCCGAGCTCCCACCGAGCGTATGAAACGCACCGCACTGAGAGCTACGCCCCCAAGCAAACGCATGCGCGGATCGTCGTGATTCATGCATAGTCCAGAAACGTCTGAGGAGGCACTTATGGACACAGCAGAGGTAGTCATTCGAAGCAATGCCGTCTTCACCGGAACCGGCCTCGCGCCCTTCAAAGGCGGTGTGGCCGTCAAGGGGGACAAAATCATCGCATGCGGCGAGGACAAGTATCTCGATACCTTCATTGGCCCCGATACCGAAATTCGCGATTTTGGCGACAAGCTCGTCATGCCGGGCCTCATCGACTCGCACACGCACTTCGCGCAGGGTGCTTTCATGACCGACCCCGATTTCGCGGTCAACCTTATCGATTGCACGAGCTTTGAGCAGGCAATGGAGCGCGTTCGTGCCTTTGCCGACAGCCATCCCGACAACGAGTGGATCGTAGGCTGCCAGATCATCCAATTCCAATGGGAAATTCCCGAGATGCCCACCGCGGCAATGATCGACCAGTACGTGAGCGACCGACCGGTATTCTTGCAGCAAGTCGACCTTCACACCTTTAGCGCCAACACCTGTGCCATCAACAAGGTGGGCGTCACGCGCGACACGCCCGACCCCGCAGGCGGCAAGATTCTCAAAGACGCAGACGGCAACCCTACCGGCGTGTTCTCCAACAACGCCGGCGCCATCTTCATGGACGAGGTATATAACCCGGCGATGGACGTCGTCGAAGCCTCGTTTAGCAAGACCGCCAAGCGTGCCAACGCCCTGGGCATCACCACCGTCGGCATGGTTAACCCCACTTTCGTGAGCATGGACAACCCCTACGCCGTCCTCGCCGACCTTAACGCCCGCGGCGACCTCCCCCTGCGCGTCTTCCTGTACACCGATTTGTTTGAGAACGAGAATCTGGAACTCCATGAGATCCAGAAGAAGTACAACTTCCCCAATACGCAGGTTGAATGGCATGGATTCAAGCAGTTCCTCGACGGCGTGTGCTCCGACCACACCGCCTGGATGCTCGAGCCCTACTCGAACGCCCCCGAGACGTGCGGCGAGCCCGCCGAAGACCCCGAGCGCATCCGCGCCGCTATCCTCAAGGCTACCCAATGGGGTGTGGACACGCGCATCCACACCATTGGCGACCGCTCTGTGCGCTTTGTGCTCGACTGCTTTGAAGAAGGAGAGCGCCTCCATGGCAAAGGCGAGTGCCGCCACTCCATGGAACACAATGAGACAGTCCAGCCCGAGGACCTGCCCCGCTACGCCGAGTTGGGCGTAAGCGCCGGTATGCAGCCGTGGCATATGCTGCTCGATATGCCCGACCGCGCCAAAGACGACGCGGTGGGCCCCGAGCGCGCGGCACTCTCCTGGCCACTCCACAGCCTGCTGGCAAGCGGCGCTTGCGTGCACCTGGGATCCGACTTCCCCGTCGTAGGCCTCGAGCCCATGGAGGAGATCTACGGCGCCGTCTTTCGTATGCTCGAAGACGGCTCGAACCCGGAAGGCTGGTTCCCCGAGGAGCGCATCACGATGAGCGACGCCCTGAGCGCCTACACCTACGGCAGCGCTTATGCCATGCACGCCGAAGACCGCATCGGCACCCTCGCCTGTGGCAAGCAGGCCGACATCTGCGTGCTCGACCGAAACCTCTTTGATTGCGCGCCGGCAGAGGTGCTCGAAGCAACCTCGGCGTTCACGATGATCGCCGGCAAAGTTGTTTTCGAGGCCTAAACCCCATTACGTTTTGACTCTCAAGGAAAGGAGAGAGCAATGGCAGAAGAATTGATTGCCAACGAGGAAGAGCGCGAACTCGCGTCAAAACCGATTCCAAGCCTGGTACGCCGCTACACGATCGTGACCGGTCAGGGCATGCTCGCCCAGATCATCATGGTTGTCCTCGAGGGACTTGTCATGGGCTGGGGCCTGGGTGCCCACGGTCTGGCATGCGTCTCGATCATCATGTCCGCCGAGTTCCTCAACTTGGCCTTTGGCAACCTCTTTGGCACGGGTGTTCCCGCCATCGTGGGCAACCTTTTGGGTGCAGGCGACGTCAAGGGCGCCAGCAAGGCCTTTAGTCAGGGCTTCTGGCTTACCTCGATCGTCTCGATCATCCTTGCAGTGATCATGGCGGTCTTCACTGAGCCCATCTGCGCGTTCTTTGGCGCAACTCCCGACATCATGGCCGACACGGTCCTGGGCGTTCGCACCTTCTCCATCCTGCTGCCCTTCACGGTCGTGGGACAGATGGTCACCGCCGTCATGCGCGTTGACGAGAAGGTTCAGATTCAGGCTAACCTCATGACGGTCTCCGCCATCATCGCCATCGTCTGGCTTGCCTTGTCGACCTTCATCTTCAAGCTCGGCACCATGGGCGCCGGTATCTACTACGGTCTGTCCATCGGCATCTGGGCCATCGGCGCCTTCTGGTTCATCGGTGGCAAGAAGTCTCAGCTCCAGATCAAGCTTGCCGACCTCAAGCTCGATATGGCCGTCTGCGGTCAGATCTTCAAGATCGGCTTCCCGTTCTTCCTGGTCCAGGCAGCCACGTTCATCTTCAACACGGTTGCGAACACGCTGCTCGGCACCCTCGGCGGCGAGCTCGGCTCGCTCTACATCGCTGCCTTCGCCGTCATCAACGGCTACATCCTCTACATCGTCATGATGATCGCCCAGTGCTTCTCCTACGGCTTGCAGCCCATCGCCGCCTTCAACGCTGGCGCCAAAGCCTGGAATCGCCTCAAGCAATCGCTCTCCTGCGCCATCAAGTACCAGATTGTCGTTCTTCTCATTGTGTCGATTGTAATCTGGCTCGCAGCAACCCCCGTCTGCGCCTTCTTCGCTGGAAGCGACGCCGACCTCGTAGAAGTTGCCGCCAGCGCCACGCGTATCATCATCATCGCCGTATGCCTGGGCTATCTTGCCATGACCGTATCCATCTACTTCCAGTCGGTCGAGAAGGTCGTGCTCTCCACCTTCTGCAGTCTGCTTCGCTACGTAATCTGCTCCGTGCCGCTCATGTATCTGCTGGGTAACATGATGGGTGTCCAGGGCATCTGGATCGCCCTCGTGGTGGCAGACGCCATCACGGGAATCATCTCCATCGCCCTCGCCGTGAACGAGCAGAAGCGTCTGAACAAGCTCATCGCCTAGCAGCACGAACGACAATAGTCTTGCCCATACAAAAGAGGCGTCCCCCACACAGGAGGACGCCTCTTTTTTGCAACGGTTTTAACCATGTCCGCAATGAGCGACAAGGGCTAGCAAACCGCCATTTCCTGCAACTTGGCCGCCACGGCAAGCCCTAAAGCACGATGGCCGGCAGCATCCAGGTGAACACCGTCGAAGTCACCGACCTGTGCCACCTCCCCCGCATCGAGGAAGTCGCACCCCTCAAGCTCTGCCACGCCGGCATATGCGTCCGCGAGCTGCTTTGACAGCGCGACGCTACGGGCGTCAAACTCGGCAAGCAGCCCACATGTCGCCGCATCTGTCAGAGACGGAGGGGACACAAGCAAAATCTGCGGGCAGGGCGCGCATGACGGCCACGGAAATTCCCGGACCGCCTCGGTGAGCACCGCCATACCGCGAGCGATATCTGCAAGCCCAAGGCTATACACGGGCTTGAGGTCGTTCGTACCCAACATGATGACGACCATATCGAGAGGAAGGTGCGATTTAAGCAGGGTGGGCAAAAGCGCCCCGCCAGAAAGGCGGGTGGTCAGGCGGTACGGATCTTCATGGACCGTCGTGCGACCGTTGAGCCCCTCCTCGACCACATGCCAGCTCGAACCCAGCTCTCGCGCAGCCACGCCGCACCAGCGAACATCGGCCGGGAAGCGCTCGCCCACGCCGGCAGCACGGGATTCGGGATCGAATCCATATGTGTTGCTATCACCAAAAAACAGTACGTTACGCATAGCGCCCATCCTTCTCGTCTTTCGCGTGGAATGCAGCGAGGCTATTTCAGATACGCACGCCAATCATCGTCATCCTCGTCCTCTTGAGCCTGAGCCTGAGCTGCCTCTTTGCGCGCACGGACATCTTCATACGAGGTCTCATTTTTAGCAGGGAAAGTCTCGAACGCATGGGCAAAGCGCTCGAAGTTTTGGTTGAAGCGTTCACGCTTAACGGCAAGGATCACCGTAGTCGCCACGTGTTCACCGCTCGCCAGCTCCTCTCGAAGCATCTCGGCAACCACGGAGGCATCCCAGCCGCTCGCGTCGCAGCCGGGAGCGCCCAAGACGAGCTTCTCGTGACCCAGGCTGTCGGCAACCGCCAGGGCAAAGCGAATGCGGTCGCGCATGGCATCAGCCAGCTGCTCATCGCTCATGCTGTACTCCGAGCGCGCACGGCGCACATTGGGCGCCGCAAGCACGACAATGTCCGCATAGGCATGGAGACGGTCACGGGTAAAGCGAACAGCGGGAACCATCAGCGCGCGATCGCGGTAAAGCTCGCAGTTGATGTTGCGACGGCGATTCTCGGCATACCAATCGCGCTGCTGCGAAAGGACGTTGAACAAAAACGAGTTCTCGCACAGCGACTGCTCGAAACCCATGAAACCCTTATCGAAGCCACCGGCAGGATTGGCATACGAGCCGAAGTCGAGCACCGTAAGGTCGCAGAACTGAGCCCTGCCGCGGCCGTTTTCCAAAATCATCGCGCATGCATCGGCATCGACAACGCGGACTTTGGGCACACGCAGCTGCTCATCTTCTGCCACAACCTTCGCCGCCGAAGGAGGCATGCCTTCGATGCGCTGACATTGCGTGCAGGCACGATCGATCTCGGCGGCAAGACGCTCACCGACCTGCTTTGTATAGGCCTCACGCTCACGCGCGCGCTGGTCACGCCTGCCGTCGCGAGGAGCCCCGTCTCTACGACCTCCTCGGTTGCGTCCATTCGTCTCGGTGCTTGCCATGCTCGTCTTCCTTTCGCTTTTGCTGCCAAGGGGCGCATGATATCGACTTTGCCCATGATAACGCCTGGCGGTCACAAATGACGGGCGAATCTGGCGTGATGATGATGGGCGCAGCGCACGACGCGCAACCGGTCATATGGGGTATCATGGTAGAACTTATGCAGATAATCATCCCATCCAGGGCCCATTATCCGCACATATTTGACCACCTACCAGATGGGCGCATTACTCTTCGCATGGAACCCTTCCTTCCATATATTTTCATGGCGGCAACCGCGTTTGTCGTGACCTTTGTCTGCACGCCTGCGGCAAAGCGCCTGGCCATACGCCTCGACGCCGTGGACTACCCCTCCAAGCGCCGCATCAACACGCAGCCGACGCCGCGCCTTGGCGGACTCGCCGTCTTCCTTGGCCTTTTTGCCGCGATGGCCATCGCCGTCTATGGCAGCATGCACCTTGGCTGGCCGCCCGTTCTGGTATCACACCCCAGCCTCGCCGTCGACTACCGCATGCTCGCCGTCGCAGTTCTGCTGATGGTGGCAACGGGAACTGCAGATGATATCGTTCAGCTCTCCCCGAAAGTCAAATTTGCAGGCCAGCTTATCGCCGCAAGTGTCGCTGTCGCAGGAGGCCTGGTAATCCACCAGATTGTCAACCCCTTTGCGGGCGATGCCTATATCGAGCTCGGCTGGCTTGCCTACCCTATCACCGTCATCTATCTGGTTGCTTTCACCAACATTATCAACCTCATCGATGGATTAGACGGCCTTGCCTCTGGCATCTCCTGCATCGCCGCACTCTCCATGTTTTCCTTCGCTATCCTCGCCGGCAGGTATGATGCGGCGGCATTCTCCCTCGCGCTCGCCGGCTCCTGCCTTGCGTTTTTGCGCTACAACTTCAACCCCGCGTCAATCTTCCTCGGCGATTCGGGGTCACTGCTCCTTGGATTCTCCCTGGGCATCACCTCGCTGCTCAACGTTTCGCGCACCGCAGCCCTCACTTCACTGCTCATCCCGCTGATCGTAGCGGGCGTGCCCATCATCGATACGTTCTCTGCAATCATCAGGCGCATGCGTGCGCACGTGAGCATCGGACAGGCCGATAAGGGGCATATTCACCATCGTCTCATTGAAGAGGGCTACAACCAGAAGCAAGCCGTGCTGCTCATCTATGCGTGGTGCATCCTGCTCTCGCTGGGCGCCGCGGCCATCAATCAGGTGGACGTCTTTTGGCGCGTCCTCATTTTCTTGGCGCTCTTCGCCTGCTCTGCAGCCTTCGCCGTGCACCTGCATCTCTTCGAGCCCGTCTTGCGCCATCATTACAACGCGAGCACCCATGAAGACGAAATCGTCACCCCCGATGACCCCGCATTCGCTGCCGAGGAAGCCGCCGCAGAAGCCAAGCGCCCCCGACATCAGAAGAAGCATAAAAACCGCGACGACCGCCGCACCGATAACCGATAGGAGATCATTCGCATGCCCAACGAGAACAGCTACGAGGTAGCCCTCAAAAAATCCGACGCCATCCGCGCCGACCTTGACGTGAACCCGCAAAACTACACCATGCTCACCGGCGACCGTCCCACTGGCCGCTTGCACCTCGGCCACTACTTCGGCACCCTCAAGGGCCGCGTCGAGCTTCAAAACAAAGGTTGCCGCACCAACGTACTCATTGCCGACTACCAGGTGATCACCGACCGCGACACCACCGACCAGATCCAGGACAACGTCTACAACATGGTCATGGACTACCTTGCCTGCGGCATCGACCCCGACAAGACCATGATCTACGCGCACTCCGCGGTGCCGGCAGCAAATCAGCTCATGCTCCCGTTCCTCTCGCTCGTCTCCGAGGCCGAACTCCTGCGTAACCCCACCGTCAAAGCCGAGCAGGAGGCAAGCGGCCATGAGCTCACGGGCCTGCTCCTCACCTACCCGGTGCACCAGGCCTGCGACATCCTGTTCTGCAAGGGCAACGTGGTGCCCGTCGGCCGCGACCAGCTCCCGCACATCGAGCTCACGCGCACTATCGCCCGACGCTTCAACAATCGCTTCTGCAAGAACTGCGACCCGGTCTTCCCCGAGGTCGACGCCCTCCTCTCCGATACGCCCCTGCTGCCCGGCCTTGACGGACGCAAGATGAGCAAGAGCTATGGCAACGCCATCAACATCTCCATGACGGCAGACGAGACCGCCAAGCGTATCAAGAAGAGCCAGACCGACTCCGAGCGCATGATCACATTTGATCCCGAGAATCGCCCCGGCGTATCGGGCCTTCTTTCCACGGCTGCCATCTGCACCGGCAGGTCTGAGGTCGAGATCGCAGAAGAGATCGGTATGGGTGGGTCTGGCCAGCTCAAGAAATACGTCACCGAGGCGGTCAACAGCTACTTCGAGCCCATCCGCGAGCGTCGTCATCGCTTTGAGAACGACCTCGACTATGTGAAGGACGTCCTCGCCGAAGGCAACCGCCGCGCCAACGAAATCGCCGAGGCAACGCTTGCCGAGGTGGCCGAGGCAATGGGAATGGTCTACTAATGTCGCACTACAAGCTCGTTGCGAGCGACATGGACGAGACGTTCCTGCACGACAGCTGCATCATCCCCGAGGGCAATAAGGCCGCCCTCGCTCGCATGCGCGAGCTGGGCGTGCTGTTTGTCCCTTGCTCTGGACGCGCGTATAACTCGATTGCAGCGAACCTCGATACACTTGACCCCGAGCTTTTGGGCGAAACCTATATCGTTTCCTATAACGGCGGCTTCATCAATCGCTACGGCGACCCCAAGCCGCTGTGCACCTGTGGACTTTCCCATGAAGCAGCCGACGCGATCTATCGCCGTGGACGCAAGCTGGGACTGTGCATCCACGTTTGTTTTGACGACGGCACCTACAATGTCTTTGATCCACCGGCGTCTGAGCGTGATTTTCTTGTCAGCTATCCGTCGATTCGCTATCAAACCTGCGAGGGTCACCCAGATCTTTCCTTCCTAGAAGCAAAACCCATCGTCAAGGTGCTCTACATGAGTGACGACTTTGATGCGTTGCGTGAACTGGGAGCCTCGATGGGTGATTTTGCCGAAGAACTCGGAGCAGCCATCACGTTTTCCTCCAATCGATACATGGAGTTCATGCCCCAGGGCGTAACCAAAGCAACTGGCTTGGCAAAGCTTGCCGAGATTCTGGGCATTGGCCTCGACCAGATTATCGGCTTTGGCGATTCGGCTAACGATATCGCCATGCTCGACGCTGCAGGCCTGGGCGTCGGCGTCGCAAACGCCACCGACGACGCGCGCGAGCATTGTGACGTCGTGCTCGATTCAACCTGTTTCGACGGAGCGCTGCCCGAGCTCGTCGAGCGTTTTTTGGAACCCTAGTCCCACAACCCATCACAAACGCATACCTCACTAACGAAAACGACCCGTCACCTGATTTCAGATGACGGGTCGCCTTCGAAGTACACCGTTGATCGCACAGAGGGGAGGGATGCAATCAAACTTCGACGAAACGATCGAATATCGCCTGTGACCTGTTTCGTCGTTGAGTTAACTATAGTAAACTCAACGCGTTCTCCCCTCCTGAATCTCTGCCTTCATACTCCCTCCATAAGTTAGCCTTGGGTAACCTTTGATTCGTCCATGAAAAGCGGGGCGCCCAGGCGCGTAAAAAGCGCAAGCCAAATCAAAGCCGCGCAGAAACCTCCCAAAACGTCGGAAGCATAGTGCACACCCAGATAAATGCGACTGACACCGATCATCAAGACGATGAAGCCAAACGCAATCGTGAACAGGTTGCGCTGGCGCCGGTCTTTCTCATGGCGCCAGATAAGCCAGACGATCAAACCATAAAATGCCATAGCTGCCATCGAGTGACCGGAAGGAAAACTGAAGCCTGTCTCTACGGCAAGCCTAAATCCCTCCGGCCGAGGACGCTGGACGAGCGACTTAAGAAAGACGTTGAGGCTCGCAACAAGCACGAGATTCACCGCGCAGCACCATCCCGGACGCCTGCCAGGCGCGAAAGCCGCGATGGCAAGGGTCATAACCACCAACACAACCGGTGTCGCCAGGGCGGAAAAACCCTCCATCACCGGAGTAAGCGCATCGCTGCGCAAGCGTTCGACAATGAGGCCATAGGCCAAGGAGTCAAGGCGCATGATTTCGCCCTCGAGTACCTCATCGAGCAAGTAGAGGAAGATCGCAAGACATGAAGCGCAAACAACAACGCGCCAATTGGCACGGACAAGCTTCTTAAGGCGTCGGAAAATCCCGGCTGCATTCACGCCGCTCTTGCTCGACGTCTGATTCATGATCATCCTTTCCAAGAAGCATGCGCGCACGTGACATGCGATACATCCACACAATGCGATGTATTGTTCCCCATCGCAGAGGCGGGCTCAGCGCAATCGAGCAAGTCACACAGGCTGCACGTAAAACGGTCGACAAAAGGCGCAGCACCGGTCGCACCACGCCGCCAGCAGCGGCACTATTTGCGCGCCGCCTTTCGCTCATCGCGCAGCCGTGCGCGATCCATTGCCGCCTCGGCAGCAGAAAAACGGCATCCACAGTAGTTTTGGCGATACATCCCCAATTCGCGCGAGCGAAGCGTCGCCTGCGGATACCAGGGTCTAAAGTCACGAATTACGGGCGCAAGGCCATGAGATTCAGCGAGGCGAATAAGGACATCGTTGCACGTCTCAAACAGCTGATACGGAGACACCGCAAGCGTCGTGGCAATATGCTCAAACCCCTCGCGCTCGGCCACACGGCATGCCTCGGCCAGGCGAAGTCCATAGCAGGCCCGGCATCGGCGCTCGCGATCCTGTGCCCCGATCGGCGCGACCGCCCGCTCCCACGCGGCGCTGTCCTCGTGCGCTTCGATAAGCGCAATCCCTTCAGCCGAGCACCAACGGCGAAGCTCCGCCAAACGGCGCTCGTGCTCTTGCAGGGGCTGGATATTGGGATTGGTCCAGCAAATCGTAGGCACAAATCCTTCTTCCATCAAAAGCCGAACCGGCTCCAGGGAACATGGGGCGCAGCATGCATGCAACAATAGCGGTATCGCAGAGCTACTATTCACTATCATTCCCCTCGCCTTCTTCCTCGCCGTAAAAGCGAACGCCCCAGGCCTCGTCTTCACACCAGCGTATCCGGGGGTCGGAAACAATGGCGCGCGCATAAAACCAGTCGCCGGTGCACCCGGAAAGATGAAGCACGCAAACCACCCAGGCAGCAAGACCACATCCAGAAAGGGCGCCCAAAGCGATGACGGCCCCCGTCACGATAACGGTCGGCGCAAGCACGATTGCAAGGTAGCGTCCTCTTGAATAGACAATCCCCTCGGCACAGGCGTATATCATGGCGACGTCGAGATTCCAACCAAAGGTAACATGCGAACCGCCGGGGCCAAATACCTTGAAAAACAAGGCGTGAACGCACTCATGAAGCGCGAAGGACACGAACGTCGCCATCACAATGCCGGCAAGCAGAAGGGCAGCTCCCCCAATTCCTCCGGCAATGGCCGCAGGCAGCTCGCAAGGGACGCCGCAAAGAAACAGGACCACTCCTCCAAGCGTCCCCGCCAGCAGCACCGCATAAGACGCCCGACAGATAGATTGCAGGAACGTGGAGTCCTCAAACGTATGTATGTTACCGATTTCGTGCATGCCATCCAGCATACACGCATTTTAAGCACGGTCGCGCCGCATGTGCGATAATGCTACGGATACCGAAGAGCAGCAAAACCCGCCTGAGCGGGAACGCATCGATAGGAGCCTTATGGCCGCAACATATGATATGGAATCCCGTCCCGCCTGGCCGCGCCGCGCTATCGTCACCGCTGGCGAACCCTATGGCAACAAGGGCCTGCACTTTGGCCATGTAGGCGGCGTCTTCGTGCCTGCCGATTTCTTCGCGCGCTTCCTGCGCGATCGCCTGGGACGCGAGAACGTGATTTTCACCTCGGGTACCGATTGCTACGGTTCACCCATCATGGAGAGCTACCGCAAGCTGCGCGAAAACGAGGGCTATGACAAGAGCATCGGCGAATACGTCGAGTCGAACCACAGCCGTCAGGCAGCCACCCTCAATAACTACGGCATCAGCTGCGATATCTACGGTGGCTCGGGACTCGAGCCCGCAGCCCCCATCCATGAGCACGTAACCGCCGAGATCATCAATCGCCTGCATGAGCGCGGCGTGATTTCGAAGCGCAGCACCCTGCAGTTCTTCGACACGAGTGCGAACACCTTCCTCAATGGACGTCAGGTCATCGGTCGCTGCCCTATCCAGGGCTGTAAGTCCGAGAAAGCCTATGCAGACGAGTGCGATCTGGGCCATCAGTTTGAGCCCGAAGAGCTCATTGCACCCAAAAGCCAGCTCACGGGCGAGGTGCCCGAGCTTCGCCCGGTTGACAACCTCTATTTCGATCTGCCGGCCTACCTCGACTTCATGAAGGATTACACTGCCGAACTCGCCCGCGACCCGCAGGTGCGCTCCGTGGTATCCAAGACCATGGAGGAGTGGTTACTCCCGGCACAGCTCTACATTCAAAATAAGTTCCGCGAGGCATTTGATGCCATCGAATCCGAGCTGCCCGAGCACACTGTCGTGGAGCCCGAGGGCAATAAGAGCTCCTTCACCGTGGTGTTCCCCAGCTGGAAAGAACGCGATGAGGCACATGCGGTTCTGGGACGCGGCGGCGTTCGTTTCCGCTCCGGCAAGGCGCTCGTACCCTTCCGCATCACCGGCAACATCGCCTGGGGTGTCCCCGTGCCCGCAATCGACGACGTGGAAAACGTCACCTGCTGGTGCTGGCCGGAAAGCCTCTGGGCGCCCATCAGCTACACGCGCACCGTTCTTGCCCGTGACGCCAAGCGCCTGGGCATCAGCGAAGGCGTAGCGGCGCAGGATGCCGCCCTTATGGGTGAGCCCTCCCCTGACTCCACGCAAGTTCCCGAGCCGGCGTATACGCACGGCTCTCTCGATTGGCACGACTGGTGGTGCTCCGATGATGCCGCCATCTATCAGTTCATCGGCCAGGACAACATCTACTTCTACTGCATCGCGCAGACCGCCATGTGGGAGGCACTCGGCTGGGACCTGCATCAGTCGACGGTGAGCGCTAACTACCACCTGCTCTACATGGGCAAAAAGGCAAGTTCCTCCTCCCAGACGCCTCCCCCACCGGCAGACGACCTGCTCAACCACTACACCTGTGAGCAGATGCGTGCCCACTGGCTCTCGCTCGGCCTTTCCGAGAAGCCCGTTAGCTTTAGCCCCAAGGCGTATGACACGCGCGTGAGCGGCAAGGATAAGGAGGGCAACGAGATTCGCGCCTGCGATGACAAGCGCGTGATTGACCCTGCCCTCAAAGAGGGTGCGCTTCTCACCGGCGTCTTCAACCGTCTCGCCCGCTCCTGCTTCTATGGCGTCGCCGTGAAGGAAGGCGACGAGGCCAGCTACCGCACCGGATGCATTCCCGCAGGTGAGCCGACCCCCGAGGTTATGCAAGCTTCGCAACAAGCCGCTCTCGCCTTTGAGCAGTACATGTACAAGTTCGAGACGCACCACGCGCTCTCGGTTTGCGACGAGTATCTCCGCGCCGCAAACAAGCGCTGGTCCGACGCCTCCAAGGCAGCAAAGAACGCGCAGGACGACGACGCCATGGCACAGGCTCTCGTCAACGCCTTCCACGAGCTGCGCGTGGCAACCATCCTCATGCACGGCATCGTTCCCGCCGGCTGCGAGCTGATCTGCGAGTACTTCGACATCGATCCCGTGGCTTTCTTTAGCTGGGATCATATCTTCGAGTCTACGAACCACTTTATCGAGACCCTGGGCGAGGAAGCCGGCAAGCACGCCGTCAAGCCGCTCCCGCCGCGCTTTGACTTCTTTGCCAAGCATCCGAGCCAATACTAAGACGTCGGCGCTTGCATGCCTCAAACAGCTTCGCTTTGATTGAAGACCCTGCCTGTGCGGGGTCTTCTTTTTCGGAGCCCGGCTCAACCAAAGGTAGCCCTGTTGGGAGGCTCCCCGTTTTCGCTCGGTCAAGTCCTGGCTCGCACGAAGAGCACATTTAGTGCTCTTCGGCTCGTGCGGAATCTACGAAAACGGGGAGTCTCCCAACAGGACTACCTCAATGTTGCGGTATTTCAAATCCCACAATCGGGATAACCAACCTCGCGCTAGCAGGAACTCGGGTCGAATCGGGTCGGCTCAGGCGTCACCAATCCAGAAGCTCCGTTCGCATCCGCCAAGCCCACGCAATAGATTGTGGGATCGTCGTAGGTGTTGTAGTAATACATCCCCGTCGATGCCTCAAAGCAACCCGTATAGATAGTTTTCTCGAACTGGCCGTCCGCCATGGCGACAGCGCCTTCGACCATCGATACGTTTCCCAGCGTGTGGAACATGCGCGCAAGGTTGGCTACCGTACCATCCTTTGTTGGGTAGTTCGCATTGAGGAAAGCGGTCTTGACGAAGCGCGAAGGCGAATAGCAGTCGCCCGGGATACCACGCATGCCTGCGCCGGCACCAAAGGGTTTAAGTTCAGCCTTGCCCCATGTGCTCGTCTCGGGAAAGCCGTTGTTGGCCGTAATGTACGTGCGGAGGTTTTCCATATGCCAATCAAACGCGGGCTGATTGGCAAGAACATCAACCGGATCAGCGTGGACATGCAAGCCGTCTGCCATCTGCTCGACCACAATGCTGCGGTTCGCATCGCCGATAATCCAATGCAGGTATGAAACGCCCAAACCCTCGCCCGCGGGCTTTCCCACAATCACCGTATTCGCAAGCGCCGCCTCAACCTCTTCGACCGTGGAGAAATTCGCCGCGACCCAAAAGGGGAACTCATATGCACAAACATTAGTGGCACCGTCTTGAGGCTCGAGAGGAAACTCCGCATAGCCGGGAAAATTAAGGCCTGCAACAGCCAAGCCCGCATCGTTTCCGCAGTCAAAGAACATGGGGTAGCCCTGATAGTCGATGCACATGCCAATCACCGCATGAGCAGCCGGGGCATCATCCAAAAATGCATAGGGCACGGTTGAACCCTTCGCCCATACGCGCGGGCGCTCACCGTATCCAAACGCCCAATCAAGATTTCGACCCAGGTACATATCCCCCCGAGCATCGGTAAACCTAACGGCAGTGCACATGCTTCGCTCCCATCTCATTGCGTATAGCTTTACAGTATCGGAGTCTATGCATACCCAAACAAGCAAGAACATGGGGCAAAAACGCCGAGCATCCCTATATCTTCAAAAATGATGCCCTCAGCGCCCGTCTAGCGCCTTTTTCCGTGGCTGTTACGCCAGATCTCGCGACCAAGGCCTAACGCCAAGATTAAAGCCGCTAGATAGCCGATAAAGCCGATGACCGGGATGCCAAAGACCACAGGTTCGATCTTTGCGTAATAGACTACCGAAGACCCAATAAACAGACCGGCGATGACAATTGCCATGGACATACGGTCAACGATGCTGCCAAGATGCCGCAAAACAGCCTCAGACCCCAGCAGCTGCGCGTTGATTTTTAACTGGCCACGTGTGAGCATGCGCGAAGCAAGACCCAAATATTCAGCTGCCTCAAGCTGACCTTTCGCCGCTCGATAAGCATCGTGCGCCAAATCCTGAGCAGCCTCCTGCATGCGCATGTAGCTGCTCTTCTCGTTCTTGATATGCGTCGAGATGATCTGGACCATATTGACGTTGGGCATGTACTCGGAGAGCAGACCCTCGAGCGTCACCATGCCGCGCGCGAACATCGTAACCACACTGGGCAGCTCGACATCGTTCTTGCGCGCGAGATTCACTAATGAGGTGAGGAACTCGCCGATATCCAAGTCCTTAAGATCGAGACCGGCAAAATCGGCCACGATAAAATCGAGGTCCGACAAGAAAGCCGTATGGTCGAGTGCGGCAGAATCGCCGCGCGTAACGGCAAAACGCATCAATGAATCCTTGAGCTTGGGCACATCACCCTCGGCAACAGCGAAAATCATGTCCTTAACGATGCCGCGGTCGTGGCTCGACATGCGCCCGACCATGCCCAAATCGATAAAGTAGACGATGCCATCCTTGAGGATGATGTTTCCCGCATGAGGATCAGCATGGAAAAAGCCGTCATCGAGAACCTGAGTGGAGTAGTCCTCCACGATTTGCCCGCCGATTTTCTCCAGGTCATAACCCTCGTTGCATAGACGATCAGGGTCGCCAATCGAGATGCCGTCGATATAGTCCATCACCACGACGTGCTCAGTACAGAATTTCAAGTATGAACGGGGGCACGAGATACCGCGCGTCCCCTTGTGATAGGCGTAGAAGTCATCGAGGTTGCGCGCCTCCATGAGGAAGTTCGTCTCCTCACGGAAGGACTGCCACAGCTCTTCGACCACCCCCTTGAGGTCTACGAACTGATCGGTCTTCACGAATTTAGAGGCAAGGCGAACAATCGAGCGCATGATATCGATGTCTTGCGCCATGACCTGCTGGGCTCCGGGACGTTGCACTTTAACGGCAACGTCCTCGCCCGTGGCCAGACGTGCGCGATGAACCTGGGCAAGCGAAGCGCTTCCCAAGGGATTGGGATCGATAGCGTCAAAGATGGCGCCGAGCTCCTGGCCGTATTCGGCCTCAAGGCACTCAAGAACCACCTGATAAGGAACCGGCTCCACATCGGAGCGCAGGCGACGCAGCTCGTCGCAAAACGGCTGGGGCAAGATCTCTGAGCGATTGGCAAGAATCTGCCCCATCTTAACGAACATGGGACCGAGCTCTTCAATCAGGCAGCGCAGGCGCACCGGCGTAAGGTTGCTCCATGCCTGATACTTGCGTACCAGGCGAATAATCTCGGCAATGCGCTGGCGACGACCGGCAGCAGAGAGCTTATACTCCTCCGCGGGAGCCATGACTTCCGGCTCCTGCGGAAAAATATCCGCCGCGCGCGGACGGTGTCTTCCGTCAGACGCCTGCGCTTCCATCTCTTCCATCACCGCTGCAACATCGGCATCGATGTCATGCGGCTGTGTCTCGTTTACATCTGGGGCCATATGTGGCTACTCGCTTTGACCCTCTGCCGAATCCGCCTCGGGTGTCTTCTCATCGGCAGGCTCAACCTCAATCTTGACCGTGACCGTCGCGTCGTCAACCGAATCGACCAGATCGCGCACGTGGGCCAAAAACTCGGTACGCTCAGCTTTAGTAAGAAAACGGACGCGCGCCAAGATAAGCTCGTCAAGCACGCGCTCGGCCGTCGACTCGCCCTTCTCGCCCAAACGCTCGGTCACATCGGAGAACGCGCCACCTGCCTGCTCGAAGATATCGGACATGGAACGCGCGAAATCGGGCGCTGTCGCGTCAGAGCGAACCTGCTCCCCCTTAGCGTTCAGCGTGTCGAGCACCTCCTTGCCCTTCTCAGCCGTAAGCGCCGCGGCGCCAAAGCCGATGTTGACCATACCGTGAACGAGCTCTTCGAATTTAGTAACCATCAGTTGCCTCCTCGGAACAGAGCAACGCCTTGTTGCGCACAACATTGCTCCCCTTGTACCCCATTAAACGGCGACATAACAGCGCTCTCGCTCCACTAGTTGTCCGACATCGCAAAACGGTTCTTCATGGCAAGGCTTGTGGTGTAGAGCACCTTCGAAAGGAGGTCATCGGTTTGCTCTCGCAGATAATCTGCCATGCGCAGATTGGCCGCCGCGAGCAGCTCCTGAACATCTTCCTCGCAGCCAGCGGCCAATGCTTCATCGGTCTCATGAATCAGCTTATGACCAAAAGCGCCGACCCTCTCGCGATAGCGGTCGATAGCGTTTTCGTTATCGCGAAAACGGGCATCGGCAAGAGCTGCGATCAGGCGATTTGCCCAATAGAAGCTATCCGTCGAAACACGCGCGGTCGTATTTGCCAGATACTCTGGAGCTTCGCGCACATTGGTGAAAAACGGCACCAAAGCGTTAAACGAATTGGAGCCAAATGACATCCACTGAACACCACGATTTCCCTCAGAAACATAAGGGCGAATCTGCAAGACAGCGAGCTGGCAGTTCCTGTTGATACCGATGGGACGATACATCGCTCGCGTCTTTTCGGTGCCAAGCGTGCCATAGGGGTCATACGGCGTTCCCTGATAATGGGCAGCAAGGACATAGCGGATGTCTTCAATCGTCACTTTGCGCTCTGGAATCCGGCTCCAAGGGATGTCGTCGGACTCGGGCATAAACACCGCTTCATCGCCGTCCCAGCTGTCACTGGGGTTCAGGCAGCGCTGCATATACCATGCTCGCGGCGTGTTGTAGACATGGTCGGCATCGCTATGCGATCCAAACGCCTCACGCGGATTAAACAAATCGTCAGACTCCCCCTCCTCGCGGAGCGTCAAGTCCAGGTAATGAGCCCGCATCCAAGCGCGCAGGTCTGCACTCGCCATGTGTTCCAGCTGCTGCCCCTCGGCATCTGCAAGATCAAAGGAATCAATGCCAAGCTGATTCGGCATCGTCACGTAAGCATCATCCGGCACACGCTTCGCAATCCAATGATGGCCGCCAACCGTCTCGAGCCACCAAATCTCATCAACATCCGAGATTGCAATGCCGTTCATCTCGTACGTTCCGTACGTCTCAAGCAGCTTTCCAAGCCTGCGCACACCATCGCGAGCAGATGCAGCGTAAGGCAAAACTAGCGTCGTGATGTCTTCCTCGCCGATACCGCCCGGCACCTCGGGGACATAGCCCTCCTCGCCTTCTTTACCGCGCGCGGGGACCAGCTCGACCAGCGGATCGGCACCGAGCACGCGCTCATTCGAGGTAATGGTTTCGGTTGCACTCACAGCAACATTGGCATCGTTGATGCCAGCCTCGGCCCAAATTCCGTTCTCACGGAGTGCGTCGGGAACCGCTGTGTAGCGCATAGGCTCTTCGTCAAGCTCGATAGCCAGATGCGAGATAACGCTCTTGTAGTGACGAGGCTGTTGTTCGGGTTCGACAACGATCATCTGTTTGGGCGTGAACTCGCCGTTACTCGCATCTTCGTTGCGCGCAACGATCGTCGAGCCGTCATAGCTTGCTCGTTTACCGACCAGAATCGTCGTGCAAGGCATTGAATCCTCCTTCTTGCCGGCGAAGCCAGCAGATGCCGTTTGCCTATCGACTGTCTAGTGTAAACCTCCGGAAAACCTTTGTAACATCATTTGTTACCAATTGAGTTTTATGAAATTCACTGCACCGCACTGGAGTATTATGACGCTCAACGTGCAATTTGCGCGCAGTATTGCCCCTATGGGCGCAGAAAGAAAGGTCACTCATGGCAACCGGTACGCTTAAAAAATCGTTCTTCCGCGAGAAGGGCTATGGCTTCATCGCTCCCGACGAGGCCCAGCAGGACAGCGCGAAATCCGATATTTTCGTTCACTTTAGCTCCATCCAGATGGACGGCTTCAAGACCCTCGACGAGGGCGATCGCGTTGAGTACGAGGTCGGTCCTGGCAAAAAGCCCGGCGAGACTCAGGCCATCAACGTCCGCAAGATCGGCTAAAGCAGGGGCTACCCTGTATAGCATCTGCCAGCACAGGCAGTCCCATACAAAAAGTCCAGGCTCCCGCCTGGGCTTTTTCTTTACACCGAAGCGCAATTTAAGCAATCATTGCAATGAATGGGCAACGAACCCGCCCGCTTCTTCCGCAGCGCAAATCACATGGCGCGCAAGTATCGCCGTCGTCACCGCGCCAACCCCTCCGGGAACAGGCGTCACGGCGTCGACAAGAGGCTCAACCGCCTCAAAGTCAACATCACCTACAAGCTTTTCGGCCTGGGAGTCCCAATTGA
Source organism: uncultured Collinsella sp. (assembly GCA_934621295.1). GTDB lineage: Bacteria > Actinomycetota > Coriobacteriia > Coriobacteriales > Coriobacteriaceae > Collinsella. Next base: position 35,718 of record CAKTVB010000009.1, read on the forward strand.
TTCCCACATCGATAACGGTTTGACCCGTGCAAACCGCATCCGCCCCCAGCGTACGGGCATGACCAGCAGCAGCGACGACGATATCCGCCCGACGGCACACTTCTGCTAGGTCCCTAGTGTGCGTATGGCACGTAGTTACCGTGGCATTGCGCGCAAGGAGCATGGAAGCAACCGGTTTACCAATCACCAGCGAACGGCCGACCACGACAACGTTTGCACCGTCGAGGTCGATTCCGTAGTGATCCAATATCGCCAACACTGCCTCGGCAGTACAGGGCGCATAACCAGCACCAAGACCGCTCAGCGTCGAAAGCAGCGACGCGGGCGTCATGCTGTCAACATCCTTCTTTGACAAAAGCGCCGACGCGACCGCATCTCCTTCGAGATGTTCCGGAAGAGGACGGAATATCAGGCACCCATGAATGGAAGGGTCTTCATTAACCTCGGTAACGGTGCCCATCAGCTCTTCTTGAGAAACATCTGCGGGCAAAAGGTAGCGACGGCAGGAAATGCCGACTTTTTCACAACGCTTGAGAGCCCCGCGCTCATAGGAGAGGTCATCCTCGCGCTCGCCCACGCGCACGATAGCCAGCGTAGGCACGACCCCCAGCGATTCCAATTTCCCTGCTCGCTCGATTAACTCGGCGGTAATTGCCTTTGCAACAGGTGCGCCCTTGAGTAGTACAGCCATATATCAGCTCCGTTTCCTTGCGGCATCAGCAGCGCGTTTAGCGAGGTCATCTGCTCGGGGCAGCCAGGTATCGAGCAAAGTATCGCACTCGCACTCCAGCTCCTCCGCCCGCTCGCGATCCTTCATCGAGGTCGTGTTCGCAAAGAGCGTCAAACTTGCACCCTGCAGCGCGGCACGACAAAATACGGCACCGCAGGCAACGTCGGAAAGAAGCTGACGGGAGCCTTTATCGGCCATCTCCTCAAGGAGGGCAAGTACGCGCGAACAGGCGACCATGATGCGATACGGCGGCAAAGCAGCCTCATGGAGTGCATCCTGGATTGCCTCGGGGCGATGCGGGTCATCTCGCTCCATACCATATGCCGTAGAAACAAGGCTATAGGCTCGTACGTCTTCCTCGACAAGCCGAAGCAACTCAAAGCCAATACGGCCCGAAGCCGCAACAGCATGGCGAAGGTCATCCTCAACTTCGGCAAAACGGGGATTGCTGGCACCATAGCGCGCGACCATGGAACACAGAGAAGCTCCGAGGGCGCCCACGTAAGCGCTCGCGCTTCCCCCGCCCGGGACCGGCTCTCGAGCCGCCAGTGCCTCAGCGAAGTCTCGACACGTCTTATCCATCATCACATGCGCCATTTTGATAGCCCCTCATGTATGCACTGCGTCCACAATGCGCTTGTGCGGTTTCGTGCAGTGTAGACCATAACTAAAAGCTTGTCAGCAAGCAGCACCATCGCCGTTTCCTATCGATAGCCATAAAAAGGGTGCGACCCATCCAGATCGCACCCTTACGACAAACTAAGAAACATGGGCGCCGACAACGGCATACGGCTTAGAACAGGCCGGTAATGACACCGTTGTCATCGATATCGATATTCTCGGCAGCCGGAACGCGCGGAAGACCCGGCATGGTCAAGACGCTGCCGGTAAGCGCAACCACAAAGTGCGCACCGGCAGAAACCTTGAGCTCACGCACCGTGATGCGGAAGTTCTCGGGAGCGCCGAGCTTCTTGGCGTCGTCGCTAAAGCTGTACTGGGTCTTGGCAACACAGACAGGCAAGTTTCCAAATCCATTCTCGCGAAGCTCAGAGAGCTGACGCTTTGCCGCCGGCGTGAAATCGACGCCATCGGCATGATAGATCTTTGTGGCGATGGCCTCCAAGGCGTCGGCGACATCGGAGCCGGTCTCATAAGTAAACGCCGGCACCGGTGCAGGCGTCTTCTGGACAGCCGCCACAACCTTATCTGCAAGATCAAGCGTACCTTCGCCGCCCGCGGCCCAGGCATCGGAAAGGGATACACAGATACCGCGCGCCGCGCATTCATCCTCAATAAGCTTGAGCTCGGCTTCGGTATCGGTCGGGAAATGGTTGATGGCGACGATTGTCTCGACACCAAAGACATCCTTGATGTTCTGTACGTGGCGGAACAGGTTGGGCAGGCCAGCGCGAAGCGCATCGAGGTTCTCTGTGTTCAAATCGGCCTTGGCAACGCCACCGTTATATTTAAGGGCGCGAGCCGTTGCCACGACAACCACCGCGCGCGGATAAAGGCCCGTCATGCGGCATTTAATATCAAAGAACTTCTCGGCGCCCAGGTCGGCACCGAATCCAGCCTCCGTAATCGCAATGTCACCAAAGCACAGCGCCATGCGCGTCGCCATGACAGAGTTGCATCCATGGGCAATGTTCGCGAAGGGACCACCATGCACAAAAGCGGGCGTATGCTCAAGCGTCTGCACCAAGTTAGGCTTCAAGGCATCTTTCAGCAGGGCAGCCATGGCGCCCTGGGCCTTGAGGTCAGAAGCGGTAACGGGCTTCCCCTCGTAGGTGTACGCCACGACGATCTCGCCCAGGCGCTGCTTCAGATCGGCAATGGAGGTCGCCAGGCAAAGGATCGCCATAACCTCAGAAGCGACGGTGATATCAAATCCATCCTCACGCGGCACGCCCTGGGCCTTGCCGCCAATGCCATCGATCACATGGCGCAGCTGGCGATCGTTCATGTCGACGACGCGCTTCCACGTCACACGCTTAACGTCGATACCAAGCTTGTTGCCCTGCTGGATATGATTATCGAGCATAGCTGCCAACAGGTTATTTGCAGCGCCAATAGCATGGAAATCGCCCGTGAAGTGCAGGTTAATATCCTCCATAGGGATGACCTGAGCGTAACCGCCACCAGCGGCGCCGCCCTTGACGCCAAAAACAGGACCAAGCGAAGGCTCGCGAAGCGCAACGGCGCTCTTTACGCTGCGGCGACGCAGGCCATCAGCAAGGCCAATCGTAGTCGTAGTTTTGCCCTCGCCCGCAGGAGTGGGATTGATGGCAGTCACCAAAACCAAAGCGGAAGTGGAAATCGAATCCTTATGCTCAGGACTATTGAGAAGAGAGTAGTCGACCTTGGCCTTATCGAATCCATAAGGTGTCAAATAGCCTTCATCGATACCGGCCTCTTGGGCAACCTGGACGATAGGAAGCGGCTTGACGGAGTGGGCGATCTCAATATCGGTTGGCATATGAAGGCCTTTCTCGCGAATTGCACAGTGTACTTAGCATACAACGTTTCTCAAGAGCCTAGACTCCAGATGGCGGGGTAACCCCCAAGTGGTCGAAAGCGGCAAGGGTAGCGATGCGCCCCTGCGGAGTTCTGATGATAAGCCCCCGTTGAAGCAGGTAGGGCTCATATACGTCTTCGAGCGTCGAGGGGTCCTCGCCCACAGCGCTTGCAAGTGTCGTTAGGCCAACGGCGCGACCGCGAAAAGTCTTGACGAGCGTCTCGAGGATGCGAATGTCCATCCAGTCAAGACCGAGCTCATCGATCTCGAAGAAAGAAAGCGCCTCCCGTGCGATATCAAGCTCGATCGGACCGTCACCACGCACCTGGGCATAATCGCGAACACGCTTGAGCAGACGGTTTGCTAAACGAGGGGTTCCGCGGGAGCGAGAGGCAATCTCCAGGGCCGACTGGCGATCGATAGCAACCCCCAGAATGCTTGCCGAACGCGTGACGATTTCTGCAAGGTCTTCGACAGAATAGTAGTCGAGCCTAAATGAGATTCCGAAACGATCACGCAAAGGACCCGTAAGCATGCCCGAACGGGTTGTGGCACCCACCAAGGTGAAATGAGGGATATCAAGCCTAATTGAACGCGCAGCAGGCCCCTTGCCGATAACGATATCGAGTGTAAAATCCTCCATCGCGGGATACAGAATCTCTTCGATGGAGCGATTGAGACGATGAATCTCATCGATAAAAAGGACATCGCCCGGTTGAAGATTGGTGAGAATCGCCGCGAGGTCCCCTGTGCGAGCAATCGCCGGTCCCGACGTCGTTTTGATCTGCGCGCCCAGTTCGTTAGCAATAACGGTCGCCAAGGTTGTCTTGCCCAAGCCAGGAGGTCCCGAAAAAATAACATGGTCAAGACACTCTCCACGGCTTTGAGCAGCCTGAATAAGAATACGAAGGCTCTGCTTGATATGCTCCTGTCCACAGTAATCGTCAAGGCGCTGTGGACGAAGCGAGCGTTCCACATCAAGGTCGTCGGCCGTCAGATCGCCCGTCACCAAGCGCTCCGCATCCTCTCTACCCTGAGAGGACGCATTCCCCCGCGGTGCATCAGCCCAGAGATCTTCAGATTCGTCGACTTCCCACATCATGCATCCATTCCAAGACGACGCAGCGCGGCACCCAGCAAATCTTCAACTCGCATGCCTTGGCCATCATATCCATCAAGGGCAAGCTCCGTCTCCTGTGGGCTGAACCCCATGGAAAGAAGCGCCTGACGCGCATCTTCCAGAACAGAAGGCTCTTGCGAAAATGCCATGACCGTCTGATTAGCGGCCGGAACCTCGGCAGCGGCAAACGAGTGGTCCTTTGCGAAGGTACTTTTCAATTCCAAAATTAAACGCTGTGCAGTCTTTTTTCCCACACCGGACACGGCAGACATCGCCGTCGCATCCTCAGCCATCACAATGGAGTATACCTGCGATACGCTGTAGCGCGAAAGTATGGCGAGCGCCAAACGAGGGCCTACACCCGACACGCTCAATAGATGGTCGAACATTGCCCGTTCTTCCTTTGAGGCAAAGCCAAAAAGCGTCATAGCATCCTCACGCACTTGAAGGCGCGCATAGAGGCGGCACTCAGCGCCCAAAGCAGGCAGCGCCGCCGCCGTCATACTCGAGATGCCCAGTTCAAAGCCAACTCCCGCAGCATCAACGATGGCATACTGAGGCGTCGCCTCAATGAGCGTTCCGCGTATCAACGAGATCATGAGTAGCCGTTTCCCCTCTTTTGAACATATTCGCCGCGCGTCACCGCATCGGTATGACGCAAATGGGCATGACAGATAGCACATGCCAAGGCATCCGCAGCATGATCGGGCTTAGGGTCATGATCCAAATGAAGAAGATTTCTAACCATATAGGTTACTTGGCCCTTATCGGCAGCGCCCGTACCCACAACCGACTGCTTAATCTGCATAGGCGTGTACTCGCCTACTTCGACACCGCATAGAGATACTGCCACCAGTGCGGCACCGCGTGCATGCGCAGTCGGAATCGCAGACCTAACGTTAACGCCAAAATAGACGCTCTCGATACAAGCCTCCTGAGGGTGATACCGCTCGACTACAGCCGACAGATTATCGGCAATATGCCGAAGGCGCACAGCAAGATCATTTCCCGCAGATGTTTCTATACATCCGTAGGCGCGACAGCGAACATCACCGCCCCGCTCTTCAACAATCCCCCAACCCGTATGAGCAAGTCCGGGGTCGATTCCGAGAATAACCATGCGCCTCCCTTCAAGCACGAACATTTGTTCTAATATACCACGACGGAAGACGTCTTTTGACCACAGTCTTATCGAAGGGACCTACACCTAGTTTTGCGAGAAAAACGGGGCCGCACCACCGGGCACAAACGGAAATGCACCATGAGGCTGCGCGCCGTAATTTGCGCTATCAGATCCGGCAAAGCCCATAGTGCCCTGAGAAGACTCCATCATCTTGCGCAGCATCGACTCGATATCGCCAAGCCCCTGGCGCAACTCGCGCTGGCCTTCTTCGCTCTGCATATGAGCCATCTGTTCGGGCGTTATGCCAAAAAGACTTCCAATCAACCCCATGATCTCTTCACGAGCTTGTGTCCGATGCGAAGAGCCCTCTTCGGAAGAACGCGCCTGCTCCATCCGGATAAGCGTATCAACCGTTATGAGATCTTCCCCATCGCGCCCCATATCCGACCAGCCCAAAGATACCGGCCAGCTTCTCTCGGCAAGAGAGCGGGCGGAAAGAACCGGCATAGCGGGAAGCTTTCGACGCGCCGTCTCGCCATATTGAATCAAGAGCATGAGAGCCCGCAGCGCCTGAGGAGATGAACCGGCAAGCGGATTCTCTTCAAAGTCCAGCCCCTTGTCGATATGGGACTTCAAAGCCTCATCGATTTTGGAGGGAGCTTGCGAACGAAGAACAGATGCCACCTTTTTCTCAAGCTCGCCATCTCCTGTCAGCGCGGGAACCGCACGGTCGATAATCGATTCCATGCTCCCCTCGACCGAAGCCAAAGATACGAGCGCTTCCGGAATCACAGGAGAGCGACGATTGCGCCAACGTGCGATAAATTCAAGATTGGATAGGTAGAGATCACCAAACGGAGCGCAAACACAGTGCGAGAGGCCGTCCCTCAGGGCAGCGGGCGCACAAAGGGCATACTCAGTTTTTGTCATGGCGCTCACGCAGCACGCGTCAATTCGGCGCGCGACCCCCAGCAAAGCATCGAGATCCTCGCCCCGCGCGCTCGAGGTTGCCCCGCCAAGACGTTTAACCTCGCCTTCGCATTCAAGGGTCGTCCATACCTCTTCGCACCTTCGGCTTGAAGACGCCTCGCATTCAACAATCTGAATTCGAAGATTGCTTGCAACTTCGCGAGCAACACGCAAGCGCTCGTTCTCGGCACATTCTTCCCGAGGGGTCAACGCCCCCTCATGCTGCACAACAACACCGACTACGTTACGAGAGCCAACAGAATCCACTGCGAGCGCAGCGAGAAGCGACGCTGCAAGATCGCCTGATAACAAAAGCGCAACCTTGCCAGACGCTTGGCGAGCGACGACATCGCGCAGATACAGACGCGCCGATTCCCAAAGCCATTCCTCACGATTCCAGCGCGGCAGAAGATCTGGGTCAATAGAATCCGGAACTGTCCCGTGGGAGATTTCCGAAATAAGCAAGCCTTCTTCAAAACAGGGAGCCACGGCGATAACATGCTCGGCGTCATCCATCACAAATGAACCGCCGGTATATACTGCGTTGTCAAACGCGCCTACAGGCGCCATACAAGCAAGCCAGAGGCCCGTCTTGGCAACTGAGTCGACGAAAAAGCCATCGCGAATCGAAGCGACAGCAGCGGTCTCCTCATTTGAATCGTCGTAACCATATGCCGGGAAATAAATGACGATATCGGTTCCAACGGGAAGAGATTCCATATCCCGAGCTAAATCAAAGGAAACGGCAACACGAGTACCGGCGATGTCAAACACAGGCGGAAACCAAGCCTCATCCGAACGAGGCCCCCGCTCACGCGCGATGAGCGAGCGAGCAGGCACGACATGACCATCTCGAAGAATGAAAATCTCAAAGATCGGCGCACCCTCGAACGAGACAATAGAGGGAAAGAGGCAAGCAATTCCCAACGGCTCAAGCTTCTCTGCAAGCGCCTGCAAAGCCACAATCAAGGCATGCTGGAAGTTACCGCATTCGATAAGCGAAGTGGGCGCTATCCCGACGGTAAGCGGTGCCGGAACGCACATAAGGTGCGCCCCATGCGATGCCGCTATCATGGCTTGGTCGAACACGCGAGAGCAAATACCCTCAATATCCCCCAAACGCGTATCCATCTGAGCTAACGCCAGCCTCATCTCGCCCCTTCCATCGATTTCATCCACTCCATCATACTCGCCCACCAAGGTTCTCGGCATAGCAACAAGGGACCACGCAGTCCAAAACTCGCACTCGTACCCCACAGCAGAGGCATCGAACGAGGTCTAGACGCGCGGTCCCTCGACATCAGTCGGTTCAAACCCTAGAACGAAGCACTCCACAATCCGTGTAGATTGCAAAATGCAAAGACCGTGCCGGATTTAACACCGCCAGCGAAAAACGTTGAAGGAGCCTGTCCCGGCTTGAGATAGTGAATCTCAAGGCGCCCCTCAGCCTCGAGCGCAATCCATTCGATAAAGTGCTCCGGAAGCATAGGATGCTCAACTTCACCCACGGTAACGCGAATAACATGAGCGTCTCGCTCGAGCGAGACAACGGGAACGTGCTTTTCGCGAGCCGCATCGACCGTTCCTGCTACCAGCTCCTCAAAACCCGCCGGTGCGGGCATATCGCTCGAAAGCGCAGCAAGAACGTTTCCCGCCTGATCTTTATAGAATACGGCCATGTTCTATCCCCTTTCCGACGTACGAACCGTTGAGCTTTTTATGCCCAGTTAACTAACATTGATTTCGTAAAAGACCGATTCGATATAAAAAAGGGATCGCACGCGGCAATCCCTTTCAATTGCTATGAATCAAATCGACTCTTACGCACGAAAACGCTCGAGCGCATCGAGCATGAAGGCGCTTGCCTCTTGGCAAAGCTCATCAGTCGGGGCCTCAGCCAAAACGCGAACAAGAGGTTCAGTGCCGCTCGCGCGCAGCAAAACACGCCCACGCTCACCCAGGAAATCCTCAGCTGCGGCAACGGAAGCGAGAACGGCCTCGTCGTTCATGGCAACTTCCTTATCCGTCACGCGAACGTTAGTAAGCAGCTGCGGATAAAGCTTGACCGGTGCACACAGCTGAGAAAGCGTCTCGCGCTCGGCGCGCAGCACCTCCATAATGCGCAGGCTCGTTAGAATGCCGTCGCCGGTCTGCGCAATGTCACCAAAAATGATATGTCCGGACTGCTCGCCACCAAGGCTATAGCCGTTCTTACGCATGCAGGCATACACGTTCTTATCGCCCACAGCAGTGGTCTCATAAGAAAGATGGGCCTCGTCAAATGCGCGGAAAAGGCCGAAGTTGCTCATGACCGTAGGAACAACGGTACCTGCCGTCAAGCGGCCATGCTTATTGAGATAAACACCGCAAACATACAAGATAAGGTCGCCATCAACGACGTTACCACGCTCATCGACGGCCAGACAACGATCCGCGTCGCCGTCGTAGGCAAAACCAACATCGAGGCCCTGCTCAACCACATGGCGGCGAAGACGGTCAAGATGGGTAGAGCCGCAATCGACATTGATGTTAAAGCCATCAGGATTGTTGTTGATAACGCGAACGTCGGCGCCCAAAGCGTCAAAGACGGGCTTGGCAACAGATGAAGCGGAGCCATTAGCACAATCAAGGCCAACCTTAACGCCCTGGAGGGAGAAATTGGCGCTCGAGATCAGGTGAGCAATATAGCGATTTCGACCCTGCATGTAATCGATCGTAGCGCCGATAGAATCACCTGTGGCGAGGGGGACCTCAAATTCATCGTCAATGTAGCTCTCGATTTGCTCCAAGACAGACTCCTCCATCTTGTAGCCATCGGCATTAACAAGCTTGATGCCATTATCGGAATAAGGATTATGCGAGGCGCTGATCATCACGCCGCAGTCAAAGCAACCATCAACGGTCTCGTAGGCAACGCCGGGGGTAGGGATAACATGAAGCATATATGCATCGGCACCAGAGGCAACAAGGCCAGAAACGATAGCAGCCTCAAACATGTAGCTTGAACGGCGCGTGTCCTTTCCGACAACAATACGGCCCTTCTTATCCTGGCGTGCGCCATAGTACCAGCCAATGAAACGACCGATTTTAAAGGCGTGCTCAACATTGAGGCCATTATTGGCTTCACCGCGGAAGCCATCGGTTCCAAAGTACTTCATGGCAATCCTCTCAAAAGGAAACAATAGCAAACGTATAAAACGATGAAACTATAGTAACCCTGCATCCTCAGGGATTGCGAAGCCCCAATAAATCGACAGGACCGGCATTAAAAATAAGCTGCGGCATGAAAAAAGGGCCCCGGAGGGCCCTCGAGAAAACATACGGAAAGGGAAAGGGGGCGCCGCGGGACATCCCCGCGG
>CAKTVB010000010.1 GCA_934621295.1 uncultured Collinsella sp.
TATCCTCTATCTTGTCCACGCCGATCATTCCTCTCTGGCCCTCCTCACGTCGTAAACCGAAGCAACGACATTGTTGGACCGATTGTGGATGGTCGGCGTGCCCATGCTCAAAGCCGAAAGAATTTCGCGCTCAGGCCCGAAACTTTCCGACGCTCAAACCCGCAACTTCAAGGCTATCAAATACATCCCGTGCCCCGCGATCAAGAAGGGGCCCGCATGGGCCCCTTCTCGCGGCGCGGTTTACATTCCGTTGGCTAGTTGCTCAACAGCCTTGCCAACAACTCGGCCTCTTCCTTCGGCCAATACCCTTCTTGAGTTTCGGCCTGGATTGCCTCGAGCGCCTCTTGTTTCGGACAGGGGTCGGGCCCATATACAAGCTCTTCCAGCCTGTTGCATACCAGCGCAATGTTTATGCACTGGAGAACGTCGGGCGGGAGGTCTGTTGGGTAGTCGCTGCTCTTGAGTGTGCTGTGGTGATATCGGACGATTGCTTCAACCAGTTCGTCGTTCAACCCGCTGATAATCTCCAGGCCAAGAACGGTGTGTTCGTTTGAATTGGGGTCGGTATCATCTTTATGGGCAATTTCGTCACTGCATGCGATAAAGCCGATATCCCTCAACATGATGCCTATGCGCAGCTTTTCTGCGGCTTTATCGGTAACGGCGGAGACCATGGCAAGATGTTCTGCCAGATTGGCACATCTTCTACTGCTTGTGACAGATCCTGGGCGCCTGTGCTCCAAGGCGGTCAAAAAAGCGGTGATCGCGCTGTTAAGTGGAATCATTTTAGAGGTGTCTTCACTTGCAGTGAGCAGAGCTTTAATCCTCATAATGAGTTCGACGTGCTTAAATGGTTTTGTCAAAAAGCCATTAGCTCCCGCCTCGATTGCCCTAAAACGGTGCGAGTCTTCGTTGAGAACGGTGAGCATGAGGATTGGCAGGTTGCGGAATTGCGGCATTGAGCGCAAGCGCTCGCAAACTTGGAATCCGTTGAGACCGGGAAGCATGACATCAAGCAAGGCGAGATCTGGATTTTCACGTTCTGCAACTTCGAGAGCCTGCTCGCCATCTACGGCCGAAACAACAAGGTAGTTATAGTTCTTCAAGACCTCTGTGGTAAGAATCAAACTCGGTGCGTCGTCCTCAACAACCAAGATTTTCTGCATTATCATCCTCCTTTGTTGTCTCGGCATCCATGGGCAAAATCATATGGACTGTGGTTCCCCCTCCGGCGGTATCTTCAATCCATACGCGTCCGTGATGCAGGGATACGATACTTCTTGTGATGGCAAGGCCAAGCCCGACGCCTTCGTATATGCGCGTATAGCTATTGTCGGCTTGCTCGAAAGCAAGGAATACCTGTTCCTTCATGTCATCTTCGATGCCGATGCCATTGTCGATAACCTTGATTTCAACCATGTCGCCCTCAGCGGAGCAGCAGGTAACTGTAATGGATCCACCGTGCGGCGTGAACTTAATGGCATTGGCGATGAGATTGATGAGCACCTGGCGCATCTTGGACTCATCCCAGCGTACGGCTAGATTGCCGTTGGGAAGGGAGATGAGCTCAGTCAGAGCCAGGTCTTTCTCATTTGCCTGGGGATGCATGGTTGCGGCAGTGTCTTCGATGAAGCGCTTGAGGTCGACATCGGTATACGTAACCTTATTTTTATTGGTATCGATCCGCACAAGGTCAAGCAGGTCGTTGATCAGTCCGAGCAGATGATGGCCGCTTTGGATGATGATGCCAACGTACTCATGCTGCTTCTCGTTCATCTTGCCGGCAAGTCCATCCTGAAGAAGCGACGAGAAGCCGATGATCGAGTTAAGGGGTGTTCTCAACTCATGCGAGATGTTTGCAAGGAACTGCGACTTATATTGGTTAGTCTCGCGTAGCTCGGCAATCGTGGTAACGAGCTCTTCGGTACGCTTGTCGACCTTTTCTTCGAGTCGCTGATTCTCGCGGGTCAAAGCGTTCGCCATGGCATACAGGTCGTCGGCCAATTCGGCAAATTCGCGAGGCAGAATCGCGCGGTTGCGAATGCTTTCAAGTTCCGGAAATTCTCCTGTCGAGACCGCCTTGGCGTTGGCCTCAAGACTTGCGATTGGCTTGGTGATGATGCGCGTGAGCACGTTTCCAATCAGCGCTGCCGAAAAGAGAATGACAACGAAGGCAACTCCCAGTGTTGTGAAAAAGGAAGGGGAGATGCCTGTGATATTAGTGACGGGCATTCCGACACCCAAGTTGGCGATGACGTCACCGGCTTGGTTCTCCATCGATCCGGCAACGACGACTCCGACTTTTCCGTCGTCCATCGTTACGACGCCGCGCCAAGTGTCGCCATCGTTGACGGCGTCGACGAGGCCCTGCATCTGTTGCGTACCCGCGGGATAGAAGAACGCGGAGTCTTCTGTCTGGATATTCGAACAGATTCTCATGCCGTCGGAAGTGCCGATCGAGAGATACGCGTCGGATACGATGGATGAAAAATCGCTAAGTAGCTGCTGATTATTGTTGAGAAGATAGCCCTCGACGATGGCTCCCATAAATGTGCCGTCTGGCGAGTAAATCGGGTATGCCACGATGCGAACGTAGGCGTCGTAAAGGGAATGCGTCTCATCGATGTGAATCTCGGCGTTCTCTTTGAATGAGGGGTAGCAAACAGAGAGCTGCTCTTTGGAGATGAGCTCCGTGCTGGTGATTGCATCCGTTTGCTTTTCCAAGGTATCGAGGAGTCCGGAGAGGGGCCATTCGGTTCCGGCGGGCTGCGCATTGCTCGCTAGCACGATGCCTTCGCTATCGACGGCGAGAGTGTAGGGGGTTCCCATATCGATGGGCGCACAGCGATCGAGTACCTTGGAGAGCTTCTTCTCATTTCTATTGGCAAAGTAGCCGTTGATGTCCTCATAGGAGAGGACCTCGCTAATGCGTAGAATCTCCGAGGTGTCTTTGAGCTCCATTCGGTCATAAGCGGTTTGAAGCGCTACCTGAAGGCTGGAGACGGTGTTGTCGATGGACGCGGATCTGAGAAGGACCGCGCCGACAATTGCAAAGAGGGCAAGCGCGACCGTCAGGACGAAGGCCATGCTTATGTTGATATAGGTCGAGATTTTCAGACGACGTTTCACAGGAGCTCCAACCCCAAAATCGCCAATTGGGTCCTATTGGTAAGGTTGGTCTTTTTCAGGATGTTCCCGATATGCAGCTTGACGGTGTGTTCGGTGATGACCAGTTGATCGGCAATCTGCTGGTTGGAAAGACCCGTACAGACAAGCCTGAGAACCTCGCGTTCGCGTTTGGTGAGGCCCTCGAGTATCTCTGCCCGCTGTTCCTGATATGCGCGGTTACCGCTCTCGGGACTGCTTTCGTTGCCGGCAAAATCAAAAGCGAGCGAGTAGGCGCTGTAGATAACCTTTGCGCGTTCGACAAAGTCGAGGCGTCGCTGGTGATCGGTGCCGTTCATGAGGCTACCGAGAGGGTCGTTACTGTCGCTTGAGTCTTCTCGTGCGGGATCGCGGTCGACAATCTGCAGATAATACGTGGGGTTTGCGTCTGGAGAAGGCAAGTACTGGGCGGGGACGGTGAGCCTGCCAATGGCGATGAGCTGACCGTAAGGGCAGGTATATACCTGGAAGGTCTCGGGGGCCTTGATGACCCTTTCGCAATATGACTGGCAAAAGCTGTTGGATTCGCAGCGCTTGCTCATGCACATCGGGCTGCCGTTTGACTCGATGGTGAGGCGCTCTTCTGCCTTGCTGTCAAAAACTCGAATGCTCGCCGAGAAGAACCCGGAGTATTGATCTTGTACTTGCTGGAGTTTGGCTAGAAAACGCAGGGCGTTGTGTTCCTGATCTGCCACTCGATCTCCAAACTGCATATAAGGGTTCGCAAACAGACCACGTAGAGCGTGGGGTCAAATTTAATATTTCAATTATGTTTCATGAAGCCTTTCGGGGAGCATTAAAAACCGTAATGGTTGAATATTGTCGGTAAGTGGGCGGCTGGGTCTGAAATATGTCTCTCGTTTGCACTTTCTGATGCGGTGGCGGCAAAACTTCGTGATTGATAGCCGGCTTGCAATAAATAGCCTGGTTAATGCGCTTAATAAAACCATGTAACTGCGTTCTTGCCGAGTCTAACGTTCTGAGACCTGCGATGGCGGTGTGCAAGATGCTGGAAAACCGTCTCATTTACCCCCCCCCCGATTTGAGCACCGGGTTATTAAAATACCTATACTAAAGTTCTAGTTTTTCAAATTGCGCTAGGACCAAAGGACTACTCCGCAGCAGAAATTCGGCAGAAGTCTGGACGAAAAGCCAATTACAATCGCACAGCGATTCCTCTGTAATGGAACCTGTCAGACCCGAGGAGCGAATGTCCTCGGGAAGGAAAGCTCTGTAGGAGGAATCATGCAGGAGTCTTTGGTACTAGAGATGCTCGAGACCGGCAAGACCGCGACCTGGCCTGCCGATAGCGGCACTCAGCAAGGCGACGAGTTCGTCGAGAAAGAAGTGAAGGGCGTTCCCTCCACTGACCGCACCAAGCGCATGAAGGAACGCTTCATGAACGCCAAGTGCAAGATGGACATGGAGGCCCCGATTGCTTACACCAAGGCATGGCGTGAGTATGAGGGCAAGCCGCTCTACGTCCGTCGTGGTCTGTCCTTCAAGTACATGCTTGAGCACCTCACCCCGGTTATCCGCGAGGACGAGCTCATCACCATGTCTAAGACCCGCTATGACCGCGGTGCTACCCAGGTTCCTCAGTTTGCTACCGACTTCATGATCTCGTTCCTGACCCAGGCCGAGGATCAGAAGGAAGAGGCCAAGCTCTACGCCGTCGAGGGCGGCGACGAGGCTCACACCGTGGACGAGGAAGGCTGGACCCCCGTTGGCCAGCTCTTCTCCATCCGTGAGGAAGAAGTCCAGCCGATGCTCGACGTCCTGGACTACTGGAAGACCCGCTGCGTCGAGAACGTCTCCGACGACTGGATGAAGACCGCTTTTGACGGCTATGAGGATTACGTCAACGCCAAGAAGGTTGGCCTGTTCCCCGGCTCCGGCCTGCACGCTGGCTGCGACGGCCGTTGGATCCCGGCTTACGACGTCGCTCTGGGCGGCTTCAACAAGGTCATCGAGCAGTGCAAGGAGAACATTGCCAAGACCGTCGTGACCACCAAGGACGTTGCCGACAAGGTCTTCTTCTGGCAGGGCTGCATCTACGCTTGCGAGGGCGCTATCGCTTGGGCTACCAACTATGCCAACGAGGCCCGTCGTCTCGCCGAGACCGCTGCTGAGCCCCGCAAGACCGAGCTGCTCGAGATGGCCGAGCGCCTTGAGCACGTCCCGGCCGAGCCCGCTCGCAACTTCATGGAGGCCCTCCAGGCCCTGTGGACCGCTCACATCCTCGTTATGTCCGACTCCCTCGCTCTGGGCGTTTCCCCCGGTCGTTGGGGCAAGCTCCTCCAGCCTTACTACGAGAAGGATCTCGCAGAGGGCAAGATCACCAAGGAGCAGGCACTCGAGGCCATGGAGCTCATCCGCATCAAGTGCTCCACCGAGGAGTACATCACCCCGTCCCTGTGGGCAGCAATGGCTTCCTCCAACTCCTTCATGAACATGGCAGTTGGCGGTCTCGATCCCGTGACCGGTCAGTGCACCGACAACGAGGTTGAGGAGCTCATCCTCCAGGCCGGTATCAACATGCCGACCCCGCAGCCGACCCTCTCCATCCTGCTCTCCAACAAGACCAGCGAGCGCCTCGCTCTCAAGGCCGCCGAGTGCACCAAGGCTGGCAACGGCTATCCCGCATGGTACAACTACGAGCAGATGGTTGAGCACAACCTCTGGTGCTATGCCGACGAGAACATCACCCTCGAGGACGCCCGCGACTGCGCACTTTCCGGCTGCGTCGAGAACGGCCTTTCCGGCACCGGCCACCCGATCGCTCACCCCGCTTTCTACAACGAGGGCAAGACCATCGAGCTCGCTCTGCACGAGGGCGTTGACCCCCGCACCGGCATCAAGGTCATGGAGGGCATCAAGCCCGTCGAGACCTATGACGATCTGTGGAACAACTTCGTGACCATCCGTGAGCACTTCATGAAGGTCTACATGCGCTACTGGAACGAGGTCGTGGCCTGCCAGCGCGATATCCACCCGAAGATCATGGGCTCCGTCCTGATGCATGACTGCGTTGAGAATGGTCGCCCGGTCGACAACCTCGGCTGCCGCTACAACGCTTCCGTCACGCTTCTCGACTCCGGTACCGTCAACGTCGTTAACGGCCTTGCCGCTATGAAGAAGCTCATCTGGGACGACAAGAAGTACACCATTGACGAGTTCATGGATGCTATGAACAACAACTTCGGCTTCGTCCTCGGCGCCGAGAAGGGCAACTTCTCCATGCTCAACCAGGAGATCGATCCTGAGAAGCACATGAAGTACGCTCAGATTCATCGCGACATCCTCAACGCCCCGAAGTTCGGCAACGACGACGACTACGTCGACGACATCTTCGTCAAGGTGTGGCAGGACTACGATCGCGTCACCGGCTCTGAGACCACCTACAACGGCTACAGGTGGATCACCGCTGCTCTGTCCATCTCCGCTCACGGACCTCACGGCCGCGTGACCGGCGCTACCCCGGACGGCCGCCTCGCTGGCGTTACCCTCTGCGACGGCATCCTCTCCGCTTCGCCTGGTACCGACGTCAACGGCCCGATCGCTCTGATCCGTTCCGGCGTCAAGCTTGACTCCACCCCGTTCTCCTCGGTGCAGCTCAACATGAAGTTCCATCCCTCCGCGATTCGCGGTGACGAGGGCTCCAAGAACTTCGTCGAGTTCATCCGCAGCTACTTCCGCATGGGTGGCTATCACGTCCAGTTCAACATCGTCGACTCCAAGATGCTCCGCGATGCTCAGGACAAGCCGCAGAACTATCGCGACCTGATGGTCCGCGTCGCAGGCTTCTCCGCTTACTGGAACGAGCTTGGTAAGCCCATCCAGGACGAGGTCATCGCTCGTACTGAGTACGACCTCCTCTAAGCGTTGCACAAGCGTGGCGCCCGGTCTGGTTAGACGCTAACCGGGCGCCACTTTCTAGCACGCTCTCATCTGTCAACGGGAGAGTCGCCCCTGTCTTGGATCGAGCGCTACTCCCATCCTACCTCTAGGAGAATTAGAGATGGAAGCGAATTCTAACACCGAGAACTCCAATCTGAAGTTCTCCGGTTGGTCTGTTACCGTCGCCGCCGTCGTCATCGTGCTTTGCCACATGATGGTTCGCGGTTCCTTTGCAACTCTCATCCAGGGCATGTGCGCAAGTACTGGTTGGTCTACGGGAGTTGTTTCCCTGGGTTCGTCCCTCTTCATGGTCTTCTACGGCATCTTTGCATTCCTGACCGGTACTTATATCAATAAGCTCGGTCCCCGCAAGACCTACCTGCTCCATGGCTGCATTATGGCTGCCGGCCTGTTCCTCTGCAGCTATTCCACCGAGCCTTGGCAGTATTGGCTCTTCTACGGCGTCATCGCCGGTATCGGCTCCGGTGCTTTCTGGGCCCCCGTTACCTCGATGGTCCGCCAGTGGTTCATCGATAAGCTCGGTATCGCGATGGGTCTCACCACCGCTGCCGCCGGCGCTGCTATGTGCCTCGGCCCGATCGTGTCCATGAACCTCATCGCCGGCCAGTCTTGGCAGACGATGATGAGGGTCTTCGCAATCATCCTCATCGTCGGCATCGGCATCGCTTCTCAGTTCACTATCATGAAGCCCGAGGACGTGGGCCAGAAGCCGCTCGGTTTCGACGCCTTCATGGCTCGCCAGGCTGCTGCTTCCCAGAACACCGAGAAGAAGGCCGAGGAGTTCTACGTCCCCTTCAAGTGGGCTGTTAAGCACAAGGCTTTCTGGATCCTCTCCATCCTGTGGTTCTGCTCCAACTTCGCTGAGTTCATCGTCTTCTCCCACGCCATCCAGTACACCACAGGTGACCTGGGCTATGACAAGATGACCGCCACGTATATCTACTGCCTGATCGGCCTGGTCTTCATCTTCAGCGCTATCGCAGTTGGTGGCTTCACCGATAAGCTCACCGCCAAGATGGGCGACCCCCTCAAGGCTCGTAAGCGCGTCCTGACCTTCTCGTACATCGGCTGCGCCGCTATGGCTCTCTGGCTGAACTACGGCGTGCGCCTGACCGCCGACGGTGGCAGCGCTGTCTGGGCCTTCGTTGTCTACGCTGTGGTCTTTGGCTTCTTCTACGGCATCTACATTCCGTCGATTGCCGGTACGGTCGGCGTTGTCTTCGGCCGTAAGGAAATGCCTCAGTGCTGGGGCCTCGTCTCCCTCATCGGCATGGCCGGTGGCGCAGGCCTTGGCCCGTACATCGCAGGCTTCCTGCGTGACGTTACCGGTAGCTACTTTGTCGCCATTTGGCTGGCAACGATCTTCTACCTGCTTGCCCTGGTCTTCGTGAACATCGTCAAGCAACCCACTCGTGAAGAGGTTTGGGGAGAGTAGTAACAGACTACATCCTGCCCCTCTGGCGCACCCGGGCAGACTGCTCGGGTGCGCTTTTTTAGAAGCCCTGATCTGGAAGGAACAAATGATGAAGACTGAAGACGGTAAGCTCCAAGCGATGATTTTTGATATCCAGAGCTTTTCCACCCATGATGGACCCGGCATCAGGACGAACGTCTTCTTCAAGGGTTGTACGCTGCGTTGTCCCTGGTGTGCAAACCCCGAATCCCAGAAGGGCACCCCGCAGCTCCTCTACACCAAGATGAAGTGTGTGGGCTGCATGTTCTGCGCCAAGGTCTGCCCCCATGGAGCAGTGACTGCGGTGACGGACCCCGAGGAAATCGCCAAGGTCGGCCATGTTCGCCACGACCGCTCGAAGTGCGACAAGTGCACCACCCATGAGTGCGTGAACGCGTGCTTCCAGGAAGCGCTTTCGGTTGCCGGTGAGCTCATGACCGTCGATGACGTCATGGCCAAGATCGACCGCGATTCGGTAGTCTACGGAGCCAGGGGCGGCGTGACCGTTTCTGGCGGCGATCCGCTTCTTCACCCCGATTTCCTCGAGGAGCTTCTCCGCAGGTGTCATGAAAAGGCATACAACGTGGTTATTGAGTCTGAGCTTTGCGTTCCGACCGAAAACCTCGAGCGCGTGATGCCCTACATCAACCTCTATTACACCGATTGCAAGGTCATCGACCCCGAGGCGCACAAGCGCATTATGGGTGCGAGCAACGATATTATCCTTAAGAACCTGCGCCTGATTGGCGAGCGCTGCCCTGAGCGCATGGTTCTCAGGACCCCGATCATCCCCGGGTACACCGATTCGGACGAGAACATCGATGGAATCGCGAAGTTCGCTGCCGAATGCCATTTCCCCACGATGAATATCCTGCCGTACCACAAGCTCGGCGTAACCAAGCACGAGCGTCTTGGATCGACGTACCTGCTGCCCGACGTTCAGCCGCCTAGTGATGCGCGCATGCGCGAGCTGGCAGACATCATCGAGAGCCACGGCGTGAAGTGCATCATCAACTAGCTTAAGACGGGAGAGAAACATGGATATCAAAGATTTTTACCGTGAGGTCGACGGCATCTACGCCAACGAGGATTGGGATGCAGCCGAGGAGCTCTTCAACGCTGCGATGGCCGAGACCGCAGGCGATAAGGAAATGCACGCGGTTGTCCAAAACGAGATGGGCGTTTGCTTTATGAAGCGCGGCATGCACCTCGAGGCAATCGACGCCCTTTCCAACGCTGCGACCTACTTCGCTTCGGCCCATGGCCCGGCGAGCAACGAGGTTGTGAGCATCAAGACCAACCTGGCACGCGTGTACAGCGCTATGGCCGAGCACCAGAAGGCAAGGGAAATCCTTATGGAGCTGTGTGACCTTTTGGGCGAGGAGCCCAGCCCGCTGCTCTATGACGCCTGCGTGGGCATTGGCCACGAGTCTCGTCTTTTGAGCGACTTTGAAACCGCGATTACGTATCTGGAGCGCGCAAAGCAGGTCGCTCTCGCCTATGGACAGGGCGAGCCCCTCATCGCTTGCCTCTTCGATCTGGGTGCAGTGCAGTTTGAGCGCGGCTATCGCGGCGAAGCTGTAAACGCTCTTTCCGAGGCAGTTGACCTTTGCAGGCAGCAGGGCATTCTCGATACCGAGTTTGGTCAGGGCGTTCAGGCGTTCTATGACGAGATGAACAAGTCTGCTTGCTGCGGCTGCTCGAGCTCGCTCGCTCAGGACCCCATCACTATCGAGAACGAGTAAGTTCCACCCCTCTCTTGTTTATAGTGTTGGCGGCCTTCCCCGAGTTTGCGCCGTGTCCCTCTTTTAGGCTTCTTGCTTCGTGGGTAGACCTCCATTCTGCTATATTTCAAAGCGCAGGCGTGACCGTGCATGTACCTCGCACGGTCACGCCTGCCTCATTTTGTATGAGGTGTCGGCGATAGTGCTGGATTTGCTTCGATGCCCTTCATCATTCTTGTATGCCCACCCCCGTAGCTCCTCTTGAGTGGATACAATAGACAAATGGTTCTATTCGATTGCCAAAGGGGGTCGTGATGGCAGAAGCCGGCGTCGGCGTCGATATTGTTCAGATTTCTCGCATGGAGCGTATCCGCCAGGTTACGCCTGGGTTCTTTACGCGCGTGTTCACGGCCGAGGAAGTTCAGTTCTGCGAAACCTCCTCTCGTCCCATGGCGCAATACGCATGCCGTTTCGCTGCGCGTGAGGCGGTGCTCAAGGCGATGGGTACAGGCTTTAGAGGCGTGGGCCGTAAGGACGTTTCGGTTACGGCTGGGCAAAATGGCCGTCCTGCTGTTCTTTTGGCCGGGCGAGCAAAAGAGCTGGCAGAAGAGCGTGGCATTGTTGAGTTTGCGCTCTCGCTTTCCGCGACGGGCGACCTTGCCATCGCCAATGCCATGGCCTTGACCGAAGAGACACGCCCTCGGGTAAAACAGACCGCACAAGATGAAAAACAGCGCATCGCGCAATCGTTTAGGGAGGCGCGCTCGGTCCTCGACGAGCTTGAGCGCGTCCAGAGCGGCGATGAGGCTCTTGAGAATGAGGAGCGCTAGATGAAGCCGATTTTGAACATCGAGGAAGTTACTCGACTCGAAGACATTATCGAGCGCGAGGGCACTTCGAAGGCAGAGCTCATGGAGCATGCGGGAGAGCTTCTCGCTTCGGTCGTCGAGGCCGAGCATCCGAGCCGCGTGCTCGTGTTAACCGGTTTTGGCAACAACGGAGGTGACGGCTGGGTTGCTGCGGATATCCTGCAGCAGAAAGACATCCATGTTGATGTTGTCTCACCGGTCGATCCGAGTGAAATTCCAAGCGCCCTTGCGCGTCACGTCGCCCGCCGTACAGCCGGGCGTGACGTTAACGTGGTCGTCGGTCCCTCACGCGATGAGCTGATGGAGCTTGGTGAGCAGGCCGACGTGATCGTCGATGCCATTTTGGGAACGGGTTTCCATGGTGCGCCCCGTCCGCCTTTTAGCATTTGGATTCCGGCTGTAAACGAGCTGTCTTCGTTTGTCGTTTCCGCTGATGTTCCCTCGGGCCTCAATGCGCAGACGGGCGTTGTCGAGGATTGCTGCATCCGCGCCGACAAGACACTGACGATGCTCGCCCCGAAGATCGGTCTCTATAGTGGCGACGGCCCCGAGTATGCGGGCGATATTCAGGTGGGCGAGCTGTATGACAAGCTTGACGAGGTGATTGGCGACGTCGATCATGCTGCCGAGATAGTCCAGGCGGGCGACCTCATCGACTACATCACGGGTCTTCCGGCCTCAATCGATAAGTATTCGCGTGGCTCTGTCCTGGTGGTCGCAGGTTCTGCATCCTACCCTGGCGCCGCCATGATGGCGGCGAAGGCGGCGGCGCGTGCCGGCGCGGGGTATGTGGCGGTGGCTGCCCCCGATGCCTGCGCCAACCTCATTCGCATGGCGCTTCCTTCGATTCCGGTCCACGCCATTCCATCCGATTCTCGCGGTGCGTTTGGCGCAGCTGCCCGCTCCATCGTGTGCGAGCTTGCAAAGAAATACGATTGCGTGCTGTGCGGTCCCGGCATGACGATGGGCGCGGGCAGCATGCAGGTCGTGACCGGCCTGCTTGAGCTCGATGTCCCTCTGGTTCTCGACGCCGACGCCCTCAACTGTCTTTCGCGCATCGCAATCGATGGCATTGAGAAAACCCCCGACATGTATCGCCGCGAGGCGCCGCTCATTATGACCCCACACTATCGCGAGCTTTCGCGCTTGGTGGGGGAGGAAGACGAGGTCTACGATCTGGGCACCGCTATCGATGCCGCCCAGAAGATCCTATGGGCCGGCGGCTCGGACAACATGGTTGTCGTCTGCAAGGGCCCGACCACGGCGGTTGTGGGCGTCGAGCGCGTTTTGATTCCCGCGAGCGGTCCTGCTTCTCTTGCTACGGCGGGTTCGGGCGATGTTCTTGCCGGCATCATTTCCGGCACCATCGCCACGCTCCATGCCGAGGTCGACGTGTGGGAGCTCGCTTTGTCCTATGCGGTCTCGATTCACTCGTACACCGGTTTTGCCGCTGCTGCCGAATACGGCGAGAAGAGCGTGATCGCCACGGATCTTATCGACGTTATCGGCGAGGCTATGCAGCTGGTGGAGAACGAGGCACTCAAGGACTTGGGCGCGCTCGATTCCGAGGGGGAGTAAGATGGCCATCTCAAGGCTGCCACAAGACCGCTGGTCTTGGGTCGAGATCAACCAGGGCGCGCTGCGTCGCAACACTCGTGCATTCAAAAGCCTGCTGAACCCACGTCAGCGCCTGTGTTGCGTGGTCAAGGCCGACGCTTACGGTCACGGTGCCGTTGCCTGCGCCAAGATCATGTATGCGACCGGCGCCGACATGTTTGCCGTGGCTACGGTCAAGGAGGGCATCGAGCTGCGCGAGGGCGGCATCATATCGCCCATCCTGCTTTTGAGTGAGCCTCCTGCCGAGTCTATTGACTTGCTGCTCGAGCACGACATCATGCCTTCGGTCTACACCTTCGAGTTCGCGCTTGCGTATGGCGAGCGCGCATCGCAGCTGGGCAAGATCGGCAAGTACCATATGGCTATCGAGACGGGCATGAATCGCATCGGCGTGCATTACACGGATGTGATTGAGTTCCGCCGTTCGATTCACTTCCATCGCGGCATCCAGTGCGATGGCGTGTTCACGCATTTTGCCACCGCCGACGAGCAGGGCGGTTGGGACTACAAGCTTCAGTGCAAGCGTTTTGACGAGGCAGTCGCCGCCATGAAAGCCGCTGGCTTTGAATGCGGCATCGTTCACTGCGACAACACGCCGGCATCCATTTTGGATCCGTCGACCCATTACGACATGATTCGCGCGGGTATCGGTCTGTATGGACTGCAGCCCTGCGAGACAACACGACCGATTTTCCCGCTCGACCCGGTGATGAGCGTCCGCGCTCGCGTGACGCGCGTGTCGCATCCCGCCATGGGCGAGGGCGTGGGTTACGGCTTTACCTATCGCGTGCCTCGTACGCGCGTACAGATCTGCACGCTGCCGATCGGCTATGCCGACGGTCTCTCGCGCACGCTTTCCAACCGCATGGACGTTCTCTATCAGGGTGAGCGCATTCGTCAGGTGGGCAATATCTGTATGGACCAATGCATGGTCGCTATCTCCGAGACGTCGAGGGGCCGCATGCCCGAGGCGAACTACGGGGACGTGATGACCATCATCGGTCGCGATGGCGATGCCGAGATTACCATGGATGAGATGGCGCGCCTGCGCGGCACCATCAATTACGAGGTGGCATGCGGCTTTGGCATGCGTCTCGATAAGGTCTACGTGTAGAGGTCGCTCATGGGTGTCATGCAGATTCCGGGGCACACGCGCCAAAAGCCGCGCGAGGTGACGCTTGACGAGATTCGGGCGGTGCTCGGCGACTGTCGCCTGTGCCAGCTGTGTCAAACGAGGACTAAGATCGTTTTTGGTACGGGCAATCCTCATGCGCGCGTGATGTTTGTGGGCGAAGCGCCAGGTCGCAATGAAGACCTGCAGGGAGAGCCCTTTGTGGGCGCTGCGGGCGAGGACCTCAACGGCATCTTGTCTTTGGCAGGCTTGACGCGCGAAGAGGTCTATATCGCCAACGTGCTCAAATGCCGTCCTCCGGGAAATCGCAATCCGCGTCCGGAAGAAGTGCTTGCCTGCTCTCCATTTTTGCGCGAGCAGATTCGAAGCATCTGGCCGGACATTATCGTTACGCTGGGAAATCCCGCGACGCATTTTGTCCTTAAGACCGAGATTGGCATCACGCGCCTGCGCGGGCGTTTTCATCAGATGGGCCACTTTGTGGTCATGCCCACGTTCCATCCCGCTGCGGCCTTGCGCAATCCGGAATGGCAAAAGCTGCTGGAGCAGGATTTCTGTATGCTGGGAGATTATCTGGCACGCCATACGGCACCCGCGGCGGGCAACAATGAAGAACAGGAAGCGGAGAGATAGATGCTCAAACGAATAGATGCCCGGCACTATGAGAGCGCGAGCGCGGCAGATACCGAGCATCTCGGCGAGCTTGTAGCGCCGGCGCTTGCGGATGGCGACATCCTCGTGCTTACGGGCGGCCTTGGCGTGGGCAAGACGCACTTCACCAAGGGCGTGAGCCGCGGCCTTGGTGATGGGCATCCGGTGACGAGCCCTACGTTTGCCTTGATGGCGGTGCATGATGGAGGCAGGATTCCCCTGTTCCATTTTGATTTGTACCGTCTTGAGCATGCGTACGAGCTGGAGGATACCGGCATTTTCGATGTGCTGGGATACGAGGGCGCCTGCCTTCTTGAATGGGGCGAGCAGTTCCAAGACGAGCTGTGCGACGAGTACCTCTCAGTTGTGATCTCGCGCGATCCAGATGACGAAAACAAACGTACGGTTGTTTTGAAGCCGTATGGCGAGCGAGCAGAAGAGCTGGCCGAGCAGATTGACAAGGCTGTAAAAGATGACGCTGAATAGCAAACGCGCCCTTACTGTGGCGATTGATACTTCGACCGATATGCTGGTCTGTGCCCTGCGCTGGGCCGATCCCGCGACGGGAGAGGAACAGGTGCTCTCGCGTGACCATATGTGTCGCCGTCATGCCAATGTGGAGCTGGTGAACACCGTGCAGTCGGCGCTTGCCGAGGTGGGGTTTGGCATCGCCGATGTCAATACCTTTGTTGTGGGACGCGGGCCGGGCTCCTTTACCGGTGTGCGCATTGGCATCTCCACGGCAAAGGGCCTGGCCTGCGGAGCAAATGTGCCGCTGCTAGGGGCCTCGACGCTCGACGCTTGTGCCTGGACTGCCTGGCGCGCTGGCGAGCGCGGCCTGGTAGGCGTCGTTGCCGATGCCATGCGTGGCGAGGTCTATCCGGCACTGTATCGCATTGACGAGGCAGGCCCGCAGCGGCTGTTCGACCGCGAGCGCGTGGTCAAGGCCGCCGTTGCTTTTGACGAATGGCGCGAGCGCGCCGATTGGGCGGAGATTCGACTGACGGGCGATGGCCTTGTCCGCTATGGCAAGTTGCTTGCCGAAGACGAGGCCGCTCGCTGCCTGGAGCGCTCGCTGTGGTGGCCTTCGGGGGAGGGCCTGCTGCGCAGCGAGGCTATGGGCGACGGGGACCCGGCGGGCGTGCTGCCCATCTACACGCGCCTCTCTGACGCCGAGGAAAACGAGCGTCGCCGGCTGGGTTTGGGCGAAAGCGCCCATACCGAGACGACGGGCGTGGCCGACGAACTCGCCGGTAGACACCTGCAGTATCGTCCCATGGGTGCGGCGGATGCCGAGGGCGCTGCGGCGCTTGACGCCTCCTGCTTTGCGGGCGCGAGCCACGAGGCGTGGTCTGCAAAGCTCTTCCTCGACGAGCTGGCGCAAGATCTTCCCGCCCCGCGCTCTTGGTGGGTGGCGCACGATAACGGCCATATCATCGGCGTTGCCGGTGGCATGATTGTGGACGACGACGTTCAGATTCTGGACGTGGCGGTCGATCCCGCGCATCGCCGTGAGGGCATTGCGCGCAAACTGCTCTCGCACGTGAGCTACGATGCCCAGATGCTTGGCTGCACGTCGGCCTCGCTTGAGGTGGAAAGCGACAACGAGGCCGCTCGCGCTCTTTATGAGTCGCTCGGCTTTACCGGCGCGGGCGTTCGCCGCAACTACTATGGTCCGGGTTCAGACGCGCTCGTCATGACGGCGCAGCTGCCGCTTGTGTTGCCGGTGGACGCTGCGTCTCCCGAGCCCACGGCTGCTGCCGTGCGTGCCTGGCCGCAGCCCGCTGCCGAGCGCAGCGAGGAGCAGGCGGCCGAGATTGCCCGTCGGCAGCTTGTGCTTGCTATCGAGAGTTCGTGCGACGAGACGGCTGTTGCCATCATCGACGCCGAGGGCAATATGCTCGCCAATCAGGTATCCACCCAGATCGATTTTCACGCTCGCTTTGGTGGCGTGGTGCCCGAGATCGCTTCGCGCAAGCACGTCGAGGTCATCGTGGGTGTGGTGGATGCTGCCCTGGAGGAAGCCGCCGAGGCCATGGGGCTCGACGCTCCTATCGCGCCGGCGGAGCTTGCCGCCGTGGGCGTGACGCAGGGGCCGGGCCTTGTGGGCGCGCTCGTTGTGGGCGTGGCCTTTGCCAAGGGTTTTGCCGCGGGTGCCGGCTGCCCGCTCATCTGCGTCAACCACTTGGAGGGTCATCTCTACGCGAACCTTCTGGCGCAGCCCGATTTGGAGCCGCCGTTTATCTTCACGCTCGTTTCCGGTGGACACACCATGCTTGTGCATGTAAAAGCATGGGGCGACTACGAGGTCTTGGGCGAGACTCTCGACGATGCGGTGGGCGAAGCGTTCGACAAGGTGGCCAAGGCGCTCGGCCTGGGCTATCCGGGCGGTCCTATCATCTCCAAGCTTGCCGAGACAGGCAATCCCCGCGCTATCGATTTCCCCCGCGCGCTCAATCGCCGCGGCGACTATCGTTTTTCGCTTTCGGGCCTCAAGACGGCTGTGGTCTCCTATATCGAGCACGAGACTACCGCGGGCAACACCATCCATCTGCCCGATTTGGCGGCATCGTTCGAAGCTGCCGTATTTGACGTGCAGTACAAGAAGGCCAAGGGCGCGCTGCACGAGACGGGTTGCCGTGAGTACTGCATCGGCGGCGGCGTCTCGGCCAACCCGCACTTACGTCGCATGATGATTCAGAAGCTGGGACGCCAGGGCATCCGCGTGACGGTTCCGCCGCTCAATGCGTGCACGGATAACGCCGCGATGATCGCGGAGGTCGCGCGTCGCAAGTTCAAGGAAGGCGATTTCGCCTCCTTTGACGTAGACGCCGATCCCAATATGACGTTGTAGGTTGCTCAGGCGGGGCGCTGTTGCCAGTGCCCTTATAGGTTGAGGATGAGGTTCTCGAGCTCTTTGGCGCTATCGACCACGTAGTCGGCACCGGCCTGCTCAAGCTCTTCGCGTCCGCGGAATCCCCAGGTGACGCCCGCCACCTTGATGCCGGCATTGTGTCCCGTCTGAACATCGACGTTGGAATCGCCCACATAGAGGGTATCCTGCGTGCAGGTTCCCAGCTGCTCTATCACATGCAGGGTGATAGGCGCTTCCGGTTTAGGCGGAAACGCATCGATTCGTCCCTGCACGAGGTCGAATGCCCCGGCGCCAAAGTATTTCTCTGCAAGGGGCTGTGCTGCATCATGGTCCTTGTTGGTAAGGACGGCGGTGCGCACGCCCGCCTGCTTGATGCGCTCAAGCATCTCGCCTATGCCGGGATAGACGTGCGTGTGGTCCTCTTTGTGCTGGGAGTAGTAGGCGCAAAACTCATGGTAAATGCGCTCGAACGTGGCAGAATCCCCGGCGTACTCGGCGGGCATAAAGCGCTCGACGAGCTTGAGCATGCCGTTTCCCACCTTGTAGCGGTAGGCATCGACGGCAAATGTGGGCCAGCCATGCGATTCGCAGACGTGATTGCCCGCGCCCGCAAGGTCTTCGAGCGTGTTGAGCAGCGTGCCGTCCATATCAAAAATCACGTGCGTGATGGGCATGGAACCTCCCGGGTATGCGAATTGCGGCGAATGCCGTTGTGGCCGCGCACAGTGTAGCGCAACCGCTGCAAAGAAATCGGGGCACCCAATAGGGGCGCCCCGATTCTCAAAACAAAGGACATGTGGGCGCTCAGCGGCCCGCTGCCTGCATTAGATTACGCGGTTGATTTCCTCGACAAGCTTCTCTTTGGGAAGAGCGCCTACAAGGCGGCCAATCTCGGCGCCATCGCGGAAGATGATGAGCGTGGGGATGGACATGACGCCGTACTTGAGAGCGAGCTCCTCGTTTTCGTCTACATTGCATTTGGCCACGGCGATGACATCGGCCATATCGGTCGCAACCTCATCGACCACAGGCGAAACCATGCGGCATGGTCCACACCAGGGGGCCCAGAAGTCAACGAGCACGGGCTTTGGGTTATTCAGAACATCATCGAGGTTGGTGGCGTTGATCTCTTGGATTGCTGCCATGAGAAACTCCTTTATACGACGCCCGCTTGAGCGGGCCGGATGTTTACACGACACGCTTATACCCAAAGACGTGGTGCCGGTAGCGGCGATGTCGAGGTTTATTTGTCACAGCGGCGCTGGTGCGCGGCGCGATAGAATGGACGGGATTGATACCGGGAGGTTTGCACATGCATGCATCGGCACAGATGAAAAAGGCCGCACTTGAAGCCACGCGCCAGGAGCTCGATGCCCTGTGCGCTCGCGGCGTACGCATGGAGGGCAACGCGTTTTCGCCCATCGTGCTCATCAAAGGCGAGCTCAATGAGGGGGAGCGTGCTGGCGGGGCGCTCCTGGGTGGCGCGGACGGCACTGCACTGCGCGCATCGTGCACGGCCATCGGCTATGCTCCCGAGGATTTTTGCGCGCTCGCATCCGTTGCGGGCGAGGGGGACGACCCGGCACTCGAGGCGGGGGTGACACTGCCCACGGAGGTGTTCCGCGAGGCCCTGGAGGCGCTTGACCCCGAGGCTGTGCTGCTGCTGGACACAGCGGCCGCAGACCTCATGCGCGAGACCTACGCCGACGCCCTTGTGGCCATCGACGATTTTGACACCGCGATGCTCAAGCCTGGCCTGGTGGCCCATGTACTGGGCCGCCGCGTGCTGGCGCTCGACGGATTTGAGGCCGCGCTGGGCGACAAGCGCGAAAAGCAACGCATGTGGGCCTATATCAAACAGCTCGGCCCCGCAGGCGCTCCGTACTAAGGACGGGGCGTAAAGCCGGACGAATGTTGCGGCTATGAGCCTGTCGGTTCTGCTTTGGCGCTCATACCGCCGAGCTTACCCACGGTCTTCGTTTTCCGTAGATTCATCAATTGCACGGTATTCGGCACTCAGCTCGCACGCCAGTTCTTCCTTGGTCGGAAGAAATGGCAGATATTTTGCGGCGAACACTTGGTCATTATCTTCCGGCAGCGTGTATTCAACGATTGAGTCGCTCTTGTCAGCGCAAAGTACAATGCCTATGGGTGGGTTATCGCCTTCGTTCATGAGCTCGCGCGTGTAGTAGTTCACGTACATCTGCATTTGGCCCAAATCTTGGTGTGTAAGGTCTTCGGTCTTAAGGTCGATGAGCACGAAACATCGCATGAGGTAGTTATAAAACACGAGGTCGATATAGAAGTGGCGTCCATCAAACGTGATGCGTTTTTGCCGCGCCTCGAAGGTAAAGCCGCGTCCGAGTTCGAGCAAGAATTTTTGCAGGTGCGTGATGAGCGCCTGCTCCAGGTCGCTTTCACGAAAGGCGGCGTCGTCGGGCAAGCCAAGGAACTCGAGTACATAAGGGTCGTGGATGATGTCCTCGGGACGACGCGCCGGGGCGCTTTTCTGGATTTCGGCGGTTACGACGTTCTTATCTTTGCTGGCGAGCAGGCGCTCTCGAAACATGGTGTTGATCTGACGCTCGAGCTGACGTGTACTCCAGCGGGAATCGGCGCACTCATTCATATACCACATGCGAGAATCGGGGCTGGGGATACGTATCAACCTGCGGTAGTGGGTCCAGCTCAATTCGGGACGCAGCGCGTCCCGAATTGGGAATGCAAGATGAAACTGGCGCATTTTGCGCAGCTCTCTGGCGTCAAAGCCTTTGCCAAAATCTTTGGTCAGCCTCGAGGCGAGCTCCTTGAGCAGTGCGTCGCCATACGTAGCCCGTTCCTCGCCGCCCTGCTGCTCTACAATGCTTTTGCCGATTTCCCAGTATGCTTCGACCATCGCAAAGTTGACCGCTGTATATGCTTTGTCGCGAGCGTCGCTCAGAATTGAAGAGATTTGCTCGTAGAATCCCTCGGTAACGATTGCCGTATCACCGTGTCCTATGAGTTCCCCCATTTATGTGCCCCTTTCTCGACTTACGGCTGTCCCCAGTTGCAAGCAGTTTAGCGTCTCGTGGGGACTCAAATTCTGCCAACCTGTTGCGCGAATATTTGTCTGACGCTTGCACCCAGCAACCCTCGCCTCAACCCCTCCAATGTGCTGACTTTACAGCTGTCTTGTCACCTGTCTTTACAAGTGGCATACTGTGCCCCCAGATATAGCCTATTCGAGAGGGGCCTACATGGCTGAGGCGCAACTGGCAAGTGCCGCCGATCTGGCGCGCGACATCGAGGAGGGTCTGGCGTCGGCGACGACGGCTGCGGAGCGAGC
This sequence comes from uncultured Collinsella sp., assembly GCA_934621295.1. Lineage (GTDB taxonomy): Bacteria > Actinomycetota > Coriobacteriia > Coriobacteriales > Coriobacteriaceae > Collinsella. Next base: position 20,736 of record CAKTVB010000010.1, read on the forward strand.
GGCTCTTGTGCCGGAGGAGCTGATCCGTGCCATCGATAAGCTTAAGGCCGAGCGCGATGCCGTGATTTTGGCTCACTACTATGTGTCGCCCGAGGTCCAGGCCATGGCCGATTACGTGGGTGACTCGTTCTACCTGGCAAAACTCGCAAAATCCCTGCCGCAGCAGACCATCGTTTTGTGCGGCGTCGAGTTCATGGGCGAGTCTGCCAAGCTTCTCAACCCCAACAAGACCGTGCTGCTGCCCGAGCCGGGCGCCGATTGCCCCATGGCGCACATGGTCAAGCACGAGACAGTGAATGCGGCGCGCGCCCAATACGGAGACGACCTTGCCGTCGTGTGCTACGTCAACTCCACCGTCGAGATCAAAAGCTGGTCCGACGTATGCGTGACCAGCTCGAACGCCGTGAAGATCGTAAGCGAGCTTCCGCAAAAACACGTGCTGTTCATTCCCGATCAAAACCTGGGACGCTATGTTGCCGAGCAGGTGCCGGAAAAGCACGTGATCCTTAACAAAGGCTATTGCCCGCGTCACCACGTCATCACGCCCGAGCAGATTATCGATGTCGAGGACGCGCATCCCGAGGCGCTCGTTCTGGCGCACCCCGAGTGCAAAGCCGATGTCCTTGCCGAGGCCGACTACATTGGCTCCACGGCCGGCATCATCAAGTTTGCCGAGCAATCCGACGCGCACGAGTTCATCATCGTGACCGTTGCCGGCGTGCTGTATGAGCTGGAGCGCCGCTGCAAGGATACGGGCAAGAAGTTCTTCTTCCCGGCAACGCGTCCTACCTGCGTGAACATGGACATGATTACGCTCGAGAAGCTCGTGCGTTGTCTCGAAACCGGTGTCGGCGAAGTGCATATCGGCGTTTCGCCCGAGGCGGCAGAGCAGGCAAAGCTCACGCTCGACCGCATGCTCGATTACGCGGCTCGCTAGGGGGCACATACGATGGAACCTGTCGATATGGCATGCAAGGGCGTCGAGGATATGACATGCGACGTAGTGATCGCCGGTTGCGGTGTGGCCGGCCTTTATGCGGCGCTCAATCTGCCCGAGGATACGCAGATCGTGATGCTTTCCAAGGGACGCGTTGACGAGTGCGACTCCATGCTCGCGCAGGGTGGTATCTGCGTGCTGCCTGAGGGTGATGACTACGAGGCGTTTTTTACCGACACGTTGCGTGCGGGGCACAACGAGAATCGCCGCGAGAGCGTTGACATCATGATTCGCTCCAGCCGCACGGTGATTAATGACTTGCTGGCGCTTGGCGTCGACTTTGAGCGCAAGCCGGACGGCAGCCTCGACTTCACCCGCGAAGGCGCGCATAGCCGTCCGCGCATCGCCTTTCATGCCGACATCACGGGCAAAGAAATCACCACCAAGCTGCTGGATGCGGTGCGCCGTCTTCCCAACGTGAAGATTCTCGAGCACGTGGCGATGGTCGATATCCTGCTCGAATCGCGCGACGGTGTGGATGCCTGCGTGGGCGTTGTGGCCGTTCCGGTGACGGAAGAGGCTTCTCTTGATCCGGCCGATGAGCTGAGCGGAGCACTTGGCAAACGTTCGGTGGGTGCGGCCGCTTCCTTTAAGATTCACGCGACGCATACGCTTTGGGCCTGCGGAGGCATTGGCGGCGCGTACGATCATTCAACCAATTATCCGCAGCTCACGGGCGATGCCTGCTACATTGCAACGCAGCACGGCATTGCATGCGAACATCTCGATTACGTGCAGATTCACCCGACGGGCTTGGCCTCGCCGCAGCCTGGCCGCACCTTCCTGATTTCCGAGAGCTGCCGCGGCGAAGGCGCCGTGCTTCTCAACCAGGCGGGCGAGCGCTTCACCGACGAGCTGCAACCGCGCGACGTTGTTGCCGCGGCTATTAGGGCCCAGATGAAAAAGGACGGCTCCGATCACGAGTGGCTGAGCTTTGCTCCGGTGCCGCGCGACGTGATTTGCGGGCACTTCGCCAATATTCGTGCGCGTTGCCTGGAGGATGGCCGCGATATCGTGGACGAGCCGATTCCCGTGGTGCCCACGCAGCACTACTTTATGGGCGGCGTCTGGGTCAACCGCGATTCGGCAACGAGCATGCCTGGCCTCTATGCGGCAGGCGAGACCAGTTGCAACGGCGTGCACGGCAAGAACCGCCTGGCATCGAACAGTCTGCTGGAGTCGCTCGTGTTCGCGCGCCGCGCTGCATGCAGCATGGTGCACGGTGCGTCTTTGGGCGTGGAGCTTGCGGGCGAGCCGGCGTTTGACGGCGCGCATCGCGTTTCGGCGGCAGGTAATTTGAGCATCGACGCATTGTGCCGCGAATTTGGCACTGCCGTGGCCGAGCCGGTGGCATATGGAGATGCGCCGATGGACATTGAGCAAATCAACGCGGACACTAAGGAGGCGTAGCGGGTTATGGATCCCATTGCGATGAAATTGGTTGGCGACGACCTGATTTTGCAGGCGCTGCGCGAGGACATCACGTTCGAAGACGTGAGCACGGCATCGGTATGCCCCCAGGCACGTCAGGCCGAGGTGCAGCTGATCGCCAAGGCCGATGGCGTTATCGCCGGCCTGGATGTGTTTGCGCGCACGTTCGCGCTGCTCGATCCCGCCACGACGGTTGAGGCAACGGTGGCCGATGGCGACGAGGTTCGCGCGGGCCAGCACCTGGCAACCGTTAAGGGCGATGCCCGCATCCTGCTTTCGGGCGAGCGCGTTGCTCTCAACTATCTGCAACGCATGAGCGGCATCGCTACCTATACGCGCCGCATGGCGCAGGCCCTCGAGGGCACAAAGACCAAGCTTGTGGATACGCGCAAGACCACGCCGGGCATGCGCGTGTTCGAAAAGGCGGCTGTGCTCGCAGGCGGCGGGTTTAACCACCGCTATAACCTCTCTACCGCGGTCATGCTCAAGGACAACCATATCGACGCTGCGGGCGGCGTGGCAAAGGCGATTCAGATGGCTCGCGCTCATGCATCGTTTACCTGTACTGTCGAGATCGAGTGCGAGAACCTGGACATGGTTCGCGAGGCGGCAAACGCCGGCGCCGACATCATCATGCTCGACAACATGGACCACGACGCCATGGCTCAGGCAATCGAGCTCATCGACGGCCGTGCCAAGGTCGAGGCTTCGGGTAACGTGGATGCCCAGAACATCCGTGCGCTGGCCGACCTGGGCGTGGACTTCATCAGCTCCGGCGCGCTGACTCATTCCGCGCCTATCTTGGATCTTTCGCTGAAGCATCTACGTATGCTGGACGGTGCATGATGAACGGTGACGAGCGTCGCCAGGCAATCATTTGCGAGCTTCAGGGGGCATCTCGCCCCATCTCGGGCAGTGCTCTTGCCCGCGCTGCCGGCGTGAGCCGTCAGGTTGTTGTGCAGGACATCGCTCTTTTGCGTGCCGACGGCCATGATGTGGTGGCGACAAGCCGCGGCTATGTGCTGCGTGAGGGGGAGGGACGGCCGTGCGTTCCCACACGCCTGGTCAAGGTGCACCACGGTGTCGACGATTTGGGAGACGAGCTCAACACGATTGTCGATCTGGGCGGCGCCGTGCTCAACGTGATGGTCAACCACCGCGTCTACGGCAAGATTATCGCCGACCTGGACGTTCGCAATCGCCGTGATGTGGAGCGCTACTTAGAGGGCATCCGCACGGGCAAGAGCTATCCGCTCATGACGGTGACGAGCGGATACCACTTCCATCGCATCGCCGCCGAGACCGAGGAGCAGCTCGACGAGATTGAGGCCGCCTTGCGTGCCAAGGGCTATCTGGCCGAGATTTTGCCTTACGAGGACGGACTGGAGTAGATGGCGAGGCGAGGTCTTTGGGCCTCGCCTCGTTTTTTGGCAAAAAAGAGGCCCATCGCATGGTGCGATGGGCCTCTTTGCGTGCGAGTTGTTCGCGTGGGCTAGATGCTAGTCCTCAGCGATCTCGGTGATGGCGCCGGCAGGGCAAGCCTCCTGGCAAGCACCGCAGGCAGCGCAGGAATCCTCGTCCACAACAGTGGCGACGTCCTGGAGCTCGAGAACGCCACAGGGGCAGGTGTCAACGCAGACGCCACAGGAGATGCACTCGTCGGCATCGATTACGGGATGAGCCATGATTATTCCTCTCTGTTGACCGGCGCTACAGGCGATGCGCACCGGTTTGATTCGGGCAAAAACATACCACGCGCCCGTTGGTTTGCAATACCCTGCAGGGCACTTCTTCATACCGTTCGCCGAGTCAACGGCGGCTTACTGTTTGCGAAATCTCCATTGGGCGTATGTTATATGACTCTTGAGCCCAGCATGTCGCTGCGGAACGAGTCCTTTCGGCAGCGTAATCCTGTGTTTGAACTGCCCGATTCAAGACCTACATTCAAAGAAATAAAAAATCTTATATGGAATGACTTAGATTTTGTATATTCGAGCCCATAAGGGGATACACTACATCTCGAACAAAAGCTCGCAGCGCGCTTTGGCATGGGTCGAGGTTGCGCAAAAGCAGAAAAAGAAGGGATTTCTCATGGGCAAGATTCTTGGTATCGACCTTGGTACTACTAACTCCGCCATGGCAGTTCTGGAGGGCGGCGCCCCCACCATCATCGTCAACGCCGAGGGCGACCGCACCACCCCGTCTGTGGTCGGTTTCCGCGCCGACGGCGACCGCGTTGTGGGTAAGGCCGCTAAGAACCAGGCTGTCACCAACCCCAAGAACACCGTGTTCTCCATCAAGCGTTTCATGGGCCGCAAGTACTCCGAGTGCACCTCCGAGCTCAAGACCGTGCCGTACGAGGTCAAGGAGGGCCAGGGCGGCCGCGCCGTCGTCAACATCGATGGCGAGGATTACACCGCCGAGCAGGTCTCTGCAATGATCCTCTCTAAGATGAAGGCCGATGCCGAGAAGTACCTCGGCGAGACCGTCACCGACGCCGTCATCACCGTCCCCGCTTACTTCAACGACGCTCAGCGCCAGGCCACCAAGGACGCTGGCAAGATCGCCGGCCTCAACGTCAAGCGTATCGTCAACGAGCCGACCGCTGCCGCTTTGGCTTATGGCCTTGACAAGCAGGGATCCGACCAGCGCATCCTCGTCTTCGACCTGGGCGGCGGCACCTTCGACGTTTCCATCCTCGACCTCGCCGACGGCGTCTTCGAGGTTCTGTCCACCTCTGGCGATAACCACCTGGGCGGCGACGACTGGGATCAGCGCGTCATCGACTGGATGGCCGATAAGTTCCAGCAGGAGAACAGCATCGACCTGCGTCAGGACCCCATGGCCCTGCAGCGTCTGAAGGAGGCTGCCGAGAACGCCAAGAAGGAGCTCTCCGCCGCCCAGCAGACCACCATCAACCTGCCGTTCATCACCATGAACCAGTCTGGCCCGCTGCATCTCAACTACACGCTGACCCGCGCTGAGTTCGAGAAGATTACCCGCGACCTGCTCGAGCGCTGCAAGCAGCCTGTCACCAACGCCCTGCGTGACGCCAGCCTCAAGCTCTCCGACCTGACCGAGGTCATCCTCGTCGGCGGCTCCACCCGTATGCCCGCTGTCCAGGACCTCGTCAAGACCATGACCGGCAAGCAGCCCAACATGTCCGTGAACCCGGACGAGGTCGTCGCCGACGGCGCAGCTGTCCAGGGCGGCGTGCTCACCGGCGACGTTGAGGGCATCCTGCTGCTCGACGTGACCCCGCTGTCGCTGGGCGTCGAGACCATGGGTGGCGTCATGACCAAGATGATCGACCGCAACACCACCATCCCGACCTCCAAGACCGAGATCTACTCCACCGCTGCCGATAACCAGACCAGCGTCGAGATCAACGTTCTGCAGGGCGAGCGCGAGCTTGCTCGTGACAACAAGTCGCTCGGCAAGTTCCAGCTCACCGGTATCCCCGCTGCCCGCCGCGGCGTGCCTCAGATCGAGGTCACCTTCGACATCGACGCCAACGGCATCGTGAAGGTCTCCGCCAAGGACAAGGGCACCGGCAAGGAGCAGCAGATCACCATTTCCGGCTCCACCGCGCTTTCTGACGACGAAGTCGATCGCATGGTCAAGGACGCCGAGGCTCATGCCGAGGAAGACAAGAAGCAGAAGGAAGAGGTCGAGGTTCGCAACCAGGCCGACTCCCTCGTGTACTCCACCGAGCAGACTCTCAACGAGCTGGGCGACAAGGTGAACGCCGACCTCAAGGGCAAGACCGAGGCCGCTATCGCCGACGCCAAGAAGGCTCTCGAGGGCTCTGACATCGAGGCCATCAAGTCCTCCAGCGAGGCGCTGCAGTCCGTGGCCTATGAGCTGGCGCAGATCGTGTACGCCGACGCTCAGCAGGCAAGCGCGGGTGACGGCGCCGCCGCAGGTGCCGCTGCTGGCGATGACGACGTTGTCGACGCCGACTTCGAGGTCGTGGACGACGACAAGGACAACAACTAGTCATGTCCGCCGAACAAGCTCGAACAGAGGCTGGTGCCGGCGTTGCTGCCGGCACCGCCGCCTCTGCTGACTCTGAGGAGAAGGACGTGAAGATTCCTGTAGAAGACGCCGTGGAGACCGCGGACGAGAAGGACGATGCGCCCCAGACCGCTGGTGCCACGGATTCGATTGATGCCGAGGAGGCGACGATGACCGAGGAAGAGATGGTCGAGGCCGCCATTCGTGCTGGTGAGCAGGCCGCAGACGACGATTTCAAGCTCAAGTTCGAGCAGGCTCAAAAGGAGCTCGCCGACGTGCGTTCCGAGCTTGATGCTGCCGCCGAGGCGCAGAAGGCCGCCGAGGACAAGGCTCGCGAGGCTGCCGAGCGTACCGCTCGCCTGCAGGCTGACTGGGAGAATTTCCGCCGCCGCACGGCGAACGAGCGCCTGGCCGAGCGTGACCGCGCTACCGAGAAGCTCGTAACCGCCCTGCTGCCGGTGGTCGACGATATCGAGCGCGCTATCGACCATGCACGCACGCTGGAAATGGCCGACGATTTTAGCCAGTTCGTGGACGGCGTGGACGCGGTGCATTCCAAGCTACTTGATGTATTTGCTCACGAGGGCGTGGAGCCCATCGACCCCAAGGGCGAGGCGTTCAACCCGCTGGAGCATCAGGCCGTCGGGCGCGTTGAAGATGCGTCTCAGTATGACGAGACGGTCAACGACGTGTACCAGAAGGGCTATCGCATGGCGGGCCACGTGCTGCGTTCCGCGATGGTGACCGTGACCTATGGCGGTGAGAAGCGACCGGCTCCAGAAGAGGCGCCGGAAGGCGAGCCGGCGGCCGATGAGGCAACGGGCTCGGAAGAGTAGCACCTGAGGGCCTCGGGCATTCGCCTGGGGCCCTTTTAATCTGATGATCCTCGCTCTCGAAAGGAGGGCAAACCATGGCTGGCAATAAGACGTTCTACGATGTTTTGGGCGTTTCGAAAAACGCCACCGATAAAGAGATCAAGTCTGCGTTTAGGAAACTCGCGCAAAAGTACCATCCCGACGCCGGCGGCGACGAGCAGAAGTTCAAGGAGATCTCTGAGGCGTACGACACGCTTTCGAATGAGAAGAAGCGTAAAGAGTATGATCAGATGCTCGCCTTCGGAGGCATTCCCGGTGCTGGCGGTGCGCGTGGTTATAGCAGCCAGAATGTTCCTTGGGACGATATCTTGAGCAGCGTTATGCGCGGCGAAGGCGTGGGCGGTTCGGACTGGGCGCAGAACTTCGAGGGCTTCAACGGCTTTGGGGGCTTTGGCGGTTTTGGTGGCCAGCCCCGGAGCAGGGCTTCGCGCGGAAGCGACCTTTCGGTCGATGTCGAGGTCTCGGCCGACGACGCGTTTCGTGGCGTGACCCAAAAGGTTAACTATCGCGTTCCCTCGACGGGCGAGCCCCAGGCTATCACCATCTCCATTCCGGCCGGTGCAGTTGACGGCGGCAAGATGCGCTTTAAGGGCCGTGGCGAATACGGCACCGGTGGCGGCGGGCGCGGCGACCTGGTGGTCACCGTGCGCGTGCAGGAGCATCCGCTGTTCAAGCGCAAGCGCGCCGACGTGACCATGACGGTTCCCGTCTCGTACACCGAGGCGGCGCTGGGGTGCCAGATTGAGGTCCCCACGCCGGGCGGCTCCAAGGTCAAGCTCGACATTCCCGCAGGTACGCAGACGGGCAAGAAGTTCCGCTGCAAGGGCCTGGGGGCGCCGGACGTTTCGCACCGCGGACGCACGGGCGCTTTGATTGTCGAGATTGAGGTCGTTGTGCCCGAGCATCTTACCGATAGCGAGCGCAAGACATTCGAGAAGCTCCGCGAGGAGGATACGCGCGATTACCGCGCGGAAGTTAACAAGTACTTCGCAAAGTTCTAGCGACCCCAACTGTGTACCATGGAGGGGTAGTCGATTGAAAGCAGGCTGAGGGCCATGGCCGATGACAACAGGAATAAGCCGCTGTACATGATCAGCGTGGCGGCAGAGCTCACGGGTATGCACCCTCAGACGCTGCGCGTCTACGAGTCCAAGGGTTTGGTGAATCCGCAGCGATCGGGCGGCAACACGCGCCTGTACTCGCGCGCCGATATCGAGCGCCTGGAGCTCATCAACCAGCTTACCGACGAGGGCATTAATTTGGCCGGCGTGGTGCGCATCCTCGATATGAAGGAACGTTCGGAAGAGCGCGAGCGCGAGAACGAGAAGCTTCGCTCCCGCGTACGTCAACTCGAGGAAGAGTTGCACGAGTTCAAGATGCAAAAGAAGATCACCGCGCTCGTTCCGCGCGATGGCTCGGGCGATCCCCAACAGGTCCTGCGTGGCCTGCTTGGTCAGTAAGGGCTGTTTATGCAGGTAGTACAAGCTGTCTTTGGATGCATCGGCGTTGTCTTCATGATTTTGGGCGCCTTGCTCATGATGCGTAAGTCGCCCCGGCTCAACGAGGCGTTTGACGCCGCGGCACAGGCGCGCGGCTGCGAGAGTGAGCATCAGGCGTGCTATGAGGTGGCGCTCTTTTGCTTGGAAGCGGCGTTCCTGTTTGTGCTCGTTGCCTTTGTGGCATCTTATGTGGCGACCGTTCTTGCTGTTGTGGGGGCTATTGTCGTGCTTGTTGCCGGCCTGGTGGCGGGCGCTTATGCCACGAAGCGACGCATTGACTGGAAGTAGCCTTACGCCCTCTCTGTTCGGCTCAATTCGTACCGTGATGCCCGCCGGAGTTAACGCTCCGGCGGGCTTCTTGCGTAAACGGAGCTGTCCCTTTTGGGCGAGAGCTCATCTTGGGTGCCAATTTAGCCTCACACAGAACTTAGTTAGGCAGCGATACGCATTCGCCCGATTGGATTTTAGATTTTGAGCGGGCCCCTTTGTCGAAAAAATACGGTTATGGGTAGATTGAAGCGAAAAGTGTAAGTATACGAGATCAATCGAGACGTTTTTCCTGCATAAATGGCAGTGGAAAAGCCTGGATACAAACGCCTTTTGCCCTAACCTACTCATAACCGTATTTTTTACAGGCACGGTCTAGGCGATGTCACATTTCGCGCTGCTCCTGCATCTGCTGACTCATAAAATCTTATATAGAGAGACTTAGATTTATGTATAAGGCGGGGCACATCCGGTAACAATACCTCTCGAACAACAGGACACCGCCCCGTAGGGCGGCAGCCCCGGCGCGAGCGTTACCGTGCCGCGGGCAACACCTATATGAGAGGTGAGATATATGAGAATCGATAAGTTGGCAATGACCTCCCGCGAGGCTCTGCAGACGGCTATCGGCATCGCATCCGACGCGCAAGCCGGCGCGGTCGAGCCCGTGCATCTGCTCGCGGCCCTGTTAGGGGCGGGCGAGCGCAACATCTCTGTGATTATCGAACGCATTGGTGCCGATGCCTCCTCACTCGCGGCGGCTGCGCAGAAGGCTATCGACGGCGCTCCCAAGGTCTCGGGCGACGGTGCACAGATAGGGCTTTCCAACGACATGGTCCGCGTGCTCAATCAGGCCGAGAAGAAGGCCTCCAAGATGGGCGACTCCTTTGTGGTGACCGAGCACCTGCTTATGGCACTCGCCGAGGACAAGAGCGACGCGGGGCGTATTCTCAACAACGCAGGCGTCACGCGCGAGCGCATCGAGCAGGTCTACGAGGAACTGCGCGGCGATGATCGCGTTACCTCTGCCGAGGACAAGACTCAGTTCGAGGCACTGGAGCAATACGGCCGCAACATCTGCGACCTGGCTCGCGCAGGCAAACTCGACCCGGTGATCGGCCGTACCGACGAGATCCGCCGTACCATTCAGGTTCTTTCGCGCCGTACCAAGAACAACCCGGTGCTGATTGGCGAGCCTGGCGTGGGCAAGACCGCTATCGTCGAGGGCATCGCCCAGCGTATCGTGGCCGGGGACGTGCCCAGCACGCTGCGCGACCGCGATCTTATCGAGCTGGACATGAGCGCTCTTGTGGCTGGCGCCAAGTACCGCGGCGAATTCGAAGACCGCTTGAAGGCTGTGCTCAAGGAAGTCGAGAAGTCGGACGGCAAGGTCATCTTGTTCATCGACGAACTCCACACCATCGTGGGCGCGGGTGCCACCGAGGGCTCCATGGACGCCGGCAACATTTTGAAGCCGGCGCTCGCCCGCGGTGCCCTGCATGCCATCGGCGCCACCACGCTCGACGAGTACCGCAAGTACATCGAGAAGGACGCTGCCCTTGCGCGTCGTTTCCAGACGGTGCTGGTAAGCGAGCCCTCCGTTGAGGACACCATCTCTATCCTGCGTGGCTTAAAGGAGAAGTACGAGATCTTCCATGGTGTGCACATCACCGATGGCGCGCTGGTTGCCGCGGCTGATCTTTCCGATCGCTACATCGCCGACCGCTTCCTGCCCGATAAGGCGATCGACCTGGTGGACGAGGCCGCGAGCCGTTTGCGTATGGAGCTAGACTCCATGCCGGTCGAGATTGACGCCACCACGCGCCAGCTCACGCAGATGCAGATCGAGGAACAGGCACTCATGAAGGAGACGGACGACGCCTCCAAGGAGCGCTTGGAAACGCTGCGCCAAGAGATCGCCGAGGTCCAAGAAAAGCTCAACGTGCAAAAGGCCGGTTGGCTCAACCAAAAGAATGCCATTGACCACGTTCAGGAGCTCAAGGGCAAGCTCGACGACGCCAAGAGCGAGGAAGAGCGTGCCACGCGCGATGGCGACTTGGCTCGTGCATCCGAGCTGCGCTTTAGCGTGATCCCGGTTTTGACTCAGGAGATCCAGGCGGCCGAGGCGGCGCTCGAGGAGCAGAAGAGCAAGGACGGTGAGGGTCTCAACGAGCAGGTGACTTCCGACGAAATCGCCGAGGTCGTGAGTGCGTGGACTGGCGTGCCCGTCTCCAAGATGATGCAGGGTGAGCTTGATAAGCTCAAGAATCTCGAGGGCGAGTTGCATAAGCGCGTCATCGGTCAGGACGAGGCCGTGTCTGCCGTTGCCGCGGCTGTGCGCCGCAGCCGCGCTGGCCTTTCCGACCCCGATAAGCCCATCGGTAGCTTCTTCTTCCTGGGCCCCACTGGCGTGGGCAAGACCGAGCTCGCCAAGGCGCTTGCCGAGTGCCTGTTCGACGATGAGCGCGCGCTGGTGCGTATCGATATGTCCGAGTACATGGAGAAGTTCTCGGTTCAGCGCCTGATCGGTGCCCCTCCTGGATACGTGGGTTACGACGAGGGCGGCCAGCTTACCGAGGCCGTGCGCCGTCGCCCGTACAGCGTGATCTTGCTCGATGAGATGGAGAAGGCTCACCCGGATGTCTTCAATATCTTGCTGCAGGTGCTTGATGATGGCCGCCTGACCGATGGCCAGGGCCGTCAGGTGTCCTTCAAGAACACGATCATCATCATGACGTCCAACGTGGGTTCCAGTGCGATTGCTGAGCTTTCGGGCAAGGATGAGGCCGAGATGCGTCATCAGATTGATGACGCAATGGCCAAGACCTTCCGCCCCGAGTTCCTTAACCGCATCGACGACATCGTGGTGTTCCATCCGCTTGGCATGGAGCAGATCCAAAAGATCGTCGACATCCAGCTCAAGGATGTTCGCGCTCGCCTGGCGAAGGAGCGCATGGAGCTCGAGATCACGCCCGCTGCCAAGCAAATGCTCGCCGTGGGCGGTTTGGATCCCGTGTTTGGTGCTCGTCCGCTCAAGCGTCTGGTCCAGCGCGAGGTCGTAGACGCTATCGCCGCGGCGATTATCGACGGTCGCGCTCACGAGGGCGACAAGATCTCGCTCGACGTGGATTCCAACGGTAAGTTCGAGGTCGCGAGTGTGGAGCCCAAGGCTTCGGGCTCGAGCGACGAGGTTCTCGACGCTCCGTTTGAGGCGCCGGAGGAGTAGCGCCGCGGGTTTCTGCGCGACTTGCATGATTTGGCTCGGCTTCCAGGCAACTGGAGGCCGAGCCTTTTGCGTGCGGCGCATGCTAGGATGGTGCAAACGACGATTGAGGAGCGGATATGGCAAGCGAGAAGGACGAAAAGAAGAAGGCTTCCGAAACCAAGGCGACGCTCAAGCCCAAAGACCCATTTATTCGCGCGGAGAATGAGGACGACGACGGCTACGATCCGTACTCCGATCGTCGTCCCGAGCGCGAGCCGCTGTTCGAGCGCGATCCTTGGGGCTAATGCGCTGCTGATATGAAAAAGGGTGCCGCTGCGAGAACGTTCTCGCAGCGGCACCCTTGCGTTTGGGATGTGTTGGATCCGGTGTGTTCTCGTGCTCGGCTAGCGGTCGGCCTCGGCGCGAACCTTCTTGTCGAAGACAGCCGCAGCGATCGCCAGTACGGCGTCAAGCGCGCAGACGATGGAGAGACCCTGGACAGCAGGGGAGAGGATGCAGGCGGCGATGCCTGCGGCGGCCACCAGGACGGCGACAACAAGATGGGCTCCCAAAGCGGTGGGTCGGTTGGCGCCCTTGATGCCGTCGATGGCGCAGAATGCCGTAAGGAAAGCGGCGACCGTGCACAGGACGGCGTCGAGATTCGCCATCAGGAAGGTGGGGATATCGGCATCGCCCTCAACGCGCGGGGTGCCGTTGAAGATGAGGGACGCCATCACAAAGCAAAGGACGACAAAGACAATTTGGACGAGGCTCAAGATCTTGAGCATCTTGCGATTGTTGGACATGGGGCTCTCCTAGGGTTTACGAATTTGGAACGAGACACATGATACCCCGGCATTACGGCAGTGAGCAGCGGAAAGGAAAGGCATCCGGGCTTTTGCCCTTGAATATTGTTGACAATGTGTCAACATATGGGCTAATGGAATGAACAACGGCCGGGCGTGCGGCGCCGTGTGCCTGTCGAGCGAAAAGGGGCAGTGTATGGAAGACGTACGAGTGCTGGAGATCAAGCAGAGCGTGTTTGCGAATAACGATGCTCATGCCGATGAGTTGCGCGAGCGCCTGCGCACGCAGGGGACGTTCCTGCTCAACCTGATGTCGAGCCCGGGTTCGGGCAAGACCACGACGCTCACGCGCACAATCGAGGCCCTGCGTGACGAGATGTCCCTGGCCGTTATGGAGGCAGATATCGATTCGGACGTCGATGCAAAGACAATCGCCCAAACCGGTGCCCGCGCCATCCAGCTTCATACCGGCGGCATGTGCCATCTGGACGCCTATATGACCGAGCAGGGTCTGGACGCGCTGCTTGGCGAGGATGCCGAGCATGTTGACCTGGCGATTCTCGAAAACGTGGGCAACCTGGTGTGCCCCGCGGAGTTCGACACGGGAGCTTGCTCCAACGCGATGATCCTTTCGGTGCCTGAGGGCGACGACAAGCCGCTCAAGTACCCGCTCATGTTCTCCATCTGTGACGTCGTGCTTATCAACAAGATCGATGCGCTGCCGATATTCGACACCTTTAGCATGGAGCGCGCGCGAGAGAACATCCTCATGCGCAACCCCAACGCCACCATCATCCCTATCTGCGCCAAGACAGGCGAGGGAATCGACCAGTGGGCCCAATGGCTTCGCGACCGCGTAGCTGCGTGGAAGGCCGGCGCCTAGGTGGTGGAAATCCACGCGCTGGTTCGCCTCTGACGCATGAAGCCGCAGCCGAAACCGCTGGAGCAATCTAAAAAAGACGGTTATAGGTAGGTTGAGGCGTTCTTTCAAAGTAGAGATGCGAAAAGCCCAGGAAAGCGAATTCGTGAACTGCGTCCCAAAACTTGGACGGCTTAAATAAGAACTACGCCGCAAGGGGCCGGCTCCGGAACTCCTCCGGGGT
>CAKTVB010000011.1 GCA_934621295.1 uncultured Collinsella sp.
TTTAAAAAACTCCTTGCGCCCGCCCGCGGCATCGCGTATATTAATAACCCGCAAGCGGACATGGCTCAGTTGGTAGAGCACAACCTTGCCAAGGTTGGGGTCGCGGGTTCGAGCCCCGTTGTCCGCTCCATCGCATGCATCGGGCCGGTTTTCGAATCGGCCCTTTTCATATCGACGGCGAAGTGGCCAAGTGGTAAGGCAGAGGCCTGCAAAGCCTTTACCCCCGGTTCGAATCCGGGCTTCGCCTCCAGATCGCCCAAGGGCCCCTCCTTCCCGGAGGGGCCCTTTTCGTTGAGGGGGACCGGGTTCGGACCGCATTGGCGGCGCGGAACTGGGGAAACGCGGGGCGTTTTCCAGCGCAGCGCGCAAGGCGCGGCACGTGCCGCGGCGAGTGCGGGCGGCGCGGCCGCGCGCGGGATCCGGGGAGGACACCGGTGGCGCCAGCGGCAGGTGTCCTGGGAGGGGCGCCCCGTGCGGACCCGGGTGCTTTTCCAAATGAAGCGGAAAATCCCATTTAGCACGTGCTTAAGGCGGCCCAAACAGGATTTTCTGCTTCATTTTGGATCGGGTGAGGACAGGGGTGCGCTTGCTTGGCTTGTTTCTTGGCGTCGCTTCCATCGGGCAAATCATTATTTGTCGATTACGCATCAATTGTACGTTTCTCTACATATGTGGTCTATTTATCCATTGTTGAAGAAAAGCTCGAGGAGTATTCTTTCGCAGTGAAATTAATGGACACATGCCGCTTCAGCAGCTGCGACGCAACGGAGAAAAAGGTGCATCATGGCCTCTTCCAAGAAGAATTACTTCAAGCCGACGGTTGCCGCGGTGATAACGGCCGGATTCGCACTTTCCCCCATGCTTTCCACCGCTGCAATGGCGCAGACCAATAACGACTTGGTGCTTGCTGGCTGCTACGAGGAGTGCCAGGGTGGCACCATGTCGCTTTCTGCCTGCAAGAAGAATCTCGATGATGCCAAGGCCAAGCTCGATAAAGCGAAGGCGAATTATCAGGCCAAGCGCGATGCGACCGGCAATGCCGCAACCGATCTTGAAGCCGCCCAGGCGGCAGAGAAGGAGGCTGCGGCGAATCTCGAGGCTGCCCAAGCTGCCTATGACGAGGCTGCGGCTGCCAACGAGGCGGCTCAGCAGCATCTCAAGGATGTCGAGGGGGAGTGGACCGAGAAGAGCGATGAGGTCAAGGAGGCCGACCGTGCGGTCGTGAAGAAGACCGCCGAGCTCGAAGCTGCTAAAGCCGAACACGCCAAGGCGACGCTTGAGGTGCAGCGCCTTCAGGCTCTCGCTGGTCTTTCAAACGATTCCGTCGACAGCCTTAAGGCGGCGGCCGATCTGGCTCAGAAGAATTACGATGCTGCCCAGAAACTTTGGGAGACGGCGAGCGCTCAAAGCAAAAAGGCGCAGGGCAAGTTTGATGATGCACGCACGAAGCACGATGCCGCGGTAAGTGCGCTCGAGACCGCCAAGAAGAATCTCGAAAACGCCGAGAATTGGTACAACGGCATGGTCGATCGTCAGAAGGACGCGCAGGCCAAATACGACAAGGCTAAGAAAGCTTTGGACGACGCCAACGCGCGCCGCGACGAGATTAACCAGGGGCATGACGATCTTGAGAAGAAGGTTGACGAGGCGAACACCGCGCTTGATGCTGCAAAGGCTGATGTCGCATCGGCGCAAGCCGCCCTCGATGCCGCGGCAAACTCGTATAACGATGCGGTGGCAAATCAGCAGGCAAAGCAGCAGGCGGCCGATGACGCCCGCGCGCTCTATGAGGAGGCCTCGAAGACGGCGGGCGATGCGTCGCAGGTTCAGGCGCTGCGCACGCGAAAGGCCGAGCTTGAGAGCAAAGTCGCGGACGAAAAGCAGCAGGTTGAAAACGATCAAGCGGCGCTCGATAGTGCTGACGCGGCACTCGATGCGGCGCAGGCGGCCCAGAAGACCGCCGAGGACAATTTGGTCGCCCCGACACAGGCGGTGAAGGATGCTCAGACCGCCCTTGCCGCACGACAAAAGGAGAAGTCGAAGATCGACTCCGAGGTGAGCGCTTCCCAGGCTGTATATAATGCCGCGAAGTCCTACTACGACGCCATCAAGGACAGCAAATGGGTCCTTCAATCGGTGAAGAACGAGGCCAAGAAGACGCTCGATTCCGCTGAATCCAACCTCAACGGCCTGAAGGCGAAGCAAGATGCCAAGGCAGAGGAGGTTGCTGCCGCCCAGGCCGCGCTCGACAGCGCGAATGCCGTGAAAGTGCCGCTTGATGAGGCCCTGGCTCAGGCAAAGCAGGATGTGGCCGATGCCCAGGCGGCAAAGCAGACCGCAAGCGACAATCTCAATGCGGCGAAGGCGGCTCTCGATACCGATCAGGCAGAACTCGACAACGTGAGCGCTCAGCTGGACGCCATCGACCATTTGGACGAGTACAAGCAGAAGCTTGACGATGCCGAGGAGGCTCTTAAGCAGGCGAAGCAGGCGACCGAGCAGGCCGAGGCGAAAAGGGACGAAGCCCAGCGGGTTCTCGATCAAAAGGGGGCAGCCCAGCAGGACGCACAAGCCGCCGTCGATGCTGCGAAGTCGGCCGTTTCCTCCTACGACGCAGAGCATGCGGCCGAGCTTAAGAAACTCGACGAGCAGATTGACGGCAAGACCGTGCTTGGCGTGAAGATTCCGGGCGAGCTCACCCGAAAGTACGAAGAGGCGAAGGCAGGGCTCGATATCGTAAATGCCCAGCTTGCGGTGGCGGCCAAGAACTTGGATGCTGCCCGCGTGCTCATGGTGGGCGCTGAGGTTGCCGAGAAGGCAACGAAGCTTGCCATGGACGCGGCGGGTGTCCAGCTGCAGGTTGCAAAGGACGCCGAGGCTGCCGCCTATACCGTAATGGAGGCGGCGCGCAAGGTGGCGGAGTCCGCCTCTAAGCTTGCCGAGAACGCCGAGCAGGCGGCCCAGCAGGCAGCGCAAAAACTCGAGGAGGCTCGCGCGGCGCAGGCGGCTGCAAAGCAGAAAGTCGATCAGTCCCGTACCGATTTGGATGCGGCGAAGCAGCACGCTGAGCGCGCAAACAAGGAGCTGGCCGAGCTGAGCGCGCAGGTTGCTCAGGCGGAAGTCAACGCCATCAAGGCTAAAATCGGCTTGCGGGCGAAGGAGAAGTCGCTCACCTCTGCCAAAGCGGCGTTTGAGACCGCCCATGCGAACACGTTGGCGAAGCAGGCCGCATACGACAGCGCTGTGTCTGCGGAGCAGCAGGCAAAAGATGAGCTTGATGCCGCGCAGGCCAACTACGATGCGGCGCTCGAGTGCTACAACAAGTGCTCGCAGGCTGCAGGCTCTGGCACGGCCACGGGCTCGGGTTCTGCGTCCGACGCATCCTTGGCGGGGGCTCCGGCAGAGGGCAAGGGCAATGCGGCCGCTGCGTCCCAGCCGGCGGCGAGCGGTTCTACTGTCGCATCGCACGCCGCGGTTGCCACGCTGCCGCAGACAGGTGATGCGACTCTCGAGGGAATCGTCGTTGTTGCCGGCGCCGGTGCTGCCGCTATCGCCGCGGGCGAGATCGCTCGTCGTCGCCATGCCGCGAAGTAGCCGCGTGCTTTCGCATCCATAACCTTCGATTTGGAGGGCGCGCCGAATCAATGCGGTTTGGCGCGCCCTTCTCTCGGTGAACGCACAACATATAGGTCAAGTGCTTTTTTAACGCCGTTCAGCGCGGGACTCGTGAGGTTTTGGAAGATTTCTAAAAGGAATATGTCCAGTATGCTTAACGGTCAAACTGCAGGTCACGTGTTAGGGGCGCGCGGAATAAAAATGCTAGTGGGGGCAGTGCAAATATTTTCGGTATCTTTCTCACGCCGTTGACCTGCTAAAACACAATATATAGTGTTGACCATAAATAAGAAAACATTATATAGGGTGAGCAACTTGTCGTATGATAGGTATCGACGCACCGTAAGATATGACTTCACGTTTGCCAAGCGAGTTACGACGCTTCCCCTTGCTGCTCCGTGAGCAAGGCGGGGATCTGTCCGCACGCGAGCGTAAAGTCTTTCAACGAATAGAGAAGACGCAAGAAGGCGGGAGAGACCCGCGACGTTCGTGCGCCTTGAAGAAGAGGACGAGAGGTACGAGCTTCATGAAGATCATCAAGCGCAGCGGAGTAGAAGTTACGTTTGACATCGAGAAGATCAGCAACGCGATTCGAGCGGCGAACCGTGAGGTCAAGGAGTCCGATCGCCTGACCGAGCGTCAGGTTATCTATGCCTCGCAAAACGTTGCCGATGCCTGCGAGAAGGCCGGCCACACCGTTTCCGTCGAAGAGATTCAGGATATGGTCGAGGACGAGATCATGCGTCTCGACCGCTACGAGGTTGCTCGCCACTACATCATCTATCGCTATGTGCAGAGCCTCAAGCGCACCAAGAACACTACCGACGACAAAATCCTCTCGCTCATCGAGTGCAACAACGAGGAAGTCAAGCAGGAGAACTCAAACAAGAACCCCACCGTCAACTCGGTACAGCGCGACTATATGGCCGGCGAGGTTTCCAAGGACTTGGCCCAGCGTGTCTTGCTGCCCGCCGACGTCGTGGCCGCCCATAACGAGGGCCTCATCCACTTCCATGACTCGGATTACTTTGCTCAGCATATGCACAACTGCGACCTGGTGAACCTTGAGGACATGCTGCAAAACGGCACGGTCATCTCGGGCACGCTTATCGAGAAGCCGCATAGTTTCTCGACGGCGTGCAACATCGCCACGCAGATCATCGCCCAGGTTGCATCTTCCCAGTACGGCGGCCAGTCCATCTCGCTGACGCATCTGGCGCCTTTCGTCGAGGTGAGCCGCCAAAGGATTCGTCGCGAGGTGACCCGTGAGCTCGAGGAGCTCGGCGTGAACGCTCCCAAGGAGAAGGTGCACGAGGTTGTGGAGGAGCGTCTGCGCGACGAGATTCGCCGTGGCGTTCAGACCATCCAGTACCAGGTTGTAACCCTTATGACCACCAACGGTCAGGCCCCGTTCGTCACCGTGTTCATGTATCTCAATGAGGCGCGTTCCGAGTCCGAGAAGCATGACCTCGCCATGATTGTCGAGGAGACCTTGCGCCAGCGTTATGAGGGCGTGAAGAACGAGGCGGGCGTGTGGATCACCCCGGCGTTCCCCAAGCTCATCTACGTGCTCGAGGACGACAACGTGGCCGAGGACTCTCCGTTCTTCTACCTCACGCAGCTTGCCGCTAAGTGCACCGCCAAGCGCATGGTGCCCGACTATATCTCCGAGAAGAAGATGCGCGAGTACAAGTTGTCCTTTGGTGAGACCGAGGGCAATGGCGACTGCTACACCTGTATGGGTTGCCGCAGCTTCTTGACTCCCGACCGATCCGGTAACGGCTACGACAACGTGGCGAATGCCGGCAACTGGGAGCCGGGCAAGCCTAAGTACTACGGCCGCTTTAACCAGGGTGTTGTCACTATCAACCTGCCCGACGTGGCGCTCTCGTCGCATCAGGACATGGATAAGTTCTGGGAGATCTTCGATGAGCGCTTGGAGCTGTGCCACAAGGCGCTCATGTGCCGTCACAACCGCTTGAAGGGCACGTTGTCCGATGCCGCTCCGATTCTGTGGCAGTACGGCGCCCTTGCGCGTCTGAAGAAGGGTGAGACCATCGATAAGCTGCTGTATGGCGGCTACTCGACTATCTCGCTCGGCTATGCGGGCCTCTATGAGTGCGTCAAGTACATGACCGGCCACAGCCACACCGAGGCGGAGGGTACGCCCTTTGCGATGCAGGTCATGCAGCACATGAACGACAAGTGCAATGAATGGAAAGCCGAGAGCAACATCGACTTTTCGCTCTATGGCACGCCGCTTGAGTCCACGACGTACAAGTTCGCCAAGTCGATGCAGCGCCGCTTTGGTATCGTCCCCGGTGTGACCGACAAGGGCTACATCACCAACAGCTATCACGTGCATGTATCCGAGCAAATCGACGCCTTTGACAAGCTCAAGTTCGAGAGCCAGTTCCAGCGTCTGAGTCCCGGTGGCGCTATCTCCTACGTCGAGGTTCCCAATATGCAGGATAACCTCAAGGCCGTTATCCGCGTGATGCAGTACATCTACGACAACATCATGTATGCCGAGCTCAACACCAAGAGTGACTATTGCCAGGTGTGCGGCTACGACGGCGAGATTAAGATCGTGGAAGACGACGGCAAGCTGGTGTGGGAGTGCCCTCACTGCGGTAACCGCGATCAGGAAAAGATGAACGTGGCTCGTCGTACCTGCGGCTACATTGGTACGCAGTTCTGGAACCAGGGCCGCACTGAGGAGATTCGCGACCGCGTTTTGCACCTGTAAGAGATTGATAGGGGCGCGGTCTTTCTGTCTGCAAGAATTGATGGGGCTGTTTTCGCGGCCCCATCAATTCATCTGTAGCATGTTTGTCTAGCGAGCGTAAGGCGGGAGACGTTCCGGGGGAGGCGTTATGAATTACTCGGCTATCAAATACTTTGATATCGCCAATGGCGAGGGGGTTCGTACCACGCTGTTCGTCAGCGGGTGTCGCCGCGGCTGCAAGAACTGCTTCAATGCCGTGGCATGGGATTTTGCTGCCGGCGACCCGTTTACGTCTGAGGTTGCCGACCAAATCATCGCAAGCATCGACCATCCGTTTTGCGACGGCCTTACCCTGTTGGGCGGCGAGCCGATGGAGCCGGAGAACCAGGTGGGCCTTGTGGACTTTGTCGAGCGCGTGCGTGCAGCGTATCCTGCGGATTCGGGCAAGACCATCTGGTGCTATACGGGAGACACGCTTGATGCGCTTATGCCAGGCGGCACGCATCGTACCGACGTCACCGATCGCCTTCTTGCGTGCATTGATATTCTGGTTGACGGTCCTTTCGTGCAGGATTTGCATGACATCTCGCTGCGCTTTCGCGGATCGTCCAATCAACGTATCATCGACATGAACGCGACGCGTGCCCGTGCCGCCTCCGAAGACGTGAGCCTTGCGGATGCGGTCGAGCTCTGGCGCGACGAAGCGGTATACAGCACCCACACAATGGAGTAGGAAAGGCCCCCATGGTCGATTCGGAAAAGGTAAAAGAAGCGATTCGTCTGCTGCTCGAGGGGATTGGCGAAGACCCGGCGCGCGAGGGCCTCGTGGAGACCCCCGACCGCGTAGCGCGCATGTGGGAGGAGCTTGCCGGCGGCATGGAGTCGGACGCCTCCGAGCATCTGAGTCGCACCTTTGCGGTGAATTCGAACGACCTGGTGATTGAGCGTGATATCACGTTCTACTCCATGTGTGAGCATCACATGCTTCCCTTTTATGGCCGTGTGGCCATCGGCTATATCCCGCGTGGTCGCGTGGCGGGTCTCTCGAAGCTCGCGCGTACGGTCGAGGTCTACGCGCGCCGTTTGCAGCTGCAAGAGCAGCTCACTGCGCAGATTGCCGATGCGTTGATGGAGTACCTGGCTCCCGAGGGCGCAATCGTCCTTATCGAAGCCGAGCATATGTGCATGACCATGCGCGGCGTGCAGAAGCCTGGCACTACTACGGTGACGCTTGCGCGACGCGGATGCTTTGAGAACGACCCCGCCCTTGAGGAGCGCTTTTTCCGCATGCTGGAGCGCTAGCGTTGCTTGAGAGCATGCCGCGTGTCGACGCGATTTGGGCTAACCCCTTGTTTCAAGAAAACCTGACTGCTATCGAGGCTGCGGAGGCGCAGCGCGTCTACTGCCGGCACGGTTCGTCCCATCTGCTGGATGTGGCGCGCGTGGCGTGGATTATCAACCTTGAGGACGGCCTTGGTCTTGCGCAGGACGTGGTCTACGCTGCGGCGCTTTTGCATGACATTGGCCGTGCGGCTGAATATTCCGAGGGCATTTCCCATGATGCGGCAGGTGCCGAGATAGCGCGCCGGATTTTGGGTACGGTAGTGCCTGAACAGAGATTCTCTTCCGCCGAGGTGGACGCAATCGTCGAGGCGGTGCGAGGTCATCGTGCCGACGACTCCGCTGCAGTATCGCGCGCGCGTTCCTCTATGCCAAGTCGTCTGGTCCGCGTAATTGCCGAGGCCGATCATCGGTCTCGTCCTTGTTTCGCATGCCCTGCGCGTGCTACCTGCTACTGGCCGGAAGAGAAGAAGAACATGGCGGTGCGCATCTAGCCGATGCGAACCGCATTGGAGGAGTGATTCGCATGAGCAGCAAGAAATTGCCCGATAGCACAACGCCGATCGAGGGGGCCAAGCTTGCGCGTCGCGATGGCGCAAATGTCCCGGCGACACGAACCTCAATCGTTCGCGCAACGTCCGACCAGCTTTCCCATGCCGACCGCATTCTGATTGACGGTCTTGAGGTCTTTGCCAATCACGGCGTGTACCCCGAGGAAAACGCGTTGGGGCAGAAATTCGTCGTATCGCTGGTGCTCTACGCCGATCTGCGCGCGGCGGGGGAGAACGATAATCTGAACGCATCGGTTGATTATGGCGCTGTTTGCCACGATGTGGACAGCTATATGCGAGAGCATACCTTCAAGCTCATCGAGGCGGCAGCAGAGGGCGTGGCGCAGGCCTTGCTCGCACGGTATCCGCTGCTCCTGGGCGTGCGCGTGAAGATTGAGAAGCCTTGGGCGCCCGTGGGCCTGCCGCTTGCGTCTTGCGGCGTGGAGATCGAGCGTTTGCGCTAACGGGGCTAAAGCATGAGTTTCGAAACCCCTGCATGTCATGAACTGCCTCCCATTTCTTGGACATGAGAAATGGGAGGCTTTTTATGCGTGTCGACTTGAGGGTGAAGCACGACA